>JBGRPZ010000077.1:0-21315 GCA_041725915.1 Hyphomicrobiales bacterium | reverse complement strand
CCTAGACTTTAAAACAAAACTCCTAGTTTTTGAAATAGAACTCCTAGACTTTAAAACAAAACTCCTAGTTTTTGAAATAAAACTCCTAGACTTTAAAACAAAACTCCTAGACTTTTACCTTTAATCAGTAGACCTACGAAATTTATTCGCTTAACTTTCGATCTTGATTATTAACAAAACATGGCATAAAGACAAGACATGTATTGTCGTGTTATACTTAAAAAGTATTGATTATAAGGTGTTTATGTAGATTGGTGAAGATGTACAAAAATACAAGGGAAAGTAGATTTTGGGCTTTTGATCTTTAAGTTAATGATTGCATGAAATGAAGAAAAAAAGAGTGTTTTTATTTTAAAGTAGTTTGATATGAAAAGGTGAAGTATGATTTTATATTTTGATTATAGGCAGGTCTTTAAAAGACTTATTAAGGGGTATTATCGACTTATGCCCCCAATAATCTACAAAGTATACCTTAATGAAGTACGCAGTATGAATTGTCGGAGTAGAGCTATTTATATATCTATATATTAGATGGGAAAGGTAAAGGAATTGTATTGATGTGTGCTAATATAATATGCTAAGAGCAGGTAAAATTTAATGAAATGATACATATCAATTAGTCTGAAACTAATCAGTTTAGTGTCTATCAAGATTGTGTTAATTTATAACTTGTTAATGTTTAAAGAGATTGATGCAAAAAAATATACAACTCATTTTTATTAGTCTTTAAAGTTTTCTACTTTTGAGCAATCAAAACTAGATATAAAAATAGATGGAAAACTTTATAGTTTCAGCTAGAAAATATAGACCAATAACATTTGACACTGTTGTTGGACAAGAATCAATAACAACGACATTGAGGAATGCTATAAAAGGGAATCAGTTAGCTCAGGCATTCTTGTTTTGTGGTCCTCGAGGAGTTGGGAAAACCACATGTGCACGTATATTGGCAAAGACAATAAACTGTACAAATGTTTCAGATAATGTTGAAGCTTGTGATGAATGCGAATCATGTAAAAGTTTTTCTTCTAACACATCTATGAATATCTATGAACTAGATGCAGCTTCAAATAACTCTGTTGATGATATCAGGCAACTTGTTGAACAAGTTCGTATTCCTCCCCAATCAGGACAGTATAAAGTTTATATTATAGATGAGGTTCATATGTTGTCGACAGCTGCTTTCAATGCTTTCTTGAAGACACTTGAAGAGCCACCTGCTTATGCTAAGTTTATTTTGGCAACAACAGAGAAGCATAAAATTCTTCCAACAATCATTTCCAGATGTCAGATATTTGATTTCAGAAGAATAGGTATTCCTGATATTGCAAATCATTTGGAGTTTGTGGCAAAGAAAGAGGATATCAAATATGAGAAATATGCTTTGTCTTTAATTGCTCAAAAAGCTGATGGAGGACTTAGAGATGCATTGTCTATATTTGATCAAATTGTTAATGCTACTGACAAGAATCTGACATATAAGGAAGTCTCTAAAAACCTTAATGTGTTGGATTATGATCAGTTTTTTAAGATTACTAATTCAATTATAAAAAAGGATATAAGCAGTATTCTACAGGAAATCAATCTGGTTTTATCACAAGGTTTTGACGGGCATCACTTATTAATTGGATTAGGTGAGCATTTTAGGAATTTGTTAGTTAGTAAAGATAGTTCCACATTGAACTTGCTTAATGCTGAAGAAGAAACTTTGAAGAAATATCAAGATCAGGCAAAGATATTTGATACAGTCAAGTTAGTTCAAAGTCTTGATTTAATAGGTAAGTCTGACATAAATTATCGATCGAGTCAGAACAAGAGGCTCTTTGTTGAGATGAGTCTACTTCAGATTGCCGCTCTCCATTTTGATGAAGAAAGCGGTCAAAAAAAAAAATTAAGACTTCCTCCAACTAACTTTGTACACAAAGTTGAATCGAAGGAAACTCAGATAAAAAATATAAAGAAACATATAGCTGACGCTAAAGTTGAAGAAGCAAAAGTTGATAAGGTTGTTGAACGAAAAAGTGTTCCCTCTAATGGCAATAGAAGGATTGGCACATTATCAATAAAGAACTTTCAGCGCAATAAAGGGGTTACGAATGAAGAGGAGTTAACTTATGGTCCTAAAAGAACAAAGCCCTTTTTACAAAATGATTTAAACATTGCTTGGGAGCAATATATAAGTATGATAAAAGGTACTCATAAAATCTTTGCTAATGCAATTGCTATAAGTAATCCCAAGGTTATGGATAATTATGAAATTGCGTATGAGGTTCAAAATACCTTGATATCAAAAGATTTGAATAATACTTCTAATTTGCTAGCTTATTTGAAAGACAAATTGGAGAATGATCTAATTACTTTAAAGTCGGTAACAGCTAATATAAAAGATAGAAAGCGATATTATACAGATGGAGAGAAGTTGGAAAGAATCATTGAAAAGTATCCTGTTGTGAGAATATTAAAGAAGCAATTGGATTTAGATATCGAATCCTAGTGTCCGTGAATGAACAATATCGTACAGTAATGATCAATCAAAAAAATATTCTATTGGTGATTTACACTATAATCCATTGAAAGGAAAAAGAATACGATTGATTGTATAATTTTTGGTGAACTATAAAAGTAGTTTTTATTAATTTACAAGATAATGAATCTGAGAGGTAAAGTTGCTATATTTGGAGTAGCTGCATTCTTATTAAGCGGTTGTATGGCAAAAAAAGGAGATGTTCAAGAAGACAAGCAAGTAGTAGGAAAAGTTGTACCTGCTATCAATCTTGCAAACATGGATAACAATGTAGATCCAGGTAAAGATTTTTATAGATATGTAAGTGGAAATTGGATAAAAAACAATCCTCTTCCTGATGATAAATCCGTTTTTGGAGCTTTTACTGTTATTTCTGAAAGTAACAAGAAGAATCTAAAAGCACTTATCGAAGAAGTTTCTAATGATGAAAATGCTACCAAAGGTACTATTAATCAGAAAATAAGAGATTTCTATAATAGTGGTATGGATTCAGCAAGTATTAATGCTTTAGGTTACGAACCACTGAAGCCTTATTTTGCAGAAATCGATGGCATAAAAGATGTTCCTTCATTACTAGATGTAATGGCTAAGATACAACTTAGAGGAAACTCTCCTAGTTTCTACTTATGGGTTGGTCAAGATGCAAAAGCTAGTGATGTTAATAGACTACATATCTATAGTGCAGGTCTTACATTATCAAATAAAGATTATTATTTGAATGATGATAGCAGATCTGAAGAGATTCGTGAGAAGCTTCGTGAATATATGACCGCTATGCATAAGCTTGTTGGTCAAGATGAAACTACTGCAAAAAAGAATACAGAGACAATTATCGGTATAGAAACTAAAATGGCCGATAAAGAATATAGTAGTCTTGAAAGACGTGATCCAAACTTAAGATATAACAAATATTCTTATGAGGATCTAAAGAAAGACTTCCCTAACTTTGATTGGGATACTTATTTCTCAAACTTAGGTATAGAAACTGATCAGGTTATTATTTCTAACCCTAAATTCTTGTCATTAATAAATGACTTTATTGTAGATATTCCTGTTGAAGATTGGAAAACTTACCTAAAATGGCATCTTCTTGATGGAGCAGCAGGTTCTTTGAGTGATGAGTTTGGTCAAGCGAACTTTGATTTCTACGGAAAGTTCTTATCAGGTACTCCTGAAAGATCTCCAAGGTGGAAACGTATTTTAGGTGCTACAAATAGTGTTCTAGGTGAAGCTATAGGACAGCTTTATGTTCAGAGACACTTCCCTCCTGAAGCAAAAGAAAGAATGCTTGAATTAGTTGAGAATTTGAAACTTTCTTTCTCTGATAGAATTGATCAACTTGAGTGGATGAGTGATGCTACTAAAGAAAAAGCACACGAAAAGTTGAACAGCATTGTTGTAAAGGTTGGATATCCTGATAAATGGAAAGATTATTCGGGTTTAGATGTAGTTCCTGATAGCTATTATACTAATAATGTTGTAAGTGGTATATTTGAATATAAAGATAATTTAGAGGATCTTAAAAAGCCTGTTGACAGAAGTAAATGGGGAATGTATCCTCAAGAAGTTAATGCATATTATCATCCTCTAATGAATGAAGTTGTTTTCCCTGCGGGTATTCTTCAACCTCCATTCTTTAATATCAATGCCGATGATCCTGTAAACTATGGTGCTATTGGTGTTGTTATTGGTCATGAGATGACACATGGTTTTGATGACAAAGGTCGTCTATTTGATGCGAAAGGTAATCTTTCTGTATGGTGGACTGATGAGGATGCTCAGAAGTTTGAGAAAAGAGCTCAGGTATTGGTGAATCAATTTAATAACTATATTGTATTAGATTCAATACATGTAGATGGTAAATTGACTTTAGGTGAGAATATTGCTGACCTTGGAGGTTTAAATCTTTCTTATTATGCATTGCAAAAGGCAAAAGCTAAGAAAGAAATGAAGACTATTGATGGATTCACTCCAGAACAAAGATTCTTTATGGGTTATGCTCAGGTTTGGAGACAAAGCATTCGTGACGAAGCTTTAATGGATAGAATAAAGAATGATCCACACTCTCCGGGAGAGGCTCGTGTAAATCAAACACTATTCAACTTACCTGAATTCTATAGTGCATTCCCTAATATAAAGGCTGGTGCACCTCTATTTATTCCAGAGGAAGATAGAGCTAAAATTTGGTAATTATTAATAACACAATATCACAAATAAAGCCCACAGTCAAGTGGGCTTTATTCTGCTTTAATTAATTAATTATTTATGAGAAATATTACAATTATTTTTTTTCTTTTTTTGAGCGTTGTATTAAATGCTCAAAATGTAGATTTGAGTAAAGATATTCCAGTTGATCCAGATGTGAAGATTGGAACTTTGAAAAACGGACTAAAGTATTATATTAGAAAGAATGCGAAACCTGAGAATCGTGCTGAATTTCGTTTAGCAGTTAATGCAGGTTCTGTTCTTGAAGACGAAAGCCAAAGAGGATTAGCTCACTTTGTAGAGCATATGGCATTTAATGGTTCTGAGCACTTCAAGAAGAATGAGTTAGTAAATGTTCTTGAAAGAATGGGTGTTAAATTCGGTGCTGAACTAAACGCATATACTTCTTTTGATGAAACTGTTTATATGTTATCTGTACCAACAGATCAACAAGGTTTAGTAGATACTGCCTTTTTAATATTGAAAGATTGGGCTTCAGCTCTTGATATGGAAGGTGAAGAAATTGACAAAGAGAGAGGTGTTATCCATGAAGAGTGGAGATTAGGTCTTGGTGCTAATGATCGTATGCAAAAGAAGAATTTTCCTAAAGTTTTTGCTGGATCTCTTTATGCAGAAAGAATTCCTATTGGCTTAATGTCTGTTGTTGACAAAGCTCCTTATGAAAGACTAAGAACTTTCTACTCTGACTGGTATCGTCCAGACCTACAGGCTATTGTTGTAGTAGGTAATATTGATGTTGATAAAATGGAAAAGCAAATTAAATCAACATTCGGAAGTTTGAAGAACCCTACTAATGAGCGTGAACGTAAAGTTTTTACATTACCTGGTAATGATAAACCAATTGTTGCTATAGCTACAGATCCAGAAGCTTCAAGAGCAATCGTTAAGGTTATTTATAAGGAAAAAGGTACTCCTGTAAAGACTTATGGTGATCTAAGAAAAAAATTAGTAAAAGAGATTTATACAGGAATGTTAAGTCAAAGACTTCAAGAAATTAGTCAGACTCCTGAATCTCCATATAATTATGCGGTATCTTTTTATTCAAGATATTATTTAAGAGAACTTTATCCTATAGCTCTTTTTGCAATATCTAAGAATGATGATGTTAATAAAACTCTACAAACTTTACTTAGAGAGAATGAAAGAGCTGCTCGCTTTGGATATACTACTACTGAGTTTGATAGATATAAAGAAGATCTTCTTGTAAGTTATGAAACTGCAGCCAAAGAATATGATAAAGCAAATTCTGGTAACTTGGCTATGGAATATGTAGCTAACTATCTTTCAAATAACATGATCCCAAGTGATAAAGATTTATTTGAAATTATCAAAGAGATACTTCCTACTATTTCATTAAAAGATGTAAATGAAGTTGGTTCAACAATTGATTCAGATAAAAATGTAGTTGTTGAAATTACAGCTCCTGAAACAGAATCTGTAAAGGTTCCTACTGAAGCAGATGTGTTGAATGATATCAAAATGGCTAAAGAAGAAAAACTAGAGGCTTATGTTGATAATGTATCTTCTGAACCACTTTTAGATGTTGCTAAAGTTAAAGCTGGTAAGGTTGTAAAAACTGAAGAGAATAAGAAGTTTGGAATTACAACTTTTGAATTATCTAATGGTGTAAAAGTAGTTATGAAGCCTACAGATTATAAGAATGATGAAATTCTTATTTCTGGTTATGCTAAAGGAGGTACTTCTTTATATTCTAAAGAAATGTTTCCAAGTGCTCTATCTGCTTCAGAAATTGTTGGTGAAAGTGGTTTAGGTAACTTTGATCAAATTCAACTTAATAAGCAATTAGCAGGTAAGAATATATCTATATTTGGTTATATAGGTAGTATTAGTGAAGGTTATCAAGGATCCGCATCTCCAAAGGATTTTGAAACTTTCTTACAAACTTTATATCTAAACTTTACAGCTCCACGTAAGGACGAGAAGGCTTATCAGACATACATTTCTAACATTACAAGTTACATTAGTAACCTTAAAGCAAATCCTCAATATTATTTTAAGGATACTTTGAGTAAAGTGATATATAATAATGATATCAGACATACAGTCATTGCTACTCCTGACTTTATTAAGCAGATCAATTTAGATGATGCTTTCAAAGTTTATAAAGAGACTTTAGGTGATGCTAGTGGATTTACTTTTACTATTGTTGGTAACTTCAAAGTGAATGAAATCAAACCTCTTATTGAAAAGTATATGGCTAGTCTTCCTTCTTCAGGTAAGAAGAGAGAATTCAAAGATCTAGAAGATAAGTTTCCTAAAGGAGTCACTAAGGTTGAAGTTTATAAAGGAAAAGAGCAGAAAAGTTCTGTTAAGCTTAAGATGAATAGTAAGTTTAAGTGGAATCAAAAAGAAAGATTCGCATTAAGAGTGTTCTCTGATGTATTAAGCATCAAACTTCGTGAGAATCTTCGTGAAGACAAAGGTGGTGTTTATGGTGTAGGTGCTTATGCTTCTGCTTCTGCTTACCCAAAACCTGAAGTGAATTTAACTGTTTCTTTTGGAACTGGCCCTGAGCATGTAGAAAAACTTGTAGATGCTGTTTTTGAAGAAATTAATAAGATCAAGAAAGACGGTGCTACTGATGATGATCTTAATAAAGTTAAGAAGACTTTATTAAGAGGACGTGAGAAGAATCTAAAGAATAATAGATTCTGGTTACATACTATCCAAGCTCAATTCTCAGATGATATAGGACTAACTACTTATGATGAGTATGAAAAGCTTATAAATGGTATAACATCTAAGGATATAAAGAAAATGGCGAAGAAGTATATCAATACAAAAAATTATGTATTAGGTATATTGAATCCAGAAAAATAAAAACCTATATAAACAGGTTAGAAAGAGAGCAGAAATGCTCTCTTTTTTGTTTTATCGCATTATTAATTCATTGCCAATATATTTATGATGAAATATTTTTGTAAGCTTTTGCTTAAAATAATGGGTTGGAAAATTATTGGGGTTATGCCTCATGATGTAAAGAAAAGCGTAATTGTAGCAGCTCCACATACAAGTAATTGGGATTTTATAATTGGTCGTATTGCCTTTTATATTATGAGAATAAATGTAGGTTTCCTCATAAAGAAAGAATCTTTTGTAGGGCCATTAGGATTCATCTTAAAGAAGATGGGTGCAATTCCTGTTGATAGAAGAAAGAATAACAGAATGATTGATCAAATCAAAACCAAATTTGATCAAAGCGAATCTTTTCATATTATTATTACTCCTGAAGGAACAAGATCCTTGGTGAAGAATTGGAGAAAAGGATATTATCATATTGCAACATCTGCAAATGTTCCTATTGCATTGAGTTATATGGACTATAAAAAGAAAGAAGGTGGGATAAAAGAAATATTATTCCCTTCAGGAGATTATGAAAAGGACTTTGAAAAGATTAAAGAAGCTTATAAAGGGGTATCAGCAAAGTATCCTGAAAAATTTAATTTGAGTTCAATGTATAGAGAAGAAGCATAATAGCTTCTTCTCTATACTACTTCAGCTACAGTAAATGTACTACCTCCAACGAATACTAAATCGCCTTCCTTTGCATTTGTCTTTGCTGTATTTAGAGCATGTTCAACTGAATCATAAATCTTTCCTTTAAGTCCAACAATTGATGCTTTAGTATTTAATGTATCTGCATCAAGCCCACGAGGAATATTTGCTTTGCAATAATAATATATAGCATTTTTTGGCAACATGGAGAGTATGGACTCTATATCTTTATCATTTACAACACCAAGCACAAAATGTAGTTTTTTGTAAGGTTCTAATTCTAATCGATGTAATATTTCTTGTACTCCATCAAAATTGTGACCTGTGTCACAGATTACTCTAGGATTCTCTGATAATTGCTGCCATCTTCCTTTGATTCCTGTATTGGTAATTACATTATATATACCATCAGTTATATGCTTATCAGATATATGGAATCCTTGTTCTTTGAGCTTTATGACAGACATCAAACATGTGAGGATATTCTTTTTCTGATATGATCCTGATAATGGTGAAATTATATCTTTTAGCCACACTTTATCTTTATATAGAATATCAGCTTTTATTATAGGATTGTTATTCAGTGTTGTGTAGTTACAATTTACCATCTTTAGTTCCTGATCTGCAAAAGTTATTTCTGAATGATTATCCTTTGCATTGGATATAAATACATCCTTAGTTTCTTCTTGTGTCTGACCAATAACAGCAGGTGTTTTCTCTTTGATTATTCCAGCTTTTTCCTTTGCAATTTTTTCTAGTGTATCTCCCAAAAACTGTGTGTGGTCAAGCCCAATGTTGGTGATTACAGACAATTGACTATTCATGAGGTTTGTACTATCAAGCCTGCCACCCATTCCAACTTCAATGACATTTATATCTGTTTTTTCTTGCTTGAAATAACAAAAGGCTAAGCCAACTGTCATTTCAAAAAATGAAGGGGCAATAGAAGAAAATCCTTCTTTGTTGTTTCCTACAAATTTTATAACATCTTTCTCAGGAATAGGTTCTCCGTTTATCTTTACTCTTTCTCTAAAGTCCTTAAGATGTGGAGAAGTATATAATCCTACTTTCAGACCTGTTTCTTGAAGTATTGATGCGGTGAGATGAGCTACAGATCCTTTACCATTAGTTCCTGCGATATGCACACCATTTATCTCATTTTCTGGATTTCCCAGATAGTTTAATAACTCTACAGTAGTGAATAAATCTGATTTATATGCAGATTTTCCCACTCGTTGGTACATTGGTAATTGACTAAAAAGATAATCAAGAGTTTCTTTATAATTCATTATACTTTTACAAAGTTGATATTGTGGAATAATATTTAATTATGGTAATAATTCTATTTGACTAGTTTTTATTGTAAGTCAAACTTAAGTATATCATAAAATGAAGCTGTTTCCAGTGTAATATTTAAGTTATACTGATAGTAACATATTTATTTAATAGCCTTAAGTTATAGATGATTATACATATGCTAAGCATAAATCTATCATTTTAAGGAGTTGGAGTTTTGTGTCTTGATTTAATTTTTATGATTTGCTTAAAATAAAAAAGAGTCAGCTCCTTTTGAACTGACTCGACCCCTCTTACCAATTTGGTAATTCATTACCTACCCCAAAAATATCTTATATATTAAAAAATAGAACTCCAGGCATTTCTTAAGAATGGTAATGCCTTTCTCTCATATTCTATTAATTCTTCTCTTGTCATGTTCTTATACACCATTTCACCTATTATTGCAAATATCAATTTTACAGGTATTCGAAGAAAGTGAGGTGAAATTTGCATCTTTAACTTGGCTCCACTTTTACGCATCTTTTCTAAGTTGTTGTAATATTGAATAGATTTCATTTCAATAAGCTTATCAAAGTGCGCATCAAATTGAGAACCTGCAGATCTATACATTAAAAGAAATAACTCATCTCTGAAATTTTCAACAATTGATGTGAAAGGAAAATAACTATCTTCAGTATCAGATACAATGCCGAGGCTTAAATCTCTTTTAAAGACTTCCAGATCTTGTAAGTCATGGAACCTGTGTTTTGCAAATTCTAAAGCGGGATCAACTACTTCTTTGAATAACTCATCCTTATTTTTGAAATAAGTATATATTATTCCTGTTGTTGCTCCTACTTCTTTAGCAATCTCTCTCAAGGATGCTTTTTGAAATCCTTTACTAAGGAATTCCTTCTTAGCAACCCTTGTTATTTCTGCTTTTATGAATTCTTTTTGAACTTGCATCATTAAAAACTTACATATATATAACGCAGTTATTTTTTGTAAAATTATATTAAAGGTACTAACAAAACTTCACAAGTCAATGTAAATACTGTAAATACAGTACTTTTGCGTAAAGTTAAAATATTATAATACGAATCAATATCATATACGTATTAATTAACTTAATATAGAATATATATTGTATTCCCTTGTGTTGCAGTGTTTACGAAAGAGATATAGTCGTTTTTGCGAAGAAAATATTTTAAATTTCAGGATTATAACGCTGTTATAAGTAATAAGAAAAAATATAATGGTTTTAGAGGGAAAAATAGTTTTAGAATATACTTCTCCAGGCACAGCAAAATAGGGTATAAGCTCTTGCTTCGTAATTATGTAGTTCTTCAACAGACATTTCAGATTTTATCATTTCTTTGACTATATCTAATAATAATAAAACAGGAAGTCTCATGAATTTCATGTCTATAGGAATGTTGATGGCTAGACCTTTTTCTTTGAGTAATAGAGTGTTTTCATAATATTGAATAGATTTATCATGAATAATCTGCTCTATCATGTTTTCGGCAACAGACCCAGAAGATTTAAAGAATAGTAAATATAGTTCGTCTCTAAAATGTTCAATCATAGGAGTTATAAGATAGTAATTCTTTTCTCTTATAAAGTTGTAGTCCAATTTTAAATCATGTTCAAAGACTTCAATGTTTTTGACTTTTTTAAATCTTTCTTTTGCAAAAAGAACAGCTGGTGCTATTATCTCTAGGAATAAATCATCTTTACTTTTGAAGTAAGTATAGATTGTCCCTGTTGTAGCATTCATCTGTGTGGCAATATCTCTTACAGAAGTTTTTCTGAATCCTTTTTTATAAAACTCAGCTTTAGCTACCCTTAGAATTTGCTCTCTTATGAATTCTTTTTGAGTTTGCATATATGCTTTTAAATAAATCTTTATTTATATATAGCAAAGACACATTCCCATGCTTTTATATATAAAGGGATTGCTTTTTTTTCAAGGTCTTCAATATCTTCATCAGTCATGCTATTTAATAATAGTTCCTGAATAATACTTAGAGCCAACAATACAGGTAATCTCAAGAAATATGGATCAACCTCACCTTTCTTAAATATGCCTTCTTGCTGTTTTTCTTCTATTCTTCTTGTAAATTGTGAAGCTTTTATATTTACATAATCATCTATATATTTTTCATATTCAGATCCTTCTGATCTAAAGTGTAGCAAAAATAATTCGTCTTTGAAATGTTTAACAAAATGTGAGAACATATTTTGTATATCATTCTCCATAAGAGCTATCTTATCTTGATCATAATCGAAGATATTATTGCTATGATCATCTAAGTTTTTATCATTCTCTATAGCAAGTATTGCAGGCTTTATAATGGTATAAAACAGATCATCTTTATTTTTGAAATAAGAATATATACTGCCTGTAGTAGCATTTACTTTTTTGGCAATATCCCTCATTGAAGTTTTTTGGAATCCTTTTTCTTTAAATTCTTGTTTGGCGACTCTTAGAATTTGTTCTCTTATAAAAGCTTTTTTGGTCTGCATGATAAAGATATATTGTAATATCTAAACGTCATAAAACTTGATTTCCTGATTTAGAATGAACTAAAATTAGTTTAGACTAATAAATATAAAGGTATTTTTATAGTTATCATCTTTTAATATAGAAGAATAACTAGTAAGTATAACATTTATGGATGATAGAGAAATGTTTTCAATAGAGATAAGGTATTTAAAATTTCAGCTCATCCTCTCATTTATATTGTTTTTAGATTGACTTATATTCTAAACAACTTAAAATTAATACTTGTTAGAACATATTTTATATAATGTTTAATATTCATTCAACAAATAAAAATTTTAACTGTTAAAGAATTAACGATTTATAAGCCAAGCTATGAGATCAGTCACAATAAAAAGTAATTTTTATAATTACTATTAGGATAATCAGGTTTAAATCTATTGATTTTGAGAGGAAAAGAGGGTGTGCCAAAAAGTAAGAATAATTTATTTAAGGGCATTTAAATATTTCTTTTCTTTGCAAACGCTAACAAGGTTAACAAGTGCATATGTCAAAAGTTATTCACATTAAAAAAGGTCTCGATATTAAGCTCTTGGGTACAGCCAAGAAGACAGTATTGGATCTGTCGTCTGAATATTTTGCCATTAAACCTATTGATTTTATAGGATTATTTCCTAAGGTTTTGGTAAAAGAGGGCGATCGTGTTCAAGCGGGAACACCTTTGTTTTTTGATAAATATCGTGATTATATTAAGATTACGTCTCCAATTGGAGGGGTAATTCATGAAATTCGTAGAGGACCCAAAAGAGTTCTTTTGGAAATAGTAATTAAGGAAGATGAGAAAGAAGGATATGTTGATTTTGGGGCAGCAGATCCGAAATCATTGAAGCCAGCTCAGATCATTGAGAAATTACTTGCTAGTGGAGCTTGGGCAATGTTGCGCCAACGTCCTTATAGTATTGTAGCGAACCCTACATCACAACCAAAAGCTATTGTTATTTCAGGTTTTGATTCATCACCACTAGCTCCTGATTTTAATTTTATCCTTAAGGGAAAAGATCAAGCTTTTCAAACTGGTATTAATGCTTTGAAAAAACTAAGTGAGAAGGTTTATCTGAATTTAAATCCAGATCTTGAGAATGATAGTATTCTGGGAAAAACTCAGGAAGTAGAAACATACTATTTCAAAGGGCCACACCCGGCTGGTAATGTTGGGATTCAGGTAAATAAAATTGATCCTATCAATAAAGGAGAGACCATTTGGTATTTAGATCCACAACAAGTAGTTACTATTGGAGAGCTGTTTATGACAGGTCAGTATGATCCAAAGAGAACTATTGCACTTACAGGATCAGAGGTTAAAGAACCTATGTATTATACTACTAAATTGGGTGCTTCAATCAAAAGTATGATTGAGAATAATGTAAGTGATATAAAGAAGAGATATATCAGTGGTAATGTTCTGACAGGTCAAAAAATTGAAAGAGATGGGTTTGTCAGTTTTCATCACAACCAAGTAACTGTTATTCCTGAAGGTGATTATCATGAATTCTTAGGATGGGCATTGCCTGGAATAAAGAAATATAGTTTCTCTAAGACTTTCTTTTCATATCTGTTTAAGAAGAGAGAGTATCGTCTGGATACAAATGTTCATGGAGGGCCAAGAGCTTTTGTTATGACAGGTCATTATGAGAAAGTGCTTCCTTTAGATATATACCCTATGCAATTGCTTAAGGCCATTATGGTTCAGGATATTGAACAAATGGAGAATCTGGGTATCTATGAGGTCGATGAAGAGGATTTTGCACTTTGTGAGTTTATAGATACTTCAAAGACAGAGATTCAGACTATCATTAGAGATGGTTTGGATTTGATGCGTAAAGAAATGAGCTAAGTTAAATATTTCAGGTTGTTATTTGTTGATATCTGATATCATGAAAAAATTAAGAAATTACATAGATAAAATAAAGCCTAAGTTTGAAAAGGGTGGAAAGTTCGAGAAATTACAATCGACTTTTGACGCTTTTGAAACTTTTCTTTTTGTACCAAATACTGTTACAAAGAAAGGAAGTCATATCAGAGATTCTATTGATATGAAGAGGACGATGTCAGTAGTGGTCATTGCGATGATTCCTGCTTTGTTATTTGGAATGTATAATGTAGGTTTTCAGCACTTCAAATCTATTGGAGAAGCAGCTCCATTTTGGGATACTTTTTTTTATGGATTCTTGAAGGTGTTGCCTATAGTTGTTGTGTCCTATGTTGTGGGGTTAGCTGTAGAGTTCATCTTTGCCCAGATTCGTGGACATGAAGTAAATGAGGGGTATCTTGTATCAGGAATGTTGATTCCTTTGGTGATGCCACCTGATGTACCATTATGGATGGTTGCCGTTGCTTGTATCTTTGCTGTTATTATTGGTAAAGAAGTGTTTGGGGGTACAGGAATGAATATATTGAATCCGGCTTTAACAGCAAGAGCATTCTTATTCTTTGCTTATCCTACAGATATGTCAGGAGATAAAGTATGGATTGCAGAAAAGGCAGATGCCTATTCAGGAGCTACACCGCTAGGCAACGCATTGACTGGTCACTTCAGTGAGATTCCAAGTTTTTCTGATTTGTTTTTTGGTTTCATTCCTGGTTCAATAGGAGAAACATCTACTCTTGCTATCTTGATAGGAGCTGTAATATTGATAATTGCAGGTGTTGGTAGTTTCAGGATTATGATAAGTACTGTTATAGGTGCTTTATTTATGGGTTATGTATTTAACTTAGTAGGAAATGCATCTTCAGCAGACACAGAGATAATCAACTATATGAGAGGTATTCCTGCTTGGGAACATCTTATCTTAGGAGGGTTTGCCTTTGGAGCTGTATTTATGGCTACAGATCCGGTTTCAGCAGCACAAACGACAAAAGGTAAATATATATATGGATTTCTGATAGGTTTATTTGCTGTGTTGATTCGTGTTGTGAATCCTGGTTATCCAGAAGGAGTAATGCTTGCAATATTATTGATGAATGTATTTGCTCCACTTATTGATCATTATGTTATTGAAGGTAATATTAAGAAGCGTCTTAAGAGAGCAAAGATTGCTGCTAAAGCATAGTTTTGAGAATCTTTAATGATTAAAACCATGAACAAAGAAAGTAATAAATATATATTCGGATTTGCCAGTATAATGGTAATCATTGTTGCGGCGGTTCTTGCTCTGGCAGCTATATTATTGAAGCCAAAACAGGATGAAAATATTCGTATTGATAAGATGGTAGGTATTCTTAAAGCTGCTAACATTGAGCAAGCAGATGCGAGTAATGCAGAAAGCCTTTTCAAGAAATATGTGACAGCAGAGCTTGTTCTTAATAAGGAAGGTGATATTGTCAGTGAAATTCGCAATGGTAAGTTTGTCAAAGGTAAAGAAACTGCTTTTGATGTAGACCTGAAAACAGAACTGAAGAAAAAAAGTGATGGTGAAGATTTCCATTTTCCATTATATGAGATGGACTTAAATGGAAAGATGATATATGTATTGCCAGTACTGGGAAAAGGATTATGGGGCCCTATCTGGGGAAATATAGCATTGGGTGAAGATCTTAATCATGTTGTAGGTGCTACCTTTGACCATGAAAAAGAAACACCAGGTTTAGGAGCTCAGATTGCTGATCGTCCTTTCCAAGAGGAATTTATTGGCAAAGTAATTATTCAGGATGGAAAGTTTGTTTCTATTGAAGCTATAAAAGGAGGAATCGCTACTCTACCAACAGAAGCAGCGAAAGAGCATGGCGTTGATGCTATCTCTGGAGGTACATTAACAAGTAATGGATTGACAGCAATGTTGCAGAATTGTCTTGAAAATTACGTTCCTTTTATAATGAAGAAGAATCCATCTTTATTCAAAAAATAGAATACTTACATCAAAACTTATATACTGATGAGTGCAGAGAAAGTAGAAAAGAAAGAAAGAGAACCTTTATTCTCAGCAAAGAATCTAAGGCTGATTTCTAATCCATTGGGAAAAGATAACCCAATTACGGTTCAGGTATTAGGTATTTGTTCAGCTTTGGCGGTTACAGCTAAATTAAAGCCTGCATTTGTTATGGCTCTTTCTGTAGCTGTTGTTGTTGCTCTTTCAAATGTAGTGATCTCATTGATGAGAAATTTTATCCCTTCGAGGATCAGAATTATTGTTCAGCTTGTAGTAATTGCTTCACTTGTTATTTTGGTGGATCAAGTGCTAAAAGCTTATGTTTATGATGTAAGTAAACAGCTTTCTGTATTTGTAGGTCTTATTATAACGAACTGTATTATTATGGGTCGTTTAGAAGCTTTTGCAATGGGCAATAGAGTTTGGCCTTCATTCCTTGATGGCATTGGTAATGCATTAGGATATGGATGGATACTTATTGTTGTGGGCTTCGTTCGTGAACTATTTGGTGCAGGAAGTATTTGGGGATATAAAATTATTCCGGAAGGCTTTTATAAGCTTGGATATTCAGATAATGGTCTTGTTATTCTTCCGCCTATGGCGTTGATTGTTGTAGGTATAATCATTTGGATACAGAGATCAAGAAACAGAGAATTAATTGAGGAAAACTAGTATTAATCTAAAGAAATTAAACTAAACATGGGAGATCTTGTCAACATATTCGTCAAGTCCATCTTTGTAGATAATATGATCTTTGCTTATTTCCTTGGTATGTGCTCTTATCTTGCCGTATCCAAGACAGTAAAGACTTCATTAGGACTTGGTATTGCTGTAGTATTTGTGCTACTAATTACTGTTCCTGTAAACTATTTATTGAATAAATATTTATTAAGCTCAGGATCTTTAGTATGGCTTGATGCAAGTCTTAAAGATGTTGATTTGAGCTTTTTGAGCTTTATTATGTTCATCGCTGTAATTGCATCTATGGTTCAATTGGTAGAGATGATAGTTGAAAAGTTTAGTCCTGCTTTATATTCTTCATTGGGTATTTTCCTTCCTTTGATTGCTGTAAACTGTGCTATCTTAGGGGGATCATTATTTATGCAAGATAGAGAATATGCTTCTATAGGTGAGGCTACTGCTTTCGGACTTGGTTCAGGTATTGGTTGGCTTCTTGCTATTGTTGGTATTGCAGCAATCAGAGAGAAGATTAGATATTCAAATGTTCCTGCTCCATTGAGAGGGCTTGGAATTACATTTATTATTACCGGACTTATGGGAATTGCGTTTATGAGCTTCCTTGGTATAAAGTTATAGTTGATAGAATAGAAGTTTAAATTTAAATACATCATTATTATGACACTACTTGCAGGAATTGGGTCAGTAGTTTTTATCAGTGTCGTTGTGTTTTTGGTGATTATATTGCTCTTAGTATCAATATTACTATATGCCAAAAAGAAGCTAACGCCACAAGGTGAAGTAAAGATTAAAATTAATGGAGAAAAGGAACTTGAAGTTGAGCCGGGAAGCACACTATTAAGCACTTTATCCAATAACAACATATTTCTTCCATCTGCGTGTGGAGGTGGTGGTACCTGTGCCATGTGTAAATGTCAGGTATATGAAGGAGGCGGTTCTATACTTCCTACAGAAAAGGGGTACTTTACTCGTAAAGAGCAGCAAAGTAACTGGAGACTTGGTTGTCAGGTGAAAGTACGTGAAGATATGTCAATTTCTGTTCCTGCTGAGATTTTTGGTATCAAGAAGTGGGAGTGTGAAGTTGTATCTAATGAGAATGTGGCTACTTTCATTAAGGAGTTTGTTGTTAAACTTCCTGAAGGTGAAACATTGGATTTCCGCTCTGGTGGTTATATTCAGATTGATGTACCTAAGTGTCAAGTTGACTTTAAAGGCATTGAAGTTCAGGATGAGTATCGTGAGGACTGGGATAAGTTTAATATGTGGAATCTGAAGATGAAAAACTCTGAAGACTGTTTCCGTGCTTATTCTATGGCTAACCATCCTGCTGAAGGAAATATCGTTAAGCTTAATATTCGTATTGCTACTCCTCCTTGGGATAAGAAAGCAAATGGATTTATGAATGTAAATCCAGGGATTTGTTCATCATATATATTCTCACGTAAACCAGGTGATAAGGTTACTGTATCAGGTCCTTATGGTGAGTTCTTTATTAAAGATACCAAACGTGAAATGATGTTTATTGGTGGTGGTGCTGGTATGGCTCCTATGAGATCCCATATCTTTCACTTATTCCAAACTGAGCATACTGACAGGAAAGCGACTTTCTGGTATGGTGGTAGATCTAAGCGTGAGCTATTCTATACTGATGAGTTTGAAACTATAGATGATGAAAATAGTAACTTTGAGTTTAAAGTTGCTCTTTCTGAACCATTGAAAGAAGATAACTGGAACGGGTATACAGGATTTATTCATCAGGTTATTTATGATAACTATCTTAAGAATCACCCTGAACCAGAAGAAATAGAATATTACTTATGTGGTCCTCCTCAGATGAATGATGCAGTTATGAAGATGCTGGATGATTTAGGAGTGCCAAATGAAATGATTGCATTTGATGATTTTGGTGGTTAATTTCAAGTTTTCAAATATCTTGAGTTGACCTTTGAGATTGTATTTTTATAAGATTACAACTAAAGGCTAATCCTATTTTAGGGTTAGCCTTTTCTTTATGTTTCTGATTCTTTATTATGATAATTGATGTATTCTACAGGGACAGAATCAGTAAGCCAGACTTTGTTTCTGGATAGAAAGAATTTAAATCCATCCAAATGCATTTGCTTTGAATTGATTTCAAGTATGACAGGCTTTCCTCTTCGTCTTCCAACATCTATGGCAGTTGCAATATCTCTGCTGAGGTGGACGTGCTGTCTGTTTTGTTTCTGAAGCCCATTAAGGGAGATTGAATCTGTGAATCTTTCTACTGTACCATGATAAAGAACATCAGGAGGAGTAACTTCATTAAGTTCCAAATCAACTTGGATTGAATGCCCCTGACTAGCACGAATCATTGATTCGTCTTCATTGTATTCGAATCTTTTCTTTGAATTAGTGGCTACTATATGGTCTAAAACATTCTTGTCAATGTTATATCCTTTGTTGTTTATACCCTGAATAAGGACATTTGTATTGATCCATCCGTTTGCATCTAATGTTATATTTATAACTTCAGGACGATGTCTTAATATTAGGCTTATGAACTTACCAATTCTTTTACATTGTCTTTCTTCAATCATTATAAGTTAATAAATTTATTATGTCGATTTAATTAATATTAATTGCAAGATAAAACATATATATCTTTTGCACTGTTCTATTTCCAATTAAACTCTGAACTCTAATTTATTTACCTAAGAAAACTAAGGATCGTGCGTAATAAGAAGCCCCTTAT
This sequence comes from Hyphomicrobiales bacterium, assembly GCA_041725915.1. Lineage (GTDB taxonomy): Bacteria > Bacteroidota > Bacteroidia > Bacteroidales > JBGRPZ01 > JBGRPZ01. The sequence continues at coordinate 1,909 of JBGRPZ010000077.1, read as the reverse complement.
AATTACTGCTTGTATTTCAGGTACAATACTTGAGTGGTATGACTTTACATTGTTTGGTATCTTCTCTCCTGTAATATCGGAATTGTTTTTTCCATCAGACAGCAAGGTAGTAAGTCTATTAGCCACATTTGGTACTTTTGCTTTAGGTTTTATAGCTCGTCCAATAGGTGCGTTTATATTGGGGAACAGAGGAGATCAGAAGGGTAGAAAGTCTACATTTCTTTTCAGTTTAATTCTAATGATAATCCCTTCAATTTTGATTGGCTTGCTGCCTACTTATCACCAAATAGGGGTATGGAGTCCTGCTCTTTTGATATTATTGCGAATAATTCAGGGTATATCTCTGGGGGGAGAAAGCGGAGGAGCAATAACATATTTGGCAGAATATGCCAAACCAAGAGAAAGAGGGATGTTTGCCGCCTTACCTTTAGCATCTGCCCATGCAGGAATTTTATTAAGCAGTGTTATAGGCTTTGTTCTTATTGAAATTATAGGGAAAGAAGATCTGCATTCATGGGGGTGGAGGATTCCGTTTATATTGACATTGGTATTAGGTTTAATTGCTTTTTATCTCAGGAAAAAGATGGAAGAGACAGAAGTGTTTCAGGAATTAAAAAAGAAGAAAAAAGTGGAAAGATTACCTGTGAAAACGATATTTCATAAGCAAGGGAAAACATTATTATTACTGACAGGGGCTTTTCTTACATCTGTGTCATTTCCTTACTTTCTATTTTTCTATCTGCCTTCATTTATTACACGAAATGCAGATGTATCAGAGAGACACTCTTTTCTTATTAATACATTGATATTGATAGTGACATTGATAATAATACCTCTATTTGCATACCTTGTTCCTTCAACACAAAGAAAGAAATCCCTAATCATACTGAATATTATTATAGCAGTATTAGTTTTCCCTGTATTTCACTTTTTTCTGGAAGCAAGCTTACATTCATATTTGTTATTAGTCTTGTGCCTTGGTGTGTTTTCAAGTGGATATCTGGCGAATATGCCAGCATTTGTATCAGAAAACTTTTATCATCAATTTCGTTATACAGGAACTAATGTGAGTATGAATGTAGCTTCAGCTATATTTGGGGGAACTGTACCATTGATTATGACATGGCTAAGCACTTATAGAGACTTCAAAATATATGCAGCATTGTACTTTTTTATCTTAGCTGTTTTATCCCTAATATCAGTCCTCCTTATAAGATATAAGAACCAATTTGTTGACAAGTAGTTGATAGATCTTTATTCTTGAAATGATGAATCTAAATGCTTCTTGATGTATTAATGTAGATTTGTATTTATAAATAAATTTAGTGATTTTTATAATAATTAGTAACAAAAAAAATATTTAGTAATTATATGAGCACCCAAATTATTTGCTGTAATTCTTAGTTGAAATCCTATTATTTTACATATTATCCCCTAATATTTCATGATTTAATTTACTATTTCACCCAAAGTAAGCACTGAATCTTTAGAAAGCATGTACTAAATATTTTGAATGTATTAACTATAGCAATGGCGTCTATAGGCTAACCCTTTTGAAAGTATTAGGCTATAGTAGCCGTGCCTATAGTACTATAATGACATGTAATAAGATGATTAATATGAGTTTAATGATTTTAGCGTGAAATTGCTGCTAAAAGCATTTTTCAACAAAGGGTATTTTATATATATGGAAGTGATTTAAAAAGTCTGATAAAATCAAACAAAAAATTCCTGAAGTACTCGATGCTTGAGTTACCACATAAAAAACATAAAAATGAGTAAACAGGTAGTATCATAAATAAGTTCTTTGATAAACCATACTTCACCTTTTTATATCAAACTACTTTAAAATAAAAACACTCGTTTTTTCTTCATTTCATACAATCATTAACCTAAAGATCAAAAGCCT
>JBGRPZ010000076.1:0-21850 GCA_041725915.1 Hyphomicrobiales bacterium | reverse complement strand
AATAAAACTCCTAGACTTTGAAATAAAACTCCTAGACTTTGAAATAAAACTCCTAGACTTTGAAATAAAACTCCTAGTTTTTAAAATAAAACTCCTAGACTTTAAAACAAAACTCCTAGTTTTTGAAATAAAACTCCTAGACTTTTCACCTTTAGTCTATAGACCTACGAGATTTATTTGCTTAACTTTTAATCTTGATTATCAACAAAACATGCTGTAGTGACAAGATGCATCTTGTTGCTATATGTCTAAAAAGCATTGGTTGTGAAGCATTTATATAGATTAGTAAAAATATACAAAAATACAAGGGAAAGCAGATTTTAGGCTTTCGATCTTTAAGTTAATGATTGCATGAAATGAAGAGAAAACGAGTGTTTTATTTTAAAGATAGCTTAAAGTTAAAAGAATGTGAAAGTTACTTGCTATTTATTTCTTCTTATAACAGTTTGGTAGATCACAAGCACCAATACCATACACTTCATCAGGGTGTTTGTCGCCTAAAGGCTCTGCATGAACTCTGATATCATATACAGCAGGAATTGTATGATTTATATTTTCTTCAACAGAGTGGCAAAGTTTGTGAGATTCCTTTACACAGATATTAGAATCAACTTCAATATCAAGGCTGATAAGATATTGATCACCCATCTTACGAACTCTGATTCTATGTGGATTAAAAACCCCTTTTACAGAAGAAGCAGCTTTATATATTTTCTCATAGATCGAAGTATCTTCAATACCATCAAGCAGTTCTTTATTGGATTCAAGGAAGATCTGAAAAGCAGTATACATAATATAAATACTTACACCTCCAGCAGTAAGAATATCAGCAATTGGGATTTTCAAGATAAATGTAAGTCCCAAACCAATAAGAACAGTCAGTGAGATAATAACGTCATTTTGCATGTTCTTTCCATTAGCTCTAAGCATAGAGCTATCTGTTTTCTTACCTATAGACATTTGGTAGCGAGCAAGGAATATTTTCCCAAATATTGAAATAACAGTGACAACCAAGGCTATTTTGCCCGGAATCTCTCCTGTATGTCCATCAATAAGTTTGTTGATTGTACTTATTGCCAGTTGAGCACCAGCAAAGAAGATGATAAAAGCTAAAACTTTAGACGCAACAGTATCAGCACGTTTATACCCATAAGCATATTCTAAGTTGGGGGGTCTATTGACCATTTTGGCAGTATACAAAGTGATAATAGAAGTAAGAATATCTGAAGCAGAATCAATACCATCACCCAAGACAGCCATACTTCCACTTATAAAACCTACAATAATTTTAATTATAGATAGAATAGCATTTCCTATTATCCCCACCCAAGACGCCTTTATTATCAGTTGCTCCCTCTTCATGCTGCAAAAATAGAAAATTGAAATAGTAGTGCAAAAGTTCCTCTTTCAATAGAATCAATCTAAAGATCCGAGGTTAATTTTATTGCTATTATAGTTTTGTTTAGACCTGTATTATATAGATGATAATTAAGCGATTATATTTAAAATTATATGATATGGGAAGACGTGTTTCTTATCTAGATATAGATTTTTATATTTTATTAAATCACTGATAATTATTTAAAAAAAGGAAGAAATCAAATTAGATTTTATATGTAATGCTACAAAATTGTAATTTATGTCTTTAGTTGTAATTTGTATATGATATAAATAGCGAATGTAAAATACTGGTACTTAAAGGTTGTTTTTTATTCCTCCAATATCTATTTGTTTTGGCATGGATATAGTACCTGTTAATTTAACTTAAATGTTTTTACTGTCACCTCAATTTTGTTGATAGTAGTTTTTTGAAAAAAATTCACTGATTCCTAAATTGCTTTAGAACCAAATAATAAATTATTAATTATATTGAAATGCCCTTATTGTGATCAGTTCTAAAGCTGTTTTATTGAAAAATTCATTATTAGACTAAATTTTAAAAAAAGAATTATGACTAAAAAGTCATTACTTAGTATCAGTTTACTATTATTTGTAGGAATTATTTTTATAACATTTTCTTGTAAAAAAAATAATCATCAAGAGAGTCCAAAACAGCTGACAACTATCTATAAAGATAAAAGAGTATTGACTTCAAATATGAAAGAGGTTCTAGATAATTTTATTGATATATACTTTAAGTCGTCTAGTCCTGAAGAATGTAAAATAGTCATTGAAGGCTATATTCATTTTATAGGTATGAGTAGGAATCTTAATGAGATAGAAAAGCAATCATTAATCGGTGCATTATCTGTAGCTTCTGAAAGTCCATTTTTTTGGATGAATCAAGATTAATATGAAAAAGGCGATATACAGTTTAATTGGCGACTTACTAACTGCAGGTGTTTTATGGTTTTATAATGTTTTAAATCTGAGTTATGATGAATGGTATCTAAGTGTTATATCATATGTGATGCTTACTATAGTGTCAATCAATATTTTTGGTTCTTTATACAGATTAATTATTGCATTTCGAAACAGAAATAATCAATAGTAATAATATTTGACTTAAAGTACCAAACTATAACTGTATAAAGATGAGTTTCTAAAGTGTCTAGTTTGTATCGAGCTATAAAACTATTATACTTTTAAGATGTTATAGGAATGCTTCTTGCAACATCTTTTTGCATTCGTAGTTGGATTTTTACTGAAATTGTTTTACAAGTGATTTCTATATTTTTAACAACGAAGTAATTTAAAAAGTCTGATGATATAATACAAAAAATCTAAGTGCATATTTATAAATTGAGGTTGTATTTCTTTATTTTCAAGTATAAAGTGTTTCTGCTTATTCCTAATGTCTTTGCAACTTGAGTCATATTTCCATCTAAAGCCTTATAAGTCCTGATGATTGCCTTCTTTTCCAATTCTTCAAGCGATACAAGCTTTGTGTTGTCTTCTACAGAAATCTGATTATCAGAAGCAGGTTTTTCATCATGAAATATCTCCCATTGTTGAGTATGTTCAATATCAGTATCAATAGTACCATCAAGGTTTACAACCTTCTCGATAAAGTTTTCAAGCTCTCTGATATTCCCTGGCCAATTATAAGCTTTCATCTTCTCCATTATTTCCTCACTTAAAGTAGGAATGGGTTTCTGAAGCTTATGTGCTTTCATTTTCAGGAAATGACGGGTAAGTTCTGGTATATCTTCAGCTCTTTCCATAAGTGATGGAATACGCATAGGAATTACACTAAGTCTGTAGAATAAATCTAACCTGAACTTTCCTTTTTTGATCTCTTCTTCTAGGTTCTTATTCGTTGCTGCAATGATCCTTACATTTATAGAAATTGACTTATTCGAACCAACTCTACAAACAATACCTTCCTGTATTGCTCTTAGTAACTTTACTTGCATATCAAGAGGCATATCCCCAACCTCATCCAGAAATATAGTGCCATTATCAGCAAGTTCGAACTTTCCGGGATGACCACCTTTTCTTGCTCCGGTAAAAGCTCCATCTTCATAACCAAACAACTCACTCTCAATAAGTGTAGGAGATATAGCACCACAGTTGATAGCAACAAAACCGTTATTACGTCTATCACTGGCATTATGGATTGCTTGTGCAAATACTTCTTTTCCTGTACCACTAGGTCCTGTAATCAAGATTGTCGAAGGACTGTTAGCTACAACTTTAGCCTTCTTTACCACATTGCGTAAAGAATTACTACTCCCGATAATATTCTCAAAACTAAACCAGGCACGACCAACGGAAAATTTGCTTAGCAAGGAAATCATCTTTGAATAAGGACGAAATGATAAAAGTACTCCATGATGCTCACCATCTTTAGTTCTTATTGGGTGAGCATTGAAAAGAAACTTTTCATTTAGATGATCAAGATCGAAACAAGACTCTTCATCTGCATATGTTGTATTATTCAGAATGGCATTTCTTGCTTTGTCGAAGTGAGCATATATCTCATTAATTGAGTGATCAATCAAATAACTTCGTCTAATGTTTAAGGTTCTGCAAGCTGTATCATTAACCCAATGTATTTTGTCATTAAGATCAATGGCAAACATCCCATAAGACAAGTTATTCATCATCGACCAAGCAAATTGGTTAGATTCAAATAGCTGTTGAGTAATGTATTTATTCTCAAGACGATTTTCAATGGCTCTGGCAGCAGCAACCACCATACCCAAAGTATGTTGGTGAACGTCTTTAGAGAATCCAGATATGTTTAATGCACCTATCACTTTCCCCTCGATATTATGAATAGGAACAGCAGAACATGTCAAAGGCCTACCACTACATTCTTCAAGAAATGATAAGCAAAACTGAATGGGTTTATTCTCTTTTATGGCTTTCCATATTGCATTAGGCCCTATATGGCTCTCATCCATGACACTATCAGGAAGAAACTTACTTATACTATGCGCTCTTAGGTGGTCATTATTTCCAATGATCTTTAATGTCTCTGCTTTTTCATTCGTGAGGATTAAATAAAAGTTCTTACTATTTATAGAATTGAACAAATACTTCATAAAAGGCGCAGCTGCATTTATAAGTTGTTCAGCCTTGGGCTTATTGTATTGTCTGTCATTTATCTCAGGAAAAGACTTATTGACCATTGTATTACTATTCTGAAATTCCTGTCTATCCTTTTCCTCAATTTCCTTATTTAAGCGTTCGAATATAGCTTCCATTTTACAATAAACCCTTATATCATTATACTTGGAATATACTAATCTAAATTATCAAGCTGCCTGCCCACCTATTATTGAATTGTAAACTAACTCAATAATCAACAGCACTATCAAAACAATTGGAATTGTTGTTTATTTCTTATAGATGATTTTTAGAAACTATTTAAATAATGCTTAAAATAATCTATTGTGCAAAAATAGTACATTGTCCTAAATCAGGACGCGCTATTAAAATACTTCTGTTAGAAATTAGGACATAAATAATTATAGAATATTTATCACAAAACAAACTACCTTTTGCTTGTAACTGCAAATCAATTAGTTGTAATCTTTGGCACGAGCTTTGAAAAGCAATATATCATAAGACAAAATAAATATGTCGTTCATACAAAATATTGTTTGAACCCATAATGAAGAACATTGTTTTACTTATTGTTTTTTCGTTCTAACACTATTCTCCACAACAATAAAATAAGGAGAGTCATTAAATGCTGCGCCGTCTGACATCAATTTTTGCAGCTCTATCATACGATTAGATTATTTGCTTAATTAGGGATAGCTAAGCTAAATAATCTAAAAATAGGACCCAATTAAAAAAATTAGCTTACATCCGGGAGGATACAAAGCTTTTAAAGAAGATATGATAGATATAATGACTCTTCATTTTATTGTTTTTCGAAAAGGCACATCAATTTTAAAATAAAAATAAAGATCATAGATTGATTTTTTATTTGCCTAAATCCTTTTACCGTTAAGTTTCCTTAGGAGTTCCTTAGCGGTAAATTTTTAAGTAGGGAAGAAATTTTAATTAAATGGTATTAACTAGAACATTAAAAGAAAGATTACATAGATTAAGAGGTTATCAAAAAACTCTTATGGAATATAAAGAAACCGAAAGAGAGTATATTACCAATTCTCAACTTTCTGTAGATAGTAATGTTTCTGAAAAAATTGTATTGGAAGATTTAGATTCTGTTGATGCCTGGACAAGTAATACAACAATTCACCAAGTATCTTATCTAATCATAAAGATAGGAGGCTATATGAACCAAAATAGCCTAGAGGAAGTATTCCTTATTGGTGCACAATCTGAAGATTTAAACTCTATGCTTGAAAAGATACAATTGCAACTGATGGTAAATGTTGTATGTGTGTTTTATGAAGATAATGAGTTGGTAAATTTTACCACAATTAAAAATAAAAAAGCTTTTCCTATAAATAAGATTGCAGAAATGGGCAGAAGGATGAATATAAATAAAGTAGTATTACAATCCTCTCCAATTAAAGCTCAATGTTTAAGTGAACAGTTTCTGGAATCTACATTTTCTGTAATATATAATTACACAGGAGAAGAATTGATACTGAAAGACACTATAAAAGTTATTAACTGTAGATTTATATAGATCATTAAGATACTAGTAACAAGTTTAGATTTGGGGATTTGATTAGAAGGAAGGAAGCAGCTAATAGCAAGGCTTCCTTTTCTTTTATATACTATATCCTATTCTTCTGACTTATCAGAAATATCTGAAGCAGGTATCTGTATAATAGCCTTACTATCGAATCCATCCAATTTTATGTCTAATTCATTAGCAAATCTATATAATTCGACATACTTCCCCTTCTTAAATAGATGTGATTTACTCAATAGATCACAATTAAATACATGCTGAGTATTACTCTTTATTACAGATAGATAACCAATCTTCATTGCTGTAACATTATGAAAGAAATGAGAACCCATAGAAGCATGACCCGATAATTCAGGGATGGAATATTCAATAATCACTTTGGCATTAGATATCATTGGATAATTCACAGGTATACCAAGTAATTTATCTCTTGTCCCCCATCTTCCAGGACCTGCAAGAAGATAATTTCTCTTTTCTTGCTTAAGCTCTTGATTGAATACATCAATTTCCTTTGCTATTTCTTGTGTCTCCCTGATATTAAAGGCGCTCTCTTTTACAATCACAACATCTCTTATATCTTTTACAATACCATTACCCATAATATGATCAGAGAATAACAATGTGTTCTCTCCAGAAATCTGATCTGTATCAATCTTTATTGTTTCAGAACTTCCTATAAGTGGTTTTACTTGCAGAACATAGAAAGTCGGTTTATAAGTAAGATCTCTTTTAAGATCTATAGCATATTCTATTTCTACAGGAGTTCCTATAGCATCTTCCAGCATTTTCATTATAGTCTTTAATGTCTTTGCTAGAGTAACAGAGCTATATTTAAGAATATTCATGAAATTGACAATATGTTTTCCTTCGGGTCTGAAACCGGGAATATATGTATTGTTTTCTTCATCCCAAGTAGAAACACATTCCTTGAATTCTTCATAATCGGCAAGGTTCTCTATAGGAAGCTTAATTAAAGAAGCTTCTTCTCCCTCAATAAGATTAGGACTTATATTCTCTAAGTCAACTGCATAAAAATCCTTCTGAGATTGACTTCTCAATTGTTTCTTGGGAATGATTGATTTGTCAGGTATTGAAGGAGAAAACCTAAATACATCATTACCATCAACAATATACTTACCTAAACCAACAGCTGAAGAACTTATCCCATCCTCTGCTTTCATATTAGGTAAAGAATAGTAACTATATGATTGTGCTACTCCACTGATATGAGGTAAGAATATATTCTGATATTGTTGCCCTACCAACTCCTGAATGACTATCGACATTTTCTCTTCATTGATCTTATGATTGACAGTCTCTACATATGATCTTGCTTTCTTCGAAAATACAGAAGCATAGACAAGTTTAATTGCTTCACATATTTGATCCAATCGCTCCTCGCGATTAGGATGAGAATTAGGCAGAATCAAAGTGTCAAATATACCTGAGAATGGCAAATTGAATGAATCCTCGAATATACCTGATGACCTTATAGCAAGAGGCTTATCTGTATTACTAACAAGTAACCGAAGTTGACGAATTAAACTCTTCGAAAATTTACCTTTCGTGAATCTCTTCTTCAAACTGATGTAATCATCCTCCATAACTACTGCCTCATCCAGATTATTCTTTTCCATGAATCTATCAAATTCATATGAACCTATAATATAGGTCTTCGGTAGCTTAATATTAAGCTCTGGAAGAACTTCTTCAATGTGGAAATTATTGATAAGATTATTGATAAATGCAATACCTCTACCTTTGCCTCCTAATGTACCTCTTGCTAATCTCGAAATAACTGTAGAATCATGCATTGCACTGACATGAAAAGGCATGACTCGCCCCTTATACTTATGTTCCCTGAAGGCTTCCAGAATGTTAATTATAATCTTACGGTGTTCTTCTGGATCATCATAATCCTTTACATTCAGAGGACTTACCAGCTTCGAGGCTTTCACCTCTCCTCTTGCCATTAACCATTGGCTAAGATGGTTTTGTTTCGCATGAAGATTCAATGACTCAATAGGAATATTATTGATACATGTCTCAAATTCTTTTAGGTTTCTGGCTCTTGAAATCTCTTTTCCTTTTGCATCCTTAAAAACAAAATCCCCAAACCCAAGATAATGAATGATAAAGTTTTGGAAATCCTGAAGTAATGTCTCTGAGTTCTTATCAATAAATGTTGAATTATGCTCATGTGCTTTACTATAGTTGCTTGTATCTGATGATTGAATAATTGTAGGCAGATTATTGATCTTGTTCTTTGCAAACTTTACAAGCTCAAAACCTGCTTGCTCATCAACTATACCATTCCTTTCAAATTTGACATCTGAAATAAGACAAAGCATATTTTCTTTATACCTATCTAATACTCTTATGGCTTCGGTATAATTTCTCGCAAGAATAATCTTTGATCGTGCCTTCATCCTTAATATCCTAAGTATCTGATCTGAATCAATATCCTCAAGAATACGCTTTGTCTGATCCATTACAATACGATAAAGCAAAGGCAGATATCTTGAATAATAAATAGGATCATCTTCAACTAATAAAATAACTCTTACATTTCCTACTTCTGTATCATTCTCAATGTTAAGATCATCTTCTATAAGCTTAATCATAGCAAAGAAAATATGATAATCTCCTGTCCATACAAATAGGTTATCAATTATCTTTTTATCTCTGATTATATCCTTGAAGTAAGGTAAATCATTCTCATTGTTTAACAAAAAGAATATAGGTATATAAGGATACTCATGCCTGATTCTTTTACTTAACTCTACAGGAGTCTCTTTATCTAATCCTATCATGAATATAATCATATCAAAATGACGACTGTCGAGCTGCTCAATCGCCTCCTCCTCTGAAGATACTCCCGTTATCCTTGGAAGACTACTCATATTCTGACTAGGAAACCGCCCTAGCATATGCTCTGAAAACCTTCCTTCTTTTTCTATAATATATGCATCATACAAACTCGATACAAGAAGAACTTCTTTTACTTTATAGGGCATTAAATCATGAAATAAATCTCTTTCTCTTGTATGACGATTAAGGAAAGATTGAAGTAATCTGGGACCATATACATATTCTTCTTGCCCTTCATCCATTGATTGTGAATGCGTATATCCAACACCTTGTCTTTTTCTGTTGTTTTCAATAAGCTTTTTTCCCATACGACTATTTATATAGCCAACAAGCATATAGGTGAGATTACTCAATAAGTATTTTTCAGATCTGGAAAAGGATCCTCTATAATCATGTGGAAATTCTTTTTGATAGCATATGGTAATAGATCCTTTCTGTTGGTTTATGGTTTCAAACTCTTCTGTTATCTTCCATGGAGTCTCTTTATATAAATCTGTAGAATAGGTATTACCATTAAACTCTAAACAAACTTCTGCACTCTTAGGGTTTTGAAGGGCACTAGGTATTACCTGACAAAACTGAGTAAATATGCTGTCTTCTGAAATATCTTGCTTTAATATACATGCAGCTTTGTTTATCGTGGTAAGTTCTTTGTTTAGATCTTTTTCCAAATTTAAGCTATCATTATTACTATTCATAGGTGGATAATTTATTTAATTAAAGTGGCCTTTGTGAAAGAAGTGTATATGCTTTTAAACACTTAGATTATAGAAATAGTTCTATCCTTTAGAAATTAGATAATGATATAACTCTCTCACAGATATTATTTATCTTATCATCTCAATAGGTACTGTATCCATAAATTCATCGGTTATTTATGTTTTATTACCTTTGCTCCCGTTATAAAATTACAATTTATCATGCGACTATTATATAATTTCGGCATCAAACTATATCTGTTGATAATTAGGCTTTTTGCATCATGGAATCCGAAAGCTCGAAAATGGGTTAATGGAAGACAAAATATCTTTGAAAATTTAAAGAATGTAATCCTGAAAGATGATAAAATCGTATGGTTTCATGCTGCAAGCCTTGGAGAATTTGAACAAGGAAGACCTATTATAGAAGAATTTAAAAAGAAATACCCTTCTTATAAACTATTATTGACATTCTTCTCTCCTTCTGGATACGAGGTTAGAAAAAATTATAAAGGCGTTGATTATATCTTCTACTTGCCTGCGGATACTCCTTCTAATGTGAAAAAATTCCTCGACATTGTAAACCCTCAAATTGCTGTGTTTGTAAAATATGAATTCTGGTTTAATTATATTCAGGAACTTGATAAAAGAAATATCCCTTTGTTTATAGTTTCTGCCATATTTAGACAAAACCAGCATTTCTTTAAGCCTTATGGGACTTTCTTCAGATCTGGCTTGAAAAAAGTAAAACACTTCTTTGTCCAAAATGAAGCTTCTGGAAACTTACTCAAGTCTATAGGAATTAATAATTATACCGTAAGCGGTGATACTCGCTTTGATAGAGTTGCCGATATCATCAACCAAGATGTGGACTTGCCTGTAATACAAAAATTCTGCAAAGACAAGCGAGTTGTTGTTGCTGGTAGTACATGGCCAAAGGATGAAATTATATTGAAAGAACTACTTGATAGAGAAACTGATGATTTTAGATTACTGCTTGCCCCTCATGAAATTCATAAAAACCATTTGGATAGCATAAAACAATTATTTGGTGATAAAGCTCATTTCTATTCTGATAAGAATATCATAAATTCAAATGCTAAAGTCCTTATAATTGACTGCATAGGCCTTCTTTCTAAATTATATAGATTTGGACAAGTCACATATATAGGTGGTGGATTTGGTGTTGGAATTCATAATACTTTAGAAGCTGCTGTCTATGGCAAACCTGTCTTCTTTGGCCCTAATTATGATAAATTTGATGAAGCTAAATCTTTGATAAGTATAGGAGCAGCCTTTTCTATAAATTCAAGTCTGGAACTATCTAAACAACTCGAATTATTATGGACTGCTAATACATATCTGAAAGAGGTTAGTAACAAAGCTTACTCTTTTGTTCAAGATAATAAAGGAGCTACAACTGCTTTTATGAAACATTTAGAAGATTATAACTTATAAAATAAAAAGACCATTTCTATGCTGTAGAAATGGTCTCTCCTTATCTTAATAATAATATCTTTCTTAACTAGAAATTGCTCTCAAACCTCTCTATAGTAAGCTTGATAAGCTTTTCTACACTCTGCTTATAATTAGGATTGAACTTTTCTGTAACTCGATTAGCTATAATAGCACATATCGTAAGCATGTTGTGACCCATTTGCTTCCCTAGTCCATATAAAGCTGATGTTTCCATCTCAAAGTTAGAAATCCTATTCCCTTTAAAGTTAAATGTCTCTATCAATTGATTCATCTCTGGTGCTCTTAATGGAATACGAAGCCTTCTCCCCTGTGGAGCATAAAAACCAGGTGCCGTAGCTGTTATACCTTTATATAAATCCTTCCCTAAAGTATCAAGTAGCAATGATGACCCTTCTACAATATATGGCTTAGGAAAATCAGGATTCCAATTTACATGATCCATAAAAGCTTTTGTCATCTCTTCTTCTTTGATATCTTTATTAACTTGATAGAATTGAATAAGACCATCAAGCCCTAACCCATAATTGGATGCTACAAAAGAATCTTCTACAGGAATGTCCGCCTGAAGAGCTCCGGAAGTCCCAAGCCTTACGATATTTAAAGAAGTTGTATCTTCTTTTATTTCTCTCGTCTCAAGATCAATGTTGAAAAGCGCATCTATCTCATTAATAACAATATCTATATTATCTGTGCCCATTCCTGTACTCATAACTGAAATAGGTATATTACCCACTCTCCCCGTATGGGTAATGATTTCTCTATTACTAACCTGATGTTCTAAGGCATCAAAGTGTTTGGATACTACTGGTACTCTGTTTGGATCTCCTACTACAATAATGTTCTTTGCAAGTTGACCAGGATGGAGTTTTAGGTGGTAGATACTTCCGTCTGTATTTAATACCAGTTGTGAATCAGGTAATTTGTTCATAATTAAAATCTTATTTCTATAACCTTACTACTTTGATCTCTATCTAAGCTAACATGATTTTGTGTGAAAATTACCAAAATCTAATAAAAAAGATTCTATCCTGTCTAATATGATTTCATATTAGCAGTAAGGCTATTATTGTTCTACATATTTATTTTAAATTCTTCCGGTGGAAAGTGTATAAATACTATTTCCAGTGTTTTAACGCAAAAAGTAGTACTTATTGTTTTATTCTAACTGAAATTCTCTTTTCCAATATGATAAATATTAACTAAAATAACTTTTTCTTATTTCACCATAACTTTATGATTGATGATAAATTTAAATGATATTTAATATAATCCTTTAAAATCACATAATGACTTCTTATGATATTTTACCCTAATAATTAGCTCTTCATAATAATGACAACTTATCCCTAAAAATACTACTGCCTTTAACATAAACTCCTTAAAAGATTAAACTCTATCTTAATTCCTATAAAATAAGTTATCTGATTTTCGCTTATGAACATTTAAACTGCTTTCTGCTTCTCCATTTCTTCTTCTTCATCTTATTGTCCTATTCCATGACTAACCAAACTCAATGAATAGCTTCTATGAATATCATTTTATCAACTTTATAGTCCCTATCTTCATACCTGCACTCAATTTCTATATGTCTTATCTTATTATTCAGTGCCAAGAAATCTGCTTACACACATCCGCAATTAACTTCCACACATCCGCAATTAACTTCCACACATCCGCAATTAACTTCCACACATCCGCAATTAACTTCCACACATCCGCACCTAACTTTCATACATCCGCAATTAACTTTCACATATCCGCACTTAACTTTTACACATCCGCAATTAACTTTTCTATATCTATACTACTTATTTAGTGCCATAAACTCATTTTTAAATATCAAGATGTATCCTTTTTATATAATTCTCTCAAAATTTACATACATGCAACCTTATTTTTTTTACTAGAAAAATCTAATTATACCTTTTGTTATAAACAAATGATCTATTGTTAAGTATATAAAGTCTTATTAAAATAAAACACCCTATCATTCCATAAATCTTATCACATTGGCATTAGATAGTTTGTAACAGACTATTTATCTCTTTATATTTATCCAACTATTTCAACCTAATTATATACTATATAAATGAACTCGAACTAAATGTATTATTAATATTCAAATCATGATTTATAGATTTACTATTATTCTATTTGCATTATTGATCAGCAGCTTTAATGCAATAGGTCAAAACAACAATCAATCAAAAGGCAATGGAGAAGATGTTATTTTCTCTGAAGATTTTGAGAAATGGCCACTCACAGGATGGACTTTTTATTCTGAGTCTGACCCTATTGGTTTCCAGAAACATGATGATAAACCTTATGCTGGGAAACATTGTATTGCTCACTTAGATCCTACTGACAAAAACTGTTACGACTGGGTTGTTACTCCTGAAATTACTATCCCTGAAGGACAAAAATATTACTTCACCTTTATGCAACGTAATGACTGGACTGGAAAATTTTACGACTTTCATGGTGTATATGTCTCCGTCGATGGTAATGACCCCGTAAACGGAGATTTTGAGGCTATTCATGAATTTAGCTTCCCTCAAAGTAGCTGGACACTTGAAGCTATTGATTTATCTGCGTACAGTGGTAAAAAAATTCATCTCGCCTTTAAATATTCAGGTAAAAGCGCTGACCAATGGTATATTGATAATGTTAGTATCAAAACAATGACCTTCTATGAAGGCTTTGAATCATGGCCTCCGCAAGGTTGGACATTTAAAAAGGAAGGTGTTGCTAGTAATCCAGGCTGGGCTCTAAATACTAGAACTAGATACAATGGTTTAGGATGTGCAGAACATAAATTATCAGCCAACGGCAATGCTATTTCTTACATGATTTCTCCTGAAATTACTGTCCCTGAATATGGAAAGTTCATGTATGCAGAACATAACGAATTTATGACTCATTATGGCAAACATGAAATTTTTATTACTACTGGAAGCCCCGAATTAAACGATGATAAACTTGTTCTCCTCAAAGAAATGAGTGATTACACCGGGTATGCTTATGGTATTAGAAAGTTTGATCTAAATGAGTATGCCGGAAAAAAAATTCACATCGTATTCAAATATTCTGGTAATAATAAGTCCGCTTGGCTTATTGATGCTGTAACTGTTGTCAAACCTCTTGATTACGACCTGTCTGTTCTCGAATTTACTAGCCCAAATCCTATTATTGCCAATAACACTCCTTTTATTTGTAAGGCAAAAATAAGAAACTGGGGATCTAAGTCTATTATTTTCAATGCAAAAATGAAAATAAATGATGATGATTATGAAAAATCATTCGAAATCAACCCTAGCGAAATCATTGATATAGCTTTTGACCCTATCGATCTTGCTATTGGTGAATATACTTTCAATTTTGAAATTGAAACTATTGGTGATGCTGAAATTACATTCACACGCCCTGAAAGTAAGTTCTCTGTCGCTGAAGGAGTCAAAAATAAAGCTATGGCATATGTGATAGATCCTTATGAAAATAAAACTGAACCCGGTCCTATCTCTCTTGACCCTTTTACTCCACAAACACATGACTTCCTCGAAAAAAGAAGTGAAAATGGTACTCGCCCTTTGGCCGGAGCCATGATCAATCACTTATGGTATTGTTGTTATGAATATAGCCCTGCTTCTATTGGTAAAGCTGGTAATACTGTACCTACTTCATGGGAAATTATCGATACTAAAAATGGTAATACCTTATATTGTGGTAAATCAAACTTGACATTCTACGATTTGTCTTACGATTATACTTCAAAAACTTTATATGGTATCACTTATAATGAACTATTCAAAATTGATCCACTAAATAATGATATTAAATCTGTTGGTGAGATTAATAACAACATAAATATGGCTGCTTTTGCCATTGATATAAATGGTAATGCTTATGCTATCTGCCAAGATAAAAAACTATACAAGGTGAATCTAGACACCTTTATAGTCGAAGAAATCGGAGATACTGGAATCCCTTCTGTTGCATACATACAAAGTATGGCTTTTGACCATGATTCTGGTAGATTATTCTGGTGTGCTGGTGGGAAGCATGGGTTTAACACTTATATCGTTGATATAACTACCGGAAAAGCTAGCCTCATTGGTGCTCAATGTGGAAATGCTCAAGTTACTGCTTTTGATTTCCCTTATGGTGATGAAATGCACGCCCTGACATTCATCACAAATGACAAACAAGGCAAACCTATACCTAATGTCCAACTTTCTGTAAATGGTATCCAAAAATCAACAAACAATGAAGGTGAGATAACTTTCTTCCCTTTCCTTGATGGTGACAATGTCGAATATTCATACTCCTACAATGGTGACGAAGGCACTTCTTCTACTCCTATCAATGGAAATACTGTTGTCGAAATAGCCTCTGTTGGTACTGATGAATTATCCATCAGTAATATCAAATTGTACCCTAATCCTGCAAATGAGTTTGTAAACATTGAAAATGCTTCTGGATACGAAATCTCTATCATTGATCTTAAAGGTACAGTCTTGCTGAAAGAAAACGTCAACACCAATAACCATAGAATACAACTTGATTCCTTTTCTGAAGGTGTATACCTAATGAACATTAATAATGGTAACGAATTATCAAGAAAAAAAATCATAATAAGAAACTAAGAATCCAATAAAACTAAATAAAAAGGCAGAGTACATACATACTCTGCCTTTTTTTATACCCTACGTAACAAACCATTAATACTATGTTAATTTAGACTTCTTATATTTGTTTTTTATATTTATATCCTTTTCCTACATATACTCGCCTGAATCATAGACCTTACAACTAAACACTCTTATATCATCTTAAATCGTCATACACTATAGCCATTTGCAATATCTATATATTTATTTTATTTTTAACAAGTCTAATTTGCAAGTAACGCAAAGAGACTATATTTACTAAATACACATAATTAATTAATATCAATGAAGATGAGAAAATTATCTACATTTGTTTTTACACTTTTTCTATTACTAGGCCTTAACACTACAAATGCTCAGACTCCTAATAGAGAAGAAGCTCCTGCATTAGAAGAGGGATTTAATTCTTGGCCATTAACTGGATGGACTATATTGAAAAATGGGGATGATACCAGTCCTAGTTGGGTTGCTAATCCAACTCTTGCTTATGAAGGGGATGCATGCGCATTTCATGACTTTAGAGATGAAAAAAATGACATTGATGCTCAAGACTATCTGATATCACCTGAAATAGATGTCACACCATCATTGAAACTCTCTTTTTATGAAATGAACAAAGACATTGGCCAATATACTTATGGCAAACATGCTGTTTATATCTCTGAAAATGGTAAAGATCCTGAAGACTTTGTCTTATTACAAGAATTTAAGGATAAAGCAAGCGAATGGACTAACAGAATTATCGACTTAAGTAGCTATGCAGGAAAAAAAATACATATCGCTTTCTATTATGAAGGTGAGTTTAAAGCACGCTGGTATATTGATGCTGTTAAAGTATATAAACCTGTAACTAAAGATGCTAAAGTCCTTCAACTTATATATCCAACTAAGAAGTATAATACCAAAGATATTGTCTCTATAGTAAAAGAAAATGAGGATGTAGTTTTCTCTGCTAAAGTTGCAAATATAGGAATCGAAGATATCAAAGATGCAAATGTAAATCTTATCATTGGTGACAAAACCTTAACAAAGAAAACTGATATCCCAAGTTTTGGTGAAGCTACTGTACAATTTGATGCTTGGACTGCTGTTAAAGGTGCTCAAAAAATACAACTAAATGTAGATATTGAAGGTGATGAAAACCTTGATAATAATTCAATGAATGCTGCTATTGATGTTTTTACTGAGGAAGAAAACATTACTGCTTATGCATATAATATTGATGCATGGGATGGTAGCCCTGAAGATAGAGGTCCTGTAAGATTCAATATTTTCAAGCCTCAAGAGCTAACTGAATTAGAACATGGCATGGAAGATCTTATAACTCCTACTGCTGGCACTATGATCAACAACTTATGGTACTGTAATTTCACCTATAAAGTTGATCCAATGGGTGATATGATATTCCCTGAAAGCTTCGCTATTATCAATATCGATAATGGTGAAAAGTTACTTTGTGATACTGCTACAACATTCTTCAAAGAAATGGCATATGATTATTCTACCAATACTTTATTTGCTGTATCTGGAAATAAATTATATACAATAGATACAAAAACAAGTGAATCAACGGAAGTTGCTAGCACTGATAATGGAGAATTCTTCCTGACTTTCGCTATCAATCTAGAAGGTGAAGGTTATGCTATAATGACTGACAGAAAATTATATAAGATTAACCTTGAAACAGCTAAAGCCACTCTTGTTGGTGCTGTTAATGGTCCTTTCGGAAACTACAATATGACTATGGCTTTTGATCATAAGTCAGGTTTACTATTTATGGCTTCTCAATCTATGAGTATTGGAACTCATATCCTCCAAATTAATACTACTACAGGACAATCATTTAGAGTTGATGAAATTAAAACTATTTCAACTTTAAAAGCTCTAGGGTTTACACATGGTGAAGACACAAAATCTCTCACTGTCAATGTTCTTAAAGATGGTAGCACCATAAAAGATGCTGTTATTACTATTGGTGAAACTGAAAAGAAAACTTCTATCGATGGTCAGGTAACTTTCTTCCCTTTTAAAGAAGGAGAGAAACTTAATGTTAAGTGTGTTTATACTGAAGAAACCGAAGAGGATAATGATGGTGATGATGACGAAAATACCAGATCAGAACAACAAACTCAAGAAGTTACTATCAATGGATATACTGAACTAACCTTCCTTTTAACTGGAACTGAAGAGTTCAAAGCTGCTGGTATCAACTTATATCCAAACCCAACAACAAGAATCATTCATATTGAAGGTATCAGCAATGCTCAAATGAAACTTGTTGACCTAAGCGGAAGAATTCTTAAGTCTATAAATGTAGATAATAATAACTACAGCTTAGATTTATCTGACCTTGATGCTGGTGTATATTTCCTACAAACTAATTCCAATGGTAAATTACTATCATCAAAGATTGTTGTAAGAAAATAATCATACTTCATAATATACTCAAGAGTCCTTCTTATATTGGAGGACTCTTTTTTTATACCTAAACTTTAATGCATTCCCAAATTGATTATAATCAAACTTATCAGAAAAGAAAAACTTTATCGTTTATGAAATAGTCTTTTACTTGAATGCAAAATGTATTTTAACCAGATAACCAGTGATCAACACTAAAAAACAAAACTATTCATGAATAACTTATGTAAAATAGTAAGCATCTCTTTATTTGCCTTATTACTTTCTTGTAATTCCAAAAATAAAGTCAAAGATGTAGATCTATCAAATATACCTCAACCTAAAATTACAATCCATAGATATGAAAAAGCCTTATTCACTCTTGATCAATCCAAAATCAAAAGTGAATTGGAACATATAAGACCTGAATTTCTATTATTCTTGAACGCTGATTTTAATGATACATCCAAAATTGTACAAATAAGCGAGTTTATCAATTATCCTTTCCATCAGGATATATATGATACCATCTCTACAAGATATCCTGATCTTAAAAATATTGAAAGCAATATTAGCAATGCATACAGACACTTATTCTACTACTTCCCTAATGAGAAATTGCCGACATTCTATTCTTACATATCAGGCCTTGATGTAGAAAACAATATAATGCTGAGTGCAAACAATGAAGTAGTCATTGCTCTTGATGGATACTTAGGGAGCAATTTTGAAATGTATAAGAAAACCGGAATACCTCAATACATTACAAAAAGAACTGAACCTGAATACCTGGCAAGGGATATTATGGGTAAGATTGTAAATGATAAATATCTTGGCGATAAAGAAACCAGAACTCTGTTTGATGCTATGATCCTCGAAGGAAAAAAATACTTCTTCATACATAAAATGATCCCTTCTCTACCTGAAGATGTTGTTATAGGAACTACACCTGAAAAGATAAAATGGGCATATGATAATGAAGAAAGGGTATGGATATATTTTGTTGAGAACAATATGTTATTCTCTCCTGATATAAATAATCTCCGAAAGCTGGTAAGTGATGCCCCTTTCACTAATGGTATGACAACAAACTCACCCGGAAATATTGGTGGTTGGATAGGCTATCAGATAATAAAAAAGTATGCTGACAAACATCCTGAAGTAGAACTAAAAGACCTTATTCTCAAAAAGAATCCTCAAGAGATCCTAAGAGAATCGCAATATAAGCCATCATAATGGCAAACAAAAAAAGCAGAACTTCAATTAAGTTCTGCTTTTTTATTAAAATAGTGACGCCTGTTTATATATTGTTCTATCTAAGTCTAAATGATGAGCATTACCTTTTTCATAACGATACTTCAATAAATCCAATATCTTATTCAACTCTTCTTCATTACTAATTCCCAATGCTTCTTCTTTATTCACCAATAATTGATTTCCTTCAAAGCCTGTATCTATATCATTTGGCAAAAGGCAAGCCAATAAGCGATCACTATTCATAGTATGAGAAGCTGTATTCATTGTCCCACCTTTAGTGGCTGTTTCTATAATTATCGTCCCATAAGACAAACCCACTTGTAAACGATTTCTTTCGAAGAACTGAGCTCTGCTTGGCCTGACTCCAATATGATATTCACTCAATAACAATCCACCACACTCCAATATCTCTTCTGCCAGATCTATATTCTGATATGGATATATGTTATCCAACCCACTAGGCAAAACTGCAACCGTAGGCCTTCCTTTACTTACGCTTGATTGGTGTGCTATTGTATCACATCCTACAGCCAAACCACTCACTGTAACAAAACCTGAATCTACAATCTGGTCTGAATATTTACGCCCAATAGTATTCCCTTGGGGGCTTACATTTCGTGTTCCTATAATCGCTACTGTCGGATATTGAGTGACTGCCTTTAAATCTCCTTTATAGTAAAACAACAATGGTGCACTTTCCCCTAAGTCATTAAATAATGCAGGATAATCAGAATCATACTTGGTCACAACAGATATTCCTTTATTTATAGACTGATCAAGAATAGACTCTGCAAAATAAAAAGCGTTTATAACCTCCTCTTTCTTTACTCTACGTTTATTTCTAAGCAACTTGTCAGTTAGATTAAACAAAAGATTACATATATCCGCTTCCATATAAGCCCCTTCTGACTTAATATAATCTAATATTCGAGCAACCCCCTTCCTTCTGATTCCATAAATTTTCGATAAAGCAAGTATGTACAAGGCATCTTTGTTCATATAAATATTGTTTAGCACATAAACATTATAAAGACTACAAAATAAGACAAATAGTAAAATATAACTATAATAAACATCCTCTTCATTAATCTTCTTAGCAAGAAAGGACAAACAAGAATAACATACTCACACTAATTTTGCAAGAAACAAAAACGAAGTAGTTATGAAATTAGAAAACTTTACCCCATTTATAGGTGAACATTGCGAAACAACTGCCACAGGAAGTATTCTACAACATATAGGTTTAAACTTATCTGAGCCTATGTTATTTGGTTTAGGTCAAGGCTTAAGCTTTATATACTGGAAAATGAAAACTATGCCTTTCCCTTTCTTTGGCGGTAGGATTAAAGCTGATGAGATCACAAAAAACATATGCTTCAACCTCAACCTAAAACTTGAGATGAAAGAAACTACATCTCTAAAGAAAGCATGGAAAAATGCTATTGAAGCTCTCGAAGACAACAAACCCGTAGGCATAAAACTTGATTGCTACCACCTTGAGTATTTTATCAAGAAAGTACACTTTGCTGCTCATTATGTTTGCATGCATGGATATGATGATGAGAATGTTTTTGTTGTCGATACTAAACCCCAAGGATCAGCAGCAAAGACCTCACATAAAAATTTTGCTCTGGCAAGAAATGAAAAAGGGCCAATGTCTTCAAGAAATCTAAGTTATACTATAGACCTTACCCCAAACACAAAGAAACCTCAGGATGTAATTCTCAATGCCATTAAAGCCAATGCTATTAATTATCTCAACCCTCCTATTAAGAATATTGGTTTTCGTGGTATAGAAAAAGCTAGTAAAGAAATATACAAATGGTTTAATACTTCTAAAGACATAACTACTGAATTCGAAGTTTGTGGTAGATTGATGGAGGTTGCTGGTACAGGTGGCGCATTATTCCGTAATCTTTACAGAGATTTCTTGAAAGAAAGTTATGAACTACTCAAATTAGACTTTCTACATAAAGCCTATCAGGATTTTATCGAAATTGCAAAATTATGGAATCAAGTATCTAAGTTATTTGATGATGTAAGTAAAACAAAAGATATTAAATATTTAGATAAAGCTTCTGAAACTCTTAAAAATATCGCACAAAAAGAAAAAGTGGTAATGGAGTATCTTCTGGAAAATATAAAATAATAACTCATCCCGAAAAGTACTAAACTGCTTTTCGAAATCTCTTCAAAAGCACAAACTCAATTAAACTTTTAAAGTTAACACATTTTAACAACCCAATTATTATTGAATGTTTAGGCTAGGAGCTCTTTTACTTTATGCCTTTACATTTTTTATTTTATAAGCTTTATCACTTATTTTTAATTGCTGTATAGTGCGATAATTCGGCTTTCAATTTTAAAATTGTAGATTATCGCACATATAAGCCCAATGTTATGTTAAATAGCAAAAG
>JBGRPZ010000075.1:0-21870 GCA_041725915.1 Hyphomicrobiales bacterium | reverse complement strand
TTAAAATTGAAAGCCGAATTATCGCACTATACAGCAGTTAAAAATAAGCGATAAAGCTTATAAATAAGGAAATGTAAAGATCTGAAGCAAAAGCATTCCTACTCTAAACTTTTAATAATAACTGAATTATTAAGATGAGTTAACTTTAAAAGTAAATTCTCCCATCAATATCTATAATATGAGCTTAGCAGAATTTAATACAAACACTATGGCAAGTCTATGTATTAATGTAGTTGCATCGATTAATCTTTAGTAAAAGCATTAATTTCCTCCTTAAGTAAAGTTTATAAACAAACTCATAAAATAACTTAAACTAATGCATTATTTAGAAACACATCCAAGCTCTTATTATATCACCTTATAATACAATATTTTACACTTACTCTTATTTAGATCATCTAAAAATTCGATATATCAAGCCTTTTTGTTAATTTTTTAACACTAAAAACTTGGTCAATTCAACTAACGAAATTACTTTTGCGCAAGTTTAAATCAAAGACTACCACGATTCATCGAAATAGATTTTGATAATATGGCAAAAGTAAAATCTCTAGCTGATCTAAAAGCATTAAAAGGCACTCTACAGTCTAAGGTTGACCTTAGAGAAAAGAGTGACACTCCGGAACAACATGTTCAAATCAGAGTAGCAATGGCAACTTGCGGTATCGCATCAGGAGCAAAAGCTACTATGAATTTCCTTATTGAGGAGTTGGGAAAAAGAAATATTGAGGCGATAGTTGCTCAAACAGGATGTATGGGATACTGCTATGCAGAACCTACTATTGAAGTGACTATGCCAGGAAAAGATCCTGTAGTTTTCGGTAGCGTCGACGAGAAAAAAGCGGACGAAATTATCGAGAAATACATTAAAAACGGCGAATTAGTTGAGGGTATTATCCCTGTTAATTACAATACCATTGACGAATAAAAATTAGGAGGAGTATATAGAATGGCAAACTATAAAATGCATCTGTTAGTTTGTGGTGGTACAGGCTGTCGTGCATCACAAAGCGATTCAATTGTAGAACGCTTAAAAACAGAGCTTATCGAGAAAGGCCTTGAAGAAGAAGTACAAGTTGTAACGACTGGTTGTTTCGGTTTTTGTGAAAAAGGTCCTATCGTAAAAGTTCTTCCTGATAACACTTTCTACGTTCAGGTAACTCCAGATGATTCGAAAGAAATCATCGAGGAGCATGTAATTAAAGGTCGTCGTGTTGAACGCCTTCTTTATAATGACCCTAAGAAAGAAGAACTTATTCCAGATTCAAAGAACATGGGTTTCTACAAGAAGCAATTACGTATTGCTCTTAGAAACTGTGGTTTCATTGATCCAGAGAATATTCAGGAATACATAGCTAGAGATGGTTATGCTGCAATAGGTAAAGCTCTTACAGAGATGACTCCTGAGCAGGTAATTAATGAAATTAAAGAATCAGGTCTTCGTGGTCGTGGTGGTGGAGGTTTCCCTACTGGCTTAAAGTGGGAATTTGCTGCTAAAAACGAAGCTGATCAGAAATATGTAGTTTGTAATGCTGATGAAGGAGATCCAGGAGCATTTATGGATCGTTCAATCCTTGAGGGAGATCCTCATTCAGTAATTGAAGCTATGGCTCTTTGCGGTTATTGTATGGGTGCTGACCAAGGTCTGGTATATATCCGTGCTGAATATCCACTTGCAATTGAGCGTTTAAAGATAGCATTAGGACAAGCTCGTGAATATGGTCTTTTAGGAAAAGATATCCTAGGAACTGGATTCAACTTTGACATTGAGCTTCGTTATGGTGCTGGTGCTTTCGTTTGTGGAGAAGAGACTGCATTGATTCACTCAATGGAAGGTCTTAGAGGAGAGCCTACTGTTAAGCCTCCATTCCCTGCAGAAAGCGGTTATAATGAAAAACCAACAAACGTAAACAACGTTGAAACTTTTGCTAATATTCCAGTTATCCTTAACAAAGGTGCTAAATGGTTCTCAAGCATAGGTTCTGATAATTCAAAAGGTACTAAGGTATTTGCATTAGCAGGAAAGATCAACAACGTTGGTTTGATTGAAGTTCCTATGGGTACTACCCTTCGCGAAGTTATCTTCGAAATTGGTGGTGGTATCAAAGATGGAAAGAAATTCAAAGCTGTTCAAACTGGTGGCCCTTCAGGTGGTTGCTTAACAGAAAAGCACTTAGATACTCCTATTGACTTTGATAACCTACTTGCTGTTGGTTCTATGATGGGTTCTGGTGGTATGATTGTAATGGACGAAGACGACTGTATGGTTTCTATTGCAAAGTTCTACCTTGACTTTACTGTTGAAGAATCTTGTGGTAAGTGTGCTCCTTGTCGTATTGGTAATAAGAGACTTTACGAAGTACTTACAAAAATCACTGAAGGTAAAGGTACAATGGAAGATCTTGACAACCTAAAGAACATGAGTAATGTCATCAAAGACACTTCTCTATGTGGATTAGGTCAGACATCTCCAAACCCTGTACTTTCTACAATGGATAACTTCTGGGATGAGTATATTGCTCATATCGAAGGTACATGTCCTGCAGGTGAGTGTAAAGCTCTTATGAATTACGTTATTGAAGAAGAGGCATGTATTGGTTGTACAGCTTGTGCACGTGTATGTCCTGTTGGTTCTATTAGTGGTGAGCGTAAGAAGCCACATACTATCAACGTAGATACTTGTATTAAGTGTGGTGCTTGTATGGACAAGTGTAAGTTTAATGCAATCTTTATCAAATAAGGGGGAATATCAGAATGGAAACAATTAAATTAACTATTGATAACAGAGTGGTAGAGGTAGAAAAAGGTGCTACTGTATACCACGCAGCAAAGAAACTTGGTATTGATATTCCTGTTCTTTGTTATATGCAACTTGAAGATATGAACATTGAAAACCGTCCTGGCGGTTGTCGTATCTGTGTTGTTGAAATTGAAGGTCGTCGCAATCTTGCTCCTTCTTGCTCTACTGTTGCAGCAGAAGGTATGGTTGTTAAGACAAATACTGTAAGAGTAATTAATGCTCGTCGTACTGTATTAGAGTTCATCCTTTCAGATCATCCAAAAGATTGTCTGTCTTGCTCTAAGTCTGGTATGTGTGAGCTACAAGATATGGCTGTTAAGTTGGGTATCCGCAAGATTCCTTATGCTGACACTTGCGAGCAATCAACTTACAGAATGGATACATCTCCATCTATCATCCGTGATATGGACAAATGTATCATGTGCCGTCGTTGCGAAACAATGTGTAATGAGGTACAGACAGTAGGTGCACTTTCTGCTATAAACCGTGGTTTTGAAGCTGTTGTTGCTCCTGCATTTGAAATGAACCTTGAGGCTTCTCCTTGTACTTACTGTGGTCAGTGTGTTGCAGTTTGTCCTACAGGAGCTTTAACAGAAGTTGATCATACTCCTAGTATTATCCGTGCTCTTGCTAATCCTAAGAAGAAAGTAGTTGTTCAAACAGCTCCTGCTGTTAGAGCTGCATTAGGTGAAGAGTTTGGTATGGAAGTAGGAACTCTTGTTACTGGTAAGATGGTAGCTGCTTTACGTACATTAGGTTTCGATTATGTATTCGATACTGATTTTGCTGCTGATGTAACTATCATGGAAGAAGGTACAGAGCTTCTAGGAAGATTAAACGCACACCTTAAAGGTGATAAAGATGTTAAGCTTCCAATTCTTACTTCTTGTTGTCCTGGTTGGGTGAGCTTCTTCGAGTATCACTTCCCAGAATTGAAAGACATTCCTTCAACTGCACGTTCTCCACAACAGATCTTCGGTGCTTTAGCAAAAACTTATTTTGCTGAACAAATCGAAACTAAGCGTGAAGATATGGTTGTTGTTTCTGTTATGCCATGTTTGGCGAAGAAATACGAATGTCAACGTGATGAGTTCAAAACTGATGGTAATCCAGATGTAGATTTCTCTATTTCTACTCGCGAACTTGCTCACATGATCAAAGCAGCAAACTTAGATCTTAACCTACTTGAAGACGAAGATTTCGATTCTCCAATGGGTCAGTCTACTGGTGCTGGTGTTATCTTTGGTACTACTGGTGGTGTTATAGAAGCTGCTACACGTACTGCTTACGAAGTTCAAACTGGTAAGAAACTTGAAAAAGTTGATTTCAATGAACTACGTGGTATGGAAGGCATCCGTTCTGCTACTATTGATTTTGATGGTCTTCCTATCAACATAGGTATTGCGCATGGTCTTGGTAATGCTCGTAAACTTCTTGAAGATATCAAAGCTGGTAAGTCTAACTTCCACGCAATTGAAATCATGGCTTGTCCTGGTGGATGTGTTGGTGGTGGTGGTCAGCCTCTACACCATGGAAATTCAGAAACTCTTAAGAAGAGATCTGAGGCTCTATATCGTGAAGATGCTGGTAAACCTATCCGTAAATCACACGAGAACCCTGATATTAAGAAACTTTATGATGAGTTCTTGAAAGAACCTTGTGGACATCTTTCTCATGAACTACTTCACACTCAGTATTTCGATAAAAAGAAAGAGCGTAAGTTTAAAATCTAATTTGAATATCAGGAATAAATTGATTTAAAATCTGAAAGAAAAAGAAGCCATGTCAGACGTTAAAATAGAACTTAAAGAAAACGAGATTGCAACAATCAAGGAGATTTGCGCATCTTTTAACAACCAGCCTGGTGAGTTGATCAACGTTCTTCATAAGTGTCAGGAAACTTTTGGTTATCTTCCTGCTGAAATACAAGAAAAGGTTGCTGAAGGACTTAATGTAAGCGTTGCTCACGTATATGGAGTAGTAACTTTCTACTCTTTCTTCACAATGATCCCTAAGGGTCGTTATCCAATTTCAATTTGTACTGGTACTGCTTGCTATGTTCGTGGTGCTGAAAAGGTACTTGAAGAGTTCAAAAAAGAACTTAAAATCGAAGTTGGTGAGACTTCTGAGGATGGAAAATACTCTCTTGCATGTCTAAGATGTGTAGGTGCTTGTGGTCTTGCTCCTGTTGTTATGGTAGGTGAAAAGACTTATGGTAGAGTTTCTCCTGACGGAGTGAAAGAAATCATCGAAGAATACGCAGGTATGGAATAATATCCATATCTACCAGATATATAAAACGGAATTCCTCTCGGGGAGTTCCGTTTTTTTTGTTGTATATAAGAAGATATAATAGATATATGTTATTATAACTAAACATACAGAATAATGAAAGAAGAAATTAGGAATACAATTAAAGATGATATTGATGGTATTAAAGAAATTCTCAATTCAAATGAACTCTTCCCTATTGAATATTTAGATCATATGATTTCTGATTACTTTGACAATCCTCAATCTGAAGAAATATGGTTTACTTATATTCAGGACAACAAAGTCCTTGGATTTGGTTATTGTGTGCCTGAGAAAATGACTGAAGGTACTTGTAACCTTCTTTTGATTGCTGTCAGGAAAGATTATCAAGGCAAAGGAGCAGGTAAAAAGATGATGAATTATATTGAACATTTACTTCAAAGTATGTCTAAACGAATATTGATTGTCGAAACTTCCAGTGATGATCAATTTGTACTTACCAGAGAGTTCTATAAAAAACTCGATTATCATCATGAAGCAACTATTAGAGAGTTTTGGAGTCCGGGAGAAGATAAGATTGTCTTTTGGAAGAAGTTGAGCTAAAGACAGGAAAGGTAAAGCCTGCTTTATAACCTTACCTTTATACCTCAACTTTATTTTCTTATGCTATGCCTTCCTGAGCTCAAAAACCCAATTGATGGGAGTTGTTTAGTTTCATTGAATATATCATAACCTTTTCTCAAGTCTGACCACAGCCCCACTAGTTCGGTATGTGATTTATATTCTTCTTTAAGTTCGTTGAATTTATTCTTATCCAGCTTTACGGGGAAAATGGTTACAGGGATTGTAGATTGTCCATTGTTTTTGGCCTCAACACAGAATATATATAGTTCCTTGATTTGGTCATCAGTAATTGGTAGACATCCTACTGTCACACAAGAACCATGAATAAAGATATCACCTCCAAGCTTACCTTTAACTCCCAGAACCTTATCTGATCTGTTGGGATAATTGATACCCAATGACAGATAAAAATTGCTATAAGGGTTGAACCTATTGATATGATAAAAACCTTCCGGCACCTGACGGTCACCTTCTTTGCGTTTGGGGCCTAATGTTCCTGAGCTCCGACATACTTCATATGTCTTTATCAGTTGATACTTCTGATCTTTACTGTTCTTTCCCCATAATTCGATTTGCTCTTCTTCTTTAAAGGCTCTTAGGTAAACCTTCAGTTTATCCCTGTCAATACTTTTACTCTTGAGAAGAGATAACATATTTTGCTCTTTATCTTTATATGCCTGCCTAACTCTGGAATACTCTAGTTGCTTCTCTTTGAATGAATCTGATTGGAATAAGCCTAAATTCACAATCAATATTGATATTACAAGTCTACTTATCATCATATGAATTACTTTTTGCAAGAACCTTTACAAATTCTGAACCATTTATCGGCATATTTACCGATAAACGCCTTTTATTGGTAAAATAACCAATAAATACAGTTCCTTCTTCAAACAATATGTGCATCCATCAAACATATTTTATATTTACTTTCTCATAAAAGAAGAGTACTTTTGTAGACTTCCTCTCCCTATATTTTTCAACTAAACTTACTATATTATGAACTTACCTAAATTAGGTTCACTACAGAACTTAAGCAACAAAGAGTATAGGTGCAGTGAAGCATCTAAACTCAAGAAAGAATACTCTTCCCCTGCTTGCTTGTTTAAACTGGAGATGGTAAAGCCCGGACTATACTCAATCATGAACATGAAGAATCAAAAGTATTTCCAGAATACTATCAAAACAATGGCTAGTGCCGTAAAGTCTGATAAACAGTTATGGAGATTTATTGACCAAGGTAATGGGAATTGTGCTATACAAAATGTATATAATAATGAATACATGACTAAGCATGCTTCACAATTAAGCTCAAAAATTGGTGGTGCCGAATTATGGCGTGTAGCAGATAGAGAGGATAAGTCTCTATATCCTGTATATGAAGAGTCATTTTATGGTGGACTCAAAAATAAAAAGACATCTGAATACAGAAACGATCACGCTAAACAAATGTCTTCTTCTTTTAAGATACCAAATTGTCTGTATAAGATGATAAAACTTGGAAATGGTAACTACTTGTTGCAAAACCAAGATAATTATGAATACCTACAGTCTTCTATTGGTTCAATGGCTAAGATCTTCAATAGTGATAAGCAAGAATGGATTCTGGCAAAGACTGATAATGCATATACCATTCAGAATGTAAAGAATAAAGAGTACATGACTAACAAAGCATCTCAGCTATCCAGTAAAGTTAAAGGTGATGGTGAAAAGTGGACTTTCCCTTCTATCTCAACAGAAAGAACTGAAGCATGGATGAAGAAGTACTCTTATCTTATCGGTAGCTTACCGCTATCAAAGATTTGTATGCCTGGCTCTCATGATACTGGAACATTTATACAAACTTATGGTACTACATGGGGAACAGTAAGGAATACGAAAACTCAGATCTTCGATATGCAAATGCAGCTTATGCAGGGTATACGCTACTTTGATATCAGACCTGCATATTACAAGGAAGAGTTCCATACTGTTCATTGTTCAAATATGGGGGGCTCTCTAGGCTATCAGGGTGCTATTGGGATGTCTTTAAGTGAAGCTTTCCTACAACTGGATGCTTTCCTAAAGCAACATAGTGATGAGCTGGTTATATTAAGCTTCTCGCATTTTATGAACTGGGATAATCGTAATAAAGATCCGAAGCTGACTCCTGAACAACAAACTAAATTCTTGAATCTTGTAAAGGAAACTCTTGGTGATCATCTTTTCTGTGATGGGTATTCTTCATTGCCAAAAAAGATCTTCAATAATATTATCAAAAAAGGGAATGTTATCGCTTTATTTAATGATATCGATATTAAAGAAAGTGATTCTGATATTGGGTTCTGGAAGAAAAGTGCTTTCCATTCTAAAGGTGGTTATTCTAATACCAATAACTTGAGTAAGATGATATCCAATAACGATCCCGAACATCCGGGACAATTGCAGAAGCTACAGAGTCACAACAGGGAAAAGGAGACTACTCCTTTTATGTTCTTGCTATCATGGCAGCTTACTCTTCAGGGTATTCAAAATGTAGCGGGTAAATCTATTCTTGATCTGGCAGCTGAAGCCAACAAAGCCCTAAATCCAACGCTCTCAGAATGGATGTCTAATGGCATTATCAATGAAAATGTCTATCCAAACATTATAAACACTGATGCATGTTATAATGAAAAAACTCATGCTGTTGGGCTGTCTGTAGAGATATGTAAGCTCATCAACAAACTTATTCCCGCATAACTATAACATATATATATCAATTACACTGAGCTACCTCTAATGGTAGCTCTTTTATTATCAATCCATATGTAAATTTCCACTATCCCCCTTTCTCAAACCTCAACAATAATCTATATTTGCAGCGCAAAAACCAATCGCCCTAATTATGACAAAACATAGTCGCAATATGGCATCTACTATTTTTGTAGCTGTTATTCTCTTTATACTGTATTATGGATTACGTGAACCTTTAGATTCTGTTATCAAGTCTACAATGAATATAAAGGCAGGATTACCAAGCCAAATTATTGAAATCAGCCTTGCGCTTTCTGCTCTTATGGCCTTTACCTTTATATTTAAACGAAAGAACAGAGCCAAAATACCTGATCGTATCAACCTGCTGCTTATCCCTTTTATGGCTCTCCTTATTATTGAACGCTTCTTTGAAAAACACTATAACCAACATACCAGCAACTGGCTTACAAAAGACTTTATACCTATTGATATATTCTTCTTGGACTATATAATATTTATACTTGCCCTTATTATAATCATTAATCAGCCTTTTAAAGGGGTATATATGGCTTTTAGGAAGGCTTTTATTTATATTAAGGATAAAGCTAAGAAAGACTCTAAAACTCTCCTCGAAAAGATAGAACACGATGCTCCTATTACTCCTGAAGAATTTAAGAAAAGTAAACTTGACTATGCAACAGACTATCCACATCAAGTACAAGCAGAACAAACATTAGAAAAGATTAGAAATAGCTTTAATGAAGACAATGCTCTTTCAATAGCTATTGAAGGGGGTTGGGGTTCTGGAAAGACTACTTTTATTAACTACCTTAAATATCTTGATAAGAAAGACTCTAAAAGCAAGCAATTAGAATGGATAGATGTAGAAGTCTTTAGAGTCAGTAGACCCGAAAACATCCGTCAGTACTTTTTCTCTTGTCTTGAAAGAAAGCTTAGCCAATTTGTATATGTAGGTAGTAGCATCAAGAAGTATGTAAATAGCCTCGACAAAATCACAAAATACTCTAGCCTACGTATTGCTTTAGCTGCGATAAAAGATACTGTTATATCATATGATGATAATAGCGAACCCTTCAAAAAGATAAAAGACAAGGTTCTTCAATCTAATAAGCAATATGTAATCACAATTGATGATTTAGATAGATTGGAAAGAGATGAAGTAATCGAAGTATTTAAGATTATCCGTAGCTCTGGTAACTTTGGTAATTGTATCTTCTTGCTTCCTATGGATAGGGAGAATGTTATTAAGATAATGGCTGAAAATGATAAGGATAAAAGGCAGGATGTGACAGAATATATAAAGAAATTTATTCAATGTAACATAGTATTAAATGATATATCTCCTATCCAATATACAGAATTCATTATTAATAAAGTTAAAGATGAAAACGCAGAAAAATATTTTACTATAAAATCAGAAACTTATAACTTCCTTTGTGCATCAAAACTACAATATAGACAATGTAAAATAATAGTTAATGAATATTCCAATACATTACAATTATTCAAAGATAAACTACCATCAGGTTGGATAAATACAAGCAAAGAATATTGTAATATTCTTATAATACTTTCTTGTTTAAAATACTTATACCCAAAAACGTACTCTTATATTAAAGAGAACTACACAATAGCACCTTTTGTAAACACTATCAAAAAAGATAAAAAAGATTCACTATTCCTAGACGAAGGAATTAAAGATATATTAAAAGCTGAAATGTTCAAAGTGCACAATAACAGTCATAACAATTCTATTGAACAATTCCTTATAGCAATTTTTAGAAATCAATTAATTCCTTTATATTTTTTAGGTAATAACGGTTTTATGAAAGTATCATTATTACAGAAAGAAGTACAACTTATAAAATATACTCTTTCTAAGGATATCCTTAGAAAGAGTATCCATAGAATAAAAACAATTCTTGATAATTCAAAAGATAGTCATAAAATGGTAGGTATCATTTTATTTATAAGTCAATTTCATTCACAAACAAATACAATTTCTGAATACCAAAAATTTGCTTTACTGTATATTACTATGTCTTTAGAGAAAAGCCCAAGCTATTCAAAATTTCTTACAGATGCCTATTTAATCCTTGAATATATTAGTGACAACCATTTTTGTCAAAAAATAATTGAATTGATAGAAAACACAATGACATCCTTTGAAATGAACTACTCTAATAATATAAATAGAATCGGAATTGAAAAAATATATTCACTCTTATATGAACTAAGAGACAAAGTACAAAGTAGTAAGGAGTCAGAAAAGGTAACTAAATATATCAAAAAGCATCAAATTATTATAGACAATGAAGGTGTCATTTGTATAAAGGGCAAAATGAGATTAAGCCTTAATAACATAGATGAATTTATAGATGAGATTAAAGAATAAGCCCACTCCCCCAACTCCCCTAATCCTTTAGGGGGGCTTATTACCACCAATTACAGCTTTTCCCTATATTTAGGTCTTTAAACAACCCAACAACCATAATATGAAATACACATTACAAGCATTAAGACTAAACAATCAAGAATCTTACACAGCAAAGCCCATCGAAGTTAAAACCATGACCTATGATCAATTGATTGATATTATTACAAAACCCGGTTCAATACTCAAAGACACCGAAACCAAAGCCGTTATTGATTCCTATTGGGAGACTATCCGCAATTGCCTGAGTGAGGGAAAGAACTATAATGATGATAATATCAGTATACGACTGGGCTTTAGTGGCAAGTTTGCTGACAGATACGAACGATTTAATCCCGAAAAACACGAGATCACAATCAATATATACCCAAAGCAAAACATAAAGTCTGCTATCAATGATATTCAACCCGAATTTGTATCTCCTGATATCAATCTCCCACTGATCCGAAGCGTTTACGATTGGAGTAGTGACACTGAAGACAGCCTGATCACACCAAACAGCGGCATGGACATTAAAGGCGAAAAACTCAAAATACATAACAATACCGAAGGCGAAGGCATCTTCTTTATTCATCAGGAGTCTTTCACTGAATACCAAGCAGAACAAATACGCATCAACCAACCCAAAACCCTGACCTGTAGAATTCCCGATCTCCCTTTAGGCAATTATAAGATAGAGGTTAGGAATACGACAAGGAAAGGCAACCTAATTCGTAAAAGTTATAACACCCAAGTGTTTACTGTGAAGTAACAAAGTGTCGACTTCCCCTTATCATTGCAACCACTACGATATGTGTAAGTCTCGACGAGACATACATCGTGTCTCGTACAGGACAGGGATCGTGTCTAGGCGAGACACGCACCATGTCTCGTACAGGACACAGACCATGTCTAGGCGAGACACGCATCGTGTCTCGTGTAGGACAGGGTTCATGTCTCGACTGGACACGATCAAAGCGTAGTCGATGAATTATCAAGGAGTCGTAAATGTTTTATCATGTCTTCCCAAAAAACCGTTATCTTTATGTAGCCTTACCATTAATAATCCTACCACTATGAATAAAGATCAAAATAAAAATGTAGCCGTAATTGGAGCGGGAGCCGCAGGGCTTATCACAGTTAAAGCATTACTTGAAGAAGGGCTTTGTCCTGTAGTATTTGAAGCTGATGCAGAGCCTTTAGGTATATGGAACTATAAGAAAGAAGAAGACGAGCAAGCCGCATATCAATCGTTACATACGAATGTCACAAAAGATATTATGGCCTTATCAGATTTCCCTTTTGATCCTAAACTACCACATTATCCATCATGGCAAGAAGTGAAACATTATCTTGATAACTATGGGAGGAAATTCAAATTATACCAGTATATCAAATATGAAAGCAAGATTACAAAGATCATATATTCGGGTCATGAGTATATTCTGACAATAGACCATAAAGGAGAGATAAGAGAAGAGAGATATAAAAAGCTAGTCATATGCACAGGGATGTTCAACACTAAATACATTCCCGAGATGCCAGAACTCAAAGACTACACAGGCAAGATCATTCATGCCGTCAATTATAAAGATTCTACTCCTTACAAAAAACGCAAGGTGCTTGTTGTAGGCATAGGAAGTTCTGCGGTAGATATCGCCTCCGACTTGTCAGAGACAGGTGCTGACATATCAGTTTCAGCCCGAAAGTCAAGTATTGTTATCCCTCAGTTCTTCAACTTCAAACCTTTTGATCATCACAATGGCAAAATCAACAAGTTCTATTCAAATAAAAAGCTAGCCAAGAAGTTCAAAAAGATGCATCAAGAAGAATGCAAACGTAGAAATATCCCTTCCGACCTAAAAGAATTTAACCTTCCTTCATTTGATTATGACATCTCTCTCAACAAAGTAGTCGCAACAGAGCGGTTTGTAAATGGTTTGTCTTACGGCAAGATAAAAGGCTTTCCGGGCATACAATCATCCTCAGATAAGCAGATTACTTTTACTAATGGCAGTAAAGGAGAATTCGATACAATCATACTTGCTACCGGATATGATCCTGTATTACCAGAGATGGAGAATATCAATCTCGAGATAATAGACAAGATTCCTGTATCATATCTTCATATCTTCCCTATCGACTATCCGAACTTATCGTTTACAGGCCGTATATGGGTAAAAGGTGGAGCTTTCCCCCCTATGGAAATGCAAGCACGACTGATAAGTGCAGTATATTCAGGTAGAGTAAAACTACCTTCATACCTAAATATGAAGGCATCTATAGAAAAGGAAATATCACGTAAGGAAAAGATGAAGATGGATTATTCATGGGTAATCCCTGTTCCTTATATGGATAAGATAGCAAAGATGATAGGTGCATATCCGGGATATCTATATGGCTTCTCCGTACTTAAAGCTATACTTAAAGGCCCCTTCCGTAGCTACCAGTATAGACTGAAAGGAGAAGGAAAAGACCCAAGAGCAAAACAACATCTAAAACAAAAGTTTAGATATCAATAGTTATCTTTTCTTTCCCTACTTTTGCATGTAAACAATACCCAAAACATGAGAATAAAATATAAAGCTGTCCACTGGCTATTCAAAACAATTCATGCCATTGTGATGTTCTTTGGAGTCGTAGCCATCATAATGCTGATTCTATCATTTACAAGTATCCCATACCATGCATACTTCAACTTGAGTGCTCCCAAAGTCAAACTACATCAAAACCCTGATTATATCGTCACATTGAGTGGGTCGGGAATGCCCAGCCCCGACGGAATGATAAAGATGTACTATGCCGCAAAGGCTGCCCAGAAATACCCACATGCAAAAGTAGTTATCGCCCTTCCCTATAATGACGGACAAGACAGCCTGAAACAAATCAATATAGCCAGACATGAACTGCTATTACATGGTATAGATTCCTCCAGAATCCAGTTTGAACCTAAAGGCTATAACACATATTCACAGGCCAGAAACATCATCAAGCTGATCCCTCATGCAGACACTATAGCCATGATGCTTATCACAAGCCCCGAACATACGTCAAGATCCATCAAGACATTCCAAAAGCTTGGCATAAAGCATATAGGCGGAAACCCAACTTATGCAATGCCCATAAGCAAAGACAAGCTTCTATCTTCTGACAAAGCAGAAACCACCCCACTAAGCATAAGG
The DNA here is from genome assembly GCA_041725915.1 of Hyphomicrobiales bacterium. Lineage (GTDB taxonomy): Bacteria > Bacteroidota > Bacteroidia > Bacteroidales > JBGRPZ01 > JBGRPZ01. The sequence goes on along the minus strand of JBGRPZ010000075.1, from coordinate 7,862 downwards.
TATAATATGTGGAACTACCTGAAATATGAAATCATCGCCCTTCGTGAATACACTGCAATGATCTATTACAAGTACAAAGGCTGGATATAAACCTGCGATCATAGAAATACACTCTACTCCTCTACTCTATTTTACTACTTACACTGACATTATTCAGACCGTCATTTTATGATAAAACAATAGAGAAACTAAGCAAAGCAAAGGGTTTCACTTCAATTTCCTCATACACCATTATCACCGAAACATCAGAGAAACTAACTAAAGTAAGTGCTTTTGTTATACCCGTATACATGCCTATGTTATACATATTACATAGCTAAGGGATTTAATAAGCTTATTCATAAGCAATTAAGAAAAGATTAGTATCTTTAGTCAACAGAGAAAGCAAGATCCACAAACGAAACACAAGGACTATGAAACGGATGAACGTATTAATTGTAGGCTCCGGTATAGCCGGACTTACCTTGGCTAATTTACTTGAGCAACAGAACATCGATGTTACCATTTGCGAGAAGTCAGAAATTTGCGAAGAGCACTGTTACACCATAGGCATATGGCCATTTGGAAGCAGAGTATTAAAAGGAATAGACTTATATGAGAAGTTCGAACATATAAGCATTCCAATATATCGATTCAGGATAAAAAGCGAATCCAACACTACATTTGGCAGCTTCAATATGAGAAGTATTCTCAAGGGTCACGATCCATTAAGGATGGTCAAAAAATGTGATCTACTAAAGATGCTGGTGCATAACCTGAAAACAACAAAGATCCTTCGCCCTATGCAAGTAGTAAGCATGAGGCAAACAGTAAAGAAAGTAAATGTAAAGTTCTCTAACAGTACCGAAGATGCATATGATTTGGTTGTCGGTTGTGATGGCATACAGTCTCAAGTAAGAGAGATGACATTCGAAGAAACCAAATTCAACTACACCAATTGGAGTGGTTGGGGCTGGGGAGTCAATAAAGATTATGATATCACAGATACAATTACAGAGTACTGGGCAAAAGGAAAGTTTATAGCTTATTTCCCATCAAAAGAAGGCACTTTCTTTTTCGCATGCTTACCAGATAAAGACATACCCGCAGATCCTTCAGAACATAATGCTGAATTCTTCAGAAAACACTTCACTCAACTCAACCCTATGCTGGATCAGATGTTGGGAGAATTCGAACTTGCACAAAACATCACACATTACAAATTGCTTGATATCAACCAAAGAAGATGGCATAAAGGTCGGGTTGCACTATTAGGTGATTCATGTGTTTCTATCCTACCTATAAGCAACAAAGGAGCATCAACAGCAATGGAATCAGCCTCAATTCTGGCAGATGAGTTATCAAGAGTGGGAAGTTTCGATGTTGAATATGCATTAAATCTCTATTATAAGAGACATCACAAACGGCTGAAGAGCATACAGGATGATGCCAGAAAGTCGTCAGGATGGATGTTTATATCAGGGAAATTCAAATCCATGAATCGACATTTAAGGCATGCCTTGAACAGCGGGAGATATTTCTTCAAGAACATCATAGAGCTAATAAACAATTCTATATAACATAAAAAAGGAGGCGAAAGCCTCCTTTATATATCTTCAGAACTATATATCCCGTTTCAAGTATTGATCATATCCTTTCACCATAGGTTCATATACACCATGGAAGAAAGGCGAAGAGATCAAGAAGTCAGCAGTAGATCTATTATCGGCAGTTGGAACATTATACAACACAGCAATACGTAATAATGCTTTTACATCTACTTCGTGAGGTTGTGGAGTCATAGGATCCCAAAGGAAGATAAAGATATCAATATAACCTTCAGAGATCAAAGCACCCAACTGTTGATCACCACCCAAAGGGCCAGACTTAAGCTTCAATATATCATATCGCATTGACTCACCAGATTCAAGTTTTGATAACAGTAGCTCTTCAACCAGTTTGCCTGTAGTACCAGTACATATAATCTGATGGTCAATCAGTGATTTATAATTATATTCAACCCATTCAAGCAGATCTTTCTTTCTATTATCATGAGCCACAAGACCAATTCGTTTCGCACCCTTAGCGATATGTTTCTTAATATCTAATGCACTAGACATAAATGATAGTTTAAGTTCTTCAATAAATACAGTTCAAAGAAAACGCATTAACGTCAATATAGTTTTAAGCTAATATGAAATTAATATTAATAATTTAATGCACTATAGCTAGTTCTTTCTTTGTATCAATAATATACACACTATTCTTATAAACAAGATAAAGCTTATCATCAACAAAGTAACATTGTGTAGCTATAGGAAAGTGACCAAGTTCAGTACCATCAGCATCTATAAGGAAGTATTCATCTCCATCAGCAATAACTTTAAGCTTACTATTGTCGGCAATCCTATACATCATATTTTCTTTCTTAATCTCACAGTGAACATTAAAATTCTGGTCTATCAAACATGTAAGCCCATCAGGCTTAGTAAGAGCAATACATGAAGTATCGACATCAGCAACCTCAACCCATTTTTCATCCTTTGCCTTAAAGTAAAAGCCTTCATTATAACTTGTAGAAAAGTAATCATGAGAATTCTCAAAGAAGTCCTTCTCTATGATTTCACCATCAGACAGAGAAATCTTAAATCCCTTTTTTACACCACCTATCAAGATGTTATCCTTTAATTTCCTTATATCATTTATTCCTAAACAAGAATCGAGAAGAATAAAATATTTCTCCTCTCCATTATTTATATCATATGCAGAAAGAAACATTTTTCCATATTCTTCATATTTTCCACCAAAGTTACCAACACCATAATTGAGCATTACAACTTTCCCATCATGAATCATAAGTTCAGATTTAGAAGCATATTTCTTCGGGAAGTTTGTTACCCAAAGCACCTGACCATTATCTTTACTTATCTTTGCAATATTATCTCTGGATGCAAAGTAATAATGATCCTCATCTTCTAATATGTCAGAACAAAGACTAGACAATACATTCGGAGCAGATACAGGATAAAAATAAGCACCTGTTAATCCACCAACAACACCACTTACTATAGCTGAAGCTATAACAAGACCTCTATTACTTATTTCAGTTCTTGCATCATAACTCCAACCTCTACCAGACTTCATATCTATTTTATGTAATCCACCACAATGAACTAGTAATGTAGAATCATTTACTTGCCTGATATCATTAATACTACTGGCGCGTTTCGCTTTACGATTCCAGAATCCTATACCAAAAGATGAGCCTTTCACTAAGCTAACACCTTCAAGATACACAGTGCCGGAAACTTCAAGATAGCCCAAAGCAATTTTATCATTATATCTGGTTTCTATAAAGCTTTGATCAGAACTGAGTAACTTCTCTCCTGTATAAAAGTCCAGGCATTTTGTAGACCTATCTTTAAGATAGAAAATAAAATTGCCCCTATGTAATGTTCTACTTTGCAGGATATTTTGCTTTCTATACCATAGAAGTTTATTGTTATTTAAGTCATAGACAACATACTTACCTCTGTTTTTGAATACTTTTCTGTTAGATCTTTGTTGGAGTAGAAAAATAGAAAGATAGTTATTATCTGCACTTTCTATACGATATACATTCTCTGGAAAGTAATATTCTGTGGCATTGAATCCTACACCTGATAATAAATTATTACCTAAAGTAGATTCATGTATTGTTACATTTAAATCATGTTTTTGTGCAAATAGCCCAAAGGAAATAAATAGAAAACTAATTATAAAGATTCTTTTCATGTGAATTCGTTTTGTATAAAAGACACGAAAATAAGAAAATAGCTGTAAAAGGCAGTAATAGCAGGCGAAAACGCTTTCCATTTTAAACTTTTATCAACAAAAAATGCTTATCTGATAACAATACTTACATTTAATACATTAATAGATAGAAGTTATCTAAAACATATATCCTAGATGGAAGAAAAAAGGATTTTCATTACCCTATCTCAATTAGCAGATGAAATAAAACAAACAATTGACAGGCAATTCAAGGAAAAACACTTCTGGATTGTAGCAGAGATTTCAGGCTTTAACCTGAGAAAAGGGCATTGTTATTTATCATTAATTGAAAAGAATCCAGAGTCTGTATATCCAAAAGCCGAATTCAGAGGCATCATATGGAGCAGAAGTTATCCAGAGATAGCAAGAAAATTTGAATCTGTTACAGGCGAAAGTCTGAAAGAAAACATGAAGATTCTATTCAGAGCTATTATACATTATGATAACAAGTTCGGAATGGCTCTATATATTGAAGATATCGAACCCGGTTTTACTCTGGGTCAGATGGAGCTAGACAGAAAAGTAGCTATAGAGAAACTAAAGAAAGAAGGTATCTATGATCTAAACAAACGGAAAGAGTTACCCCCTGTCATCAATAATATAGCAATCATATCAAATACAGATTCTAAAGGCTTTGAAGACTTCCAAAATAAAATAGACAATAACCCTTTCGGATATAAGATTGCTTATAAGCTCTTCCCTTCCTTATTACAAGGAGAAAAAGCCGCTGCTGACATCCGAAACAGTCTTATAAAGATCTTTCATGAAATCAAAGAAGAACAAGTAAAGTATGATATAGTGCTTATCCTTAGGGGTGGTGGTGGCAATATTAATCTCAACTGCTTTAACAACTACAATCTAGCAAGAGCTGTAGCACGATTCCCCTTAGCTGTAATCACTGGTATTGGCCATACAACAAACATAAGTATCATCGATGAAGTAGCTCATACAAGACGTAATACACCTACAGACGTTGCAGACTTTATCATAAACAGAACCAGAGAATACGAAATAAGTATAGATAACACCATATCAAGAATAGTGTCCAAAGTAAGATCTGTTATTCCAAAGGAGAATGAAATCATACAAAACAGAATACAGTTAGTCTCCGAAAAAGCCAAATCGTTATGCAAAGAAGAAAACTTAATCCTCAATAACTGGAAGTCGTCTTTATTGTCAAACTATAAAAGACACAACACTGAAAGTAATCAACAACTAAAAGCCTTTATTGAGAGAGTTTCAATAATCAGTAATAGTAAAAGAAAAGAAGAAGATCAGACATTAAATGTATGGAAAAGTAGATTTCAACTGTCTATAAATAACAGTATAGAAAAAGAAAACTCTGCTCTTACACAAGCAAAACAACAAATAAGACTACTAGACCCAATAAACATACTGAAACGAGGATATAGCATTTCATATGTTAACAACGAATTGTTATTAGATCCCGATCAGGTAGAGATAGGAAAAGAAATAGAAGTGAAACTATATAAAGGATCCGTAATTAGCACAGTCAAATCAAAAATCAAGAAAGACAATGGAAAATAAAGATATTAGCTATAAAGATGCAAGAGATGAAATGAATATCATCCTTGAAGAACTCGAATCAGGCGATATAAATGTAGATGAGTTAAGTAAGAAAGTCAAAAGAGCTAGTGAACTTTATACCTTATGTAAAGCAAAACTAAGGAAAACAGATGAAGAGGTTCAGAAGATATTAAAAGAGATGGATACGAACGAATAATAAAAGGGGCTGTCTGACAGCCCCCTTCTTCAAAAGTCGCTTTTAAGGCAACCTTTATTTATATCTATAATTTGTTATCTTACAACTAATCGCTTCACTTGAGGCATCTTTCCCTCTTCCATAATCTTCACAAGATAAACACCAGATTTTAGTTGAACAGGTATTTGGTCATTCTGTCCATATTGAATAGCTGACACAACAACATGACCAGACATATTCACAATTTCAGCTCTGATTGGGTATGTCTCACTTACAATACTAAAGTGATCCTTTGCAGGGTTAGGTACTAATTTATAGGATATAACTTCATTAGTTTCGGATAATCCTGTAATCTTATTAATATTTACAACAAGTTCAACTGCTTCACTTGTAGCTTGTCCATCACTTACTGTTATAGTAAGAGTATATGCAAAACCTCGTCTACTACCTATACCACTCTTATCCTTTATACATAATGCCCCATCTCTATTTATCTCAAAGATCCCTGATTCATTACCTGAAACTATAGTCCAATTCTGCAGTTGATCATTATCATCTTTGTCACTTGCTTTAATTGTACCTATTATTAAATTGTTTGAAACCTCTTCTTCTACAGTAAAAGTCTGGGAAGCTTCAATTACAGGAGCATAGTTAAAATCTGTAACATTTACTATTACTGTTCCCTCTTCACTAGTTTTCTCTCCATCACTTACGGTTATATTTAAAGTATACAGATTAGAATCATCATAATCAAGCTTACTATTATTTGATACAAATAACTCTCCATTATCCTTTATGTCAAAAATACCAGCTTCATTTCCTGATAGTATCTTATATGCAAATAATGTTGTATTTAAATTCTTATCTGTAGCCTTAACTGTACCCATAACAGCATTGTTTCTGGTATTCTCTGCTATTTCAAAAGTTTGGCCTGAGGTAATAACTGGTTTATAATTGAAATCTCCTCCATCTGATATAAACCAGCCATAGTCATCTATTAATCTCTGACGTCCTGCTTTAGCAGCAGCTCCCTTATAATTGACTGACTTAACATCAAGATAAACATATCGCTCAAGTATATTTTTTTGTCCCCAGCTAGCTAACAACTTACTATAATTCTCTACACTAAAAGATGTTAAATCTATAAAAGACTGAAAGTCTATCACTTTTGAAATATTCCATGAACTAATATCTCCATTAAAACTACTTGCGCCTGAAAACATGTAATTCATATGTATGACATTAGAGACATCCCAAGAACTTATGTTGCCATTGAAATTGCTTGCACCTTTGAACATATAATTCATATCCGTCACATTAGACACATCCCAAGAACTTAGATCACCTGTGAAATTTCTTGCACCATAAAACATATTACTCATATTCGTCACATTAGACACATCCCAAGAATTTAGATCACCAGTAAAAGCCCTTGCATCATGAAACATACCACTCATATTCGTCACATTAGACACATCCCAAGAACTTAGATCACCTGTGAAATTTCTTGCACCATAAAACATACCATTCATATACGTCACATTAGACACATCCCAAGAACTTAGATCACCTGTGAAATTTCTTGCACCATAAAACATACCACTCATATACGTCACATTGGACACATCCCAAGAACTTAGATCGCCTGTGAAATTTGTTGCACCATGAAAAATATTATTCATATTCGTTACATTAGACACATCCCAAGAACTTAGATCGCCTGTGAAATTTGTTGCACTATGAAAAATATTACTCATATTCGTTACATTAGACACATCCCAAGAACTTAGATCGCCTGTGAAATTTGTTGCACCACAAAACACACCACTCATATCCGTAACATTAGACACATCCCAAGAACTTAGATCACCTGTGAAATTTGTTGCGTTATAAAATGCATAAGCTATAGAACTAACTCTACTTAAATCAGGGCTATCCTTTGCTGTGATTTTAAGATTCTCGCAATTTTCAAAAGCCCTATATAATGCCTCAAATTGGATATTACCCCATTGCTTTATTTCCAACAACTTTAAACAGTCCCCAGAATAAGAAAAATCGAAACCAGAAAAATCTCCTCTAATCCTTATTGTATAAGTGCCTGCTTCTCCAAAATCATGAGTATAGTCTCCTCTTACATTTTTCACTTCAAAATGCCCATCATTATTGAAATCAATATCATAATATTTAGAGCTACTTTGAACAGATATTTCAATTGAAGTAGCATTAGAACTTCCAGTTCTTAAATTATCAGTTTTCCATACTGTGATAAGCGAAGTTCCATCTAACTCATCTTCGTCTGCAAATAATTGGATCGGAATAAAATTTATTAAAAATAATAGAACGTAAA
>JBGRPZ010000074.1:0-21900 GCA_041725915.1 Hyphomicrobiales bacterium | reverse complement strand
CAGATTTTAGGCTTTTGATCTTTAGGTTAATGATTGCATGAAATGAAGAAAAAACGAGTGTTTTTATTTTAAAGTAGTTTGATATGAAAAGATGAAGTATGATTTTATACGTTGGTTATAGTCGAACCTTTAAAAGGCTCTCAAAAAATAGAATCTTTTTTAATATAAGTTACTATTAGCCTGTATTATATTTATTGTAAGAATGACAGTTTTTAAATCAGTTCATCTATAAAGTTTTCAAAGAAATTATTAATAATAAATTATATTTGCGAGAAAGACATGAAAAGTTACCGTATTTAAATTTAATTATGAAGAACAAAATTTTACTCTTATCCCTTCTGGGCTTGTTATTCATATCAAGTTGCAAAGAAGAATTCCAAGTTCACGCAGATTACAAAGAAGTTTGTCAAGTTATAGGAATTCTGGATCCTGATTCAGAAACCAACTATTTGAAAATAACAAAAGCATTTAGTAGTAATGGAGATGTTGGAGAAATGGCAAAAGTAGCAGATTCTTCATATTTTCCATATAATGAGCTAACAGCATATCTTATAGATTCAAGAGGAAAAAGAATTAAACTTGATACAACTACTATTACAGATAAAGAAAAAGGCTTTTTTTATGCTCCAAAACAACGTTTATATTGTACTAAAGAGAAGTTGGAAAAGAATGAGGTTTATACATTAGATATTAAAACAAAAACACTGAATGTAAAATCATTAGTAGAAATGGTAAAGCCTGTATCTATACATAGGTTAACCTATAGACCGGAAGCAAATAAAGGAAAAGCTAGACTTTCTCTTAACTCTAATACTCCTATTGTGAATGTAGAGGCTATATATTATTATAGAGAAACTAATAATAAAACAAAAAGGACTACTGTGAAGAGTTTCTCTTATGAAGTTTCAAGCAAGCGATTTAGCAATGTAGATGAAGGAGCCCAAGTTATAGTTGAGTATAATCCTAATCAATTTTGGCAGCAACTTAAAAGTAATGTAAAGCCAAATCCACTTGTCATAAGGCAATCAGGGTATAGAGATGCCGAAGAAGAGAGAATTATAGAGATAAGAATAAAAGTAACTGCTTTTGATGAAAATATATACTATTATCATTTATCGGCTCAAGATGATGATGGCCTTATCCAAGATAGACCAACATATACTAACATAAAAAATGGTCAAGGAATATTGGGTGCAAGATCTACAAAAGGGATTACAAAAAGACTGTCTAAAGATGCTAAGGAGATACTCTTTAGTCAAGGTTTACAATTTATAGAATATTAATGAAATTATATAAATAATCAGTTGTTCTATAAATTTAAGGACAACTGATTATATTTTACTGTTTATATAAGATAATTCTTGTTCCCAAAACGAAATACAATCTCGTCAAATCTTTTCTGTGATTATTGCTGTCATAATTTTCTTAATATCTCAATGAGATTGACAGCTTTTTTAGGTAAAACATAAATTATGGCTGTCTTTTTGACATATTTTGACAGACAGTTTATTCCTTTCATATTTTCACTAAAATAGAGTTTTTTTGCTATAAAACACGTATTTAAAGCTTGTTAATAAGGAAAACAAGTTTTTTTTATGACTGTAAATTATTTTATGGCATAAAGATTGACCTAAAGAGAAAAAATAAGAAATTAAAAATATCAAAATATAGACAGCAATGGGAAAGATTATTGGAATTGATCTTGGTACAACTAACTCTTGTGTCTCTGTTATGGAAGGTAACGAACCTGTCGTTATCCCTAACAATGAAGGCCGTAGAACTACTCCATCAATTGTAGCATTTACAGATAATGGTGAAAGAAGAGTAGGTGATCCTGCAAAACGTCAAGCGATTACTAATCCACATAAGACTATTTACTCTATAAAAAGATTTATGGGGGAAAAGTTTGAGCAAGTTGAAACTGAAGTTTCACGCGTTCCTTATAAAGTAGTTAGAGGAGATAATAGTACTCCTAGAGTTGAAATCGATGACAGAAAATATTCTCCTCAGGAAATCTCAGCTATTGTCTTACAGAAAATGAAGAAGACAGCAGAAGACTATCTTGGTCAAACTGTTACTGAAGCTGTGATTACTGTTCCTGCATACTTTAGCGATTCTCAAAGACAAGCTACAAAAGAAGCAGGAGAGATTGCTGGTCTTAATGTGAAAAGAATCATTAATGAACCAACTGCTGCTGCCTTGGCTTATGGCCTTGATAAGAAAATGGAAGATGTTAAGATCGCTGTTTATGACTTAGGTGGTGGTACTTTTGATATCTCTATCCTTGAGCTTGGTGGCGGTGTATTTGAAGTGAAGTCTACTAATGGTGATACTCACCTTGGTGGTGATGACTTTGATCATGCAATTATTGAATGGCTTGCTCAAGAGTTTAAGAATGATGAAGCTGTTGATCTACATGCTGATCCTCAAGCAATGCAACGTCTTAAAGAAGCTGCTGAGAAAGCAAAGATAGAACTTTCAAACTCTGCAGAGACAGAAATTAATTTACCATATATCTTCCCTGTAGATGGTATTCCAAAGCACTTAGTAAGAAAACTTACAAGAGCAAAGTTTGAACAGCTTTCTGACGATTTAATAAGAAGAACTATTGAGCCTTGTAGAAAAGCATTATCTGATGCTGGTTTAAGTGCTTCTGATATTGATGAAGTAATTCTTGTAGGAGGTTCAACTCGTATCCCTGCAATTCAGAATGTAGTAAAAGATTTCTTTGGCAAAGAGCCTTCTAAAGGTGTGAATCCTGATGAGGTTGTTGCTGTAGGAGCTTCTATTCAAGGTGGTGTATTGACAGGAGAAGTAAAAGATGTTCTTCTTCTTGATGTAACTCCTCTTTCATTAGGTATAGAGACTCTAGGTGGTGTTATGACAAAGCTTATTGAAGCAAATACTACTATTCCAACTAAGAAGTCTGAAGTATTCTCTACTGCTGCTGATAATCAGCCTTCAGTTGAAATACATATACATCAGGGTGAAAGACCAATGGCTAAAGATAACAAGAGTATTGGAAGATTCCACTTAGATGGTATTCCACCTTCACCAAGAGGAGTTCCTCAAATTGAAGTGACTTTTGATATTGATTCAAATGGTATCTTAAATGTATCTGCTAAAGATAAAGCTACAAACAAATCTCAATCAATTAGAATTGAAGCTTCTTCAGGACTTACTGATGAAGAAATCAATAAAATGAAGAGTGAAGCAGAAGCTAATGCAGAAGCAGATAAGAAAGAAAAAGAAAAAATTGAAAAGATCAATAGTGCAGATGCAATGATCTTTCAAACAGAAAAGCAGCTAAAAGAATATGGTGATAAGCTTCCTGCTGACAAAAAGCAAGAAATTGAAACTGTATTAAACGAACTAAAAGAAGCTCACAAGAATCAAGATATTGATGCTATTGATGCTTCATTGAAGAAAATGAATGACATGTGGCAAGCTGCTAGCCAAGAGATGTATAAGGATGCAGGTGCTCAAGGTGCTCCAAACCCTGATGCAGATAAAGCTAAAGGCAATCCAAATCCTGGCGCAGATAACACTAAAGGTAATGATGATGAGGTTACTGATGTTGATTTCGAAGAGGTCAAATAATCAGTTATAATAAAACCTTCATTAGATTAAAAAGCTATCCTATATTCTTATAGGATAGCTTTTTTTTAAATTAAATATAAGTTTTATTTTTGCCTAACATTAACATAAATAATACTTTTAGAACTTAACAATATTGTTTTCATGAAAAAGTTGGTTTTGATTACTGGTGCAACCAGTGGCATAGGAGAAGCGTGTGCAATAAAATACGCTGAAAACAACTGCAGAATTATTATTTGTGGTAGAAGAAGGGAAAGATTAGAATATCTTCAAAAGAGACTTGTTCAAGATTACAAAGCAGAAGTTTATATTCTTAACTTTGATGTAAGAAAAAGACCTGAAGTACAAACTGCTATAAGTAACTTACCACAAAACTGGAAAGATATTGATGTATTGATAAACAATGCTGGGCTTAGTTTAGGCTTGGATAATTTTCAGAATGCATCAATGGAAGACTGGGAAACAATGATTGATACAAATATAAAGGGGCTACTATATGTTACAAAAGAAATAGTCCCTTATATGATAAAGAATCAAAAAGGACATATTATTAATATAGGCAGTATTGCAGGTAAAGAAGTGTATCCAAAAGGAAATGCTTACTGTGCAACAAAGTTTGCTGTTGATGCTCTTACTAAAGCAATGAGAGTAGATATGGTCTCTCAAGGAATAAAGGTTTCGCAGATTGCTCCTGGTGCAGTTGAGACAGAATTCTCTTTAATTCGATTTAAAGGAGACCAAGAGAAGGCAGATGACGTTTATAAAGGATATAAGCCACTTACTGGAGAGGATATCGCAGAAACAGTTTATTTTGTGTCAAGTCTTCCTCCTCATGTAAATATAAATGATATGCTTGTTATGCCTGTAGCTCAAGCTTCTTCAAGTGTTTGGCATAAAAAGTAATTTATTCATTCTAACCAATCTCAAGTGACGGAAATAAACAGAATATTTGACCTATTAGAAAAATACAAATCTGATTACAAGTTAAAAGATGATGTCTTAGCAGGGAAATCGGATGGTAAATGGGAAAAGTTTACCATTCAGGATTATATTCATCATTCTAACTATATAAGCTCTGCATTACTTTCTCTTGGAATTAAGAAGTCTGATAAAATTGCAACAATTATCCCTAACTCTCCATATTGGAACTTTATAGATATGGGAGTGATGAAGATAGGAGCTATACATGTTCCTATTTATCCCACATCCAGTGATAAAGACTTGTCCTTTATTCTGGAGCATGCAGAAATAAAGGTGCTTTTTGTAAAGAATCAGGAGTTTGCATTAAAAATAAGAATCCTTTTAGAGAAATCATCTCTTGATATTAGGATTTTTCATCTTGATTCTCAACAAGAAGAAAATAGTATTGCTGCTCTCATAGAAGAAGGAAAAAAGACCTTAGATGTAAAAGAGATAAACTCCCTTTCTAAGTCTATCTCTGGAGATGATATTGCCACATTAATATACACCTCAGGAACTACAGGTGACCCAAAGGGGGTCATGCTTACCCACAAAAATATTATAAGCAACTTTATAGGAGTTTCATATATCCCAACATTTGGAGAAGAAGGTAGGGCATTAAGCTTTCTCCCATTATGTCATGTATATGAAAGAATGCTGAATTATTTATATCAATATCTGGGAATATCAGTATACTATTGTGAAAATATGGGAACTATTGTTGATAATATTCAGGAAGTAAAACCTGATATGATGTCAGCAGTACCTAGGTTCTTGGAAAAGGTATATGAGAAGATTATTTATAAAGGCAAATCTTTAAAAGGAATAAAGAAAGCAATATTTAACTTTGCTTTGAAGATAGCTAGCTCCTACGAAACTTATAAAGAGAATAAAATCAGTTTCTATTCTATTCAACTATTCATAGCAAGAAAACTAGTTCTTAATAAATGGAGAAAAGCCCTTGGAGGAAACTTTAAAATAATAGTTTCTGGTGGTGCTGCTCTTCAGCCAAGAATAGCAAAAGTATTCTGGGCTGCAAGAATTCCTATTTATGAAGGCTATGGACTAACTGAAACATCACCAGTAATAGCTGTAACTAATAATGATCAACACGGAGTAACTTTTGGAACTGTTGGCTCTGCTTTAAAGGATCTTGATGTAAAAATAACTGAAGATGGAGAAATTATTTGTAAAGGACCTAGTATTATGTCTGGTTATTATAAAGCTCCTGAACTAACAAAAGAAGTGATTGATGCTGAAGGTTATTTTCATACTGGTGATATAGGCGTATTTAACGAAAAAGGACACTTAAAGATAACAGGAAGAAAAAAAGAAATCTTCAAAACATCTGCAGGTAAGTACATTGCTCCACAGCTAATTGAAAATAAACTCAGAGAATCACCATTCGTCGATAATGTAATGGTGGTAGGAGAAAATGAGAAATTTGCCTCTGCACTTATTGTCCCTGATTATTCTTATTTACGCAATTGGTGTAAGAAGAATCATATCCCATTTGCCAAAGATGAGGACATTCTTCAGAATAAACAGATACGATATCGTGTTTTAAGAGAAATACACGATATTAATCTTGAGCTAGGAAAGCCGGAAAGAATACAAAAATTCAGATTCTGTCAAAATGTCTGGTCAATTGAATCTGGCGAGCTCACTCCAACCCTTAAACTCAAAAGGGATATTATATCAAATAATTACAAACAACTTATTAACGAAATATATAGAAAGTAAAAAGATAAACTTCTATAGCTTTGGTTATTATGACACAGATAAACCGTATTTTCGACTTATTACCTTACATTAAAGAGAAATATGAACCCCTTGAGGATGTTCTTGCAGGTAAGGAAAATGGGAAATGGGTCAAATACTCCATTGACCAATATCAAGATATTGCTAATAAAATCAGTTATGGCCTGATTAAGTTAGGGGTGAAAAAAGGAGATAAAATAGCTACAATCTCTAATAATAGACCAGAATGGAACTTTCTGGATATGGCTATTCTGCAAATAGGTGCAATACATGTTCCTATCTATCCTACTATTAGTGAATCTGATTATCAGTATATCCTAAATCATGCTGAAGTATCATATGTTTTTGTCGCAGGCATGGATCTGCTTAGAAAGATAGAACATATCTTGCCTGAAATTGATTCTTTGAAGGGCATATATACATTTAGAGATATCGATAATGCACCACATCTTAATGATCTTATTGAGATAGGTGAAAAGAATCAGAATCCTGAATTACTTGAAAAACTTAAAAACAATATTGCTTCTGACGATACCTGTACTCTCATTTATACTAGCGGAACCACTGGCAATCCTAAAGGTGTAATGTTATCTCATTATAGTATTATATGTAACTTCAAAGGGGTTTCGCATATTCCTCCTATTCAACCTGGCGATAAGTCAATGTCGTATTTGCCTTTATGTCACATATATGAAAGGATGATGAACCTGATGTTTCAGTATAATGGCAATCCTGTTTATTATGCAGAGAATATTGCAAAGATCGTTGACAATCTTAAGGAGATAAAACCTAAGGCGATGACTTCCGTTCCAAGACTCTTGGAGAAAATATATGATAAGATTATCATGCAGGGAAGAAAGCAAAAGGGACTTAAACGGGCTATCTTCTTTTGGGCTATAAACTTAGGTCTGAAATATGAGTATGATGGTGAAAATGGAGCTTGGTATAATCTCAAACTGAAGATTGCTGATAAGTTGGTTTTCAAAAGGTGGAGAGAAGCCATGGGCGGTCAGATGGAAGTAATTGTATCCGGAGGTGCTGCTATACAACCCCGACTTGCAAGAATCTATACTGCCGCAGGTATTCCTATAGTTCCAGGATATGGACTTTCTGAAACAAGTCCTGTGATTGCAGTAAGTCACTTTGGAAAAGATGGCCGTATGTTTGGTACTGTTGGCCATGTGCTGGAAGGTCTTGACGTTAAGATTGCTGATGATGGTGAGATTCTTGTTAAAGGACATTGTGTAATGAAAGGATATTATAAAGCTCCTGATCTTACAAAAGAAGCTATTGACAAAGATGGTTATTTTCATACTGGTGATGTTGGAATCATTGAAGAGAAAGGCCAACTTAGAATTACAGGAAGAAAAAAAGAGATCTTCAAAACTTCTAATGGTAAGTATATTAGTCCGGTTTTACTTGAAAACAAACTGAAGGAATCTCCATTTATTGACTCTTTGGTAGTGCTTGGAGAAAATCAAAAGTTTGCAGCTGCATTAATAACGCCAGATTTCGAACATCTAAAGTCATGGTGCAGACATAAGAAGATTGATTATACCAATAATTCTGATATGGTTACCAACAAATCTATAAAGGCTAGATTTAAAAAGGAAATCGACCATTATAACAAATTCTTTGGTGCTACAGAAAAGATCAATCGTTTTGAACTTTTGGATAATGAATGGAGTGTACAGTCCGGAGAGTTAACACCTAATTTGAAGGTCAAAAGAGACTTTATAATGCAGAAATATAAACCACTGGTAGAAAAATTATTCAGTTAAAATATTTACATTGAAAGAAAGCACTAGTCAATTTGATTAGTGCTTTTTTTTGTCTATCTCATTACCCTTAATATTCCTTACTATTGTCTTTTTTAAATTTAGCCTTAAAGATTTGAAATCTCCTAGGGAAAGATCATCGTTCATCGGGGGGCGGATCACCCATCTTTGGGAGGAGGATGCCCTATATTCAAGAGGAATATGGTCGGTCGTCAGGGCTAGATTTTAGATTTCTCTTTTGGTGGGATGAATTTTGTCTTTTCCCTTTCCTTTTTTATTCTTTAGCCTTCGACAATATCCTTTCTGTAGATTTTCATTATTGATGCCTAAAGCACTTAATTCTTGTTATCATGAGCAAAAATCTAAATTTTTAGATTTAATCTTGACTTATTAAACATTCAAGATTCATATTATTATTTATCATATAATTAGATAAAAGAAAAAGTACAGATATTTACTTAAAAATATATTATCACTATAATGTTTTATACATCAATCACTTATTGTATTATTAAGAATAAGATTCTATATTTATAGAATAAGATACAATTTATGTGCGTTAGTTTAAGATGTTCAGTCATAGAACTTAGTGCAAAAAGTGGATAAATCTTTAAACATAATTCGTCACAAAAAGATTCATTATGAAAAAAACACTACTCTTATTATTTATTCTCATTTTGAACATACATTTATATAGCCAAAATGAAGAAAAAAAAGAAGCGATACCTCCTATAGACATTAGTGGGGAAGCTGATATGTCCAATATAGAATTGAAATGGACGCATCCGTTTGATTTTGAAAAATGGCAGGAAAGAGAAATATCTCTTGCGGGAGATCTTGCAACTGTAGCATTTAGTAATGTTGCAGTGCTTTTCGATTATAGGAAAATGGGATATACATTTAGTTTCCCATGTAAGATAAAAAAGATCTCTCAGGTATTTGCAAATTTTGGAGAAGAGCCCGGTAATATAAAATTTAAGATCTATAATTCTGATTTTACAGAGGAAATAGCATCAACGGAAAATGTTGTTGTAGATACTGATGTAAGTCAGATTGCTACTTATGAGTTTAGTGAGCCTATTGAAGTAACAGAGCCTTTCAAAGTAGTTGTTGACATAGAAAATACTTCACCATTATATCCTATTCTATCTACAGTCGGAGATTTTGGGTCTCATTCATACTTTATGGAAGGGGGAGTATGGAAGTCTGATGAAGAATATGAAGTAATGATGAGTGTTACACTTGTAAACTCAGAAGGGGAAGAAAGAACTGTAGGAAATACAGAATCTATATTAAACAGCTTGGATATTAACTTACCTGCTAATCGTTTGGATGAAATCAGGAATCAGGAACGTAAATCTACACTCACGACTCTTTCGCCATCAGAGATTATCGAGACAAATGAGTCTTTAAGTGGGTTTAAAATTTATCTTGATGATAGTGAAACACCATATGCAGAGATAAATGATCCTCAAGCAAAGTCTTATACTCTTGAAAATGTAGAGTTAGGACAACATTCAATTAGAATGAGTTCTGTCTATGGTAGCACAGAGTCTCCTTTGAGTAATAAGATAATAGTACTATCTGATAAGTATTGTAAGGCAAGTGCAGAAAAGATAGATGAGTATTTTACTGATATTGAAATTGCTGGAAGTTCCTTTAAGAATACTAATGCTAAGAATACTTATATAAATGAAGGTATTAATGGCAATACTATAGAGTTAAACAGAAACCAAAAGTACACTGTCAAGCTAACTAATGCTAAGCATTATTTGGAAGATAAAATGGGCATGTGGATTGACTGGAATAAGGATGGAGACTTTGAAGATTTAAAAGAAAAAATAAGAATCTATTATAATACATCTACAAGTATTGCTCAGGGAGAATTTACAGTGCCATCTGATGCAAAGCGTAATACAACACGTATTAGATTGAGAGTTACATCAGGTAGTAACGTGGAGTCTTGCGGAGTTGTTGAATGGGGACAAGTGATAGATTTATTTGCTGAAATAGAAGAAAATCCTAAGCCTATAATAGAACCTTTGGCAGATAGAGTAGGAGTAAGCGAAGAAATAAGCTTTAAAGATATTTCTATAAATGCTAGGCAAAAATGGATTTGGAATTTTGGGGAAGATGCTACTCCTTCAACATTAGAAATGACAAAAGATGATTATAAAGAAGTTGTTTCTGTGACTTATTCTTCCGTTGGTGAAAAGACTGTTTCATTAAAAGTTGATGATAAAGATGAAACTTTTGAATGTAAAATAAATGTAGTTGCAGGTTCTGCTGATGTTGCTGCTCCTTCATATTTGAATAGTTACGCTCATGCTAATAGTATTACATTAGATTGGATCAAATCCGGAGAAACTCCTACATTGAATAAGATAGAAAGCTTTGAAGGTGCATTTCCTCCTTCAGGGTGGGCTGTAGAAGAAAGTAATTCTCTTTTTACTGGCTTTATTAACACTTATTCACCAATAAATTGGGAGCAGGTAAATGGAGATTATAAGCCAGAATTCTCTATGAGAAGTAAGCATGCTGCTTATATTGATAATACTGCTACAAATTATAAGTGGTTAATTACTCCTGAAGTAAACATTAAAGAAGGTGATTTACTGAAGTTTTGGATGGCATTTACTAATTATTCAGGTTCATTAGGGTCATCGTACTGTAAATTTTCAATAATGGTAGAGGAGAATCGTTCATGGAAAGAATTGAAACAATTTGGGAAAAAAAGTAAAAGCAATGTATTTGAAGAAGCCATTAAGATTGATTTAAAAGACTATGTTGGCAAGAACATTAGAGTTGGATTTGTATATAAATCATTTGGCCATAGTTTATCAATTGATGATGTTGCTATAATAAACACAAATGATGAGAATACCAGAGATGATCTTGTTTATTTGGTTTATCGTAATAATGAAAAAGTTGCTGAGGTTGTAGGAACAAAAAACACTTTTACAGAAGAACTTACCGAAGAAGGTGAATTTACATACTATATTACAGCAAAGAAGGATGATAAAGAGTCTTATCCATCAAATGAAGTTGAGGTAAGATCTGCTCTTCCTATAGATCTTCCATATACAGAAGATTTTGAAGATATGTCTGATATAAGTTGTAATAATGACTCGGAATGGAAATTTGGAACAACATCTGAATTAAGTTCACCAAATGCAAGTTTTGAAGGAAATACAACAACTTTTGCAGGAGTAAACTCAGAAACATCAGAGAATAGAGTTACATCATATATCTCTGTTCCACCACTTAATCTAGGAGAATACGGATACTTAAATTTTTCTTTTAAGTATAAATTTATCAGAAAGAGAATAGATAGTAAGTTTATCCTTAAATACAGAACAAGCCCTAAAGAATTATGGAAAAAAATTAGATCTCTTCCAATATCTAACGAATGGAGGGATTATGTTATAACATTGCCAAAAGAAGCTTTGGTTGATAGGGTAGAGCTTGCTTTCTTCTATACTGATGGAAAGATGAAAGACTTTGGAGCAGGTATTGATGACATCAAAATAGATTTTATTTCAGGTAAAAATTTTGTTGTCAAAGACGATGTAAATAAAACTTTAGAAGTTAATAGTACTATTAATATAGGTAGAGTTAAAGAAGGTGCTCACAGAGATTATTACTATACTGTATATAATACAGGAACAGAAGATATAGAGATTTCTTCTGTGAAGTTGTCTAATGAAACGGATTTCTCAATTCAGGATAATCCACAACAGCTTATCAAAAAAGGAGAAAGTGCTAAACTTACTATCAGATATCAACCTTCAGGTGAAGGTCAACATACAACAGATGTTATGTTCACTTCGGATAAAGATCCTGAGAATGAAATAAAATACTTTACTCTTAATGGAGAGCAGGGAGAAGCTGAATGGACATGGATGTTATATCTGTATGAGGATGGTACAGGACTTAACGGATTTAAAGATTTCAATGAGTTGGAAGCTAATGGTTCTATTCCTGGTATGTTAAATTATATCGTTCTTTATGATGCTGATGATGATGAAAAGGATGGTATCTATTATATAAAAAGAGATCCTGATGGAGCTAATGAAGCTATTGTTTCAAAGAAAATAAGTGCTCATATGAATTCGGGTCTGAATATGAATAACTGGGAAACTTTACGTGACTTTACAGTATGGACTCAAAATGAATATCCTGCAAATAAATATGCATTGACTGTCTGGGATCATGGTAGTGGTATCTTCCGTTCTCATCCAGCAGAGTTTAAGGCTGCTATAGGAACAATGACTTTATGGGAGATGAATGACGCATTAAGTGAGTTTAAAAAAGCAGCAAATAAAAAGTTTGAGATCGTTGGTTTTGATGTTTGTCTCATGGGACAGGTTGAAACAGCATACCAGTTGAAAGATAATGCAAGCTTTATTACTGCTTCTGAAAAGACAGAGCCTAATGATGGATGGGATTATGTTAACGCATTTAAAAACCTGACTTCTGATCCTGTGAATACTACTTCAGAACAGATATGTGATGATATTGTAACTACTTATATCGATTCTTATAAGCCTGGTGGTTCTGCTTATGAGGCTGTAGCAACTCAAGCGGCTGTTTCTATAGAAAAGATGAATAGCGAGTTGATTCCTGCTATAAATGATTTTGCTTTGGCTCTTGCTAAAGAACTTCCAGAGAATAAAACAAAGATTGCGAATGCAGTTGCTCTGACATATAACTCAGAACAGAATGTAGAACATAAGGATTTAGCAGGCTTTGCTGATAATATAGCAGTGATTTTCCCTACAGGAGAGTTACACACAGCAGCAAAGGCTGTAATGGATGCTGTTGATGAAGCTGTTATTGCTGAAGGTCATACTTCTACGCTAGAGGGAGTACATGGATTAAAGATATGGCTTACTGATAAGTTTGAGAATAGCTTGAATAAGCAATATTATATCAATGATATTGACTATCTAACCTTTGGTAATACTTGTTGGGATGAGTTTTTAAGACAATTCCAGAATCCGGTAGCTTATGGTACATTAACAGCTGATTTTGATGCTGATTATACTACAGTGCTTATCAATAATTCTGTAAACTTTGAAAACAGAACAAAGGCTAATCCTTTTACAGATACTTATGAATGGAAGATAACTCCTGAAACAGGTTGGAATTTTATAGATGGAACATCTGCAACAAGCATTCACCCAAGAGTTAAGTTTATAAAGGTGGGTAAATATAGCATTTCTCTGTCTGCTAGTCTTGATGGAAAAGAGAAAACTACTGATAAGAAAGATTATATCACTGTTAAGCTACCAACATTTGATGCTCCTGGATATCTAAAGGCAACAGTGAAAGAAGATGGTATTAGCTTAAAGTGGTTAGCTCCAAATCAAGAGCCAGGCACACTTATTACTTGGAAAGGCTACACAAATCTTGATAAGTCAAATAATTTGGCATTATTTAAAGAAACAGCAACTTTATTCTCTAATTCAGATCTTGGTTATACTTATCCTGCTAGAATTAGAAAACTAAGTTATGCTTTCTTTGATATGAAGAATGGCGAGAATGATTGGACAAATGATATCTTTAGATTCAAAGTATATAATGCTGATATGTCAGAAGTTCTTTATGAATCTGCAAATATTAGAGCTGAGAGTAATGTAGAAGTTATTTATACTCTTCCTGAAGAATTGGTGGTAAATCAAGACTTTATTGTTACGACTGTCAGAGATGCTGAAGATTTCTCTCCTCATTCTTTGTTTACTCAAATAGATGAAAATGAAGGGCATAGTTTTGTTTATAAAGCTGATGAAGATAAATGGTATAAGGCAAGTTCTAATGGTAAAGATTGGGAATTTCCGGCTAGAGTCTATCTTGCATACTCTGATGTAAATAGTAATAGTGAAAGAGTTGTTCAATCAGTAGAGTATAAACCAATTGGCAATTCAGAAGATAGAGTGGTTGTTCTTTCTGACAAACCAATAAATACCAATTATAGAGGCGATGGTCAGCATGTTGGATATAAAATATATAGAAATGGTGAATTATTGAAAACATTAAATAATGAAACTATCTCTACATATTTCGATAATATCTCAGAAGATGGTAAGTATACTTATCATATAACTGCATTATACGAAAATCCAAAAGGTGAATCAGGAGCCTCTAATAAAATTGATGTAGACTTTAAGGTTGGAGTTAATGAATTGGAAGGCTCAGGGATAAATATTTATCCTAACCCTGTAAAAGGTGATTTTACTATTGAACTTCCTAATCTTCAAGAAGAGATACTGATACAGATTTTTAATGCTGATGGTTCTCTGGTTGATTCTAGATTTGTTTCTAAGAATAGCAAATCTGTCAGAATAGATGATATCAAATTAGATACAGGAGTATATATGCTTCAGCTTAAATCTAAATCATGGAATGCTGTAGATAAGATTGTTGTTGAATAAGAAATCAAACATTTATATATTATAAATTTAAATGCTGCTCATTTGGGCAGCATTTTTTGTTAAGACTATTTTAGATTGATTGAATGAAACAATAAAGCTTGCTTTATCCTACTGTCTATACAAAGCAGCATATAAATAAAGCCCTGAATATATCGTTATGGATGTCAATATTGTATAAGTATCCTCTAATTATACGTGTATCTGAATAAAAATGGAAAAATGTTTTCTTAAATTATGTTAATGACATATACCATTGATGTAGTCATGATAATATTCAATAACTAATACTTTACCTGCTAGTACAAGAACTCTATATGCTAATACGCGTGCTGGCGTTGGACAAAAAATAACACCTGCAATAAACACCCTTATTCTTACTTATAAACCTGTATATAACAAGTGATTACTATACATGTTTGCGCCAAAATAACTAATCAACTATACTAAATTCAGAATCATGGATAAGAACAATCCAAAAACAAAAAGTGGATATGCGATAATATTTACTCTCTTTTTATTGACAATAGCAGGTTATGGAAATCTTAAAGCTCAGAACTTCTCAGTTGTTGAATGTAAATCCAATGCTGATGTTATTAAGGTAATAGATACTGTTCTGCTTAAAGATCTAAGGAAACAGGGGTTAGTAAAGAACATTAAGTTCAAAGGAGCTCCAAGAGCTGTTGGGTATTTCACAAATGGAGACTTTATAGATGTCAATCGAGGAGTTGTTATGACAACAGGTCTGGCTACAAATGCTAAAGGGCCTAATACACAACCTGCCAGAACAGGAATTAATGAAGCAGGAAGCGATGCAGATCTTGAATCATTAGCAGGAAACCTAAAGTCTTATGATGCATGTATTGTGGAGTTTGATTTTACTCCTATGACAAATAAGGTCACCTTTCAATATGTATTTGGTTCAGAAGAATATAATCAATATGTCAATAAAGGGTTTAATGATGTGTTTGGCTTCTTTGTAAGTGGTCCTGGTATTACTGGGCCGTATACAGGAAGTTCTACAAATATAGCTCTTGTTCCTAATACAAATGACCCTGTAAGTATCAATACTATCAATTGTGGTCAAGAAGATGATTATAGAACTCCTCCTCCTGGCAATGGTAAGAATTGTGATTATTATCATTGGAATGATAAGTTCCCAGGTACTCCTGATGCTGATAAAGCGATAGAATACAATGGGTATACTGTTGTTCTTACTGCCGAAGCAACCGTTCAGCCATGTAAAGAATACCATATGAAGTTGGCAATTTCTGATATTGGTGATCCTGCTCTTGACTCAGGGGTGTTTCTGAAGGCAGAGAGTTTTGATATTGGTGATGGTGCTTATGAGCTTGATTTTACACATGAGTCTGTAGGGAATGTTATTCTTCCCGGATGTAATGAAGGCTTCTTGAAGATATCTGTGCCTGATATTCAGGCTGAGCAAACTATAGGAATTACTTATTCTGGTGATGCTATTATAGGTACTGATGTGGCAGGGCCTCTTCCTGATCATGTAATTCTAAAGCCAGGAGACTTTGAGAAGACGATAAAGATTACAGGGATTAATAATAATATAAAAGGACAAAAGCTTTTGATTGCTAATATTGAGAGTATATATTGTGAAGGAGCTGCTGCCAGAGTTGATACATTTTTTGTTAAACCTTACAACCCTGTAAAGATTACAAATGAGGATTATATAGAAGTCGCATGTGAAGATCAAGTAAAGATAAAAGCAAAATATAAAGATGGCTATCCTGAATATAAATTTGAATGGAATGATAAGGCCGGGAAAGATAATATTACCCTTCCTGTAACAAAAGATCCTATAAAGTTGAAAGTGACAGATGTTTGTACTTCTGATACTAAAGAGATTCAACTTATTGCTACAGATTTAACTGTTGATTTTAAATTAGATAAAGATGATGTTTGTTTGGGCGATGAGATAGTTGTAGAATATACAGGATCTTCATATGGGAGTAACGCTACTGTAAAATGGGACTTTGGTGGTGGAACATTTAATAAGATTGCTACAAATAAATATAGGGGAACTTTCAATACTGCTGGTGAAAAAACAATATCCTTAGAGATTGATGATCCTGATTGTGGAAATGGAAAGATGGAGAAAAAGGTTATCGTCAATGAAACTCCAAATATTAACTTTGATGCAACGAATATCCAAGGCTGTAGTCCTGTGAAAGTAGCATTGAGCAATACAGAATCTAATTCTTCTGCTGTAAAATATGAATGGAATATTCCGGGAATAGGAAAGTATGAAGGTAATGATTTGAATCTTGATGTCAGTAAAGCTGGAACATATGATGTCACTTTAAAAGCTTCGGCAGGTCAATGTTCAAAAGAATTGACTCACAAGAAGCAAATTACAGTATATCCTATGCCTGAAACAAAGATCTTACCGTCGAAAAATGTATTCCCTGCAAATGGTACAATCGTTGAATTTACTTCATCCCTAAAAGAATCAGGACTTACCTATAATTGGGAGGTTGATTCAATAGAAACCAGTAATAACGAATCGATATTTATTGGCTCTGAAGAACCTGTAAAGAAACAAATCATACTTACTGTCAAGAATTCAGATGGCTGTAGTTTTAAGGCATCCAAGCTAGCTCGTTTTGTGATAGATAAACTGTTTGTTCCAAATGCATTAAGCATAAATACAGGAGGGCAAAACAAGAAATTGAATATCATAAGTGATGGTATAATGGAGGCTAAGGTCTATATCTTCAATCGCTGGGGGCAGGAAGTCTTTCATACTAATGACATTAATAACTTTTGGGATGGAAGATTTAAGAATAAATATGTTTCTCCGGGTGCGTATGCTATAAGAATAGTGTATAAAACTTATGAAGATGAGAAGAAAACTTATTCAGGACTTATTTATGTTGTAAAATAATCATTTACAGAAAACACTATACAAAAAAAAGGAAGAGTGAAAACTCTTCCTTTTTTGCTTTATATATTGATATGATTATATCATATGTTACTTTGCTTTCTCTAAAGCAATTTCTCTACCAGCATTGAAAGCAGCTAAGTTGACATCTACTACTTCCTGACCTTTACTACCAAAGATAGCGCGGATAGCATTTTCAAACTTTTCTACCTCAATTCCAAGGAATGGAGATGCAGCACCAAGAACAACGATATTTGCAGATCTAGGAGATCCTAAATCTTTTGCAATCTGCTCAGCGTCTAACATAACGAAGTTAGGTAAAGCCTCAATAGCTTTAGTAACTTCTTCCATTTCAGGATAGTCAGTGATATTGTTGAAAGGAGTACTGTTAGTGATAACCCAACCTTCTTTAGATAGGTAAGGTAGATATCTCAATGACTCCATAGGCTCAACAGAAATAATCAAATCTGCTTTTCCCTTAGGAATAAGATCTGAAGCAATCTCGTTAGAACCAATACGTAAGTGAGATTGTACATCACCACCACGTTGACTCATTCCATGAACTTCAGCTTGCTTTAAGTGTAAACCGTCTTCAATAGCAGCTGTTCCGATAGTAGCAGCAATTGAAAGGATTCCTTGTCCACCAACTCCCGCTAAGATGATATCTCTTTTCATTTCTGTAATGATCTTTTGAATGAATAATGCTGATTTATTATTGGTTCTTTTGAGCTTCTTGTTGCTTCGCTTTAGCTTTTGCTCTCATTCTTCTGTTAAGTGTTTGGATACACTCTCTACGAGGAATGATAACTGAAACTCCATTATACTCAAGCTCTTCTTTAATAGCTTTTATATTCTCTTCATGGAATTTCTTTAGAGGCTTAAGAATACGAATATGCTCTTCTTCAACTCCTAATCCTTTACAGATATCTTCAACTTTGCCAAAGGCAGCTGAATCCTGTCCACCTGTCATACCAGTAGTAGAGTTGTCAAGGATACATACAGTAATAGGAGAATTTGTGTTGATAGCATCAAGTAATCCAGTGATACCACTATGAGTGAATGTTGAATCACCAATTGCAGCAACAGCAGGAACTAAACCAGCATCAGCAGCTCCCATAGCCATTGTAATAGAAGCACCCATATCTACACAAGTATTGATAGCTTCAAGAGGCTTAAGAGCACTAAGAGTGTAACATCCTATATCAGAGAATACACGGCCATCACCATAAGGCTTCAAAGCTTCATTAAGAGCATTGAAAGAATCAATGTGAGAACAACCTACACATAATTTTGGAGGACGTGCAGCAACAAATTCAGGAACATCCTGACCTTCTATGTTATCAAGTCCTAAAGCTTCAGCAACGATATTTGGATTTAATTCTCCATCACGTGGCAATGTGCCATCAAGACGGCCTTTGATAACTTTACCTTTGTTAAGCATACCTCTAAGGTGTTCTTCAACCATTGGCATACCTTCTTCAAGTACAAGAATCTCATCACACTCTTCATACATGCGATCAATCATCTTTGTAGGTACTGGATACTGAGAGATCTTTAATACAGGATTTGAAAGCTTTCTTTCTGGGTAGTTTTCCATCAAGTAGTTGTATGCAAGACCACAAGCGATAATACCTAGCTTCTTGTCTTCTCCATCAACATAAGTGTTAAATCCAGAAGTCTCACCAGCTTCTTCAAGGCCTATTTGCTTTTCAAGTAACTCTCTGTATTGAACTCTAGCGATAGCAGGAAGAAGAACGAATTGACGTAAATTCTCTGGAAGTTTTACTTCATTTTGTTCTTTTGAATCTTTACGAGCTACACCTGCTCTTGAGTGTGCTAAGCGTGTAGTGATACGCATCATTACAGGGATCTTGAAACGTTCTGATAGTTCATATCCGTAATGTACCATATCGTAAGCTTCCTGTTGATTAGATGGTTCTAAAACAGGAATAAAAGAAAACTTAGCATAGTAACGGGAATCTTGCTCATTTTGAGACGAGTGCATAGATGGATCATCAGCAGAAACTACGATAAATCCTCCATTAGCTCCGGTTATTGCTGAGTTTACAAATGCATCAGCTGCAACATTAAGACCTACGTGCTTCATACAAGCCATAGTTCTTTTTCCTGCATAAGACATACCTAAAGCAGATTCTACAGCAGTTTTTTCATTAGCAGACCATGCTGAACGAATATTCTTTCCTTTTGCTTCTTTTGAAGCTTGAACATATTCGGTAATCTCAGTAGATGGGGTTCCGGGATAAGCATAGATGCCAGATATACCAGCATCAATTGCTGCCTGAGCAATTGCTTCGTCCCCTAATAACAGTAACTTTTGCATTCTTTTATATTTTTAAGTCCTGATGAACAATTCAATTATGTCTTTGATACAAAACTAACCAAAACCAGCTAAAGGTTTTGACTTTAAAGGAAATATATACTGATTTTAAATAATTCTAACAAGTGAACAATTATCCTCAGCTCCTGAATATCATCCTTCTGTTAATCTTTTCACATCACTTTAGATCAAATCTAAAATTCATGTAAATTTCTTTACATATGGTTAAATAATATGTAATTACCCCTAAGGGCTGATCCTATGACAACCGAAAATAACTAGAGGTATGCACTTAAGTGTTTTACCTGCTCCAAAGATATAATACTCCTAAATTATATAATGAATAAAAATTGCACTGAGATTCTTCATCTTTGTGATAGTTATTAACTAAAAATATATTTCTTATGAAGAAATTAAACTTTAAAAAAGAGACTATTGCATTGCTTAGTAGTTTAGAGTTAGGTAATGTAAAAGGAGGAAAGCTTACTTTTAAATATGATTGTTCTACAAATCCTCCATGTATAACAAAAACATGTCCATCTATAGATTTTACATGTCATCCTGAGAATTGTCTGTAATTATTAACACAAAAACTTAGATTATGAAAGAATTGAAATTTAAGAAAGAGATTATTGCATCATTAGATAACTTAGAATTGAATAATGCAAAGGGAGGACGTCCTATTGGTTATACTTGGAAAATAGGTTGTTCTGAAGACCTTCCTTGTATTACAGATATAGGATGCCCTTCAAAAGATAATTTTACTTGCTCTCCGGAAGCTTGTTTCTAAATGAGAATAAGTTTTATGAAATACAAAAAAGCCTCCCGATAAAAGGAGGCTTTTCTTTTTTTGATTTTTGCTAGATATAAAATAAAAAAGACCTAACCTAAAGGCAGTATCTTTTTACCGTATACGTCATGATAAAGTTCTGCTATTGCGATATATAAAGCTAAAGAACCAGCAAAGATTCCTTCAAATCCTGCTAAAGTCTTTACTCCATGGATACCAGTAAAATCAGCAATAGCAAGTAAAGCAAATAGAACTGTTACTGCAGCAAAAAGAATTCTTGATGCCATATTTGCTTTCATTGTTGCAAAGAACATTCCTAAAGAGAAGATTGCCCATACAGAACAATAGTATCCCATTGCTTCTGGTGCTGGTGCTTCTCCTAATCCCATTTTTGGAAGAATCATAAGGAATATTAATGACAACCAAAATGCTCCATATGCTCCGAATGCAATCATTCCGAACATATTATTTTTCTTGTATTCTAATAGACCAACTATTAGTTGTAGTAGTCCTCCTAAAAGAAGACCCATAGACAACACCATAGTATCTAATGCATGAAAACCTGCATTGTGTAGATTCAACATAATCGTAGCTAGTCCAAACCCTACTAATCCTAATGGTCCAGGATTAGCAGTATTATCTTTCATTTCAAAAATGTTACTCATTGTTCCCTCTTCTTTTGTGTAATTTCAGCGCGCGAAAATATAAAAAGACTTGTTACCTCAAACATTTATGTTCAATTTTTATTGATTCCAAATATATTGTTTTACAATATGTTGTATGCTATTTGCCTTCTGATTTATGAATAATTCCTGAAATAATAATAGATATGTTCTTTTAAACTGTTTTTGTATCAATTATCATGAACTGATCTGCTAGTAGTATTTGTAATATTTGATGGGTGTAAAATAGCTAATGACAACCTGATATCTATTTTGTATTTGGGCTTGAGTAGTTGTTCAAAAAGAAATGATTTAAAAACTACTCCACTCATCCTAACCTAAATATCTGGCATCTAATTCTGTGATATGGATGAAAAATGATAAAATTGGTTTCCTCTTTTTCTTTCATACAACACTCCATTCAATACGAAATATCATTAAGCCAAATAAGTAATAAATAGGTTTTGTACAGAAAGCAACAGATTCTTTAAATCAACTCATTCAGATATAATATACTTTTAAGATTAATTCATCTTAATAATCCAGTTATTATTGAAGATTTAGGCTAGGAGTGAGTTTGCTATAGATCCTTGTGTTTTCTTATTTATAAGCTTTATCGCTTATTTTTAACTGCTGTATAGTGCGATAATTCGGCTTTCAATTTTAAAGTTG
>JBGRPZ010000073.1:0-22218 GCA_041725915.1 Hyphomicrobiales bacterium | reverse complement strand
GAGAAGTTAGAAGCAGCCTTTACTTCAAAATCAACAATTGTCCTTAAAGGAAAATCTGTTGACTTCATCAATAAGTCATTGGGTAATCCTGATGGTTATAAATGGACTTTTCAGGGAGGCTTGCCTTCTATTTCTACAGCTAAGAATCCTCAGGGTATTGTTTATAATGTGGCAGGTGAATATGATGTGAAACTAAGTGTCTATAAAGATGGTGTATTCGATAGAACCATGAAAGAGAACTATATCGTTGTTCCTGAGACTTCGGATTTGATGGCCGCTTTTGATGTGTCAAATAAATATTCATGCCCAAAGGGAGAGGTTATTCTTATCAATAAATCTATAGGTGATTATGATAAGATAGAATGGACTATTACACCAGATACTTATGAGTTCGTAGAAGGATATGATAGGCATTCAAGGAATGCTAAGGTGAAGCTTCTTGAACAAGATAATTATATCGTTAAGCTGAAAGTCTCTAATGAATATGTCACAGATGAGATCAGTAAATTTGCAGTAGAAGTAAATACTGAGGACAGTGTTTTCGATCTTTTGAATGAAGACTTTGATGATGATATTGATGGTGTTTGGCATTCAAATGATACTGCGTTCAACTGGAAGCAGGTGAGATATGATATAAACAACAAGACTAAAACTCTACTTGAATACATCATTCCTGAGAATGAAAAGAAAAAACAACATAGTCTGATATTCCCTGCATACTACTATCATGGAACTTCATTCGATATAAACATGGGATTGGATTATGCTTATGGCGTACAAGAAGGCTATGTTAATGACAATACTGTTGAGTTATATTATTCTATGGATTGCGGCAATTCATGGGAGCTTGTAAGTGATAATATTCTGGATCTTGATAACAATAAGTCTTATGAAACAACTTTTGTTCCTTCAAGCTTAAATTCAAAAGTTATAACATCAATCCCAAAGACAATAGGGCGTTATGTGTTCAAGATTGTGATAAAGGGAAATACTCCTTCTACCTTCTTGTTGAATAAAATATGGCTGGATGTAGAAGATGGGGTTGAAATTATAGAAAACAATTCAATTGAAGTTTATCCAAACCTGACAAAAGGAATCATCAATATCATACTCAATGAGAAGGTTGATAATGATAAGATAGAAATCTGTAATATTTTGGGAAGGCCATTAATTATAATCAAAGTAGATCAACTAAAAGTATGTAAAAGGGTCGATATATCTTCCTTCCTGAAGGGAATGTACTTTGTCAGATACATGAAAGAGAATAAGGCTTATAGTAAAAAGATAATCAAAGAGTAAATATAATTATACCTGTAAAGGCATTAAATAAGGAGGCTGAATAGTTCAACCTCCTTATTTCTTATAAAAATGCATCTCATTTATGTATTTCAATACCTTGTCATGTAAAAAGAATGACATGTCTTTTCCCGATTTTATACCTTCTCGTATGAAGCTTGCACTTATTTCCATCTGTGGAGCATCAAATAACTTTACTGATGGATGGTTTTCCAGCTCTCCATAAGTAGTATATCCAGGTCTTTTATATACGTATACCTTGTAGTTGTTGAGGATCTCTTTATAGTTCTTCCATTTATGGAAAGACTGAATATTGTCAGCTCCACAAATGAGAACAAAGTTATGAGAAGGGTATTTGTCTTCTAAATATACAAGTGTATCTATTGTATATGATGGAACAGGAAGTTTGAATTCAATATCAGTAACCTTGATGTTGTCATGATTCTCCAAACAAAGTCTTATCAATTCCAGTCTGTGATGATCAGCAAGAAGACTTTTCTTTTCTTTGAATGGGTTTTGTGGAGACACAACAAACCATATTTCATCAAGGTCTGTATATTGTTGAATATAGTTTGCAATAATCAGATGACCTATATGAATAGGATTGAAGGAGCCAAAGTAAAGACCTATGTTTTTATTTTTGGACATATAATATGATTATTGAATAAATTTGAGAACAAGGTTGATAGCTTCTTTCTGAGCTTTTTTCAAATCTTCGTTTACAATAACTATATCGAAGTCTTTTTCTCTCTTTAGTTCCTCTTCAGCTTTTCCAATTCTTTTATTTAGGCTGCTTTCGGTTTCAGTGGATCTGGCTATCAATCTCTTCTTTAGTTCCTCTACAGATGGGGGCTTGATGAAGATGGATAGAGCTTTATCCTTGAAGATCTTCTTTACATTAACTCCACCAACAACATCCAGATCAAAGATAACATGTTTCCCTTGATTCCAGATTCTTTCAACTTCTGAATTTAAAGTTCCGTAGAATTGATTTTCATATACTTCCTCCCATTCAAGGAACTTACCTTCGTTGATTCCTTTCTTGAACTCATCAGCAGTAAGGAAATAGTAGTCTTTTCCATTTGTTTCTCCCTCACGTGGGGTTCTACTTGTCGCCGAAACAGAGAATTCAAGTTTGTCAATTTGGCTCATTAGCTCTTTAATGACAGATGTCTTACCAGCTCCACTAGGAGCAGAAAATATGATTAACTTTCCTTCCATTTTTTAAAGATTGATTATAATGCGATTTTTATCTTATATCTTATTTTGTAATATGATCTTTGATACTAGAAAATGCTTTTAGCACTATAAAGACTAAAAAAGTATGTATAAAAAATATCCGACCATATAAAGATCGGATATTTAATTCTTTTTAATTAAATTAATCAACAAGGCAATGCTATAAATATTGTATAGAAAGGAAAAACCAAAGAGAATTAATTACAAAATGTTAAACAATTGCTCTTTGACTTTCTCTAGTTCATCCTTCATTTGAACTACGATCTTTTGAATGCTTGCATTATTCGCCTTTGATCCAAGGGTGTTAATCTCTCTTCCTATCTCTTGTGTGATGAAAGAAAGTTTTTTTCCCATAGATAAATCTTCCTTCATAGTTTCAAGGAAATAATCACAATGCTTCGAAAGTCTTACCTTCTCTTCTGTAATATCTAACTTTTCGATATAATAAAGTAATTCCTGCTCGAACCTGTTTGAGTCTATCTTGTTTTCTTCCAACAACTCGTTGAGGTTTTTAAGGATTCTTTGTCTTAATAGAACAATCCTTTCTTTCTCATAAGGTTCTACTTTTGTTAGGAGACCAGATATATTATTGATCCGTAATTTTAAATCCTGAGCAAGAGATTCTCCTTCTTGCATTCTGAACTTGTCAACGAGCTGAATAGTGTTTAGAACAGCTTCATAAACAGCATTCCATTCTTCCTCGTCAAGTAATTCATTTTCCGGACGCATTACGTCAGGTAGTTTTATGATGATTGGCAGGTAATTAGAGAAGTTTTGTTGATTAATTTCACCAGAAAGATCTACCAAGTCGTCATAATATCTTTTGGCTAATTCTTTATTGAAGGAGTAGTGTGAACAATCGCCTGTTTTCTCGATATAAACACTAAATTCTATTTTTCCTCTGGTGAGCGAGCTTGAAAGTAAGTTTCTTACTGATAACTCTTTTTCTTTATATATGATAGGAACGCGTGTGCTGATATCTATCTGTTTACTGTTAAGGGTTTTTATTTCAACGCTGATCTTCTTGTTGTTATGCTGAACATCAGTTTTGCCGTAACCCGTCATTGATTTTATCATATCCAAAAATTTGAATGAGCAAAGATAATAACCCAATATAGTTTATCAAAATGACAGAGAAGCTAGTCAATGATTTGTATGAAAAACCTTGTAAGTAATTATAAATTGTGTTGAATAGAAAAGTATCATATTTTCGATAACAAAATATTGAGTTTATCTTGAGTCTTTATTAAACCTTTTATAGCTTAATTATAAGCCGAGAATAAATAAAGATATACAAAAAGATAATATGCTTCTCGGTTATACTTGTTTAATGCTTTTCTGATAGGCTTTATATAAGGGAAGAACTGAATAATGTTTTACCATAGAACGAAAAAATCTATTAATCTATTTAATATAAGTGCTTTTTGAACTACGTGCTCTGTTTGATAAATCTATTTTTCTATATTTGCGCCAAACTAAAGATGCACGCATGAAGGTAAAAGTTATACTCATTACGACTTTAATCTTTTTTCTTTCACTTGAAAAAGGATTCTCCCAATCTGAAGATACAAATGACTCATTTGAAGTAAACGAAACTAAGCAAAGTGCTATAAGCCCATTTGCTCACTTTGACTTTTCTTATGGTTTTCCTGCTGGAGACCTAAATAGACATGTGAAAAATTATCTTGGCATTGGTGGTGGATTAGCCATGGTTGTTAGCAATAAGTGGATCTATGACCTTAGCTTTACTTATTATTGGTCGGATGATGTGTATAATATCGATGGAATCTTTGGTGATTTGCTTACCTCTAATGGTAATATAATTGCTTCTGATGGTGGATTTGCAGGGCTTGATCTTTCTGCTCAAAGCTACAGCATAGTTGCTAAAATCGGAAGAATAATTATTCCTACCAAGAAAGAGAGTAATAATGGTTTTTATATGAAATTAGGTGCTGGTTATTCAGGAAGCTTTATCAATATAAAAACAGAAAGTTCTGAAGTGCCTGGACTTAGAGATGATTATGCAAAGCTATATGATAAATACAGAGCCGGAATTTTGACTCATCAGGCTATAGGATATATGTACCATAGTGAAAGCTCTTTAGTTAACTACTTTATAGAGTTCGAGGCTAACGAGATGTTTACAAAAGATATCAGAAAATATGATCCTGTTTTGCGTACAAAGAATGATAAACTATACAATGATCTTTATTTTGGAATAAAGATAGGTTGGATCTTTACATGGAAAAGAAAAGTGAAAGATTTCTACTATTATTAGAGAGAATATTTTAATAAGATATAAGGCCATCTTCGGATGGCCTTTTTTTGTATATACTAATCATCTGACTACTCATGGTTTATAGTTTATGTTTCTCTGCGAGAAACTACACTATAAAGACTAAATAAAAGTTAGCTTTTGCTATTGCAAGAACTTATTTAGTCTGATATATTTGCGCGGGAAATTATTAAAAGCTAACGAATCTGATGTCATGAAACAAAATAACCCTTTAACAGCAAGGAGATATGAAGCATTTATCTTTTTGATCTTGTTTTTTGGTTTCTTTGGTTATCTCGGTCATGTGATGGGAATAACCAATTTGTTAAACACTATTATGAAGACCTCATGGGATCTTCTATTAAATACAGTGTTTTATATTATGGGGATTACAGTGCTTTCTGGAGCATTGGGTAAGTTAATGATAGAGTTTGGTGTTGTTCGCCTGCTCGAGCTTATGTTAAAACCTCTAATGAGACCTTTGTTCAATCTTCCAGGCGTATCTGCTTTGGCTGCATTGATGACCTTCTTTTCTGATAACCCTGCTATTATTAGCTTGTCTAATGATAAAAAGTTTAGCAAGTACTTTAAAAATTATGAGTTGGTTTCACTAACGAACTTTGGTACTGCTTTTGGAATGGGGCTTATTGTTTTGACTTTTATGGCTGGGTTTGGTTATTTTAGTTCTGCTTTGATGGGGCTTGCTGGTGCTGTTGTTGGTGCTATCGTTTCTACCAGACTGATGCAGCGACTTATAAGAGGGCATGTTGCCATGCGTGAGGACAGAGAAATGAAAGGAGCTGAAGAGCAAATCTCTTTTAAATCCGAAGGGGGTGTATTTCTTCGTTTCCTGAATTCTATTCTTGATGGAGGAAAACAAGGTGTAAACCTTGGTCTTGCTATTATTCCGGGAGTGTTGATCATTAGTACATTTGTGATGATTCTTACTTTTGGTCCTAAAGATGCTGCGATTGGTTATCAGGGATTACCTTATGAAGGCGTACCTGTTCTTCCTAAGTTGGCTAGTTATATATGGTTTGTATTTAAATACTTATTTGGCTTCGAACATCCTGAGTTGATAGCTTTCCCTATCACTTCACTTGGTGCTGTGGGTGCTGCTTTATCATTGATAAAAGCATATATAGCACAAGGCATGATTACAGGAAATGAAATAGCTGTGTTTACTGCTATGGGAATGTGTTGGAGTGGATATTTAAGTACACATACTGCGATGCTTGATTCGCTGAATTATAGAGAATTGACTTCAAAGGCTTTGTTGTCTCATACTATTGGGGGAATCGTTGCCGGGACATTTGCACATTATCTATATGTGCTTATTCAATGGGCATGGCCCATGTAGAGAATTACTCTACTTGATTTTATAAATTGAAATAATAAAGATTTAATATTTTCCGCTTTAGCAGGCCGGTGATTCCTAAAAAGATTCCGGCCTGATTTATTATCGATAAATTGCTTCCTTTTGAAACTTGAAAATCTTAGGGGGGAAGATTGAGATTCATGGGGGGATGAAATCAGATTCATGGGGGGGAAGATTGAGATTCGTCGGGGGATGAAATCAGATTCATCGAGGGGCGAAATTAGGTTCATCGGGGGACGGATAAAAATACCCGAATTGGAGATGGCTGAAATCAAGAAGAAACTTAGTCTTAATACCACTAAAAAGTATTAAATTTAAGTAAGAATATTCTTTCCAAATGTCAGAATATATACTTTTCTTGAATGGAAAAAGTTCTAATTTTGACACAAATTTTCAAATATATAAATAATGAAAACCATAAACATGAGAGAGGGTTTGTCGAAGACTAATCTTTTCTTTTTTAGCAGATGGAGTAGAAAATCATATGCTTTGTTTAGTGTTTTGAGTAAGGAAGTGAAGATATGTTCTCTTTCTGTTGCTATTGCAAGTATTGCAATTCCAGAGAACATGAATGCACAGACTGATACTACTCGAATAGAAAGAGAGGAAACACTAGATGAAGTTATTGTGACTGCTCAGCGTTCACCTGTGGTTTATTCAAAGATAGCCAGAGTGGTGAATGTGATTGATAAAGATGAAATTGCGGCATTGCCTGTACAAAGTATCAATGAGCTACTACGATATGCCAGTGGTGTAGACATCAGGCAGCGCGGTAGTGACGATGTACAAGCAGATGTTGTTATCAGAGGTGGAACATTCGATCAGACTTTAGTTTTACTTAATGGTATCAATATTACAGACCCGCAGACAGGTCATCACAATCTGGATCTTCCAGTAGACCTAAGCAGTATAGAGAGAATTGAGATTCTCGAAGGTCCCGGCTCCCGCATCTTTGGACCTAATGCATTTAGCGGAGCGATAAATATAATTACAGGTTCTTCCTCAAAAGATTATCTTTCCTTAAGCGGCGTAACTGGCCAGCATGATTATTATAAAGCTAGTTTAAGTGCTTCTGTTTCTTCCGATAAATACAAATCATTTTTCTCAGGTAGTTATAAATCTTCTACAGGATATGCAAAGAACACCGACTTTAAGTTGGGAAATCTTTTCTATCAAGGGATTTATAAGATAGGCAAAAGCTCTGTTGAAGGGCAGTTTGGCTATACAGAAAAAGGTTTTGGAGCTAATTCTTTTTATACTCCTGTATATCCTGATCAGTATGAAGCAACAAAAACGATATTCTCTTCACTTAGATATAAACAGAACCTGAGTGGTGTAAAACTTAACTCTGCTGTTTATTGGAGAAGACATTATGATCGATTTGAGCTGTTCAGAGAAAATCCTTCCTCATGGTATAAAAATCATAATTATCATTGGACTGATGTTTATGGTGCTAATGTCAATTCTTCTTATTTCTGGAGCTTTGGAAGAACTTCTTTGGGAGTAGATTACAGATCAGAGCATATAAGAAGTAATGTGTTAGGTGTAATAACAGCCGACAGTATAGCTGTCCCCGGACAAATAGGGCTTTATTATGATCATAAATATAAAAGAGAAAATGCAAGTATCTATCTTGAGCACTATTATATAAGTGAGAAGTTGAATGTAAGTGCTGGCTTGATGGCAAATTTCAACTCTGATCTTAAGGGGATCAATCTGTATCCGGGAATTGATGCCGCCTATATGGTAGGAAGAAATTGGAGTATCTTTTCTTCTCTTAACCGATCCCTTAGACTTCCAACATTTACTGATCTGTTTTATGATGGCCCAAACAATATAGGGAATCCCAACTTGAAGCCTGAAGAAGCTGTTACTCTTGAAGCTGGTTTAAAGTATAATAATCGATCTTTAGACGCTTCTGCTTCTGTATTCAATCGCTGGGGGACTAATACTATTGATTGGGTAAAAGAAAATAAGAACGATGATTGGATGCCTGATAATTTCACTGATGTAAATACCTTTGGTGTACAGCTTCAAGCATCATATAACTTTATCCCACAATTTGGTAGAGACTTCTTCCTTAGACAAGTTAAGTTGTCTTATTCTTTCCTTAATGCCAATAAAGATAGCAATGGCTTAATGTCCAGATATGTTCTGGATTATCTCAAACATAGATTTACTTTCTATTCTGATTTTCATATATGGAAGGGTTTAGGCTTAAGCCTCAATCTGAATTATCAGGATAGGAACGGTTCTTATCTGAAGTATGACTTTGATAAGAAGAGCTATGTAGGTGAAGTTCCTTTTGATCCTTTCTTCTTAATGGATGCTAAGGCTTATTATAATTATAAAGTCTATACATTCTTTGTTTCTGCTTCGAATATACTTGATGTTGATTATATAGATATCAGCAATGTTACTCAGGCAGGTAGATGGATAAAAGCAGGGTTTAACATTAAACTTCATCTTGAGAAATAAAATCTACCCTATAAAACTATAAGACTAAACTAGTAGATTTATCTGGGGGTAGGCCTCTCAGATAGATCTGCCTTACTAATATTATTATGGAAAAACAGATTGTTGATCAATTATTCAACTCAATAATTGATGGAAGAAGCTTAACTAATGAAGAAGCTCTAAAGCTATTGGCAATAAATGATAAGGAGTTGATTTATGATGCTGCAAATAAGATAAGAGCGCATTTCTCAGGAAAGAAATTTGATTTATGTACAATTACAAATGCTAAATCGGGCAAATGTCAGGAAAATTGTAAGTGGTGTGCTCAGTCGGCTTTTCATAAAACTAATGTTGAGGTATATGATCTTATTGATGAAAAGACGGCTCTGGAACAAGCTAGACAGAATGCTCAGTATGGGGTAAATAAGTTTTCACTAGTGACTAGTGGAAGAAGAATTACTTCTAAGAACCTTGAGAAAGTTTGTGGAATATATAAATCCATTGGCAGTAAGACAGATTTATCTCTGTGTGCCTCAATGGGATTGCTGGACGAGGGACAACTTAAAAGCCTTAAGGAAGCAGGTGTAAAACATTATCATTGTAATCTTGAAACTGCTCCTTCTTTCTTTCCCAATTTATGTACATCTCATTCTATTGAAGAGAAGATAAAAACAATTCAGCTAGCACAGAAAGTAGGTCTTGAAGTGTGTTCTGGTGGAATTATTGGAATGGGGGAAAGTATGGAGCAACGAATAGAACTTGCTTTCACTCTAAAAGAGATTGGTGTTAAATCTATACCTATAAATATATTGAACCCTATCGAAGGAACTCCATTGCAGGGGATGGATTCTCTTTCTGATGAGGATATTCTTATGACTTTTGCTTTGTTCCGTTTTATCAATCCTGATGCAAATATCAGATTTGCAGGGGGAAGAAATAAAATCAGACATCTACAGGAAAGATTATTGAAGTCGGGTGTCAATGCTGCTCTGGTTGGGGACTTGTTAACCACTATAGGTACAAATGTGAAAGAAGACTTGAGGGATTTTTCTCAAGCAGGATTCAGTGTTGGTAAGTCAGAGACAACTCTATAAACTATTCCCATGACATTGAAGGAACAAAGTATTATAGATACAAAATCTGAACTTCAGGAGAAGTTAGATTTCGATAAGAATCATATCTGGCATCCTT
The DNA here is from genome assembly GCA_041725915.1 of Hyphomicrobiales bacterium. Taxonomy (GTDB): domain Bacteria; phylum Bacteroidota; class Bacteroidia; order Bacteroidales; family JBGRPZ01; genus JBGRPZ01. The sequence continues at coordinate 12,382 of JBGRPZ010000073.1, read as the reverse complement.
ATACATCTATGATTGATCCATTACCTGTTTTTCCAGTGAAAAAGGCTTATGGTGCAATTATAGAACTGGAAACAGGAGAGCAATTGATAGACGGAATGTCTTCTTGGTGGGCTGCAATTCATGGTTATAACCATCCAGTGTTGAATGAAGCTTTGAAAGCTCAGCTTGATGATATGTCGCATATCATGTTTGGGGGGCTAACTCATCAGCCTGCAATTGAATTGGCAGAAAAGCTGATTAGGATTAGCCCAGAAGCTTTGCAGCATGTGTTTTATTGTGATTCTGGATCTGTAGCAGTTGAGGTAGCCATGAAGATGGCAAAACAGTATTGGTATTCAAAAGGAGCAATACAAAAACAAAAGTTTGCCAGCCTTAGATCGGGTTATCATGGTGATACATGGAATGCTATGTCTGTGTGTGATCCTGTAACGGGCATGCATCAGATATTTTCTGGTAGTCTACCTGTTCAGTTCTTCGCAGAAAGCCCTGATTGTAAATTTGGTCATGAATGTACAGATACAGATATAGAATCAATGGAGGTCATTCTTGAGCAACATAATCAGGAACTAGCAGCTGTCATTCTTGAGCCTATAGTTCAGGGTGCTGGCGGTATGAGGTTTTATTCAGCTGAATACTTGAAAAGATTGAGGGCTTTATGTGATAACTATAATGTGTTATTGATCTTTGATGAGATAGCAACCGGTTTTGGTCGTACAGGAGAGTTGTTTGCTGCAAATCATGCAGAAGTATGTCCTGATATTATGTGCTTAGGTAAAGGGATTACAGGGGGATACATGAGTTTTGCTGCTACTATGGCAACAACAAAAGTTGCACATCAGATATCGTCTTCTTCTCCCGGAGTTTTTATGCATGGGCCAACATTTATGGGTAACCCTCTGGCGTGTTCAGTTGCAAATGCTTCAATAGACCTGCTTTTATCTTCTGATTGGAAGTCGAATATAGATAGAATATCTAAGTTGCTATATGATGGTTTACAGTTGGCTAGAGGTCTGGACATTGTTCAGGATGTAAGGGTCTTGGGTGCTATTGGTGTTATTGAAATGAAAGAAGCTGTATCTGTAGCAAAGCTGCAAAGGGTATTTGTTGATCGTGGTATATGGGTAAGACCTTTCGGGAAGTTGGTTTATGTTATGCCTCCTTATATTATATCAGACAACCAATTGCAGTTTTTGATTGATACTTTAGTAGATATAATCTCAATCCATTGTCGCTATGAATAATTATCAGGATTACTTATGTGAGCTGAGAGATAAGGGTAATTATAGAAGCTTAAGCTCTTTGAACTATAGAGGTATAAACAATTTGAATCTCTCTTCAAATGACTATCTAGGAATAGGAAGCAGAAAAGATCTTCAAAAGGAGTTTGCGGAGTTTATTGATGTTGAAAGTTTTCAGATGAGTGCTGTTTCATCCAGATTATTATCAGGAAATCATCATGAATATGAGCGTCTGGAACATGAACTATCAGAATTCTATGGAAAGAGTGCTCTTGTATTCAATAGTGGATGGCATGCAAATACTGCCATTTTACCCGCGCTATTGGATAAAGATGATGTTGTTATTGCTGATAAACTTGTTCATGCCAGCATTATTGATGGTATGAAGCTGTGTAATGCAACAACTATGAGGTTTCGTCATCTGGACTACAAACATCTGGAACAACTGATAATAAAGTATCAATCAGCAAAGCGAATCTTTGTTGTTACTGAATCGGTGTTCAGTATGGATGGTGATGTTGCTGATGCTTCAGAACTGATACGCCTGAAAGAGAAGTATGGAATCTGGCTTTATGTCGATGAAGCTCATTCATGTGGAGTGATGGGGAATCTGGGTAAAGGCTGGTGTGAAGAGAATGATATGCTCGATCATATAGATATCTTGCTTGGTACTTTTGGTAAGGCATATGCTTCTATAGGCTCTTTCCTTATTTGCGATAGAAGATTGAAAGAAGTACTTATAAATAAAGCCCGCTCACTGATTTTTTCTACTGCTTTACCTCCTGTAAATGTTGCTTGGTCACGCTTTATTCTTGAGCAAATACCCGGAATGCAACAAGAACGGACGTACTTGAAAGAGATTAGCCAGCAATTGAGAGATGTTATAAAAGCTTCAGCTTTCCGAACCTTAGGATCTTCTCATATTGTTCCTATGATTGTAGGTGATAATAGCGATACATTGGAATTATCAGACTATTATAAGCAGAATGGTTTCTTTGTATTGCCTATTCGTCCTCCTACAGTACCACAAGGTACAGCCCGATTGAGGTTTTCTCTTACAGCAGGGATCAGTAAGTATCAAATCCAAGAATTATTATCATTCACCAAGAGCATAGAGAGACATGAAAGTATTTTGGAAAAATAACAAAGGAAACGATCGCTTGTTGATTCTTTTTTCCGGGTGGGGGATGAACCCTTCTATTATCTCTTTTCAGCCTGATGAGAGTTATGACTATTGTATTGTTCACTCATATCAAAGCTGTGATTTGGATTTGGATATTGATTTCACTCAATATGATGAAGTGTCTTTGATAGCTTGGTCTTTTGGGGTTCTGATGGCTGAAGTATGTTTTGCTAATAGCGATCTTGTGTTCAGCAATACAATTGCCATCAATGGAACGGCATTTCCTGTACATGATTCTTATGGTATCCCTAATGTGATATTTGATAAGACCCTTGAAGGGCTGAATGAGTCATCATATAAGAAGTTTCTTCTTCGTACTTGTGGTGGAATGAGTACATATAAAGAAATCCAAAGCGGTTACATACAAGATTCAATAGATATGCTCAGAAGTAGTCTTTCTCTTCTTGGAGATATTGCAAAGACTAGAGAGTGTGGAAATATTGGCTTTTGGAATTCTGCCATCATAGGTGAAGATGATAAAATCATACCTGCTTCTAATCAAGAGAATTATTGGAAAGAAGTAAATGTTCACCCTATGAAGATACAAGGGCTAGAGCATTATCCCTTTTTGAACGCAAATTTAATTGACCATCTTTTTGCTTTAATATAAATGTAATGGAAACTATAGATCCAACAATAATTGATACAGATGTAGTTCAACAAAGCTTTGAGAAAAGCCTCCATACTTATCATAATAATGCCATTGCACAGAAACAAATAGCAGAGCAATTGTTGAGGTTTGGAAATGAAAAGCGATCACTTGCAGATATTAAGACAGTGTTTGAAATTGGCTGCGGAACAGGTGTGTTGACAGAGCAGTTGTTTAACTATATTCAACCTGATCATTTTATATTTAACGACATTTGTAATGGTATAGATGACTATATTTTTCCTATTTTTAATAAACATGATGTGACTTCATATGAGTCAAGAATAGGGAATATTGAAGAGTTAGACTTTCCTCATGAGGTTGATATGATAGTTTCTGGCTCGACCTTCCAATGGATAGAAGAGCTAGATGCTCTTTTCTGTAAGATATATAACAGCCTAAAGCCTGGGGGTGTTCTGTTGTTTAACACCTATGGCCCTGAAAATTTCCGTGAAATATCTCAACTAACAGGTAATGCTCTTGATTATAAATCCAGAGATTATTTGTCTGATATGCTCCATAAATATTTTGATCATGTTGCTTTTTATGAGGAAACAATCGAGCTTAAGTTTCCTTGTCCTAAAGATGTATTTAAGCATTTAAAGCTTACAGGTGTGAATGGTCTTAAGAAGAATTTTTTCTCTAAGGAAGATTATAAGAATATTATATCAAATTACCTGAAGTTGTTTGATGGTCAAGGGTGTGTAAGCTTAACCTTTCACCCTATATATTTTTTTATTGTCAAATAAATTTTGTTCGCAATACTTTGATGATAATTTTAGTTAGGCTTTCATATGATCTAACTTAGACGATTCCTCGATCGGGACTTGTGATGTCAAAGGAATAAATTGTTGTAAGAAAGGAATGAGTATGAAAAAAGGAATCTATTTTATCAGTGGTATTGACACTGATTCCGGAAAAACTTATGGTACTGGTCTTGTTGGTAGATTTTTGCATAAAAAGAATCAAGATGTCATCACTATGAAGCTTGTCCAGACGGGCTGCTCTGGTTTTCCTGATGACTTAGTAAAACATAGAGAGCTAATGGGGGTTTCTCATCATGAAGTTGATAGAAAAAATATGACTTGCCCTTATGTTTTCAAGTTTCCTGCCTCTCCCCATTTAGCTGCAAGTTTGGAAAATACTTCTATAGATATTAATAAAATAGATGCTTGGACAGAGAAGTTGGCAAAGAGATTTGACTATCTTCTTATCGAAGGCGCAGGAGGGCTGCATGTACCTTTGACTTTAGATTATACTTTGCTGGACTATCTAAAAGATAGAAAGTATCCTGTTATTTTGGTGACTTCCTCAAGAATAGGGAGTATAAATCATACATTACTCAGCTTTGAAGCTATAAAGAGTAGAGGATTAGAGCTTGCAGGAGTTCTTTATAATCATTATCCAATCGAAAACCAGTTTGTACTGGATGATTCAAAGAAGGTCTTCAAGCATTATCTGGATAGTTGGTTTCCTGATACTCCTTTAATTGAAATGCCTTTTGTAAGAAAGAATGCTATACCTGACTTGCCTTTAGATAAGGTGTTCGGGCTTTAAGATATTATATGTTTTATGATGGAGAGAGAGTTATCTAGTGATAGCTCTCTTTTTTATTTCAAATATTTTAAACTTAGCTTCATGATTATTTAATATTAGAAATGTAAACTTGTTCACTCTGTTTTATGGGTGGTTCTTATTATTAATAAGTATTTATCTTATTTATCCTGCTTGTATTAGAGGAATATAATTGCAGAATATTATAGTTTTTAGATGGATTTTGTTAATATTTCCTTGATCTTAAGATATTAATGCTTGTTTATTGCAATGAAGTATAATAAGTTTTTTTAAATTTGCCTCCCTTTTCCTTTTTTTATAAGGATTGTGGGCATATCACATTATATGGTATAATGTTCTGAATAAATACTTATGATGTATCCTTGATTTATCGTAGATAGATCTACCTAAATCGGCTTCATCTTATAATACAATAATATATTTATAGTTTTTCAACAATAAGGAAAATAAAAACTAATCAAATGAGAAAATTTACTTTGAAGGCAGCTTTAGCGTTGTCTTGTATTTTTGGTGGTAGTGCAATGGCACAACAAGTACCTTCTAACTGGACTGCAGGGGAAGATGTTACTACTTTTAAAGAGACAACTGAAAAGCACAGTGGTGAAAACTCTGTGAAAGTAGTTGTTAACAGTAAAGAGCAGTATAAGTGTTTCTTGATGACTGATAAGAAGATCGCTAAAGTAGCTGGTCAGAATATCAAGATTTCTTTCTGGGCAAAGATAGTTGGAGATAACATTAGAGCAACTGCTTGTATTAATGGTAAAAACACAATTTCTTTAGGATCTGATTTTGGATATTTAGAGCCAACAAACAAAGAATGGCAAAAGTTTGAAGCAGAAACTACTATAGAAGAAGCTACAACTGACTTTGCTATAAGTATCAGATTTTATGATATCACTAATCAGCCTTTCGAACCAGGAGAAGTTGCTTATGTTGATGACCTAGTAGTTGAGTATCCAACAGGAACTCCTGTATTTGAGAATACAAACTTCGAACTATGGCCTGAATTAAAGCCTGCTCCTACTGCATACCCTACAGAATTCAAGGCTGTAAGTGCTAATGGTGTTGTTGATCTTTCTTGGGTTGATGCTGCTGATACTGAAAATTATCTAATCGTTGGAACAAATGGTACTGAGCAAGTAATCCCTACTGCTGCTCTTGCTGATGATAAGGATTTTTCTGATGGTACATTCGCTATGACTGTAAAAGCTGAAATGCAAACTTATAGAATCGCTGATATTTCAGGAGGAGATTATACTTTCTTTATCTATCCATATAACAACCTTGGTGAAGACGCTGCTATGTTAGCTGATGCTTCTGCTCCAAAGTCTACTGTTACTGTAGAAGATGTTAAAACAATCTTAACTCAGGATTTTGAAGATAAGACCTTAGGTGATTGGAAACAAATAAGTGTTACAGGTAAGAATACTTGGTTTGCTAATGAATACAAAGGTTCTAAATATGCGAAAATGTCAGGTTTTGTAAAGAAAGATAAGAAAGCATATGCAAATGAAGATTACTTGATTTCACCAAAATTAGATCTATCAAAATGTGAAAGCGCTGTTCTTACTTTTGATAATGGAACAAGTTATGAAGGAGGTACATTGAAGCTAATGATTTCTACTGATTTTGATGGTACTGATGTTGCAACTGCAACATGGAGTGAGATTGATTTTACTCATTCTACAGGTAATTATGCATGGGTATCTTCAGGAGAAATTGATATGAAAGACTATTTCAAATCTAGTGTTTATATTGCTTTCCAATATAAATGTGAAGATGGTACTAGTGCAGCTACATGGCAGGTTGATAATATATTGATCAAAGGTAAGGTTAAGACTTCTGTTGCTAGCATTAAAACTTTAGATCTTGATATTTATCCTAACCCTTGTAAAGGTAATTTGACTGTAAAAGTTGCTGACAATAACGTTCAACTTAATGTTGTTGACCTTACAGGATCAGTTGTTTATAATACTGTTCTTAATCAAGGAAGAAACAATGTTGCTTTAGAGAATCTTGCAAAAGGTTTATATTTTGTAAAGATTTCTTCAGATAAAGGTCAAGCTGTTAAGAAGATCATTCTTAAATAAGATATTATAACTTGATTATAAGGCAGCCTTTTATTGGCTGCCTTTTTTTTGAACAATAATTTGCTCCTTGTTGTTGAGATTATATAACGATAAGTTTATTATATTATGACTCAATTATATAGAGTGAATTATGTTTTTGCTAGACTACTTATCATAATTGGAGGGTTTGGCTTTTTAGCTCGATATATAGAATATGGAGATTTTCAGTTTACTGCCCTAATTCCTACCTTATTTGGCTTGGTGCTTACTTTGTTTTCCAATGGATTGTTGCAAGACAACAACAAATCAGCGCTATATAGCTTATTTGTGGCAGTGTTTCTTCTGGTTGGAGTTGGATCAATGTTTATAAGGAATATGATTTCCGATGAATTTTTGTGGGATAGAAAATCTTTGATCTTTTTGTTTGTGACATTAGGATCTTTATATTATATATGGATTGCTATAAAGCACTTTATTAGAGATAAAAGTATTGAATAAAAAAAACCCGGTCTTTGCCGGGTGTTGTTAATTTTTTTAGAATAAAAATATTTTACTTGGAACATCTCTTATTTGTTAATTCAATAAGATAATCGGTGCCTATTGTAACGGCTGAAAATAGTATGATTAATCCTAGCATATTAAAAAGATTTAGGACACAAAGTGAAATAGTATTACTTATGTAAATATAACAAAAAATACTTTATAAGTTTGCTGTAATCCTTGATAATATTACATTTTGTTTAAATTTTATGAAGTTTTTAACATTTATTTAAAATAAAACCTTCCTTTTTCATAAATATAAGAAATGCATTTCTTTTTTAGTTTGTTTACTCTAAAGAATACAAATAAGGAACACTTCATAATATCATAAATTCTAATTTATGGATTTATCGTTAGAACAATTAAAGCAAAAGAAATTTCTATTTAATGATACCTCTTTTGACAATTTGATGAAAAAGAGGATTTATCATGTCTTGTTAGTATCAAGTAACTATGATGCATTTGTGCTTGAAGATGATGGACGTATTGATGAACAGATATTCAATGAGTATGTGTCTTTAAACTTAAGATATCCTCCTCAGTTTATGAGAGCTACAACTGAAGAGAAAGCTTTTGAATTATTAGAGGAAGAGAGTATAGATTTGGTGATAACAATGATGAGTACTACTAATCATGACTCTTTTTTGTTAGCAAAAAAAATAAAAGCAATATATCCTAAGATACCAATTGTGGTATTGACTCCTTTTTCAAGAGAAGTAAGTTTAAGGATGAGTTATGAAGATCTTTCCGGCATAGACTATGTTTTCTCATGGTTGGGGAATGCGGATATTCTTCTTGCTATTATTAAGCTTATTGAAGATAGAATGAATGTAGACCATGATGTAAGAGAAGTTGGTGTACAGTCAATCATTCTTGTTGAGGATAGTATACGGTTTTATTCCAGCTATTTACCCAATATCTATAAGATCATATTCAAGCAGTCTAAGTCATTTATGTCTGAAGGCTTGAATGAGCACCAAAAGATGCTTCGTATGCGAGGTAGGCCAAAGATATTACTGGCCACATCATATGAAGAGGCGATGGATCTTTATGATACTTATAAAGACAACCTACTTGGGATTATTTCAGATATATCGTACAAGAGAAAAGGCGAGAAAGACAATCAGGCAGGAATAAAATTATGTAAGAAAGTTAGGGCTAATGATGAGTTTATGCCTTTCCTTTTACAATCCTCTGATGGTGAAAATGAATCTGTTGCAGAGGAGTTGAATGCCGGATTTATCAATAAACATTCCAAGTCTTTATCAATAAGACTTAGGAACTTCATTAAAGACAACTTTTCTTTTGGAGACTTTATCTTTCTTGATCCTGATGGGGAGAATGAGATATGCAGAGCTAAAGACTTAAGATCTCTACAAGAGAAGATCTTTCAGGTTCCTGATCATTGTCTTGACTATCATATACGAAGAAATAGTTTTTCAAGATGGCTTAGAGCGAGGACTTTATTCTCTTTAGCTGATATATTCCGTAAACTACATTTTGATGATTTTGGGGATCTTGATGAGATAAGAAGGTTTATGTTTGATGCAATTGCAGCCTATAGATTGAATAGATCGAAGGGGGTGATTGCTGAATTTAACCGCGATAAATATGATGAGTATGTTACTTTTTCACGTATTGGTGAAGGCTCTCTAGGTGGAAAAGCAAGAGGTCTTGCCTTTTTGGACTCACTGATAAAGCGGAATCACCTTCAGAATAAGTTTGACAACTTTACTATTACTATCCCTCGTACTATTGTTCTGGGTACAGATATCTTTGATGATTTTATGGAAGAGAATAATCTCTATCATATTGCTTTGTCTTCGGATTTGTCAGATAATGAGATATTGGAGCACTTTGTTGCTGCCCGACTTCCATTTAAGGTTCATGAAGATATGTATTCATTGATTCAGGTGATCAAGAACCCTATTGCAATACGTTCTTCCAGTTTGTTAGAGGATAGCCATTATCAGCCTTTTGCCGGGATCTATTCGACATATATGGTTCCTAATATACAGAATGATGAGAGGCTGATGATCGAAATACTCAGTAATGCAATCAAGAGTGTATATGCTTCTGCTTTCTTCAAGGATAGTAAAGCTTATATGATGGCTACATCTAATCTTATTGATGAAGAGAAAATGGCTATTGTATTACAGGAAGTATGTGGGAAACAATATGGTGATAGATTCTATCCTGCTGTATCTGGTGTGGGAAGATCTATCGATTTTTACCCTATTCCTCCTGAAAAGCCAGAGGATGGTGTTGTAAACATAGCATTGGGCTTAGGTAAGTATATTGTAGATGGAGGTAGTACATTAAGGTTTTCGCCAAAATATCCAAAGAAGATTTTACAAACTTCCACAACAGATCTTACTATTCGTGAATCACAAAAGTACTTTTATGCATTGGATCTGAAGCAGGATAGCTTCAAAACGAATGTAGATGATGGTGCAAACTTATTGAAGCTGTCCATTAAGGACGCTGAGATGGATGATTCTATTCGTTTGATTGCTTCTACTTATGACTTTGAGAACAATATGGTTCGTGATTCATATAATCACCCAGGTACGAAGTTGATCACCTTCAATAATATCCTGAAACATGGTTCGATGCCTTTAGCCGAAATACTAGATACTATATTGAAGGTTGGACAAAAGGAAATGGGCAAGTCTATAGAAATAGAGTTTGCTGTTGAACTAAATAAGTCGAAAGGAAAACGAAAGGTTTTCAATATCCTTCAGATTCGCCCTATTGTTGAGAATAATCAGGTAATAGAATCTTGTTTGTCTGAGCTTCCTGAGGATAAGTTGGTTATTGACTCTTATTCTGCCTTGGGTAATGGTATTATTGAAGATTTATATGACCTTGTTTATGTAAAACCTTCTGAGTTTAATGCTGCTAAGACTACAGAGATAGCAATGAAGGTTAACTCAATAAATGAGCAGTTCCTGAAAGAAGAGAAGAACTATATTCTTGTAGGCCCTGGACGTTGGGGTTCTAGTGACCCTTGGTTGGGAGTGCCTGTGAAGTGGCCTCAAATCTCTGCTGCTCGTGTTATTGTAGAGTCTGGATTAGATAACTATAGAATTGATCCTAGTCAGGGAACGCACTTCTTTCAGAACCTGACTTCTTTTCAGGTGGGTTATCTTACAATCAATCCTTATATCAATGATGGTTTCTATGATGTAGACTTTCTACAAGAGCAAGAAGCTGTTTATGAAGATGAGTTTATCCGCCACATTCGGTTCAAAGAACCCTTACTTGTTGAGTTGGATGGTGCTAAGAATAGAGGTGTAATTGTGAAGCCGGGAATGGGTGAACTGAAGAAAAAGAAAGTTTAATTACATAATAGTTCTCAAAACTATTTCGATATAAAGTGGGGGATGCTATTTTAGCATCCCTTATTTCTTTTTCCAGTCAATTTTTGTCGAAGGATGTAGCTCGTGGATATATAAAATCCCATCCAGTTCTTTATATAGATCACATTTCTTAGATGCATGTCCAAAGACTTTTGAATTGTAGAAATGTTGAAGGTCTCTTTCTTTTACATCTTTCATGTTTATAAAAGCATATGGATGTTTAAACTTATGGAAATGTTCCTCCAGACCTATTTTATCACCAATATCAGCCTTGATTTTCAAAGGTCCATATTTGTATAACAATCCTTTATATGAAGTAATCCCCAAAAAATAATATTTGTCTTTATAATTATCTCGTATATATACACCAAGGTTTTTATCCTTTACAATACTTCCATTCTTATCACTTTCCATTAAAGCCACATTTTTTCTTAGGTGAAGATTAGCAGCCCAAAGAATAATCTTCTGATCTTTATATTGATCTTTAATGATATAGTCAAGATTATCATACATTATAGAATCTCTGATCATTCCGGATCGGTAAATTCTTTCTATAAATGGATATCCTTTGAAATAATAATCAATTCTATAATCTGTTTGAATGGAATTTAGAACTCTTCTCCAATAGTTTGCTTTAGGGCTATTTATGTTCTTAGTGTTTCTTAGTAGCTGATTGGTTATATGATATAATATACAGGTGTCTTTTTTTCTTAATTTTTTATCATGATTTGAATATATGGCAAGCTTGATTAATGCCTTTTCTAGTTTTTTGGGATGATATTCTATTGTTGTATTTGTCTGTTCATTTACATCTTGAATATATTCTGTTAGATCTTTATATAGATTCAGCCGTGCCCATTTGCCTACAAATTGATGATCGAATCCAGTTAGATATAGAGGATTGTTTGTTTCTCTACACTTATGAAGGTAGTCAGAAAGCTCTTTCATTTCTTTATTTCTCCACACTCCAAATATAGATTCAAATAGATAAGGATGTAAATCAGTTGCTGTATCTATGCTATTATTTGCATTTGTACAATCATACAGCCCACTTTCAAAAGCAATAACATTAAATCCCATTTCCTCATGTAAGAACTTTACAAGCCTTATTTTCGCAATAAAGCTAGTCCCATCAAGATGACTCTGTTCTCCTAGTCCAACGATAGTTTTCCCTTTTAGATGTTCCTTCAGGAACTGTAAGTCTGTAAAATCAGTATTCTTAGAATCAATAGACTTTATAGGTGTAGGTACGTTCTGTGAAAAGCTTATTACTGGTAGTAATAAGAGCAATATATAGATTAGGTTTTTCATTTTAGCTTATTGTTTTTGTAAAATAAATAGGCTGTTTCAGATAGAAACAGCCTGAAGTATTATTTAATAACCCCATTCATCATCAATAATGCAAAATGGTATTCTACAAGAATTATCACTTGTTCTAATACAATATTTCCCTCTTGAAGCAAAGCACAGAAATTGAGTTCTAAACATAGCTTCTCCCCCATTTACATTATCCATTTCTTGATTGTTTAATAGAGCTATTGTCTCTTTCTTTAAATTTAATTTTTTTATAGTTATTAATTTTGTAATGGTTCTTATTTAGTATTAGCTATAGCATGATGTAATATTAGATATATATACTGCACGAATTTTTCAGTGAAGCAATTTAAAAACTACTTCACTTATCCTGATATAAATACCTGATATTTAATTCTATGATATGGGTAAAAAAAGATAAAATTGGACTCCTTTTTTTCTTTCATGTACAC
>JBGRPZ010000072.1:0-22531 GCA_041725915.1 Hyphomicrobiales bacterium | reverse complement strand
AAAATCTATTTATTACTTATTTAGCTTATTGATATTTCGCAGTGAATGGAGTGTACATGAAAGAAAAAAAGGAGTCTAATTTTATCTTTCTTTACCCATATCATAGAATTAAATATCAGGTATTTATGTCAGGATAAGTGAAGTAGTTTTTAAATCACTTCATTAAAAACCTTTGTTTTTTCACCAACTGATAGTTGCATTAACAACTCACTAAATCACGGTTAACTATTAATGAATAGATATAACACAAAGAAAGTACATTTACAACTTAGCAAAATTCAGTTTTCACAATCAGGATGCTTACTATTCAGATAAACAAGTTAAAAACCATAGGTTAAAATACCGACTTATAAGCTTGATTATTTATAGTCGTTTTATATTCTGAAGAATATGCAGTTACATACTAGGATGGAATAATAGTTTTTTTAATTTGCAAGGTAATATAGGTATAACAAAAGCGAGTATTCACAAAAAACAGTTTAAATTGAAAAGACTAAGTATACTGGCCATTTCTACAACAATATTATTTTCATCTTGTGGAAATCTGCCAAAAGAAACAAAAGAAGAGATGTCGAAAGAAACAAAAGAAGCAAAGGTTGATTCAAATCCTTTCTTTACAGAGTATAACACACCACATCAGACACCTCCTTTCGAGTTAATAAAGAATGAGCACTTTATGCCTGCGTTCAATAAGGGGATACAAGAGCAGAACAAGGAAATCGAGGCCATCATTAACAATCCAGAAGCACCAACATTTGAAAATACTGTTGAAGCTCTAGAGTTTAGTGGTAAGCAATTAAGTAAGGTTAGTAATGTTTTCTTTAACCTTACAAGCGCACATGGAGATGAGGAGATTCAAGGTTTAAAATCTGAAGCATTAAAGCTTATCATCCCTCATTCTAACAAGATTTCAATGAATGCAAAGCTTTTCGAAAGAGTAAAGGCTGTATATGATAAGAGAGATGAATTAGGACTTAAGCCTAACCAGATAGTTCTTTTAGAGAAGCAATATAAAGGTTTTGTTCGTGGAGGTGCTCTTCTTAATGATGAGAAGAAAGCAGAGCTAAGCAAGATCAAGGAACAACTTTCAGAGTTTGGTACTAAGTTCGGTAATAATATTCTGAAAGAAACAAAAAGCTGGAAGCTGGTTATTGATAATAAAAAGGATCTGTCTGGTCTTCCAAAAGGAGCTATTGCCGCTGCCGCTGCTGCTGCAAAAGCAAATAAACTTGAAGGCAAATGGGTATTTACACTTGACAAGCCTTCAATGATTCCTTTCTTACAATATGCTGACAACCGTGAGCTAAGAAAAGAAATCCTTACAGCTTATTCAAAGAGAGGTGATAATGATAATGAGTTCGATAATAAAGAGCTTATCAACAAGATTGCTAATCTACGTGTAAAAGAAGCGCATTTACTAGGATACGATAGCCATGCAGACTATATCCTAGAGGAAAGAATGCTAAACAAGCCTGAAAAGGTATATGACTTACTAAATAACATATGGGAAAAAGCTTTACCAGCTGCTAAAGAAGAGTTGAAAGACCTTCAGGCAATGTCAGATAAAGAAGGTAACACATTCAAGATTAAGCCATGGGATTGGTGGTATTATGCTGAGAAAGTAAAGAAAGCAAAATATGATCTTGATGAAGAGATGTTACGTCCTTACTTCATGATTGACAATGTAAGAGATGGTGCATTTGCTGTAGCTTCAAAGCTATATGGTCTTAAGTTTGTTCCTAGAGATGATATCTCAACATACCACAAAGATGTACAGGTAATAGAATTACAAGAAGCTGACGGTACTCATATTGGTATCTTCTACCTTGATTATTTCCCTCGCTCTACAAAAAGAGGTGGTGCTTATATGAATTCATATAGAAAACAATCAAGACCTGATGGTGTAAATAACATTACTCCTATTGTATGTAATGTATGTAACTTCACTGCTCCTGTAGGCGATACTCCTTCATTGCTTTCTGTTGATGAAGTACAGACCTTATTCCATGAGTTTGGTCATGCTCTTCATGGATTCTTATCTAACTGCCAGTACAATAGTCTTTCAGGAACTTCTGTGCCAAGAGACTTTGTAGAACTTCCTTCTCAGATTATGGAAAACTGGGCATTAGAGCCAGAAGTACTTAAGATGTATGCTAAGCATTATGAAACTGGCGAGCTTATCCCTGATGAGCTTATAGAGAAAGTTCAAAAAGCTGGTAAATTCAATCAAGGATTTATCACTGTTGAATTTACTGCTGCTGCATTACTAGACATGGATTATCATACACTTACAGAAGAAAAACCAGATCTTAATGCAACAACATTTGAAAATGCAAGCATGAAGAAGATGGGTATGCTTCCTGAGATTATTGTAAGATATCGTAGTACATACTTCAACCATATTTTCCCTAATGGTGGTTACTCTTCAGGATACTATGCATATACTAACTCTGCAGTTCTTGATGCAGATGCATTCAAAGCGTTCACAGAGACAGGTGACTTATTCAATCCTAAAGTAGCAAAATCTTTCAGAGAGAACGTACTTTCTAGAGGAGGCAGTCAAGATCCAGCGAAATTATACAGAAAATTTCGTGGCACTGATCCTACTGTTGATGCGCTAATGGAAAGGAAAGGCTTTCAATAAGAAACAACGTTTATAGACTATCTATAGGTCTCCTTAGGGAGACCTTTTTTTATAAAATTTAAACTATAATGTTTGTATTTATATATAATTTACTACATTTACACCACAATAACCAAATAACGGCTTTGCCCATCAATTTTTTGGGGGATTAGGGGAAAGAGTAGAAAAAGAAAACAAACATTGACTTACAGAATTGGTATATAAAAAACTAACGAAACACTACTTCTTTTTTACATTACTCTAAAGAAATTCAAGAAAACGAGGGGCAAAGCTCAAAACCATATTTACTTCCTAATATCATTTCCAATCGCACATATTCCCTGTTTATTTGTTTATACAAATATCTTTTATCGTATATCTTCGTGACTTAATTCGTTTATCACATTAATTTTGACTTATAAAATGAAAAATCCATTCTTAGAACAATACAACACCCCTTTCCAAACACCACCTTTTGATAAGATCAAGGAAGAAGACTATTTGCCTGCAATAGAAAAAGGTATAGAAGAAGAAAAAGCTTATATTCAGAATATAATCGACAATACCGAAGAACCTACATTTGAGAATGTAGTTGCAGCTTTAGAATATGGTGGAGAGACTCTGGAAAAAGCATTCTATGTATTTATGAACCTGCTACACTCCTGTGCCAATGATAATATGGAGAAGATAGCACAGAAAGCCGTTCCTATGGTCATGGCCTTCAGTGATGAAATCTCACTAAACCCGGATCTGTTCAAAAAGATAAAATATATATATGATCAAAAAGATCAACTGAACTTAGATCCTGACCAGTTAAAACTACTGAAAGACACCTATAAATCCTATATACGTAAAGGTGCTTCGCTGAACCAAGAAGAAAAGGAAGAGCTGAAGAATATAAATCAAGAGCTATCTAAGCTTAAGCTAAACTTCTCCAATAACAGCCGAAAAGCATCAAACGACTGGAAACTTATCATTGACAAAGCTGAAGATCTTTCAGGACTACCCGATAACATCATTGCAAATGCCAAAGGTCTTGCCATATCAAACGGTATGGAAGACAAATGGGTATTTATCCTTGATGCTTCATCAATGATTCCATTCTTACAATTTGCTGATAACAGAGAGCTAAGGAAAGAGATTCATACACAATATATCAGTCGTTGTAATCAAGGCGGTGAGCTTGATAACAATGAAAATATCAAGAAGATCATTCAATATAGAATCAGGAAAGCCGAAATATTGGGTTATGATTCATATGCACATTATATCCTCGATGATAAAATGGCTCATAACCCACAGAATGCATACACCCTGATGTATGATGTATGGGAAAAGGCTTTGCCCGCTGCTATCAAAGAAAGCAGAGAGCTGCAAGATATAATAGATGAACTTGGTCATAATATCACACTTGAACATTATGACTGGTGGTATTATACAGAAAAGCTGAAGAAACAGAAATTTGAGCTTAATGAAGACATGCTTCGTCCCTACTTCAAGCTTGAGAATGTAAGAGATGGTGCTTTCTCTGTCGCCAATAAACTATATGGTATAAAGTTTAAGCAGAGAAATGACATACCTAAATACCATGAAGATGTAGTCATCTTTGAAGTACTTGACAAAGATGACAAGCACATAGGTGTCTTTTATACTGACTATTATAAGCGTGAATCAAAACAATCAGGAGCTTGGATGAATACTTTCAGAGTACAATCCAGTGAGCATACTCCCCTTGCCTCTAATGTTTGTAACTTCCAGAAGCCAACAGATGACACCCCATCACTACTGACCTTAGAAGAGGTAAGAACTCTATTTCATGAATTTGGACATGCTCTTCATGGCCTTTTATCTAAAGTCAGATATCAAAGTCAATCAGGTACTGCAATTCCTACCGACTTTGTAGAACTCCCTTCACAAATCATGGAAAACTGGGCTCTTGAGCCAGAAGTGCTAAGGATGTATGCAAAGCACTATCAGACGAAAGAAGCTATTCCTGGTGATTTAATTATGAAGATTCAGGATTCATCACACTTCAATCAAGGATTCGAGACTGTAGAATACCTGTCAGCTGCCATTCTTGATATGGATTATCATATACTTGGAAGCATAGATGAGCAATTCGATCCTTCTACATTTGAAGAAGCTATCTTGAAGAAAATAAATATGATCCCTGAGATTGTTGTCAGGTACAGAAGTAATTACTTCAATCATATATTTTCATTGGGATACGAAGCAGGTTACTACTCCTATAACTGGTCTGCCGTACTTGATGCAGATGCATTTGCAGCATTCAAAGAAACAGGAGATATATTTAACCCTAAAGTTGCAGCAGCATTTAAAGACAATGTTCTTTCCAAAGGAGGAACAGAAGAAGCTGATGTATTATACAGAAAGTTCAGGGGAAAAGATCCTGATGTAGATGCATTAATGAAA
The DNA here is from genome assembly GCA_041725915.1 of Hyphomicrobiales bacterium. Classification (GTDB taxonomy): domain Bacteria; phylum Bacteroidota; class Bacteroidia; order Bacteroidales; family JBGRPZ01; genus JBGRPZ01. The sequence continues at coordinate 17,475 of JBGRPZ010000072.1, read as the reverse complement.
AGAAAAGGATTTTAATATAAAAAGATAAAGGGGCTATTAGCCCCTTTATCTTTTATTAAGAAAATGTACTTCTATTTAAAATAACCCTTATTGATTTACATTCTTGCATTCATTAGTATTGCTGCATCAGTAACTCTAGCTAACTGACCAAAGTCCACATATAATACATTTGGTATATGTCCATAATTATTAGGCATAATCTTTGACATCTCAATGCTCAAGTTACCATTTGCAGGTCTGCTAGCCTCTCCTACTCCTGTCATTGGAGTTAGAGTCCATGATAAAAGAAACATATCATTCTCTTTATCATTACTAAGGCCACTATAGTTATAATACTTATTCAACTGATCACCTCTCATACGATCATAATCAGTAGTATTTGAATAATCATCATAGAACACAATATCACCCTCATTGACATTTGCATCATAATTGTCTCTATAAGTATAGATGCCATCATGTCGGTTTTCAATTGCATATTCATCCTCTATCAATACCAACACTTTACCACCAGTACTCAAGTAGTCATTCATAGTAATACTTGCTAGTCGCTTATTATCATTGTTCACATACAAATGTGATCCTAACTTATTTTTGATCTTGTCAACCAATATACTATAAACTTCACTATTAAAATCTTTAAAGTGAGAGAACTTCAATATAACAAGTTCATTATGTCCCTCATCCATAAATTCTTCTACATCTGTCAACAGTTCATCGACACTTGGGCCACCAATAGGGCCATGATACACATTCATATCTGCATTTGGTCGAACATCAAAGAATCGAATACCTGCCATTAATTGCTCATGGAAGTTCTTATCCTGACATTGTCCAAGACTTGATGGATACATACCTGCATCATGAGAACCCGGGAAAGTGATCTCTGACAGTTTTTTATTTCCTATAACAGACAATGTATTATACATCCAGTTGGCACGGTCAGTTATTTGACTCACACTAGCCCAAACCCCTGTTGTCCTGCTTGCATCATGAGTTTGTATAGCAAGTTCTTCATTGGCAGATACTGATGGACTAGCACCATTATCATAATATTCAGATGTTCTGTACCAGTTGATATTATTACCAGCAACTTGACCAACAGTGCTCCATAGATTGTCTTTTACTCCTTCAGATCTATGCACTTCAATAACATATCCATTATCAAGGAGTGCAACATCAGGTTGTGAACCTGATTGATAATCTACAGAATTCCCCCAGCTTATTGTCTTTGAATTTGGATCGATATGACCTACTCTATACCATATTCTGCCACTTGTAGGAGCTTGATGCACCTCAACAGCGACATTATTGTTGTTGATTGCAATTGAAGGATTCACACCACCACCATCATATTTATAACTATTACCCCAAGAGATGGTTCTAGCAACAGGATCTACAATACCAACATGATACCAAAGACCATAATTACCTTGTGATTTGTGAACTTCAACGACGACATTATTGTTGTTTAGTGCTACTTGTGGAGTTGTACCATTATCATATTGGAAACCATTACCCCATTCTATGGTAGTTCCTGTATGTGTACCCACATGATAATAAATACCATTAACAAAAGGGCTTTCAGTCTTATGGACTTCAACAACAGTATTATGATCATTAATAGCTACGCCCGGTGTTTGACCGGTATCATACTTTACACTTGGAGTCCATGAGATTACATTATGGTCAACACTACCCACTCTGAAGTATATATTACCCAAAGTTTGTGCTTTATGTACTTCGACAATACGACCTCCCCTATTGATAGCTACACCTGTATAGTTACCATTATCATATTGTGTACCCAATCCAAATTGAACATCTTTATAGCCAGTAGGAATGCTTGCAGTTTTCATACTGCTTTTCACATCAGAATGATTACCCGGTTTTACGTCATAAAGGTCTTTCTTACATCCTCCCAATAGTAAGATAAGACCAAGGAAGGACGCACTTAATACAGTTCTTCCCCCCAGAGACTTAAGTCTAGTTTTCATAGTTGTTAGAGTTTTTTTAGTTTCGTCAGCCTATATAAATAACGCTGCTATTTATTCAAAGATTGCCATCACAATCTTTATTTATACGAAAAATAAGTAAGTGAAAATCACAACTAAAGGAGAAGAAACAACAAGTCTATAAAAACTAGAAAGACATAAAAAGGCTGTCTCAGAATCTGGACAGCCTTTCTATTGACACAAGGAGCTCTATTTAATTACATTCTTGTATTCATTAGCATTGCAGCGTCAGTGACTCTGGCTAATTGGCCATAGTCTACATATAATACATTTGGTATATGTCCATAATTATTAGGCATAACCTTTGACATTTCAAGATCTAAATTACTATTTGCAGGTCTGGAAGCCTTGCCTACTCCTGTTACAGGGGTTAAAGTCCATGATAGAAGAAACATATCACTTTCCTTATTGCTACTAAGGCCATCATAGTTATAATACTTATTCAACTGATCACTTCTCATACGACCATAATCAGTAGTATCAGTATAATCATCATAGAATACAATATCAGCCTCACCAATATTTGAATCATAATTATCTCTATAAGTATAGATACCATCCTGATGATGATTAATTGCATATTCACCTTCCATTAAGATCAATACTTTACCACCAGTACCCAAATAGTCTTCCATAGTAATGTCAGCTAATCGTTTATTGGTATTATTTACATATAAGTATGGTCCTAACTTATCTTTGATCTTTTGAGCTAGGGTACTGTAAACCCCATCATTAAAGTCCTTAAAGTGAGAGAACTTCAATACGACAAGCTCATTATGTCCCTCATCCATAAAGTGTTTTACATCATTCAAGACTTCATCAACACTTGGACCACCAACAGGGCCATGATATACATGCATTTCTGAATTTGGTCGAACATCAAAGAATCTGATACCTGCAGTTAATTGCTGATAGAAGTTTTTATTCTGAGTTTGAGCAAGACTTGATGGATACATACCTGCATCATGAGAACCAGGGAAAGTGATATCACAAAACTTCTTATCACCTATAACAGACATACTATCATACATCCAGTTAGCACGGTCAGTTATTTGACTTACACTAGCCCAAATTCCTGTTGTTGTATTTGCATCATGAGTTTGTATAGCAATCTGATCATTGGCAGACACTGCAGGACTAGCACCATTATCATAATATTCAGATGTTCTGTACCAGTTGATATTATTACCATTAACCTGACCAACAGTACTCCATAGGTTGTCTTTTACTCCTTCAGACTTATGTACTTCGATAACATATCCATTATCAAGTAGTGCAACATCAGGTTGTGCACCTGATTGATAATCTACAGAATTCCCCCAGCTTATTGTCTTTGAATTCGGATTAATATGACCTATTCTATACCATACTCTACCACTTGTAGGAGCTTGATGCACCTCAACAGCAAGGTTATTATTATTGATTGCAATTGAAGGATTCACACCTCCACCATCATATTTATAGCTTTTACCCCAAGATATTGTTTTGGCAACAGGATCTACAATACCAACATGATACCAAAGACCGTAATTACCTTGCGATTTGTGAACTTCAACGACGACATTATTGTTGTTTAGTGCTATTTGTGGAGTTGTACCATTATCATATTGAAAGCCACGACCCCATTCTATAGTAGTTCCTGTATGTGTACCTACATGATAAAAGACTCCATTGACAAAAGGACTTTCTGTTTTATGGACTTCAACAACAGTATTATTATCATTGATGGCTACACTTGGTGTTTGACCGGTATCATACTTTACACTTGGAGCCCATGAGATTACATTATCTTTAACACTACCAACCCTGAAATATATATTACCCAAAGTTTGTGCTTTATGTACTTCAACAATACGACCACCTTTATTGATAGCTACACCTGTATAGTTGCCATTATCATATTGTGTACCTAATCCAAATTGGACATCTTTAAAACCAGTAGGAACACCTGCTGTTTTCATTTTGTATTCAACATTGGGTTGATTATTTGGTTTTACGTCATAAAGGTCTTTCTTACATCCCCCCATCAATAAGACAAGACCAAGGAAAAACATACTTAGTATAGTTTTCCCTCGCAGAGACCTTGATATAGTTCTCATAGTATTTAGAATCTTTAGTTTTATTTTTGTCAGCCTGTATAAATAACGACGCTATTTATTTAAAGATTGCTATTCTATGTTCTACGGAAATATGTACAATAAATAATTGGGGAGTTGCGAATACAAAAGCTCTTATAATCAAGCAATAATAAGCCTTACTAATATTAAGGTAAATAAGGCCTTTAACTTAATTTAACATTATAAATAATAAAATAATCTGGTTTTTTACTGATATTTACATAACAATGTTACGCAAAAGCGTAGACAAAAGAGCTATCAGGAGATAGCTCTTTTACTATTGTTACATTAATAAGTAAATATTCTAATTAGAAGCGTTTATTCATTATTATAGAAGCATCAGTAACTCTAGCATATTCATAGAAATCTACATATAAGATATTAGGTATCTTTCCATATCTATTTCGTTGAATTTTATTCATCTCATACATCAAGTTAGCATTCGCTCCTTTACAGAACAACCAAACACCAGTTATTGGAGTTACTGTCCATGAAAGCAAAAACATATCTGCTGTTGAGCCATCATTGGCAACACCATTAAATCTTTGGAATTTCTGTAATTGGTCATCTCTCATTGACTCATAATTCTTCATATCTGAATAGCTGTCATAAAGGACTATATCACCATCAGTACAAACAGAATTATAATTATCTCTATAAACGTAGATACCATCTTCACGATAAGTTACAGGAAAAGAGCCATCCATAAAAATCAGAACTTTACCTCCATCATTGAGATATTCATTCATGGTTATATCACCCAATCGTTTACCTGTATTATTCACATATAAATAATCACCTAACTTATTCTTTATCTTATTTACAAGACTCTTATACACTTCACTATTGAAGTCTTTAAAATGAGAAAACTTAAGCATAACAAGCTCATTACGCCCCTCATCCATAAAAGATTTCACATTAGATAGAATAGCATCAACATGAGGACCTGTAACAGGGCCATGATACATATTTAGGTTTCCATTAGGTCTCAAATCGAAGTATCGTACTCCACCCTTAAGTTGATTATAGATATTATGATCTTGAGTTTGTCCAAAGCTAAGGTCATACATTGCTGCATCATGAGATCCCGGCACTACAATATCATTTAGCGGTTTATTCCCAATATGCCCCATGATGTTATGCATCCAATTAGAATGATCCGTAATCAGTGAAGAAGAAGCAAACAAGCCTGTTGAAAGACCTTCTCCATCATGAGTTTGTACAGCACTGATGTTATTTGCAGTTACTGATGGATTTGTACCATCATCAAAATACTCACCTACACTTGTCCAATCAATTCTGTTTCCATTAACTTTCCCCATCATGCGCCACAGGTTGTCATTTAGGCCTTCTGATGCATGTACTTCTATAACTGTGCCATCATCAAGTAATGTAACATCAGGTTGTGCCCCTGATTGATAATTCACAGAATTACTCCAATTTATTGTCTTTGATCTTGTATCAATACGACCAACTCTATACCATACTCTACCACTTGTAGGAGCTTGATGCACCTCAACAGCAATATTATTATTATTAATTGCAATAGAAGGATTCATACCTCCATTATCATATTTGTAGCTTTTACCCCATGATATAGTTTTTGTAGTAGGATTAACAATTCCCACATGATACCAAAGGCCATAATTACCTTGTGATTTATGAACCTCTACAACAACATTATTGTTATTTAATGCCACACAAGGATCCGAACCACTATCAAATTTATGGCTTCCCCCAAATACAACCGAAGAACTATATAAAGTTCCTACATGATACCAAAGGCCACTAGAAAACCAACTGTGACTTTTATGTATCTCTACAACAACATTATTATCATTAGCAGCAACTGTTGGTGAAATTCCTGTATCATATTGTTTACTTGATCCCCAGTTTATATGATTCCGATATAAATTACCAACTCTATACCAAATGGTATTAGCCCCTTGAGACTTATGCACTTCAACAATTCTGTTGTATTTATTCATAGCAACATCTGTACTATTTCCATTATCATAGAAAGTCGACAAACCAAACTGAACATCTTTATATTCCGTAGGATTAGCAACTGTTTTTTGGACTACATGATTATTATTTCCACTAGGAATTTCTGACTTTCTACAAGACATTGAAATAACAGACAAAATAGATAAGAACAATATATACCTGTTAAGGTATATAGACTTTAAAGATTTAATCATAGCATAAAATAGTTTAGGTAACAATAGTAGCCCAAATATAAGATATTCCTATGATTAATAAAGCAAATAAATAAAAAAGTGGCACCTGTTATAACAGATGCCACTTATATATCAAGTCTTAAATTACTTCTATTTTACCGCGTCAACGATAGCTTTGAAGGCTGCAGGGTTGTTCATTGCTAAATCAGCAAGAACTTTTCTGCTCATTTCAATATCCTTTTCATGAAGTTTACCCATAAAAACAGAATAAGACATTCCATGAAGACGGGCAGCAGCATTGATACGCTGAATCCATAAAGCACGGAAATTTCTTTTCTTGGTTCGTCTGTCACGGTATGCATACTGTTGACCTTTTTCATATGCATTTTTAGCAACCGTCCAAACATTCTTTCTTCTACCAAACTGACCTCTTACCAGTTTAAGGATCTTTTTACGTCTTGCTCTAGAAGCAACTGCGTTTACTGATCTTGGCATAATATTAAATTTTTATCACTATAGCGGCCATAAGACACTTGAATAGCTATAGCAAAATTGAACAATAATTTTATTTATTACTTACAAAGCATTTTACGGATCTTCTTCTCATCAGTAGAATCCACAATTGCGAAATAAGTTAAATTACGCTTTTGTTTAGTACCCTTTTTTGTAAGGATATGACTTTTAAAAGCGTGTTTTCTTTTAATTTTACCAGAGCCAGTAAAGGTAAATCTTTTCTTTGCTCCGGATTTTGTTTTCATTTTAGGCATTACTTATTAATTTAATAATTAATAATACGGTTAAACTTCAATATATAAAGTAATTTAAGACTTATTCTTTTTATTAGGAGCTATGATCATAATCATCCTTTTTCCTTCGAGTTTAGGCATTCTCTCGACCTTTCCTACATCACCCAGTTGCTGTGCAAACTTTAAAAGAATAAGTTCACCTTTATCTTTGTAGATAATGGATCTACCTTTGAAGAAGACATCAACCTTTACCTTAGCACCATCCTCAAGAAACTTAAAAGCATGCTTAAGCTTAAACTCGAAATCATGGTCATCTGTATTTGGTCCTAGACGAATTTCCTTTACAACGACTTTAGATGCTTTTGCCTTAAGCTCCTTCTTTTTTTTCTTTTGATCGTACAGGAATTTCTTATAATCAATGATCTTACATACAGGCGGATTCGCATTTGGTGAAATCTCAACCAAATCCAATTCTTGGTTTCTAGCTAAGTCAATAGCTTCTTTAATTTGGTAAATACCCACCTCAACGTTTTCGCCTACTACTCTTACCACCGGTGCAGCAATTGCTTTATTTATCTTATGTGGGTCTTCTTGTCTTCTTTGAAACCTCCTATTCCGGTGATTAAAATTTGTTGCTATGTTTAAGTTCTCCTATACTTTAGAATTTAACAATATAATTATCTATGTATTAATTGTTGGGATTATTTTTCCAACATTTTATTGATCTCAGAATTAATCATATTCGCAAAGTCATCAATTGAATATGTTCCTAAATCGCCTTGACCATGTCTACGAACAGAAACAGTACCCTCTGCAGCTTCCTTTTCACCTACAACAAGCATAAAAGGAATCTTCTTTAATTCTGCATCACGTATTTTTCTTCCTGTTTTCTCACTACGATCATCAATTGCGGCGCGAATATCGGAATTATCCAGCAAATTTAAAACTTTTTCTGCATAATTTTGATATTTTTCACTGATAGGCAATATGATAGCTTGATCTGGAGTAAGCCATAAAGGGAAGTTACCTGCACAATGTTCTATCAAAACAGCGACAAATCTTTCCATAGAACCGAAAGGAGCTCTATGAATCATCACTGGACGATGTTTCTCATTGTCGGCACCTATATATGTAAGCTTAAATCTTTCAGGAAGATTATAATCTACTTGAATAGTTCCTAACTGCCATTTTCTACCTAAAGCATCTTTGACCATAAAGTCCATCTTTGGGCCATAAAAAGCAGCTTCTCCATATTCAATGATTGCATCAAGACCTTTTTCTTCTGCTACTTCTTTGATAGCATCTTCCGCCTTCTTCCAATTTTCATCAGAACCTATATACTTTTCAGGATTTTCAGGATCACGAAGAGATATCTGAGTAATAAACTCATTGAAATTTAAAGCTTTAAAGATATACATAATTATATCAATAACGCCTTTAAACTCATCTTTTATTTGATCAGGAGTACAGAAGATATGTGCATCATCTTGAGTAAAACTTCTCACACGAGTTAATCCATGAAGCTCTCCACTCTGTTCGTATCTATATACGGTACCAAATTCGGCAAGACGAATAGGAAGATCCTTATAAGAGTGTGGTTTATGGTTATACATCTCACAGTGATGAGGGCAGTTCATTGGTTTCAAGAAGTACTCTTCACCTTCTACAGGAGTAGTAATTGGGCGGAAAGAATCCTCACCATACTTTTGGTAATGGCCTGAAGTCTTATAAAGCTCAACATTTCCGATATGAGGAGAAATTACTTGTTGATAACCTGCAGTCTTTTGTACTTTTTTCAAGAAAGTCTCTAATCTTTCACGAAGAGCAGCACCTTTAGGCAACCATAGAGGAAGTCCCTGACCTACTTTCTGAGAGAAAGTAAAAAGTTCAAGTTCTTTACCTAATTTTCTATGATCTCTTTTCTTTGCTTCTTCAAGTCTTTCAAGATATTCATCAAGTTCTTTCTTCTTTGGGAAAGTAATGCCATAAACACGAGTTAACTGCTTACGATTTTCATCACCTCTCCAGTATGCACCTGCTACAGATAATATCTTTATTGCTTTGATGATAGACGTATCAACTACGTGTGGGCCTCTACAAAGATCTGTAAATTCACCGGACTCATAGAAAGTAATTTGTCCATCTTCAAGATCTTGAATAAGCTCTAGTTTATATTCATCACCTTTTTCTTCAAAATACTTAAGAGCATCTTGCTTAGAGATATCTTTACGGCAGAACTTTTGTTTTGATTTCGCAAACTCTCTCATCTTATCTTCAATTTTCTTGAAGTCTGAATCAGAGATCACTCTATCACCAAGATCAATATCATAATAGAACCCGTTTTCAATGTCCGGACCTATACCGAACTTTGCACCTGGATAAAGGCTTTCTATAGCTTCAGCCATAAGGTGAGCAGAAGAGTGCCACATTGTAGCTTTACCTTCTTTATCATTCCATGTCAATAATTGAAGGTTCACATCTTCGTTAATAGGACGAGTTGCGTCCCATACTTCACCATTTACTTTGGCAGCAAGCACATTTCTTGCTAAACCTTCACTTATACTCTTTGCTATATCCAGAGCACTAACACCTGGTTCAAATTGTTTTACTGAATTATCAGGTAAGGTAATGTTTATCATCTATTTCAATCTTTTTTAACTGCATGCAAAGGTAAATAAAATATGGTATACTTAAATATATTCTTCAGGTTGCTATTATGAAAGGGTATCAAATAACAGCTGTGTTTAGGTTAAGTGTATTATATTCTCTAATTATTTACCTCATCTTAATTAAACCATAATAATGATATTATATTATATACTATGTCCTTTCTTATCAAAAGGCACTATCATAACATAATAGTTGAACAGCTCATACTATACAAGTTAAACCTACTTTTCTACTCTTCTACCCTTAGGTACTATAGATAGTTTCCAAACTAACTATTCATAAGAATATTTATCTCTTCATTGATATCATCATTCAATATTAACGAATCTATGTGCCAAAATAAAACATCAATTCAAATGCATAAGTACAAATATTTATACCTATAAATTATGGTATAGCATTTGTAAATCTTCAATCAGCGCAATCAAAATAATTATTAACTAAATATTTTTAATACTATGCCTATCAAATACGCTATTTTTCCAAACAACCTTACTAGTAATCCTAATGATAAGGTTGCAGTCGTTCAAAGACCAAATACAATTGATACAGAAGGGCTTATTGACGAGATGAGTTTCTCTGGTGAGGTGACAAAGACTCAAGCTTTAGGAGTTCTTAATGAATGGAAAAGAACCATTATGAAGAAGTTATCCCAAGGCTATAATGTTCATACAGATCTTATTAAATACTCACTTAGTATCTCTGGTCCTTTTGAGAATGATGAAGACCATTTTATTGAGGGACGAAATCAGGTTAACATCAATTGTTCTCCTAACAAAAAACTTAAGAAAGTCACAAATGAAATTGAGACCCAAAAAGTTAAAGGAAAACGCCCTAGTCCTTCAATTTCAAAAATTGTCGATACTAGTAGTAAAAAGGAAAATGAGTCCATTACAGAGGGAATGGTTGCTGAAATCAAGGGCCATTTATTGAAATTCAACATGGAAGATGAGCAACAAGGTGTTTTCTTTGTAGAGCCTGATGGCACAGAACATCGTTGTTCTTCATTTATCAGAAACTTGCCTTCTACCTTAATCTGTTATATTCCAAAAGGAATTACTGCTGAAACAGTAAAGACTATAATAAGAATAAAGCTGAATAAGGAACAAAGCTTAAGAGAACATATTTCTTCCATTGTGTTGAAAGTCATCAAAGCCGAGTAATGATAAAAAGACTGCTTAAGCAGTCTTTTTTTTTATCTACATAATTTCTATATTATATTTTATTCTTAAACCGCCTGTTATTACAAAGAATCTTTAAATATCATACTGAGAATATCAAAAAAGCCTTATTGAGTTTTGCTTTATTCCCTACAAGGCTTTTGTGAAAAGCCTTATTAGCACCTCTGAATTATAAATAAGGCCTTACTTACAAATCAATAAGACTTCACTCATTAACCTTACTGAATTTCGCACTATTTCCTATAAGATTTTTTACAATATCCTTATTGGCTTCTTCGAATTATAAATAAAGATTCACAGATCAGTGCTATTCACTTTATATTTAAATCACTTTTATTTTCTCTTTCAATTTTATTTTTATCAAAAGACACAATAGCTAACTTACTGATTTCTTATATGATAAACATCAAGCTTGTATTCACAAGAAATTATACCATTATCGGAGTATGCAGTATATAAATTCGTAAAATCCTCCAAAAAATGAGAATATAAGACACTTGTTTTATTGGGTGCATATGAAGATGATAACATATTTTTCAAAAATTTATCTTTAGAATATTGTATTCTATATTTATATGAATCGTCATTACTTATTTGACACCCAGAGAAACATTTATAAACTGTCTCTGCCTTAGTATCATGTCTTCTGGGCTGATTTTGTAAATCGCCATACTTAATAAAAAGGTTTTGAATATGATTAGATATGTCTAAATTCGTGTCAAATAAATACCATAAAACTACAATATCTCCATCTTTTTTTAGTATTCTAAAAAACTCATTACGAACACTTTCAGTGTGAAAAAAATGAAATGATTGGGCAGAAATTATAGCATTAAACTGATGATCTTCAAAAGGTGTTTGCTCTGCAAAACAATTATAAATACGAAGATCACTTTGCAGATGCTTACTTTCAAGAATAGCAGACATACTATGATCTGGTTCTACAGCAGCAACTTGATATCCCTCATCTAATAACAAATCTGTAAACTTTCCTGTACCACAACCTATCTCTGCTATAACAGAACCTTTTTTTAGATAGGCTTTCTCCTCAAGCAATTTTACAGTATTCAAAGGATAATCAGGACGATACTCTTCGTATATCTTAGCTTTTTGATGAAACAAGGATGCTTTATTATTCATTTTTCAAGTGATTTAAGAGGAAATAATAGAGAAAATGGCAGGTGCATTTCAGGTTATATCACTTAAAATTAAACAATTAAATCCAAAAACAAACTTTAATCACTTAATAAAAAAAGAGACTACCAATATAAATTGGCAGCCTCAAAATAATTAATTAGGGTAGGTAATAAACTGTAGATTATCTTTTTATCATCTCTCCATTAAAGGTTTTATCACCTAATGTAAATCTATATACATAAGCTCCCTGACCTAATGAAGATGTATTAATATTTAACTCATGATTACCTTTTTCAACAACTCCTAGCTCCTGAGTTAACACACTTTTCCCTGAAATATCAAAGACTTCAAGTTTTCCATTTGCAGGATTTTCATTCTGAACAGATATATTCATCTGATTAGACATAGGGTTTGGATAGACATTAAACCCATATCCCAATGCTTCTTCACTATCTGCCTTCATTGACTTTAACTGCTGTGTTGGTGTTCCTACAAAATCAACTTCAGCATCTGATTTAGATGAATTTGAATAAGTATAAAACGCAGGACTAAATACAATACCATCCAAATGAGGAGTGATCGTTACTGTCTCGTTCTGGCGAGCAGGAAAATCAAACTTACCTCTAGCTACTGCATTTACAGTCTTTCCATCAGAAGAGTATGAAACTGTATATTGTACATTGTTCAGATAGTTACCAGCAGCATCTTTTGCTGTTCCTCTAACTGAATTATAATAGTTGTTCATTTCATATATCACCTCAAACACATCTCCATAAGTAGAGTAATCCCAAACAAAAGATGTTGGTCTTAATGCCGAGCCTCTCCAACCTGTAAGGAAATAATCTTTCGCCCAATCATACTCATTGATAACAGCAGCACGATCTTTAGAGCCAAAGCCCAAGTTAGAAGTAACTCCATACATAGCAGGAATATAAAGAGGTTTACTTATAACATCTGTATTCTGACATACAGGGTTCATATTATTGATATCTGCACTCCCCCAAGTTCTACTATTATTCATCAAGCCTTCAATACCTGAAGCCATTTCGCGGGTATCCCCTCCTATCAACAAGATTTGCTTTCCTGTTTTTATAATATCACGAGGAGTCATATTCTGGAAATCTTTTCTTGGTCCCATATACAAACGATCATATATACCATACTTTGTGAAGAAGTATTTCAACTCATCATAAGGAACCCCTGAAGGAGAATCAAGCTTCAGAATAATCAATTCTTCTGGGTTTGCCTTTAAGAAATCTGTAATCTCCTCAAGGCCAAATCTAACATTACGTTGACCAAAGATAGTTCCTCCATAGATTTTACCATGCTCAATAGCAATACTATGCTCAATATTGGCATTAAATGGAAATGGAATCTTGTTTATATCTAACTCTATAAAACGTATACCTTGAGCCAATTGATAAGGTACTAACTCATCATGACTATTATTTCCACTGATAAACAATGAGCCTGCAATAAATGAATTATGTGTTGATGGGAAAGTAAATGTACCGAACTTCTTATCCATATATCCATCTCGGGAGAAGCTAAATCCGTCGATAATCTGGGCATGTCCCCATTTATTGTCTTGATTCTTTATATACCATAAATAGCCCTTACCTTGCTTATATTCAAACAAGTTGTATAAAACATCACCATAAACCCCTATACCTGGTGTCCATCCACATTCAGGGCCATTGATTCTAGCATCTGTTGTAAATGTATTACCATCAAAAGTAGTATAATACATTTCTTCTGTGTTTGAATGCCCTAAGTGAGCAAGATAGATCTTATCCTTATACACAGTAACAGCAGGAGAACCCAATAACATAACATTATCTACACGTCTATCTTCACTCCATGTATTACCATCAAAAGTAAAATACCATAACTCTGGATTATCATTCACACCACTTTTATGGAAAACATAGATTTTATCCTTATACACTACTGCCGCAGGTGACTCTGTAGCAAGAACAGTACTCTTTACTGGAGGTTTCTCATCTTTTGACCAGTTATTTCCATCAAAGGTACTATACCACAATTCTCTTCTTCCTTTAGACGCTCTATGGAAAATATACATCTTTCCATGATAAGAAACTGCTGAAGGAGAAAAAGATAATGCTCTATCATAAATACGAGTATCTTTTGACCAATTTTCACCATCATATGATATACAATATAATTGGCCTCGATGGTCATTATCCTGATGATACACATAAATCTTATTATTGAAAACTACAGCAGAAGGACTTTCTGTCATTTCCAGACCCGGAACACGTGACTGAAGATTCCATTCGCCATCTTTCAATATTCGAAATTCCAATTTCCTATTACCATATCTACCCTGATAAAAAGCCCATAAATTATTCTGATAGTTCACTAATGAAGGTGATTTTGTTATGCCATGTGCGCCCCCACCAACATTATGATCCTGCGAATACCCCTGATATGAAAACATGAGTGTAGCTACCAACACAGCTACTAACCTCACTGAGTAATGAGTTAGCTTCATAATTGTAATCTTTAGAGTTTTTTAGTTTTTAGTGTCGATAATAAAAACTCCAATAGATGGGTATATAGTACTAATAATTATTTTAAATAAACAATTTTATTCTAAAAGTCTTGGTTTACAACCCACAAATCCACAGTCTCATAGTTTTTTTTTTAGCACTATTTAAGATTGTCTTATCTCTATAAAAGAATAGCTAAGGCTAATAGCTATAAAAACAAAAAAACACCCCTCAAAAGATTGAAGAGTGTTTCTATTATTAATTCCTTATCTCTACTAATGCTTTATTGCTGGATAATTCTTATTATCAAATCTACAACGCATTGTTTTATTAGGGTAAAGTCTCCCATCTAATGCCAACAAACCTGCAATATGAGGTGAAGCCATTGATGTTCCATTCATGTATTTATATTTACCTTTTTTATATGTACTACGTACCCATGTTCCTGGAGCAACAACATTAACACATTCCCCATAATTAGAAAAACTTGCCCATGTTCCCCAGATATTATAAGCAGCTACTTTATACACATTTGGATGTATCACTGCCTGAGGAGACCATTTACTTGCATCATCATGATCGTTTCCTGCTGAAATAGCAAAAAGAATACCTTTTTCTGCTGCTCTTTCTACTGCCTTTTCAAAAGGAACATATTTACCATATATGATACTTATGTTCACAACATCTCCTGGCTTTGAATTCTGGCAGATATAATCTATTGCTTTAATAAAATCTGATCCCTGACCATCACCATCTCGATTCAATACTTTTATCGGAATTATTGTCGCGCCTGCAGCTACTCCTACAACACCTATATTATTATCTTTCGCTGCTATAGTTCCTGCGACATGTGTTCCATGACCAAGATTATCATCAGGACTTTTATCTTCGGATAAGATACAGAAATTAGCTCCAGTCTTTGCATCTACATTCAAATCAGGATGATCTAAATCTACACCACTATCAATAACCCATATACGTTTACCAATGCCTGAACGAAAACCACCAACTTTCTTGATTCCCATAGGGACATGCTGTCCAAACAGAATCCCCTTCTTGGTGTCTTCTAAAACTTCATCATCGACTTTCACCTGTATATCTTTGGTTATCGACTGTACTTCATGGCAATTATTTATGTATTTATACTGATCATTGGTAAGTTTCACACTAAATCCAATAACAGATGATGAATATACATGAAGTAAATTATCAGCAGAAACTTTTGCTCTATCTAAGATCTTTTGTATTTCCGGCCTCACTCTTGCTTGACTCTCTTTATAAGTCATATCAGAAAATGCTGCTGGAGACATCTTTGTTTTAGCCTGATTCAAAACAACAACATATTGCCCCTTCACAAAAGACGTGTCATCAACAAAAGCTTTATTCTCATCCTTTTTACATGAGATAATAGTAGCAACAAAAAATAAAAATAGAAATACATTAGAGACCCCCCAAGGACTCTTGTTATAAATAAACTTCATAGCACTTTAGTTTTTTAGAGTATTATTTGAAATAATTATAGGCAATATTAATAAAATTATAATAAATAAAACAAAAAAAGTTTAAAAAAAACTTAATGCCATTTGGTTATATCATTGTAAAAACAATACATGCGTCACTTATGTAGTAAACAGTTCCTCCTCATGCAACTTACGATTTCAATTGAACACAAGAGTGTTACAAACCCACCTAAATCATTATTCTTCTTGATATAATTCAATATTAAGCCTGTATAATAAAGTGATATTTTTTTTGAAAGCTCCCACTCTATATTGATATAATTCGGTTTCGACAGGCTCAACCTTCGATACATCATTTGTCCCTGAGCATAGCCGAAGGGCTATTCCTTCTGGTGCGATTCGGTTTCGACAAACTCAACCACAGCTATATAAAACGTATCCTGAGCGTAGCCGAAGGACAATTCCAATATGGTGCGATTCAAAGCCAGGAGTGAATTTCATCCGGGCTAATTCTTTAAAATTTCAATTCCAATATGGTGCGATTCAAAGGGTAAAATTGGACGAAGAAACATTCGTCTATTTAAAATTTCAATTCCAATATGGTGCGATTCAAAGGCCGATTATAACGCCGCAGACTTAAATACAACCGGATTTCAATTCCAATATGGTGCGATTCAAAGCTGAATATGAAGACGTGCAAGCTCAAAACGTTGACTAATTTCAATTCCAATATGGTGCGATTCAAAGTGAGTTTGAGTAGAAATTGTCATTAGCGTTATTATATTTCAATTCCAATATGGTGCGATTCAAAGTAGAAATACTCATAGTTTACTTATTTTTTAAGTTCCATTTCAATTCCAATATGGTGCGATTCAAAGCGTCATCCGCGCTAACAATTTCCAGTGTGGTATTAAAATTTCAATTCCAATATGGTGCGATTCAAAGTCTGTTCCACTCCTCAGTTGCCCAGTTCCATTCACAATTTCAATTCCAATATGGTGCGATTCAAAGCTAAACTGGTCATCATTGCAGAAAGCCCGGTTGCTGCATTTCAATTCCAATATGGTGCGATTCAAAGTCATAAACTTTCTGCTTCCTTCCTTAGAAAGTTTATATTTCAATTCCAATATGGTGCGATTCAAAGGCGCCCATTGCAGCTCTATAGATCTGTCAATTTTTCCTATTTCAATTCCAATATGGTGCGATTCAAAGTCCTAGAATTGAAATAGATACAACAGGGGAAATTAATTTCAATTCCAATATGGTGCGATTCAAAGGGCTATCACTCAAATTTATGGGGATAGATTAGCTTTATTTCAATTCCAATATGGTGCGATTCAAAGGGATGAGTTCTGGATCGTAAACATAATAAGACCTAAATTTCAATTCCAATATGGTGCGATTCAAAGCTCTCCAGTATGAAAATTCAAACGTTTTGTTATAGCCATTTCAATTC
>JBGRPZ010000071.1:0-22856 GCA_041725915.1 Hyphomicrobiales bacterium | reverse complement strand
AACTTTTCTTTGTTCTTTTTCATAACTGTTCAACATTTTTTATAAACTTTAGTTGACACAGTTTTTGAAAGAGACTCGAATACAGAGACTAAGTTTATGGATAATCTATAGCAATACTTAATCTAAATTAAGTAGTTGAGTAGCATATATTTAATTGGAATAAATATAAAATAGAAAAAGGTAAATAAGAAAGCTTCAAAACTAATGATGGAATATTTTGGAAATACGCGAATTATTTTAACTTTGCTTTCGCTATAATTCGAGCTGAGCTCTTTTCTGTATATATATACAGAAAGAGTATCATTAATGATATTTCCGCAAATAGATTATAACAGGGTAGATAACAATTTTATTAATTTCTAATTATTGAATAACATGATGGATGTTAAAACTTCTAAAATGGCGATTGAGTTGGAGGATAAGTATGGAGCACATAACTATCATCCACTACCAGTAGTTCTTGCAAAAGGTAAGGGAGCTAAAGTATGGGACGTTGAAGGTAAGGAGTATTTTGATTTCCTAAGTGCTTATTCTGCTGTTAACCAAGGACATTGTCACCCAAAGATTATTGGTGCAATGAGAGAACAGGCAGAAACACTAACTTTAACATCTAGAGCTTTTTATAATGACCGTTTAGGAGCTTATGAGAAGTATATCACTGAATATTTTGGATATGACAAAGTTCTTCCAATGAATTCAGGTGCTGAGGCTGATGAAACAGCTATCAAACTTACTCGTAAGTGGGCTTATATGAAGAAAGGTATTGAGGATGGTAAGGCGAAAATCGTTGTTTGTGAGAATAACTTCCACGGTCGTACTGTTACTATCATCTCAATGTCTACAGATCCTGAAGCAAAAGCAGGTTTCGGACCATATACACCAGGTTTTGAAGTAGTTCCTTATAATGATATACCTGCATTAGAGAAAGCATTGAGCGATCCTAATGTTGCTGGTTTCCTTGTTGAGCCTATTCAGGGAGAAGCAGGGGTTTATGTTCCTGAAGATGGTTATCTAAAGGCAGCATATGATCTTTGTAAGAAGAATAACATTCTTTTTATTGCTGATGAGGTACAGACAGGTATTGCACGTACAGGTAAGTTGTTAGCTGTACAGCATGAAGGTATTCGTCCAGATGTATTGATTTTAGGTAAAGCACTTTCAGGTGGAGTATATCCAATTTCAGCGGTTCTTGCTGATGATGATATTATGCTTTGCATCAAGCCAGGTGAGCACGGTTCTACTTTTGGAGGAAATCCAATAGCTGCAAGAGTTGCTGTTGCTGCTCTTGAGGTTGTAAAAGAAGAGAATCTTGCAGAGAGAGCAGAGGAGCTAGGTCAGATTTTCCGTTCAGAAATGGAAAATATTGATAGCCCAATGATTGAACTAGTAAGAGGTAAAGGTCTGTTGAATGCTATTATCATCAAGCCAAAAGATGGTAAGACTGCATGGGATGTGTGTGTGAAGATGGCTGAGAATGGTGTTCTTGCAAAACCTACACACGAGCATATTATCCGTTTTGCTCCTCCATTGGTAATTACCAAAGAAGAGTTGATGGAAGCTGTTGAAAGAATCAAAAAGTCTATTCTTTCTTTCTAATTAAAGAGCTATATTATACCATAATATAAGGTGTAAGAACATAAAAAAGCAGGGTATGCATATGTATATCCTGCTTTTTTGTCTTATATAGAATTGTTTCTACATATAAGCACATTTGTAAGGGCCACATGTATTGCCTTCTTCAGTATGGAAGCTGAGACAATGCTTAGGA
Source organism: Hyphomicrobiales bacterium (assembly GCA_041725915.1). GTDB lineage: Bacteria > Bacteroidota > Bacteroidia > Bacteroidales > JBGRPZ01 > JBGRPZ01. Next base: position 21,088 of record JBGRPZ010000071.1, on the reverse strand, counting down.
AGAGATCTTGCTGGACAATCTAAAGTTATTACACAAGATTCAACAGTGTTAGCACAAGCTTGACCATCAAAAGTAGCACCACCTTGTACTTGAGTTAATTCTACATTATTAAGGTTAGCAACAATTTCTTTTTTGAAATTAAGTGATTTTTTCATTGTTGTTTATTTTAATTAGTTAAAGATGCTACTAATATATATTGTTATACTGAAAAGGATGTTCAGTGCATTAATATTATGTAGATAAAGTGGTATTAACCGTGTTTTTTTAGAATTGAGTTTGATTATAATATTCTGAAGTTATCATTTAAGATGATATTTAATTAGAAGAGGTAATAAATGTGTGTATAGCTTGAATTGGGTTGTTAGGGGGTGTGATAGAGAACAAAAAAAGGCTACCCATTCGGATAGCCTTAAAATAATCTATAAATGTCTTTTCTTACATGTCAATGCAATTGAAACATGTATTGTTTTCAGTATGAAAGCTGATGCAATATTTAGGAAGTGATTTAATTGCACAATCCATAGTTTTTACACATGCTTCAACAGTATTAGCACAGGCTTGACCATCAAAAGTAGCACCACCTTGAAGTTGTTTCAACTCACTAGAATTAAGGTTAGCAACAGTTTCTTTTTTGAAATTAAGTGATCTTTTCATAGTTGTTTGTATTTAATTAGTTAAGATGTCGCTAATATATACTGATGTACTGAAAAGAATTTTCAGTATAATTATAATAGGCAAATAAAATATGTATTAAACGTGCCTTTGTTGATTTGAATTGGATTATAGACCTTAGATAGGATGAAATAACTTAGGATAAGATAAGGATATTAAGATCAATAAAAAAGGCTACGCCTAATTAGGATAGCCTTAAAATAAGTTATAATAGTCTTTTCTTACATTTTAGCATAAGTGTAGCATGCTTCCACTTCAGAATAAAAACTCTGGCATCCGTTTTTCATTCCAGGGCTTGATAAGCAAACATGGATAACAGAACCAGGTTCCCAATCACAGAATCTGGTACCATTACCACCTTCTATTTGATTTAAGTCTGCATTGTTAAGACTAGCAATAGTTTCTTTTTTGAAATTAAGTGACTTTTTCATTGTTTTTGTATTAGTTAGTTAAATATGTTGCTAATATATACCGATGTACTGAAAATTACTTTCAGTATAATTAAACTAGATAAATAAATATGTATTAAACGTGTTTTTTTGTTAATTTAAATTGGGCTATTAATTTTAGATAAGCAAAAATAATTCTGGGTTAAATAAGAATATTAAGGGCAATAAAAAAAGACTATCCTGATAGGATAGCCTTAAGATAATCTATAGTAATTTGTTTTTACATTTCATGACAATTGAAACATGTATTTTGCTCAGTATGAAAACTGACACAATCAACAGGTCTTGTAAAGCAGTGGTTCTTAACTGAATCAGGTAGACAACCTATGGTTTTTATGCATAAATCAACACTTTGAATGCAATCTATACCATTAAAAGTAGCACCACCTTGAAGTTGTTTTAATTCATTAGAATTAAGATTAGCAACAGTTTCTTTTTTAAAATTAAGTGATCTTTTCATAGTTGTTTGTATTTTATTAGTTAAAGATTGTTGCTAAAGTATATGGATAAGGTGAAATGTTTTTGCAGTATACAAGTTTTTTGAATAAAAGATATATTATTATTACTTATTGGGAGTATAAAAAGAGTACCCTATAGACAACCAAGAGTATCTGTTACAAAGCATACAGTTTGTGTCTTTATAATACAGATATTCTGTGTTTTGATAACACAAACATTTGTAGTTATAGGGCAATTGATAATAGTGCATCTATATTGAGTAAGACAATCGCCTTGAGTGTGAAGACAAATATTTGCACCATTGGTAGCACCACCACCTTGCACTTGAGTTAGGGTATTACCATCAAGTTTAGCAATAGTTTCTTTTTTGAAATTAAGTGTTTTTTTCATAATTAGACTTTAAATGGTTGGATATAAATAAAAATACATAACTATTTTGAATATAGATATTTTGATAGTTATCTTATTGATATTAAAAGAGAGGAAATAAAAAAAGCAAACTATTCAATTGAATAGTCTGCTTTTAAAAACATAAACATCTTATGTTTTAAATGTAGTAGATTCTTATAGACACTGAAGAGTTCTAATAGGATTAGTGCAATTATGTTTTGTTTCAGGACATTTTTTAAATGTACATTCTCCTGTATAAGGGCAAGCATCTATAGTGATTGCACAAGGAGTTCCATCATAAGTAGCACCACCTTGTACTTGATTTAACTCTACATTGTTAAGGCTAGCAACAGTTTCTTTTCTGAAATTAAGTGATTTTTTCATTGTTGTTTATATTAACTGGTTAAGTATGTCGCTAATGTATTATAGTGTACTGAAATATATGTTCAGTGAGAGGTTTATTTGTATAAAAAATGAGTATTAAACGTGGTTTTGTTTAGATATAATATTCTGAAGTTATTATATCTATTTATAAATAGATAAAGGAGGGACAGGTATAAGATAAAAAAGAGAGGTTACTTATAGAATAACCTCTCTTTATAAAATGTAAACTATGGGCTATACCATAAAATGCGAATTAATATTCTATAGAAGTCTTGATAGTTAAGTCAATAGTTTTGGTGGTGAGATGACAATCAAGAGATTTAATTTCACAATTTGCTATAGTTTTAATACCACACACATGCTTTGTATCAATGCAATTTAGTGAATGTATTATTATATCAGGGCAATTCTTATTTGTAAGTGCATATAATACAATATCGTGAGTAGCACCACCTTATATTTGAGTTAATTCTACATTATTAAGATTAGCAACAGTTTCTTTTTTTAATTTCAATAGTTTTTTCATTGATGTTAATATTTTAGGATTAAACTGTAGCTAATTTATATGCACTCACTGAAATACTAGTTCAGTGTATAAGGAAGTTCTAAGATATATTGAGTGGACAGATGTGAATTTAAAGATTCTTAAATGGTTTTATGATGGAAGGAAATTCATTCAGAGTTTTTTTTATAGCATCAATATCAAAGGAGTCCAGAGCATCTAATAGTTCTTTAGAATAATCGTGTAAACTTTTTATATTGGAGGTTTTAGCTTCTGCAAATAAGTTGTCAGCCCATTGTTGAATATCAGAGATACAGTTTTCTGATATTAGAGCTTGCCATGACAAATAGTATTTATCAATTAACTCATTGGGATCGTTTTGAGTTTCTTGTATAGGACTAGCTTTTTTAGCTTCCTTATTTGTGGATGTTTTCTCCTTTAGAGTAACGTGTTTGAGGAATAAAGAGAATTCAGTAAGAATATCAGAAGAGGCAACAGGTTTAACAAATACTTTATCAAAGTAAATAGAAGCTTCAGTACCAGAGCCAAATTCTTTATTTGAGGTTAAACCAAGAAGAGGTATTCTTTGTCTATTATTTTCTTTTTTGATTATTCTGCTTATTTCATAACCTTTTAAGAAGGGGATGTCAATATCAGTAAATAATAAATCAACTTTGGTGTCTTTAAGTATGTCCATTACTTTTAGTCCATTGTTAACAGATATAACACTTAAGCCTGCATTTCTAAAAAGCATTTGATAGTAGTCAATTTCAGCAGAAGAGCTCATTGCGACAAGGATTGTAGCAGGGTGAAACATTATAGTTCCTGGCTTAAATAAATTTGGGTGTAAGGCATCATTATCTTTATCTAGTATAGAAAGTTCTTCAAAAGTTAATTGAAAGGTAGTTCCAATGCCAAGAGCACTATGGACGTGTATGTTTCCTTTCATCATTTGAATAAGTTTTTTTGAGATCATCAGGCCAAGTCCAGTACCTTCAAAGTTGGCATTATTTTTAAACTTTTGATAGTATGGTGTAAATAAATTTTGGAGCACATCATTATCCATTCCAATGCCAGTATCATTAACTGTAATTATAAGATTAATAGCATCTTTGATCCTTTTATTAGGATAGCATTCTACAGTAACCTTAATTTCCCCATTGAATGTGAATTTATTAGAGTTTCCAAGTAGATTCATTAACACCTGCCAAATAGCATCTTCATAGAAAGCTAAATATTTAGGAGTATCAGGGTCAATATTAAATACTAAAGTATTGTTTTTTTGAGCCAATTTGAGCGATAAAACACTTTCTAATTTATGAGAAATCTCTCTAAAATCTACAGAAGTCAGTTCTAAAGTTTTTTTGCCTGCTTCAACAGAAGAAAAATCTAATACATCATTAATAACCCGAAGTAAGCTTTCAGCACTAACTCTGATTTTATAAACGAGACCACTCTTACTTTTGTCGTTTTCCTTATTATATAATAAGTCAGTATATCCCAATAATGCATTTAAAGGGGTTCTTAACTCATGAGACATACTAGCGAGGAATCTTGATTTTTCTTTATTTGTCCGAAAGGCTTCGTTCTTAGCACTCTCCAAGTATTTTATATGTTCATAGCTTTTTTGTAGTTCGATATTTTTATTTCTTTCACTTTCAACATGAGCTAAGTTATTATAGTTATTCAAGATCTGAAGTCGTTTGAACTTCTTTGAGTTTTGTCTAAAATGCCTTAATGTCAGTAAAAGAATAAAAGATGCTAATAACGAATACATAAATAGATGAGTATATAATAGAGATTTGTCTTTATTATCTTTGTTCTCTAATGTAAGGTTTTTATGTTCTCTTAATAGCTTGTCATAACCTATGCCTACTTGATAATTGGCGATTAGCCCAGCTATTTCTGAATTAAATAGGCTGTCTTGTAGCTGATTATATAATTTTTCTGCATTTAAAGCTTCTTCGTAATTACCGATCTCCTCATAAGCTTTAGAGAGTAGTTTCAAGAAATCTCTGGTATTTCCTCTTTTGTGAAGGTCATATGATAATTGTAGTGCGGACTTAATTTCTGATAATGATTTTAGGTATTTATGATTTGAATGCAAAATATGTATATAGGCATTTATGATCTTAAGTAATATATCTTGTTCATTGAACTTTTTAGCTTGCTGTTTTGCTAAGTTAATCAGGTCAATAGCTTTATTGATGTCATTTTTTTTTAAAGCAGATAGTCCTTCGAGGTAGTTTATTCTAGCTATTATTGCTGGTCTAAAGTTAATTAGAAGCTTAAGATCATTGATTGGTTTTGTTGCTCTTTCAAAGTCATTCATCTGAATATAGCTTTCAGCTTTACAAAATAGAGGCATCTCTAAGAATATAGAATCAGATTCATACCCTTTTTCAAAGTAATTTATTAATTGGTTAGAGTATTCTATAGCACGATTATATTTGGCGATATCAAAATAAACGAGCATTGATAAGGAATAGGTGTAGCACAAGTGGACAGTATCTTCTAAATCTTGGTATAATTCAATAGCCTTATTTGCATATTGCATAGATTGCCCATAATCAGATCGTCTATAACTTATTGCTGCTAAATTATAATAGGCATCTCCTTCAATGATCTTTATTTTAGTTTTCTTTGAATAGAAAATACTTTTGAATAATAGTTCCTTTGCAGAGGCATAAGTTCCATTTCTTATTTCTAGTTGAGCATAATCTGAATATGTATAAGTTAGTGAGATTAAATCATCTACTTTTTTATATTCCTTTATTGCTAATTTGAAGTATTTTTTAGAAGAGTCAAGTGATTTGTCTAGATAGAAAAGTGCCTTATTATAGTATTCATCTGGATGAGTATTTTTATGATTTATTGATTTAGGATGAGACTTTATATTGGTTTTGTTTTTAATATGAGAATCAGAATTATTTTGACTTATGCTAAGTTTAGAGATGAGTATAATTGAAGTAAGGAAGATAGAGAGGAAATAGCATTTTGACATAATAATAAATCAAAAGTAATTAAGAATATATAAAATTAAAGAAGTTATCCTTAGAATAACTTCTTTAATTTAGATTATAAACCTTTACTTGGATCGAATATTTGCGATGTAGGTTTTTTTCTTTTATGAAGTATAAATGGAGGATATCTATCAACAGAATATTCTACATTATCACCTTCTTGAATTGTTTCTTCTCCACTTTCATATGTGCAAGTGATTGTTTCTCCAGTTTCTGTTTCAACGATATAAGATTCGTTTTCAACAGAGATGACTTTTCCAGAACTCATTATAAGAAAATTTTAAATTAATAAATAGATGCACTTAATATAGAAGTGCTAAACAAATATGATAAATATATAAATAGGACAAAAGGAAATGGCAGGAATTGTTGGTTATTTATAATCAATTTAGGTAAATAAGCCAGAATTATTCATGAAAATATATCCTTTTCACTCTTCTGCTTATACTAGTAAGAATTTCGTATGGGATAGTATTTTGAGCGTTTGCTAGTTTAATTATAGGATTTTCTTTTCCAAAGATGATAACAGGATCCCCTTCTTTTGCATTAATACCAGTAACATCCAGCATCAACATATCCATACATATATTTCCAATAGTCTTAGCTAACTTTCCATTAATAAGGAATGATATCTTACCATTACCTAATTTTCTACTAATACCGTCTGCATAACCAATAGGGATTATGGCAATTTTTTTATTTTCATTTAGAACATGAGCTCTACCATAGCCGACAGATTCATTAATGGATATATCTTTAATCTGAGATATAGATGTTTTTAATGTGCCAACTTGTTCTAGTATACCTTCCATATTTTTCTCTGGAGCAATACCATACAATCCTATTCCTAATCTTACCATTTCAAATTGAGCTTTTGGAAATCGGGTTATACCAGCTGAGTTTAAAATATGCCTTGATATAGAATAAGGGAAAGCATCTCTTATTTCTTTACTTAATTTAGAAAAGGATTCTATTTGTTGATTAGAAAACGAATCGAGCTGAGGATCATCACTTGCTGCTAAGTGTGAAAATATTGATTGAATTTGAATTGATTTATTGTATTTTATTCTAGCTATTAACTCTTGTATTTCATTATTTACAAACCCAAGCCTATGCATTCCTGTATCAATTTTCAGATGAATTTTCACAGGTGTATTTTCTGAAATATTACTGTTTTCAATAGCTATTTCTAACATAGAAAGAGTTCTAAAGCTATATATTTCTGGTTCCAATCTATGTATGATCATTGTTCCAAAGCTATTTATCTCCGGATTCATAACCATAATAGGAGTTCTTATTCCAGCTTTTCTGAGTTCAACACCTTCATCAACATAAGCAACAGCTAAATAATCAATATTATGATATTGTAAGAGATTAGCTATCTCAAAACTTCCGCTTCCATAAGAAAAAGCTTTTACCATAGCCATAATCATAGTACTTGATTTAACTCTATTTCTGTATATGTTGAGATTATTGATAATAGAGTCCATATTTATCTCAAGAACAGTTTCATGACTTTTCTGTTGAAGTGTTTTTGTGATTTGTTCGAATTCAAAAGTTCTTGCCCCTTTCAGAAGGATTGTTTCATTATGGAATGAATTGATTGGGTGGTGTTCTAAAAACTCTTTTGTGCTTGTATAAAAAACTTTATTCTTGCTGAATAATTCAGCGTATTTTCCTATTGAATTTCCAATTCCAATTAATTTAGTGACCCCCTTACTATTGACAATTCTGGATACTTCTTGATATAATTCCAGATTATCTTTCCCGCTTTGTAAGATATCTGAAATAATTAGAGTTTTTTCTTTATGATGGTTCTGCTGATTCATAAAGTCCAAAGCTATATTCAATGATCTGACATCTGAGTTATAACTATCATTAATCAAAGAACAGCCATTAATACCTTCCTTTAATTCCATTCTCATAGCTATTGATGTCAGATTTAAAAATCTTTTCTGAATAGTCATCTGAGGATAATTGAGTATAAGCAGGTAAGCCCAACAATGAATGGCATTTTCTATAGAAGCATCATCAACAAAAGGTATTCTTAAGTTAATAAGCTCATCATTGTATGAAGCACAAATTAGGGACGATCCATTATATGTGATGATATCTGTGATGATTAAATTGTCAGAGTTTTCTTTTCCCCATGAAAATAGATCAATCGATTTAAAGGTTTCAGATTCAGTTATTATTTGTGAAATGTCAGGATAATTAGAGGAAAATATTAAGGTCTTTACTGATGCAAATAACTTTAACTTTTCCTTTGCTTTTTGTATTTTGTTTATAAAGTTCTCCCCATGTGCTTCACCAATGTTGGTAAATATACCAATATCCGGATTAATAATTTCTTGAAGAGAGTCCATTTCATTTGGTTCTGAAATGCCTGCTTCAAATATTCCAAGATTATTTTTTTTAGTGATTTGCCAAACACTTAAAGGTACACCAATTTGTGAGTTGTAACTTTTAGGGCTTCTTACAATATTATAGTCATAATGTAATAGTTGAAATAACCATTCTTTTACAATGGTCTTACCATTAGATCCTGTGATACCTATAATAGGAAAGTTAAACTTTCTTCTATGTTGTTTGCCTAATGTTTGTAAAGCTTTGATTGTATCATTAACTATAATAAATGAAGCATTGTTAAGCTCATTTAATTGGGCATGGAATTTTGAAATAACAAAACACTTAACGCCTTTTTCATATAATTCATTAATGTACTTATGACCGTCATTATATGTACTTGACAGGGCAAAGAAAACACAATTATCTGGACAGATTAATTTTCTACTATCAATAAGTATATCCTTAATAACAATATTTCTATTGTTGGTGTTAATAAGCTTACCATTTAGTAACTCACTTAGTTTTTCTATCCTCAAATTATCCTGATCAGTCATTAATTTTTATAATGTGCTTAGTAAGTTGTCTCCTTCTAAATCCTCTGGAAGATCTTCATCTTTATGTTCTGCTCTAGCCATTTCTTCAAGCAAGTGGTATGGTAAAGGTTTTTTGTTCCTTTCATCATATTCTTCTCTGTTCTTAAAGATATCAATTGCTAGATAAATCGCTTCTTGTAAAGATTCAGCAGATGCTTGATTTTTATTTGCTATGGAATAAGCAGTCCCATGAGCAGGGGATGTTCTTACAATAGGTAGACCTGCGGTGAAATTTACACCAGCACCAGCCGCTATAGCCTTAAAAGGAATTAATCCTTGATCATGATACATAGCAAGAATACCATCATAATATTTAAAGTCTCCACTACCAAAGAAGCCATCAGCAGGGAAAGGACCGTAAATCAGCTTGCTACCTTCTCTGGCTTTATCGATTGTAGGAATAATAATTTCTTGTTCTTCTTTACCCAAAAGGCCATCATCACCAGAGTGAGGATTAAGACCTAATATAGCAATTTTTGGTTTATCAATACCAAAATCCCGACATAAAGAGTCGTGCATTTGGTTTATCTTTTTAAGAATTAAGTCTTCATTCAGTGCGTCAGATACATCTCTTAATGGGATATGTCCTGTGACAACTCCAATACGTAACTTATCACGAACCATTAACATCAAATGTTCTGGAGCATCAAATTTCTCTGCAAAATATTCTGTATGACCAGGGAAATGAAATTGATCAGACTGAATATTCTTTTTATTTATTGGACCTGTAACAACAACATCAATATTCTGTTGCTTTAGATCTTCAATAGATGTTTCTAAGGCTTCAAAAGCAGCTTGACCTGCTTGACTTGAGCTTGTGCCTAATTCTATTTTATATTCTTTCTCTGTGCAGCAGTTAATTAAGTTTGGTCGTTTTTGACTTATTTGATCAGAAGACTTAATTATATTTAAATTTAAATCTCCAAGTTGGAATTTTTTTCTTATAAATGAAGCCACTTTAGATGAGCCATATATTACAGGAGTATATAAATCTAAAGTTCTAATATCAGCTACAGTTTTTAATATTATCTCATAGCTGATACCATTGAAATCTCCATGAGTAATTCCAACATTAATTTTTTTCTCGTTATTTACTTTTTCATTATTTATCATAACGGATATACATTAGGCGACAAAAGTAAGAAATAAGCTTTTATAATTTAGAACTCAAGTCTTTTTGATTCATTATTATTATTTTAATCGAAATAAGATGATGTAAATAAAGGAGCCAAGTTATTGATTAGAATGAATAATCAAAACAAAGGACTCCTTTATTTAAGATCAAATTTTATTTGGAATACTTTTTATTGATAAAGTCGAATAATAATCTTACACAATATCCTGATCCTCCAGCGGAAAAGTATCCCTCAGGCTTACTATAGAAAGCAGGACCTGCGATATCTAAGTGGATATACGGATAATCAGTAAAGTGCTCAAGAAACTTACCTGCTGTGATTTGACCAGCATAAGGGCCTCCTAAATTTGTAATGTCAGCTACGTCTGATTTTAATTGTTCTCCAAATTCTTCCCACATAGGGAACTTGATAAGACGCTCATAAACTTCATATCCAGATTCCTCTAGATCAGTATAATATTCATCAGCTTTAACAGGCATTGCAGCAATAGCTTTATTCCCAATAGCTCTAATCGCAGACCCTGTAAGAGTAGCCATATCAATTACAAGTTGTGGGTCAAATTGTTTTGCATAAGCCAATGCGTCAGCAAGAATAAGACGTCCTTCAGCATCAGTATTTAAAACTTCAACAGTAGTTCCATCATGCATTCTTAATACATCACCAGGAACTATTGCATTTAAACCAGGCCTATTATCTGTTGCAGGAACTATAGCTTTTACATATACAGGAAGTTTTGCTTTTGCAATTGCATATATTGAACAAATAGTTGCAGCAGCTCCACCCATATCACATTTCATGTTTTCCATGAAATTGCCAGTCTTTATATTAACTCCACCAGTATCATATACAACACCCTTGCCAACAAAGATGAAAGGCTTTTCATTTTGTGCGTTTTCTGGTTTATAAGTGAGTATAGTAAAAGTAGGAGGGTCAACACTTCCTTTATTAACTCCTAATAATCCACCCATTTTGAGCTCTTCTATTTTTGCTTTATCGAAAACCTCATAACACATGTCTGTTTCTTTTGCTAGATCTACAGCAATATTAGAAAGTTGTGTAGCATTTAGATCAGAATAAGGATAATTTACTAAAGTTCTTGCTTTACAAGTTGCTTCAGTAATAATTTGTAGAATATTTAAGTCTTGATCATTTACAGCAGATGATACAATCAGAAGTTCGTTTAGGCGATTCTCATTTTTTTTAGAATCGGTTTTCAACTCTGTGAATTTATAGCTGCCTAAGATAAGCCCTTCAGCAAAAGCAAGAATATCATCTTTATTTGGCTTTGGATCGGCTAAGATGATTTTATTTATTTTATACTTTTCAAATGTTTTAAACATTTTAGCAGCAGCTAATCTACATTTCTCTTTGCGTTCCCATTCTTGATCCTTTGGTTCTGGAATTTCTACAAATACCCAATGGGAAAGCCTGTTGAAAGCAAAAGAACGTACCTTATTAGATTCTAATTGAGTTTGTACCCATTCTTTCTCTTCAGGAGAGATATATTTTTCTGGAATTGATTCAATATCTCTTACAAGAAAAACAACATGGCAACCTTTTTCTATCTCTGGAGATTTTGTTACTTGAATATGCATAATTGGATGTTATATGATTTGATGATTGTAAACTAATGAGAATTTTAAATTTTGAAGACAAAATTAATAATGAATTCTTTTAAAGAAATGAAATAGCATAAGACATAAATACTAGATTGAATAAATTAATTAATGTATTATTGTAAAAAGTCAGTTGAATAATCTACTATTTATTTATTGTATAACATTCTAAACAGCATGATTGTTGTATTGGAATTTTAGCTGATTATAATACAAACAAAAATCAAATTATTTTTTATGTTATTTAATTTTACAAAGAAGAAATGCATCTTTATGTCCATAAAGATTCTGCTAGCGTTGTTCTTTTTGTCTTTTACTCAATTACAAGCTCAAAGCCAATATTCAATTAATGGGTTTGTAAAGGACAGTAATACAGGAGAGGAACTAATCGGAGCTACAGTTTATGTCCCTTCATTGAAATTAGGAGCTACAACTAATTCATATGGATTTTATTCTATTTCATTGCCTGAGGGCAATTATGAGTTTAATGTTCAATTTATAGGATATGATCGAATAAAGAGAACAATTGAACTTAAAGAAAATCAATCTATAGACTTTAATATGACCCCTTCTGCACAGAATCTGGAGGAAGTTATTATTACGGGAGAAAGTCAAAAAGATCAAAATGTAAGAAATACTACTACAGGGATTGAAAAGATAACAGCTAAAGAAATACAATCTATTCCCGCTTTACTTGGAGAAAGAGATATAATGAAGGTTTTCCAGCTCACAAGTGGAGTTAAATCTGGTACTGAAGGAAGTGCAGGTATATTTGTTCGTGGAGGTAAGACTGATCAGAATCTTATTATTCTGGATGAAGCACCTGTTTATAATTCTTCTCATGTTGGAGGATTGTTTTCTGTTTTTAATCCTGATGCTATAAAGAGTGCCACTTTGTCAAAAGGTTCTTTTTCATCTAAACATGGAGGGCGTCTATCTTCTCTATTAGATATTAAGATGAAGGAAGGAAACAATCAGAAGTTTCATGCACAAGGAGGTGTTGGCCTTATTTCTTCCAGACTAATGGTAGAAGGACCAATTGTAAAAGGGGAAAGTTCATATATGGTTTCTGGTCGTAGAACTTATCTGGATATTGTTGCAAAACCTTTTATTGAAGCAGACAAAAGGGATTTTCAGATGTACTTTTTTGATCTAAATGCAAAAGTAAACTCATGGATAGGTTCAAAAGACAGAGTGTTTTTGTCTGGGTACTTTGGAAGAGATATTTTTTCTTTTAAAGATGAAGGAGGCTTTGATTGGGGAAATAAAACAGCTACAGCAAGGTGGAATCACTTATTTAGTAAGAAACTATTCTCAAACCTGTCTTTTATTTATAGTAAATATGACTATAGAATAACTTCTGAAGATCATAAAGGATGGAAAAGTTCATTGACAGGTGGTGTAGAAGATATTAATGCAAAGTTAGGATTTCAATATTTCTTAAATCCGAACATTTCATTTAATTATGGTATAGATTTTATAAAGCATAGATTTTTTCCTGGTGATGTTTCAGGAGATTCAGGCGCATTTACAGATTTAAAAAAAGATCCTATTAATGGATATGAATCAGGGATCTATTTATCTTCTAATATTAGTATAGGTAGTAGGATCATCCTTGAGCCAGGAGTTCGGGTTTCTGGATTTACTTTGATAGGGCCATTTAAAAGTATGGATAGAGTAGAAGGGAATAATGTATTATATAAAGAATTTAAAGATGGAGAGATTATAGACGAGCATTACAATCCAGAACCAAGAGTCACAGCAACTTTTATGTTATCTGAGACTTCTTCATTGAAGGCTGCATATACAAGAAATATTCAGTTTATACATACCTTAAAATCTACTTCAATGAACACTCCTGCCGACTTATGGTATCCATCTACTCTTAATATTAGTCCTTCATATTCCAATCAATATGTATTAGGTTATTATCAGAATTTCAAAGATAATTTACTTCAGTTTTCTGCTGAAGCCTATTATAAGAATATGGAAAACTTGAAAGAGTTTAGACCTGGGACTGTAGTATTTGCTTCTGAAATTGAACCAAATATAGTTGAAGGAGATGGATATGCTTATGGGCTGGAATTGTCGTTAAAAAAGATATCCGGAAAGCTTACAGGTTGGGTGAATTATACTTATTCAAGAGTAATTCAACAATTTGATGATCTTAATAATGGTAAAGAATTTCCTGCATTTCAAGATCGACCACATGATGTAAATTTAGTTCTTATGTATAAGCCTTCAAAGCGAGTAGAGCTTAGTGCTTTATGGACTTATCAGACAGGGCAACCTTATACACTTCCTATACAAAAGTATTATTCTAATGAAATGGTTATCCCAATTTATTCAGAGTTAAATAAAAAGCGATTTAAAGATTATCACAGACTTGATGTTGCTATGACTTTACATCCAAAGAAGACTTTGTCGCGTAGATTTAAGCATTCATGGACCTTATCTATTTATAATTTATATGGAAGGAAAAACACATTTATCCAAGGCTTTGCATACAAGAAAGATCCTGATCAATATGGAAGGAAATATAAATATGAGAAATATTCTTTCTTTGGTATAGTCCCTACGATAACTTTTAATTTTAAATTTTAATTTGGTTCAAGTATGAAAAATATAAATATTATTATTTCGGTTTTTTTTCTTCTTTTTCTTTCTTCATGTGTTGAGTATGAGGAAATAGAATTGAATGAATCAGAAAGGAAAATAGTAGTTGTAGGAGAGATATCTGATGGTGGTTTTGCTAAAGTAGATATTCAGAAATCAATTAATTATGCTATAGGATTGAATTATCTTATAGGAGAAGACTCTTCTCCTATAGATCATATTTCTGGAGCTAAAGTCACTATTTCTGATTCTAAAGGAGCTAGTGAAGTCTTAGTAGAATCTAGTAAAGAAAAGGGAACATATTATGGCAGTATAATAAAAGGGGAAAGTGGTAATACCTATAATATAAAGGTAGAATATGAAGGTGAAATTGTTAGAGGACACTGCTTTATGCCTAATAGTATAGATATTACTAGATTAGATTTTGAAGGAAAGTTTAATCAAACAGATGAGTGGAATGATGATAGTGATGAAACTTTTGACTATTTTCATAATGTTGATATTTATTGGAATGACCCCAAAGGGCAGGATAATTATTATATGATAGGTAGATGGATAGAAGAAGAGGATGAAGAGCTATCTTGGAATCATTGGTATTTTGTTCTTTTAGATGATAAGGGGAAGGATGGGAGTCAGATAAAATATACATATGGATTGAATGAATATAGGAATTCTAAAGACACTCTATTCATAGAAGTAAGATCTCTGAATAGAGATGTGTATAATTACCTTAAAGGAATAGATAGAATCTCTAGTGGGGCAGACAATACATTATTTGGCACTCCGGGTAATCCAAATTCAAATCTTGAGGATAATAATATAGGTGTATTTAATGCTTATAGTAAGTGTACAAAGAAGATACTTAAGATAGAGGAGAAATGATAAGTAATAGTATCAAGAGTAGAAGAGTTTTGCTTTTCTATTCCTGATTCTTGTTCTTTTATTTTACAGGTGCTCTGTTCTTCTTCAACTTTCTGGATATTGAGATAATCTCGTGAAGGGAATATATAAAATACATCGCCAGAAAGTTTACAATGAGAATGGCTGCACCTTCTTTCACAATAAGAGAATAAGTGACTAATATCCCTGAGAATAGCAATAACTTTATCATTGTAGAGGCAAGGAAACTATTGACAAACAGAACAGCTCTTTTCTTTCTGAACTTTTCCATAATCAGATAGTTTACTAGATAAACTATAAATAATACAGAGCTTATACCTACATAATGTCCTGAAATATAATCACTGAGATTTAGTTGTCTTAATCCAAATGAGCATAAAGCCATTGTTGCAGCCCAGATGACAATCAGAGTACTTATATGCGGATCTTTTAATTTCATTGTAATAGCCCTTTTACTTTCTTTTCATAAAATCTTTTAAGCTATAATATATAGCTAGAGGTATAGATATTATTGCCCCAATCAATGTGAAAATTGGATATCCTATATCTAACCATTCATCTACCTTTATTCCTCCATAGACTCCCAGTACAATTATAAAAATCAATTGAAAGGCTATAGAGGAATATTTGGTATATTGGTTTAATTGCTTTTTATTTCTTTTCTTGAGCACTAAGCTCCTGTTTCACCAATTAGTTTTGATGATTGAGTCATCTCACTTGTACCAGAGAACTTAGCACCCGGCTCAATAGCAAGGTTTCCTGCTTTAACTTCTCCTTTGAAATCTGCTGATGATGTTAAGGTAGCTATATCTTTAACTTTTAGTTGTCCAATAACACTACCAGAAATATCAATTTGATTACAATCGATCTCTCCGTTGATCATTCCTGTTTGTCCAACAACAATTTTACCTTCACAGTTGATCTTGCCTTCAAGCTCACCGTCAATTCTAAAATCTCCTGAAGAATGTACTTCTCCGATAATTTTAGTTCCGTTTCCTATTAGGTTTCTTTCTGAACCTTCAAAGTTTGTCACTTTCATGTTTTTCTTTTTCAAGTTTCCCCCTTCGTTATTATTATTGTTATTTGACCAAAACACGATATATACTTTTATTTATTTATTACCATATTATAAAACTTAATATACTCATCAATATCCTTATCTCTGTATAGGGCAGGATAATTTGTTGTAGAAATGATAAATGTCTGATATGCTTCTTTCTCAAAAGCAGAGAAGACATACTCGTTATTTTCTACATTGGATAAGTAATTTAATGCTGAATCTTCATTCTTAAAGATAGATACAGTAATTAATGTATTCTTATCATCTAAAAGCAAACTCTTAATACTTAAAGATAATTGTTTGTAATATTTCTTGTTGAAATCAGAAAGTTTGATTTTCAGAGCATTTAAATTACTCGAGCTTGTAGGTACTGACACTACAAATAAGTATTGAGCATTCTTATTATACTTAAATGGCGAGTTCTCTAAGAAGTTTTCTTCTGTCTCTTCGCTTCCCTCAATAGCTACTGGCTCCTCTCCTGAATATTGCAAGATATTATTTGCTAAAGTTGAGACCTGTGCTTGGGGGTATGTTTTTACAAGTTTCTTCAACTGCATTGTCATGCTATCCTGAATATCCACTTGCCCTGTTGATAAAGCTTTTAAGTAATCAAATTTTGGAAGTACAGCCGTATCTGTTGGGTAAAGTTCATTCGCTTGATCAGCAAAGTTGATTACTCTATAATACTGTTCTTTTGAATATGCTGCATATGCTTTTTTGTATAACATCTCTGCTGCACTTGCACTTTGCTTCATTTTTATGAATGCGTCAGGATCTGTGATTATCATTGCATAATCAGAATCTGGATACTGATTAAGTATAAGGTTCTTGTAATAATCAGCTTTCTCCTGATTATTCAGATCTGTATAAGTTTTATACAAAGAATAATAGGTTGCAAGCTTATATTTATTATCAGGGAACTTCTCCAAGAACTCCTCATAAGTCTTAACAGCATTAGGATTATCTTTAAGACCTTCCTTATATAAATAACCTAGATTATTATAGGATTCTACCAATAATGAATCTGATATCTTTATCTTTTCAGGTGTGTCAGGTAGCTTAACCAAGTAATATTCTCTATTCTTTGGGTTACTAGCCAATTGAGCTACACTATCAGGCAAGCTACTCATAAGAGCAGTGTCTGCTGGATTTGCTTCAGTTTCGCTAAATTGAAAAGTACCTCCTGATTTATCACTTAATCGCCATAAATCTTCTAGCTTTCTGTTGCCAAATTTCTTTTTAAACTCAGATAGACCATAGCTTAATATTTCAGGATTATAGAAATACCATTTCCCTTCATTCTTTGTACTGGAGAAATTAGGACCTTGTTGATTCAGGTTGTTTGTGGTATTAGTCCATTGATCCTGAGATTTCTTTGCTTCTTCAGCTTCATAATCAGCAATAAGATCATCAATAAACTTTTCCTGTTCTTCTTTTGGCAACTTAGCTACCATCTGTAGACTATCTTGAGTTTTTATAGTCTCTATATCTGCAATAAGTTCAGAAAGAACCTTTGCCTTATTCTTTATAATTTCTTCATTAGGATACTTTTGTGGCATTGACTGCACAGCAGTATCATAATATGCTTGAGATAATGGATATTCTGATTTGTTGAAGTAGATATCTGCTAATTCCAATGATGACCTAGTCTTCTGATAAGCATTATCCTTGCTTGTAGCCACTGATTGTCTTAGATAGTCAATTCCTAATGAATCTTTCTGGTTTTCAAATTCTACTTCTGCAAGTGCATAATATATTTGATCTTTAAAGTTTTCATTCTTTGCTTCTCTAAGCATTTTGAATAAGCCCTTTGTAAGATTGCTACTGTTATTCATCCCACTTTCATAAGTTTGAGCCATATTGATTCTTGCCTGAAACTCCATAGCATAAACGGGATTCTTTTTTATAGTAGCTAAATATTCTTCTGTAGCTTTTGAGTAGTTTTCATCTTTTTGGTAGATCTGGCCTAAGATAAAATGTACTCTGGATTTTAAGTCTTTATTATCAGCTACTTTAAGTCCTTTGTAAAGATATGGTATTGCATCATCGTATTTCTTTTCTTTAATGAAAAGGTCTGCATATACCAAGTCGATATTATCTCTTACATAATCTGAAAACTTGTTGTCTTTCTTTGATGCCAGAAGGTTATTAAGAACGGCTACAGCTCTGTCATACTGTTCCATCTCTATATAAGTCTTTGCCAACCATAAAGAAGCATCAGTGGCTATCATTTTACCTCTAAACTCAGTTTGTACGAATGTAAATGTTCGTCTTGCTGCAATATACTCTTGCTTATAGAAGTAAGACTTGCCTATGAGCATATAGCAATCATCAATCCATTTGACATGCTCTTTTCTGTTCTTGTAGATAGAATGTTTCTGTATACAAATTGATGCTTTTTCTGTCGCTCTGTCCATGTTTGGATATATTGACTGAGCTTCTTGTAAAGTACCATAGTTGTAAACAGCTAATACGTTGTTATAGTCGTCTTTGATTGTAGTAGAAAGAGTTTTGACACCTTCTTTTAAGGACTCATTACCATTCCAATATACATTGTAGTGAGAGGTAAGATTATGGTATGCCCTGCGGAGGAATGTGTTCTTCTTTGTAGAACAGGACGATATCGATATAAGTGCCAAAAGCCCCAATATGAGTTTTCTCATTGAACTATCGTAATTAATTTTACCAACTTTGGATTTATTTTTTAAACTGCAATTTGATGCAGTGGTATGTTTTTTACTCTATTCGCTCACAAATATACCATTTACAGTTTTTAAGTCCAACTTTATTATTTAGTTTGATTTGCTATTCGCTAAAATTGAAATATGATTTTATCACTTATGATGCATTATTACACAGTTTTCTAGGTGAGATCAATTAGAAAGCTACCTTGATAATTATTTGTCAATTTTTATATAGGTTTATTGTTTATAATAAGATACTTGTGCCGCATATTGCTATTAATACTTTTGCTGAAATTATATTAATGAGCTGATTTAAAAATAAATGAGAAGGATTATCTAATATTTGTTATATGAGTGTTGTTATGCTCATATAGGGATAAGTTGGTTTGTTATGCAAAACAAAAATACTTATCCCTTTTTTATTTCTTAAACTAAGACATTCCTGAATATTGACAATAGAATGCTAAAGCAGCAAAAAGATATTTTAACTATAAGAACAGGCTCTCTTTTTTTAGTGTGTAACTCTTAATAATATTGTCGTTTTTTAGGAGAATAGTCATTTCTGTTTTATCTCTTTCTTTATCTATTAGTTTGTATATTTCGCTTTCTCTTTTCCCTCTTAACTTTACAAGATCCAAGTCATTTATTTTTAATATCTCACAGCCAGATTTAATATTGAGTTTTTCCGCTTGAGAATTATTCCAGATTGTTCCGGTTTTAAAAACGCCATCAATGGGCATAATAACAAAACCAAAATTTTCTTTCTTCCATTTATTATAAGTTGTGTCAATAACTTCGGTATAGAGCTTTTTCTTAGGAAAGTCAAATGTTATATTATAATAGTCTAATATTTCAACACCCAAGTAGTTTGCATCTACATTATCATCCATTTCGGCATCAATAATTACTTTATT
This sequence comes from Hyphomicrobiales bacterium, assembly GCA_041725915.1. GTDB lineage: Bacteria > Bacteroidota > Bacteroidia > Bacteroidales > JBGRPZ01 > JBGRPZ01. Next base: position 1,341 of record JBGRPZ010000071.1, on the reverse strand, counting down.
GACATGGTTATTGGAATTGAGAAAATCCCATCCTTTTTTCAGAAATCTCTTTGATACAGTAGTAAAGTGAAAATTATCAGCCATATATAACCATATTTTGGTTGTGTCTTTAAGATTACCATTTCCAAAAGCTGTTGTAGCATTTATCCCTATCCCTGATGCTTTTTTCCATCGCTTAGTTGCGCACCTATTGTTTTTTATTGTTACAAAATTATTAGCTCCAAGATCAATCATCATTGTTGAATAGAAATCTAGGAAGCCACATGTTGCTACAGGATATCCATTATTCCACAAGATTAGTTTCTGTTTGAAACTATTATCAAGATTATTAAGCTTTTTTACACTACTTGATATAATGATCTCAGAATCTTTAAATTGCCATACACAATGGCGCATTAGATTACAACCTATTGTACCGTCATAATGCTCTGTTATGGTATTTGTTATATCAAATTCATCTACACCAGTGACAATGTTCTTAAACTCTATTCCTCCTATTGTAAAAGATGCAATTCCTTTTTTTACAGTTGTAGATGTATAATCATCAGTTACTTTTTCATTAGATATTATTTCCATCCCTATTTCTTCTGCTAATCCTTTAGATATAAAAGTCTCAGATCCTGTATCTAGTAAGAATCTGTAATTTTTATCACTGCCTTCTACCTTCACATTAAGTATTGCAATCTTATGAAATAACTCAATCTTTGATTCAAGTTTAACACAAAAGTTTTTATTCTCAACATACTCTTTTTTGTAAAAGTTCTTAGCTTGAGTATGAATTACAAAAACAAATAGGATAAATAAAAATATATGTTTTCTCATTTTCAGTTATTATAAGTTGGTTTATTATCCAATAAAAATAACTCATTAGCTTGTAAAAAAAAACATAGTATTGAATTTATGTAATAGTTTTTCCCTAACTGCTGTCTTTTTTGAGATAGGAATATATTTTGTTGAAAGTTTTGATAAGATTATTCTCAAAGCCTTTTTCAAAGCTTAAATTGTAGTTTGCTATATCTGAAATCAGTTTGTTCAACACTCCATTTACTACGAAATATCAATAAGCCTAATAAATAATAAATAGATTTTGTACAAAAAGCAACAGATCCTTTAAATCAACTCATTCAGATATAATATACTTTTACAATTAATTCATCTTAATAATCTAGCTATTATTGAAGATTTAGGTTGGGAGTGAATTTGCTATAGATTCCTATATTCACCCATTTATAAGCTTTATCACTTATTTTTAACTGCTGTATAGTGCGATAATTCGGCTTTCAATTTTAAAATTGTAGATTATCGCACATATAAGCCCAATGTTATGTTAAATAGCAAAAG
>JBGRPZ010000070.1:0-23110 GCA_041725915.1 Hyphomicrobiales bacterium | reverse complement strand
ATAAAAGTGCGGGGTGGAGCAGTGGTAGCTCGTTGGGCTCATAACCCAAAGGTCGTCAGTTCGAATCTGGCCTCCGCTACCTAAAAAAAGGTCGTCTGAATTTCAGATGACCTTTTTTGTTTTCTACTATTTCCTTTATTACTCTAATCTCAAATAATCATCTAAATCAAAAACATCCCAAAATATTACGACACACCCCCTGTTGCTTATAAGGTCATGGAGTAGGTCGTGTTTTATAGTTAGGATTCTATAAAAAGCATGCTATCTTTAAGTCAACAAACATTGATATAAAACATGGCAAGACCTACAACAAAGAAAGATCTCATTGATGCAGCAAATACAAACTTTGAAAAGCTGTGGTTAGTTATAAATTCTATGACTGAAGAAGTGTTAAATACAGAAATAGACTTTTCAGATGATCTAAAAAAGAAAGAAGCACATTGGAGAAGAGACAAGAACCTTAGAGATGTTCTAGTTCATCTTTATGAATGGCATCAACTACTACTAAAATGGGTTCAGGCTAACACAGCAGGAAACAAATCACCATTTCTTCCCAAACCTTACAACTGGAAAACATATGGTGAGATGAATATAGAATTTTGGAAAAAGCACCAAACTACTTGTCTGGAAACTGCTAAAGAAAAGCTAAAAGCAAGCCATAAGGATATATTAGAATTAGTAGAACCCCTATCTAATGATGAACTCTTCTCTAAAGGCATCTTCGACTGGACAGGAACTACAACTCTTGGCAGCTACTGCGTATCTGCCACCTCAAGCCATTACGATTGGGCAATAAAGAAACTAAAAGCACATATAAGGAAAGTCTCGAAATAAAGAATACAAAACAAAACCCAGACAAAGCTGTCTGGGGTTAAATTGTATTAATATTATATAGCTTCTATCTTACAGAAATAAAACCTTTTATATGCCTTTCCCTCTTTTGTGATTTCTTTATGTCTATTTATAGCAATAATTTTTTTACTATTCAAAATATATTGAACTTTAAAATCTTCTGGTAGAATAATATCATTACATTGTTTTTTATAGTTGAGATAATACTCTAAGTAACCATCTCTTTTCCCCAATAAAGATTTGAGATCATTAATAGTAGATGAAGGTGTAATTTTAGATTTGATAATGTTTTCATCTACATATGTATTATATACTGTAAACAAACTATCTCCTGTAGAATGACCAAAATAATATATACTCTCTGAAAGTACTTGTCTATAATAATCTTTATCATTAAGTACAGTTAAGGGAGACGGAGACACAGGATAAGTTTTATATTTAAAATGCTCAGGATTTAGTTTAAAAAACTCATATTCTTTTGGGTATCCAATTCTATAACTAAATATACTTTCATTTGGACTATATAGAACATCGACTTTATTCGCTTCTTTATTAAAGAATACCATTTCTCTAGCTACTAACTTTGTTTTCTTAAGGCTGGCCATAAAGTTTTCCTTCTCAAAAAAAGCATAACCTTCATTAATATTATCTTTAATATGATTCGTAAAGAAGTGAAAGCTATTTCTTGAAGTCAACTCATTAGAGCCCATATCTATAGCTGTATCAACATAAGTTCCCTCAAAGACAAGATGACAATTATCTTTAGTTATACCCAATATCTTTCTATTAAAATACCAAGGGGCATCACCTAATTTCCTTTGTTTAATGATTTTTCCTTTTAAATTAAATATCTTTAGGTGTTTATAGCAGTTAATCATTAGTAATGAGTCTTCCAAAACCTGAACCTCTACTTCTGAAGGATCTCTATAATGAAAATCATTAGGGCCCATACCAAAGTTCTTCAATCTAAACACTTCACCATTTCTATTAAAACCTACTATACACTTATCAAAAACCCCAATAAAAGCATCTTGCTTAGGCAAATATGCAGTAACATACCCTTTATTAAAATCCAGTAAATCTATAGAATCACAAACTGTAAACTTATAAGAATTAGAATACTCTTTAATTACATTCTCATTCTGTTTAATGTCTATACAGCTAGTAACTATAAAAAAAAGAATAAAAAAGAGAACTGGTACTTTATTATATTTCATTATTCAATGCTTTAAAATTAAATAATGGACTGTCTAAAAGCATTAGCCAGTCCATCTCAGTATTTTATTGATAATTTTCCATTTAAAAGCCTACCAGTCTTCCACACCTAAACTATCTAATATGACAATAACAGTAGTTGATGTAAAACAACCATGATTCCATGGTTTTGTTGGGCATAAATATACTTCCAATAAAGCTATCTATTCTTATCATATAAGAATAAACTTAAATTGTTAGCTTACAATAAACTTACAACTGAGATAAATAATCTTCTTTTCTTACTATAAACAAGAAACCCAGACAGAATCTGTCTGGGTTTTTATATATTGATTGACTTAATTACAATACTCAATAGATATTCAGGTGCAAAACCTTTGTTCTCGCATTATCATTGCATCGTCGACGCAGAACCTTTGCGTCTATCATCGCATAGTCTTTGCGTCCCTCGACGCAATGTCTTTGCGAAAAGTTCAGTATTATTATGTTTTGTGTAAATCATTGCACAAACAACCTAATCTGCTTATAAAAGCTTTTTGGCAGCATCAACGAAGCCGTATATATCTTGTTCGGTAGTATCAAATGAGCACATTAGTCTGACTTCATTATTTTCTTCTCTCCACATATGGAAATAACTTACTTCTTGTAGAGATGCAATGATATCCTTAGGCAAGCTTACAAAAACACCATTAGCCTGTACCTCCTCCGTAATGGTAAACCCTTCTATTTTTGATAACTCGCCAGCAAGAAGCTGAGCCATAGAGTTGGCTTGTGTTGCGTTCTTCTTCCAAATCTCTTCTTTCAGGTAAGCTTCATACTGAACAGCAATAAATCTCATCTTAGAATGCAACTGCATACATTGCTTTCTGAAGTATACAAAGTTTCTTGACAGCTCTTTATTGAAGAATACCACAGCCTCACCAAACATCAACCCGTTCTTTGTTCCTCCAAAAGAAAGGACATCTACCCCACAATCTCTTGTGAACTCACGGAAAGATAGATTCAAGGCAACAGCAGCATTGGCAATTCTTGCACCATCCATATGAAGGTACATATTGTGAGCATGAGCATAATCGGCAATCGCTCTTATCTCTTGAGCTGTATAAATAGTACCTAGCTCAGTAACCTGAGAGATACTAATCATTCGTGGTTGATTATGATGCTGAAAGCCTATACTACTTTGCAGGCATTCTATATCTTGTATATTCAGCTTCCCTTTCTCAGAGTGAAAGGCATTGATTTTACTGCCTGTAATCTTCTCTGGTGCGCCACATTCATCTTCATTGATATGGGCAGTTTCAGGACAAACAACAGACTCACAAGAAAGGATCGTATTTTGAATAGAAAGGATATTAGCCCCAGTTCCATTATAAACAAAGAAGACTTCAATATCTTCACCAAAAGTCTTCTTGAACTGTGATATAGCACTTTCAGTATAAGGATCGTTTAATTCTCCATATGCAGGGCTATGACCTGTATTTGCATTCTCAATAGTCTTTAATATTTCAGGAGATACCCCCGACCAGTTATCACTAGCAAATGATTTCATAGATTTTGAAATATGATTACAATTTAAAATAAGGTTGATTTCAGGATAAACTTAAATAAAACTCCGCTAGTTTAATATCGCTCTTATTGGTGATCTTGATATTTGTCTTTTCCCCTTCAATAAGCTCCAGCGATGTAAATTTGTTTTCATAAACACTTGCATCATCAGTGAAGTTGCTTTTATATTCACATTCATATGCAGATCTTATCTGGTCATAGTGAAATACCTGAGGAGTTTGCACCAATCTATATCTAGATCTGTCAACAATGATACTTCCATTCTCAGAAACAGCCCGCATACTATCATCAACAGAAACAACAGGGATAATTGCACCATAATCCTTACAAGAATCAAAAGACTTTCGGATAAGACCATCAGAAACCAATGGACGTACACCATCGTGTATAGCAACAAGTTCTATTCCTTCCAATGCCTGAAGGCCATTCTTCACAGAATAGAATCTTTCAGCACCGCCTTCTACAACCTTATGAGGCACAGTAAAATTATGCTCTTTACATAGGTCATTCCAGAAGTTAATATCATCAAAAGGGAGGACTAATATAATTCTTATTGAGGAAGAGTAATTGTAAAACTTATTTATGGTATGCATAAGAACAGGAAGGTCATTAAGCTTAAGGAACTGCTTAGGGATATCAGAACCAAACCTTTTACCTTTACCACCAGCAACAATTATAACAGCTTTATTCGTCATAGTTACAAGTATATAAAAAAAAAGGCTGCATAAAGCAGCCTTGAAAATATCATTATTGAGACTAGATGATTAACATTGCATCTCCATAAGTAAAGAAATTATACTTTTCTTTCACTGCAACATTGTAAGCCTCCATAAGTAGATCATAACCTGCAAACGCAGCTACACACATCATTATAGATGATTGAGGAAGATGAAAGTTAGTAATCATTGCATCCGCAACATTACATTCATATGGAGGGAATATAAACTTATTTGTCCAACCCTTAAATGGCTTAACCTTCCCTGTAATAGAAACTGCTGTTTCCAATGCTTTCATGGTTGTAGTTCCTACAGAACAAACCTTTTTACGAGCATCCTTAGCAGCATTTATGATCAATGCATTAGCATCATTAAGCTCCATCTCTTCAGAATCCATCTTATGCTTAGTAAGATCTTCAACTTCTATAGTTCTGAAGTTACCCAAACCAGCATGTAAAGTTAATTCTGCAAAGTTTACACCTAAGATTTCCAATCTTTTCAACAATTCTCTACTAAAGTGCAAACCTGCTGTAGGAGCAGCAACAGCACCTTCATGCTTAGCATAGATAGTTTGATATCTTGATTCATCTTCAGGTTCAATTTCTCTTTTATGAACTTTAGGCAATGGAGTTTGACCTAAAGACTGTATGGTTTTCTTGAATTCATCATAAGAACCATCAAATAAGAAACGTAATGTTCTTCCTCTGGAAGTTGTATTATCTATAACCTCAGCAACTAGAGAGTCATCCTCACCAAAATATAATTTATTACCAATTCTGATTTTACGAGCAGGATCAACCAGAACATCCCACAAGCGACTTTCCCTATCAAGCTCACGAAGAAGGAAAACTTCAATTTGCGCACCGGTTTTCTCTTTCTCTCCATGTAGTAGTGCAGGGAAAACTTTTGTATTATTGAGCACAAACACATCTCCATCATCAAAGTAGTTTAATACATCCTTGAAGATCTTATGCTCAATTTCTCCTGTTTTCCTATTGACTACCATCAAACGAGATTCATCTCTATTATCAGAAGGGTAATTAGCAATTAACTCAGGTGGAAGTTTAAATTTAAATTGCGATAGTTTCATAATTTAATTTTGGTTTAATGCCTGCAAAAATAATAAATTAGCATCCTCTTGTCAATTTACCTAAGACAAGTCCATTGATTACCAACAGCTTTATTTTATAGCTGCTATATCTGTAGATAAACGATTTTTTGGCAGGTAATTATTTTATCCTTTTTCTATTTCTTTTGATTCTTTATTGTCTTTTAAGCTTCTGATGTGTTCTTTCAATTCATTAACACCCCAAGCGTCTAAGAGTTCAAAATCTCCTATTCTTGTTCTTTTAAGGTTTTTCAAATAAGCGCCATTACTTAAGGATTCACCAAAATCTCTGGCTAATGATCTTATATAAGTTCCTTTTGAACAGACAACTCTAAAGTCTATTTCGGGTAGCTCTATTCTTGTAATTTCAAACTCTGAAATAGTAACCTTTCTTGATTTTATTTTTACTTCCTCATCATTTCTGGCATAATCATATGCTCTCTTACCATCTATTTTGATAGCAGAAAAGATCGGAGGAGTTTGTTCTATTTCTCCAATAAAGTGATCTACATTTTCTCTAATCATATCTTCAGTGATATGAGAGATATCAAATGTACGATCTATATCTTTTTCCAAGTCATAACATGGAGTTGTAGCACCGATAACAAAAGTTCCTGTATACTCCTTTTCCTTAGCTTGGAATTTCTCTATCTGTTTTGTCATTTTACCTGTACACAATATCAACAGACCTGTAGCCAATGGATCTAGTGTGCCAGCATGACCAACCTTAATCTTTTTCTTTTCTGTAACATACTTCACAGCATGCTTTATACTACTTACAACATTGAATGAAGTCCAGTTCAATGGCTTATCAACAAGCAATACTTCTCCTTCTTCAAAAGAAAATATCTTCTTCTTTACAGACATTTATAACATTATTTATATAGCTGATATTATTGCTATTACTCCTACTATCAAACAATATATTGCAAAATATATCAACTTACCTTTATTCACTATTCTTATCATCAATTTACATGCCAATAACCCGGAGACAAAAGCAGAAATGAATCCTAGTCCTAAAGCTAAAGGGCTAATTGCTACGTCATGTACAAATTCTCCTGATGCTATATCTAATAAATTCGCACCTATTATTGGTAAAAGTACCATAAGGAATGAGAACTTTGCAACATTCTCTTTTTTATTTCCCAATAGAATACCCGTTGCAATTGTAGAACCACTACGGCTAATCCCCGGCAATACTGCTACTGCCTGAGCTATACCGATAATCAATGCATCCCAAAAGCCAACATCTTTCTTCCTAGACTTCGAGAAGTATGTAAATGATAATAAAATTGCAGTAAAAAGTAACATGAATCCAACAAGTAGGATATTTCCTGTAAACAGACTTTCAACCTGATCCTTGAAGAATATTCCAACAAGCAATACAGGAATCATAGAAATACCTATCTTGACGATATATTGTGTAGATTCATTCCATTTGAATTTAAAGAAATCCTGAATAAGCTTTAATATTTCCTGTCTAAATACAACTATCGTACTAAGCACAGTAGCTCCATGTACAACTACTGTATAAATCAAACTTTCCTGAGCCTCTACCCCTAATAAGGCCTTACCAATCTCCAGATGACCACTACTGCTGACAGGGAGAAATTCTGTTAATCCCTGAATAATTCCAAGGATTATAGCTTCTATCCAATCCATTAAAAAAGATTCTATGTATTACTATTGTGATTAAAAAAAATAACAACAAGCAGTATTAAACCTGCTCGTTGTTACTTTCAATATATTTTATATTGATATGTTGTCTTATTTTTTAGGCTTTTTTAGAATGGCATAACCTTCAATTATAAATCCTATTATTATTACTATAGGTGCTAAAGTCAGCCTTTGGAAATCAAAAATAGCTTCATTAAATACATTTGGATCATCAGAACCTCCGCCAATCATCAAGATATAACCGATTGCAATTACGATTAACCCAATAATTAAGAACTTATAGTTATCCCTTCCAAAAGCCATTTTATCTTCTTTTGCCAGGTCTACGGAAAAATTTTTTCTCTTTTCGTCCATGAATGCTTTTATTTATACTTACGCAAGTATTTTTATTTCAACTATTATTTAACTCGTATTAGTAATATAAATTGTCTGTCTTTGTATTCAGATATTTCCTGACGGCCATTCTGGTTGAGTATCCAGACATTATTATTCCCAATAAAATTACTACCAGATATAGCCCTGCCATAAGTTGTATATCTTGTAACTCTTTAGTTTCAGGGATATGCTTTAATATATTAAACAATAATATAGATAATAAGCCTAATGCAAATAAAGAGGAGATAAAACCTTGTAGTATACCTCTAAAGATAAAAGGTCTGGAAATAAAACCTCTTGTAGCTCCCACTAACTGCATACTTCTTATTGTAAATCTTTTAGAATATACAGATAATCTTATAGTGTTGTTTACTAAAGCAAAAGCTATTACCATAAATAGAATCGAAAAACCCAATAATACTATCCCTATACGCCTTAGATTGTTATTCACTAAGTGTACAAGACTTTTCTGATAGAACACTTCTTTGATTACAGGATTTTCCTCCATCAATTTAGCTTTTATGACATCTATGCTATCATTATTCGCCCAATTAGCCTTAAATCTAATGTCTATTGTAGGTGAAATAATAGGGTCTGTCTTGCTATCAATAATGTCATTAAAATCCTCTCCTGTAATTTTAGACAACCTTTCTAAAGCTTCTGAAGAAGAGATATATTCTGTGGATTTTATGTATGGTTTAGCATCCATACTCTTCTTAAACTTTAATATCTCTGCTTGCTTTACTGTTGGTTTCATTGATATTTCAAAGCCCAAATTCTCTTTTATATGTTGAGATAGTTTATGAGCATTCACCAACATCAAACCTAAAATTCCAAACAGAAATAAAACAAGTGTGATACTAATTGTGGATGTTATATATGATCCTGTTACTTTTCTCTTTTGATATCTTTCTTCTCTAGTAGCCATATAGGATAGAATAGTTTTTATAATCCTAAAACAGTAATAAGGACAAAAGTAAGAAAATCATATAATAATATTAAAGATTTATTTAGAATAAGTATCTTAAAGGACTATAGATGCAATCAAAAAGCTATAAACTTTTCAATGTAATTTGTCTTTATTCAACAAAAACTTTATAACAACGCAAATAGAATACGTACTTAAACCTGTTTTTTGCAAATAACTTCTAAATTTTAAGTTATATGAAAATAGATAAAAGGTTTAACCAATTTACTTACAAAGAGTACATTTACTTTATTGATAATCACAAAAAGTATAAAAACTTTAATACTCTGGCTCTTTATCGGTCAATAATTGAGAATAAGAAACTAAATGAAGATGAAAGAATCAAGATTCGTGATTATTCAAACAAATTATTTTATAAGTTCTTTGAGTTTCTAAAAGTAAAAGATTTAAAAACATATGTTTGTTTGATTACTTTAGGAAAAGATTTAACACCCATCCAATTCAATCAACTTGAAGATAAAATTCATACAGAAGCTAAAAACATTCTTAGAAAGAAAAGAATAAAATACCATCATTTTGGTGTAGCTATCAAATATGATGATCCTGAAAATCATCAAAATAGTTTTATGATTCACCTTAAAGAACACAAAAACCTTGTTGATAGCAATCATAATAGTATAAGTAAGAATGCAAAATCAACTCATTATAAAAAAGAAAGAAAAAATATAAAACAAGTTATACAAAATGAATTAGAAGAATAATAAACAAGTTAATGGAAACTTATATCAGGGGAAACATTTCGTTTTATCCGAGTTATTTATAAAGACAAAAAGCTATAAACCTAACACATAAGGCTATAGCTTTTACTTGTAAAAGGCTTCATACAAAACACTCGCTTTTTCTTCAAATTTAATCTTCTTGCCTCTAAGGCAGTCTATATACAAATGGGATTATTCACCTTATTTATTATGCATTACATTATTGCGTGTATATACCTCTTGTTAATGCAAGCTTGTCAACCATAAAAAACAGAGTATTTTTTATGTAAAACCGGGATAAAACAGCCTTTTCACTTCTTTTTCATCTATACTTTCCTATAGATTGACCCAAAACAATCCCTTATTTTGTCGATTTTGAGGTCAAAATAACTCTAAAAACAAGCATTAACTCAATAAGATATTTAGTTCTTAGCTCTGATAGCTTTAAATACTCTGAAGAGAGTAGAAAACTATACTTTTTATGCATGAACATTAAGCTCTTGTATCTATTGTGTAGTAAGGGTTACAAGTGGGTATCTATACTAAATGCGATTATATATCTATACTAAACAACATTATATATGGATAGATACTTCAGTTTATATAGATACTCATTGGGAAATATATAGATATATACTGCGGTGAGTATCTATACTAAATACTAGTGACTATATATATTAAACATTGCTGAGTATCTATATATAATGCCAGTGACTATCTATACTAAACACTGCTGAGTATCTATATATAATGAGAAAAGACGCTATTCCCATAAAATTGAATACATATTTTGATTCAAAACAACTCTTTTTGTTGGGGATGTATAAGTCAATATGTGTGTGAGAAAATATGGGAGAATATTTTTTTTGATATTAATATACATGAATTTCACAATGATATTTATGTATTTACTATATGCATTGTTGTAAGGTGTTTATTTAGGGCTGATTGTTGTATCAACTTCATCTTTACCACTTGAATATTTCCATCATTATTTTCTCAAGAATAAATACAATCTTAAACTGAGGTTCTAAATTACTTCTCAGAAAAAGATACTATATCCTATTGATTAGTTTAAAATTTCTTTATATTTGTCTGTACTTAAGTTGCTTTATTATATGACTTATCTAAAGAATCAAATATCACACAAGTTAAATAAATGCCTTTTTGAGTGTTGGCTCAATTAGGACATTCCTCCTTTTTATTTCCTGACTATTACAATTCAAATTTTATTTACTATTAAATCATAGGGTATGGACTACTGTGAGCCATCTGTACCTTCATTGACAGCATGTATATTCAATATACAAAAGCATTCTGTTCATGATGGACCAGGTATACGCCAAACGGTTTTCTTTAAGGGATGCCCTTTAAGTTGCTGGTGGTGTCATAATCCCGAAAGTCAATCGGAATCTATAGATACATATATGTGTGAGAAGTATTTTGACGATAAGACTATTGCTACAAGAAAGGTGATAGGGAAGCATTATTCTATTGAAGAATTAATGATTGAACTAAGAAAGGACATCTTACTATATGAAGAATCTAATGGAGGAGTTACCTTTTCGGGAGGAGAACCCCTGATGCAGCTTGCTTTTCTTAAGGAGATTCTTATTCAATGTAAAAAGGAAAATATTCATACAGCAATTGATACTTCAGGATATTGCCCTGAGAACTATCTTGAAGAGATTATGCCTTTTACTGATTTATTTCTATATGATTTAAAAACAACAAACAGTTATATACATAAGAAGCATACTGGTGTTTCTAATGATATTATCCTTAAGAACCTAAAGTTTTTAGATGAAAATAATGCAAATATCGAAATCAGAATACCCATAATACCAGATATAAACACTGATACAAATACGATAAATGACATTATTAAACTAATTTCTAAGCTCAAAACAAAACCTGAAATTAGTCTTCTGCCCTTTCATTTATTGGGAAAAGAGAAATTCAAATTGATAAATAAGGAATATAAGGCAAGTGTTTTTCAAGAACCAAGCAACGAATTATTACAATCAATTGTAAAACAATTCTCTGATAACAAACTGGAAGTTAATTTACACTAAGACCGCTACTAATGAACTATAGAATAAATAAACTCAGACAACAAAGCTTAGATACAGAAAATACACTTTCTGTAGAAAGGGGGCTATTACTTACAGAATTCTATAAAAACAATAATAATAAAGCTTATTCTATCCCCGTACAAAGGGCTAAAGCCTTTGAATATATATTGACACATAAAGAAATCTGTATTCTTGATAATGAACTAATCGTTGGGGAAAGAGGACCAAAGCCTAAAGCTTGTCCTACATATCCTGAAATCTGTTTACATTCAATAAAAGATCTTGAGATAATCAGCAATAGAGAGAAAGTCTCTTTTAAGGTTGATCAGGAAACAATAGACACATATAACAACTTCATCATTCCATTTTGGACAAATATCAGTAATAGAGATAAGATAATGTCTAACATGGATGAATCGTGGATAAAGGCATATAAAGCAGGTGTATTCACAGAGTTTCAGGAACAACGTGCCCCCGGACATACTGTTCTTGGCAAGAAGATGTTCAATATTGGATTCAAGGATCTGATTGCAGAAATAGAAAGTGCTATCGATTCACTCGACTTCTATAATGATTTAGGTGCTTTTAATAAGAGAGAAGAATTAAAGGCAATGCTTATTTCTTGTCAGGCAATAATAAAGTATGCCAACAGACATGCTGACAAGTTATCGGAATTAGCAGAAGCAGAAAAAGACGATACTCGAAAAGATGAACTGCTGGAAATAGCTCAGGTGTGCCGTAAAGTGCCAGAGAATGCACCTGAAACTATCCATGAAGCATTACAGCATTATTGGTTTATCCATCTGGGAGTGATTACAGAACTTAACCCATGGGATAGCTTTAATCCCGGCAGATTAGATCAACATCTAATGCCTTTCTATGAAAATGACCTAAGGGCAGGGAAAAGTAAAGAGCAAATCATCGAGTTTATTCAGGCTTTTTGGATAAAATTCAATAATCATCCTGCTCCTCCAAAAATGGGTGTTACAGCCAAAGAGAGTAATACTTATACAGATTTCTCACTTATCAATCTTGGTGGATTAACTGAAGATGGTAAAGATGCTACTAATGAGATGACTTATATATTGCTTGATGTCATTGAAGAGATGAGATTATTACAGCCAAGCAGTATGATTCAGGTAAGCAAGAAGAATCCCGACAGACTTATTCTACGTGCTTTGGAAATCATAAAGACAGGTTTCGGTCAGCCGTCAATATTTAATACTGATGCAATAATAGCAGAACTTCTAAGGCAGGGAAAATCATTGGAAGATGCTAGAAATGGTGGTGCCAGTGGATGCATTGAAACAGGAGCATTCGGTAAAGAAGCCTATATTTTATCTGGTTACTTCAACTTACCTAAAGTCCTTGAGCTTACTGTCAATAATGGTTTTGATCCTTATACTAAAGCTCAAATTGGTCTTCAAACAGGAACTCTTGATAGCTTTAAAACCTTTGACTCCCTAATGGAAGCCTTCAAAAAACAGCTTTCATACTTTATTGATATCAAAGTCAAAGGGAATAATATTATTGACTCCTTATTCTCAAGCAACTTACCAGTTCCATTCTTATCGGTATTAATAGATGATTGTATAAAGAATGGTAAAGATTATAATTCAGGTGGAGCCAGATATAATTCTACATACATACAAGGTGTTGGCTTGGGTAGTATTACAGATAGTCTTACTGCTATTAAATATCATGTGTTTGATAATAAAAATATAAGCTTATCAGAATATCAGAAGATCCTTGAAAACAACTTCAATGGATTCGAGGAATTCAGATATCAGCTAGTAAATGAAACCCCCAAATACGGGAATGATGATGATTATGCAGATACAAACGCTGTTAATGTCTTCAATCTATTTTATGAACTAGTTAATGAACGTCCAAATACAAAAGGAGGTAAACACAGAATCAATATGCTTCCAACAACTTGTCATATCTACTTTGGAAGCGTTATTGGTGCTTCGCATGATGGAAGAAAAGCGTCAGAACCATTATCTGAAGGTATAAGCCCCTTTCAGGGTACTGATACCAATGGTCCTTCAGCTGTAATTAAGTCTGCGGCCAAGATAGATCACATCAAAACAGGAGGAACTCTTCTTAACCAAAAGTTTTCCCCTGAATTCCTTGATAATAAGAAGGGAATTCATGATGTGTGTAATCTTGTTCGTGCTTATTTCAGGATGGATGGCCATCATATTCAGTTTAATGTTATTGATGCTAATACTCTCCGTGATGCACAACAAAACCCTCAGAAATATAACCACCTTATTGTTCGGGTGGCAGGATATAGTGACTACTTCAATGACCTTGGAGTTGAACTACAAAATGAAATCATCCGCCGAACCGAGCATAAAGGGTTTTAAGTTCAAATTGTATTAATCCCTACTTTAAAGTCTCCCTATATAGTTTACCTCCAGGGAGACTTTTTTTTATTATACCCCCTTAATGATAATGCCAGTCTGTATAAAATATTTAAATTAGTGCCTTTAAACTTTTTACGAACCTATAAATACTATCATGAAAAAGTATACCCTTACTATTTCTTTTATAGCACTATTTATTTTGTCCTTTTTATATTTTGAACCAATAATTAGTCATAAGATTAAAATAGAAAAGTATGAGAATAAAATCTCATTGTTAAGTGAGAAAGCAGGCATTGATACTAATAAAGACCTTAAAGAGATCCCTAAACTTGACAGACCTGATATGGCTGCTTTAAGGGATTACTTATCTACTGCTGACCCTAATACCGACAAAGTTCCTATAGAAAAATTAATTGAAACCCATAAATATTTAAAACTTAGAAGATCTGAAAAAGATCTTGATTGGAATATCATATCTTCTAACATGGGCGGAAGAGTTAGAACTGTTATGTTTGACCCTAATGATGAGTCCAACAAAAAAGCTTTTGCTGGATCTGTTACCGGTGGTTTATGGGTAAACGAGGATATTACATCTGAAGATTCTCCTTGGGAACCAGTAAATGACTTCTTACCTACCCTATCAATTTCTTCATTACAATACGATCCTAATAACACAACAACAATGTATATGGGCACTGGAGAAGTGCAAACTGCCCGCATTATATATAGAGAATCTTCTGGTGTTGGTATGGGCTTATTCAAAAGTACTGATGCAGGTGAAACATGGAATGCGCTGGAATCAACAAAAGACTTTAAATATATTACTGATATTGAAATAAAAGACAATAATGGGAAAAGTGAAATCTATATAGCTGTAGCGTCAGGCACCTATCACGGAGAACATAACTCAAAGCCTAATGATGGACTTTACAGGTCTTTAGATGATGGTGAAACATGGGAACAAGTGCTTCCACAAGCATCCACAGAAGCTAGAATTGATGATTATTACAGCCCTTCAGATATTGAAATTACATCTAATGGCAGAATAATCATTGGCACTGATGCTAATTATAACAACAAGAATGGCGGTGTGATTCTATACTCAGATAATGGTAACCCAGATTCATGGAGCGTGATAAGGGAACATGAAGAGTTTGTGAGTCAGCAGGGATATACACCTGGCAGAACTTTAATTACTTCTTGCCAGTCTAATCCAGATATCATATATACGGTGGTTTCTGGTGCTACCTATACTGATTACTATAGATATTCAGGCAAAGTCATTGCCAAATCAATAGATGGTGGAGAAACATGGGAAAACATGAATCTTCCATTTTCAGGTTATGCTCCTCTTGCATGGCATGCTCTTGCAATAAAAGTCCACCCTTCAAATCCTGATCTTGTATACACAGGAGGGCAGATCTTATGGTTAAGTCAAAACTCTGGTGAAGAATGGAAAGATGTATCTGATTGGGCACTTATGTATTTTAACACAGACAGTTCTAAATTTGTACATGCAGATGCTCATTCCTTCACTTTAAGACCTGAAGATGAAAACACAATCGTTGTAGCTACTGATGGAGGCTTAAGCATATCTAATAATGCATGGGATCGCGATCCTGAATTCAGGAATGCAAACAAAAACATGAGCAACCTACAATTCTATACATGTACTAGTAGTAAAACAGATGATGAAGATACATTTATAGGAGGCCTTCAAGATAATGGTACTCTTTATACTGTAAACAATGTACCTTTTGAATATGAATCAATGATAAGTGGAGGTGATGGTGCATTTTGCTTCATTGATGAGGATGATCCTTCAATTGCTATTACCTCTGTATATTACAATTCATATTATTTATATAGAAATCAAGAAAGAGTTGGCAGAATTAACAATCAAAGTGGCACCTTTATTCCTGCTGCTGATTATGATTCAAAGAATAATATCCTTTATAGTAACGCCATCTCTTTTGATGGCAAGAATGCAGGGAAAGTATTGAGAATAAAAAATGTCCCTGAAATTACCAATGAAATTGATGCTTCTGTAATTAACATAGCAGAAGATATAGATCTCAATTCTTCATACTTCTCTAGTATAATTGTTTCTGACTATTCAGAGAATGATAAAACAACACTTTTTGCAGGAACAAGTAATGGTATGATATTAAAAATAGATGAAGCACAAGATCTACCTGTAACAGAAGAGATAGGCTCAGTAGATCTGCCTGTTGCTTATATATCAAGTATTGCCGAAGGTGGATCTCAGGATACCTTATTGGCAACCTTCTCTAACTATGGTATAGAAAGTGTATGGCTAACTGTAGATGGAGGTGTTAATTGGAGAAATATAGAAAGTAATCTTCCTGATATTCCTGTAAGATGGGGAATATTCCATCCTGAAAACTCAAGACAAGTGTTACTAGCTACTGAACTGGGTATTTGGTCTTGCTCTAATATATTTGAAGAAGAGCCTGTATGGGTTCAAAAGAACAATAATCTGGCAAATATAAGAGTAGATATGCTCCATATCAGAAAGGCTGATAACTTAGTGACTGCGGCAACTCATGGCAGAAACCTAGCTTATTCTACTTATCATTTACAAACTCCAACAAAGGTTAACAAAGATAAAAAAGAGCTGATAATCACCTTAGGGCCAAATCCATGTAATAATCAATTAATGGTTCAACTCAAGAATGAGCACAAGTTTAACCAGATATCAATTATAAACATAAATGGCTTACAAGTTTATAACTCCAAACTAAATCAATCAGAGCTTAATAAAACAATAAATACCAACTCTTTCCCTAATGGGAATTATGTACTCAAGTTATCTGGTGATAAATGTATGAGAACCCAAAAGTTCACGGTTAGTCATTAGACACTATATAGTGAAAAACGATAAAAGAGGTTAATAATTAACCTCTTTTTTTATATACCTCATCATATTTTAAACATAAAAGTATTGCCTAAAATCCACTAATAATATGCTAATCAACAATTTTACATATATTTTAATTAAATTAGAACTCTTATTTCTTTTATAAACCTATAACATTATTTTTATGAAAAGGCATACTCTCTTTATTATTTTTATAGCAATATTTATATTATCCAGTTTTTATTTTGAACCAATAATTAGTCATAAGATTAAAATCAGAAAGTATGAGAAGAAGATCTCATTGTTAAGAGAAAAGACAAACTCTATTCCTGATAAAGAATTCAGCAAAATCCCAAAACTCGACAAACCTGACATGGCTGCTTTAAGGGACTACTTATCTACTGCTGACCCTAATACTGATAAAGTTCCTATAGAAAAATTAATCAGAACCCATAAACATTTAAAACATAAACGGTCAGAAAAAGATCTTGATTGGAATATTATTTCCTCGAATATGGGAGGAAGAATCAGAGCTGTTATGTTTGACCCTAATGATGAGTCCAACAAAAGAGCTTTTGCTGGATCTGTCACTGGCGGTTTATGGGTAAATGAGGATATTACATCTAAAGATTCCCCTTGGGAACCTGTAAATGATTTTCTTCCTACCCTATCAATTTCTTCATTACAATATGATCCTAACAATACAAAAGTAATGTACATGGGTACCGGAGAAGCTCAAACTGCTCGCATCATATACCGGGAATCTTCTGGTGTTGGCATGGGATTATTCAAAAGTATTGATGGAGGTGAAACATGGGGTTTGTTAGAATCAACAAAAGGCTTTAAGTATATTACTGACATTGAAATAAAGAACAATAATGGCAAAAGTGAAATCTATATAGCTGTAGCATCAGGTATCTATCATGGAAAACATGATTCAAAGCCTAATGATGGCCTTTATCGATCACTAGATGATGGCAAAACGTGGGAACAAGTACTTCCAAAAACATCTACAGAAACAAGGATTGACAATTATTACAGCCCTTCAGATATTGAAATCACATCTAATGGTAGAATAATCATTGGTACTGATGCTGATTATAATAACAAGAATGGTGGTGTAATACTATATTCGGATAGCGGCGATCCTGGTTCATGGAATGTTGTAAAACAGTGTAGTGAATTTGTCACTCAAGAACATCTCATTCCTGCAAGAACCCTAATATCATCTTGTGAATCTGATCCAAATATTATATATACAGCACTTGCTGGTGGCTATTTTAATAAATACAATAAATACATTGGCAGTACTATAGCTAAATCAACAGATAGTGGAGAGACATGGGAGCAAGTAACTTTACCTGATAATTTCTTTGCTCATATCGCATGGCATGCTATGGCCATAAAAGTACATCCATCAAATCCCAATCTTGTATATGCAGGAGGGTTGAATATATCACAAAGTAGAGATGGTGGACAAACCTGGAGTCGTTGTTCTGATTGGACTCTTTCTTATTATAATCCTGATAGTTCAGCATTTGTACATGGAGATATTCATTCCTTTGCAATAAGACCACAACATGAAAATACAATGCTTGTCTCTACTGACGGTGGAATACATGTATCTGATAATATTCAGGATAGCATACCTGAGTTCTGGAATGGAAATAAAAACATGAGCAATCTACAGTTTTACACTTGTGCTAGCGCTAAAATTGATGAAGGAAATATGTTTACAGGAGGACTTCAGGATAATGGCACTACATACACAATCGATAATAGACCTTTCCATTACGACTTCAAATTAAGCGGTGGAGATGGGGCTTTTTGTTTCATTGACGAGGATAATCCTTCTATTGCTATTAGCTCTGTATATTACAATAAATATTACTTCCATAGGAACAAAGAATTAATTAGAATAATTGATTTTGAATCTGGCACTTTTATTTCCCCTGCTGACTATGACTCAAAAAATAATATCCTTTATAGTAACGCCATCTCTTTTGATGGACAAAATGCAGGAAAGATATTAAGAGTAAAAGATGTCACTAATATTGATATCGAAACAGATACTGCAACAATTCAGGTAGCAAAAAATATTAATCTCAATTCTTCATACTTCTCAAGTGTAATAGTTTCTGATTATTCAGAAGATGGGAAAACAACACTTTTCCTAGGAACAAGTAATGGTATGATATTAAAAGTAGACGAAGCACAAGATCAAGCTGTAACAGAAGAGATAGGTTCAGTAGATTTACCTGTTGCTTATATATCAAGTATCGCTGAAGGTAGATCTCAGGACACCTTATTAGCAACATTCTCTAATTATGGTACAGAAAGTGTATGGCTAACTGTAGATGGAGGTAATAATTGGAGAAATATAGAAAGTAACCTTCCTGATATTCCTGTAAGATGGGGAATATTCCATCCTCAAGACTCAAAACAAGTGTTACTAGCCACTGAAATGGGTATCTGGTCTTGTTCTAATATACTTAAAGAAAAGCCTATATGGGTTCAAAAGAATAATAATCTAGCAAATGTAAGAGTAGATATGCTTCATATCAGAAAGTCTGATAACTTAGTGGCTGCGGCAACTCATGGTAGAAATATAGCTTATTCTACTTATAATTCACAAACTCGAACTAAGATCAACAATGATAAAGAAGAGCTGATAATCACCTTAGTACCAAACCCATGTAATGATCAATTAATAGTTCAACTTAAAAACAAGCATCCGTTTAATCAGATATCAATTATAAACATATCTGGCAAACAGTTTTATAACTCCAAACTAAATCAATCAGAGCTTAATAAGACAATAAATACCAATTCTTTACCTAATGGTAATTATATACTCAAAGTATCTGGTAATAAATGTATGAAAACTCAAAAGTTCACGGTTAGTCATTAGACATTAAATAGTACAAAATAAGAAAAGAGGTTAATTAACAACCTCTTTTCTTATGAGTAAAAAGAAAACAACCTTATATTCATATCAATATATATTCAACATATTTATCGTAGTTTCTCAAATTGTTAGCCGTTTATATGCTATTTAGATTAAATTTGTAAGCTTCTAATAGAAATAATTGAGGTTATAAAAATGGGAGTTAAAAACAGAAAAAATATTATTCAGGATATTTTGATATGGACTACAGTATTGTTTTCATTAGGTCTATTACTTTTTACTCTTCAAACTCTTTCTAAAGAAAAAGAATCTACTCTAAATAATCCTGATGAAATACTATTGTCTTTAGAAACACCTCTTAAATATGATAATAAAAACATAAATCTCTTTGAAGACCCTTTAGATGCAAAAGATTATAATTCTTACTCTCTGATGTTTGACCCTATATCAATACAGCTCACTAATTACGAATATTTGAGGGGGCTTACACAAATAAAGAATCAGAATTTATTTAATCTTAAAGGGAATGATTTGAAGGGTTTATGGAACAATCTCAATTTATCCGTTAAAGGAATAGAAAAATCATTCACCTATATATCCCCAAATAACAGAACATTAATAAAAGCTTCTCTTTCTAAGAAAGGCAATCATAACAAATTTAACTATTCAACTGAACTAAACAGAGGGCTAAAGAGCCCTTGTCTCGACTTTAAAGTCTCATGCTTTGCTTTAGACAGAAACAACCTGCTTCGGGAATACTCATATAATGTAACTACAAAATTCAATACAATCAAATATCTGGAGACATCAAGTATATATACTCATTTACATGGTATCAACTCAGTAACTGAACTCAATTTCAACAAAAAGCTATCTCCGAAATATAAAACAGTAACCGAAATTGTATTGAAGAAAGGAAAGTCAGATAATTTATTTTATGCAGGAGTTAATAGTCGCAGGTTTGAGGGAGAGAAGCTAGTAAAAACATACCATAAAACTATTAATTCTTCTAATAATAAACATTAATATAAAAATAGGCTAACAATTATATTGCTAGCCCATCATATCAATAATTATAAATACAACTATTTATTAATATCCCCAATTGTCAAATTTGGAACGCAATAATAATAATTAGTATCACAACCATCTATAGAATTGCATACATACATACAAGTATTTCTTGTTATAGGCACTATAGTAGTTGTACATGGATTCATAACTGATTTAGTAGTCATTCCTCCATTTACTTGCATTTCTGACTTCTCTAAAACTGCAATAGTTTCTTTTCTGATATTCAACTTCTTTTTCATAACAATTAATTATTGGTTTAAATTCAATCCAAATGTATTCTAATCATATGAAAAATTCGTTCAGTAATCATTTTTATATTGAAGTAGTTAAGGAATTTAAAACTACTTCTACAGTTTATTATAGATCATATCCAATATTGGGGTAGAATTTCCAAAAACAGATTCATATGTAGGCTTAATGATAATGTCGGGTTGAATGTGATCGCCATTCTTTAATTGTGGCCTAAATAACTTCTTAGTTGAGATTCTTACAAGCAATCTTGAATTTGGTAGCTGAATAGGTAATGGATCACCAAAAGAATTCCCCAAGCCTCCAGGTCCTGATCCTACCAAAGTCCCTATTCCATAATCTTTGAGTGTAGCAGAAAAGGAACTGGCAGTTGAAAATGTAAGATCACTGCATAAAACAAAGAGTTTGCCTTCGAACCGAAGAGGATTATTATAAGCTATAGCATCATCCTTTCCTCGATAAAAACATACAGCATCTCCTATCTTTGCATTATACACAGACAAAACACTATCCTTATTAAGTTGTAAATCGTCCAAATACTGATTACTTAACTTAAGTATCCCTTTAGAAAAGGGCATTATTGTATCTTTCGTAAAATAGGATAATAATTCTTTGAAATAGTTTGTATTTCCACCTCCATTAAATCTCAGATCAAAAATCAGGTTTTTAATATCCCTTCTTTTTATGTATTGGAATGTTTCATGAAAAGCTGCTGAGTCAATTCTACCTAAAAAACCATAATAATTTATAAGGGCTAAACTATTTAATGAATCAACTTTAAGTCTAATTGAACTAGAAGTTGGTGTCGAATCTAATATTACGGGTTTTAATTTTTCAGAATATTTATTTCTTCCCTTAGGTGAATATGACTTACTCCTTCGTTTATAAAATGCAACTTGGCTAATTCCTTTTACAAAACACTTTGTTATTTCTCCCGTCTTAGGATCTTTTAATTTTAACTTAAAGTCCCCTGAGTAAGCCATATTCTCAAAGAATTCTCTTTCCCAAGAACGTTCAATTCTTTGTTTTCTAAAATTCATTCTTTTACCTTCTTCAAAAGACATCATTTTTTGAAGTAGAGTATTCATCTTTTGGCCATTAATTTCAAGGATCTCCATACCTTTTATAGAGCTTTTCTTCTTGGAAAAATCATCATAAATATAAACTTTATCCTCTATAATTTGAATATCAAATGAAGGTATTCTAGACCCCCAAAGAAAAGCTTTTATTTGTGTTTTACTGGGAAAAACTGTCTCTGAATGACCATCATTTAGTTTTGCTACAATAGGAGCCACCTTTATATAAAACTGATGTTCATTCAATGGCTTTGTTATACTGTTTCTTATATTTTCAAAGATATTTGCATATTCTACAGAATCAATTTCTGCAAAAGGAGCCGGATGTACTTCTAAAATTGATCTTTCTAAATAATTTAAGTCTTCTTTTAAGCTTGAAACTGCTATCTTCTTTGTCCCACAAGACACTAGGAACAAAAGAACTATAAATAATAATAATTTTATCTTCATGTATTAAATAATAAAAAAACGTATTTTAAATTAAATATATCATTCTGAATATTAATTCGGTATTTTAATGTAAAAATATGTAAATTATATCTATAATATAAACATTAAAAGAATATTATATATTAACCTTTTTGAAGACAAAACAAGCATATTCAAATATACCACTATGCATTAAATGTAAGATTCCTAACAAATAACAGCTTCCTTATATTAAGTTAAACCCCTAAACATATCTACATATAAAACGACTGTTCTATTTAAAAAAATAACAGTTATATATCCATATAAACATAAATTAAAACGATCTTATATTTGAAGTGATTTAAAAAGTCGGATAAAATCAAACAAAAGATGCTTGAAGTACTCGATGCTTGAGTTACCACACAAAAAACATAAAGATGAGTAAATAGACAGTATCATAAATAAACTCTTTGACAAATCATACTTCACCTTTTTATATCAAACTACTTTAAAATAAAAACACTCGTTTTTTCTTCATTTTATGCAATCATTAACCTAAAGATCAAAAGCCTAAAAACTGCTTTCCCTTGTATTTTTGTATATTTTCACTAATCTATATAAATATCTTGTAATCAATACTTTTAAGGTATACAGTAACAAGATGTATCTTGTCACTACAGCATGTTTTGTTGATAATCAAGATCAAAAGTTAAGCGAATAAATCTCGTAGGTCTACTGATTAAAAGTAAAAGTCTAGGAGCTAAATCTCGTAGGTCTACTTACAGAATCTTGTAGGTCTACTAACTAAAGGTAAAAGTCTAGGAACTAAATTTCGTAGGTCTACTAACTAAAGGTAAAAGTCTAGG
>JBGRPZ010000069.1:0-23201 GCA_041725915.1 Hyphomicrobiales bacterium | reverse complement strand
TTAAAATTGAAAGCCGAATTATCGCACTATACAGCAGTTAAAAATAAGCGATAAAGCTTATAAATAAGGAAATGTAAGGATCTGAAGCAAAAGCATTCCTAGCCTAAATCTTCAATAATAACTAAATTATTAAGATGAATTAATTGTAAAAGTATATTATATCTGAATGAGTTGATTTAAAGTTAGGATGAGTAAAGTAGTTTTTAAACCACTTTACTTTAATAGATAAGGAATAATGCAAATAAGAAACTTTATAAACTATGATTCTTTTCTTGCTAAACATCAACAAATAAGCCCATAACCTAATATTAAGCTAATCAAAAACCCTAAACTACCTCTCTAACAACTTCTTTAAAAAATTTATGTGATAAATCTATAAATAACTATAATTTTGAAGCGAGATAACCACAAATACATACTCTGAATAAAAATCATATAAAATGGATTGGAAACCATATCTTAATGGATTTATTGACTATCTAAAACTAGAAAAAGCTTTATCCCACAATTCTATCGATGCCTACAAAAGAGACCTGAATAAGCTTACATTATTTTTAACTGAAAACAATACTTATAAACAACCAGAGGAGATTGATTCGGAAGACCTGCATCTATTTTCTCAACATTTAGGTCAACTGGGAATCAGTCCAAGAAGTCAATCAAGAGTAATATCAGGGATAAAATCTTTCTTCAAATATCTGATTATGGAAGATCTTATTAGCAAATCTCCTGCAGAATTCCTTGAAGGGCCAAGATTAGGACGTAAATTACCAGAAACATTATCTATCGAAGAAGTTAAAGCTATAATTAGTGCTGTTGATTTGAGCAAAGCCGAAGGAGAGCGTAACAAAACCATTTTACATCTTCTCTACGGTTGTGGGCTTAGGGTAAGCGAGCTTATAGATCTGCAGATATCAAATATTAATTTTAATGATAAGTATATTATCATATTGGGCAAAGGAAACAAAGAAAGACTTGTTCCAGTAGGAAATACAACATTAAAATCATTACATAATTATTTGATATTTACCAGAAATCATAAGGAAACAGAAAAAGAAACAAAAGACTTAGTATTTTTGAATAACAGAGGCAGGAAGCTAAGCAGACAAATGATTTTCTTAATTATAAAAGATCTGACAGAAAAGGCAGGTATAGAAAAGAAAGTAAGCCCTCATTCATTCAGACACTCCTTTGCCACTCATATGGTAGATGGAGGGGCTGACTTAAGAGCTATTCAACAAATGCTAGGACATCAATCAATAGAAACAACAGAAATATATACACATATTTCTCAGGATCTTTTAGCAAAGACGATAGATAAATATCATCCTCTTTCACTTAAGAGATAAACAAAACTACTTCATAAAGAGAACTACAAATTGCAGTTCTCTTTATTTATTTATAGACCTATATTTCCTTCTTCATTAACCAGAACACCCCAATTCACCAAGCAAAGTTTATCGTTCTGGAAAAAGAAATCTATCATAACATCATCAAAAGATAATCTCTTCTCTCCTTCTTCTTCATCTTCAATTTCATATTCACCACAGTTGTTATTAGACATCAACTTAATCACATCTTCTATTTGCATAGAGAACACTTTCTCACCAAAAAGAACACTGTTTTCATTATCAGTCTCAAAACAACTCAATACAGATTTATCAATACCTTCAAAGAACACAGAGATGCCTTTCTCCCAATAGTTCATAACTACAGTATTGAAGGCATCATCATCTTCCAATCTTTCAACTTCTTCAGGAGTTCCTAGATATTCAATTACTTTTTCTGATACATCAGTGAAGTTCAGCTCTCCGAACCCCACTTTAGGTTTTATTTCTAAAAGAAAATTTTTCATATTTTTTTATTTAAATGGTGAGTTAGGTTCTTTTGCCATTGTTTTATAAACCATCTTGTCTAAAAACTTTGGAAAGAATTTATTCAACAATACAGTCAACTTACCTTGTGAGGTAAGCACTAAAGTATTTTTTCTTGATTTAACAGCTTTAAATATATGAGAAGCGACTTCTTCAGAAGTCATCATTTTTTCTTCATCACGTGGAGACTCTCCTTGAGCACTTCCATCTTTGGAAAGAGAAGTATTTCTGATATTCGACTTAGTAAAACCAGGACATGCAATAAGAACGTGCAAACCTTTCTTCAGATTTTCTATCCTCAAAGTTTCAAGAAAACCATGCATAGCAAACTTAGAAGCAGAATATCCTGTTCTACCAGGTAAACCTTTATATCCAGCTATTGAACTTACTCCAACAATAGAGCCTTTTGTTTCCTGAAGATGAGAGAGAGCATATTTTGTACAAAATACAGTTCCCCAGAAATTAGTGTCCATCAAACGTCTAAGGACATCAAGATCTACATCCTCAAAAATAGCTCGCATAGAAATACCCGCATTATTAATAAGAATATCAATTCTACCAAAGGTGCTCATTACAATCTCAACAAGATGCTTACAATCTTCTTCTATACTTACATCTGTCTTTACACATAGTATATTGTTATCTTCCTTTGATGCTATATCTGCTTTAAGAGCTAATAATTTATCCAGATTTCTGGCCGCTATAACCACCTTATATTGCTTGTTATAATACTCTTTGGCTAAAGCTTCCCCTATTCCTGAAGACGCACCAGTAACAATAACAACTTTCTCCATTACTAATTTATTTGAATAAAATTATTTGTTCTTTTTCCTGTTGCAATATGTATCTTTTTTCTCTCTATACAAAATAAATTTTAAATAATTAGTATTCTTTCTTAGAAAAGAGCATCATCTTTACAAAACTTATATTAAAAAATAGAGTTAAAAGATACTTCTATCATAAATAAATTGAAATTATGCCTACAAATAGAGAGATATTCTTACAAAATATAGGTCAAACAACACCTAATCCACTCAATATCGAAATAGAAAGAGCTAAAGGAATATATCTATATGATACAGATGGAAATGAATATATTGACTTGGTTTCTGGTGTGTCAGTAAGTAATGTTGGACATCTTCATCCAAAAGTAGTTGAAGCAATAAAAAAGCAGTTAGATCATTATATGCATCTTATGGTATATGGTGAGTATGTACAAACTCCACAAACTCAACTTGCTTATAAACTATCAGATTTACTTCCTGAACAACTCAATTGTACTTATTTTGTGAACTCAGGTTCTGAAGCAATAGAAGGAGCTTTGAAGCTAGCAAAAAGAGTTACTAACAGATCTGAAATCATTGCTTTCAAGAATGCTTATCATGGAGGAACTCAAGGAGCATTAAGTATCTTAGGTAACGAAAGCCTTAAAAATGCTTTTCGCCCTTTGCTACCAGGAATAAAACATATCAGATTTAATTCAATTGATGACCTGAAAGAAATTACAGATCATACAGCATGCGTTGTTATTGAACCTATTCAGGCTGAAGCAGGAATTATATTACCTGAAAATGATTTCCTCAAAAAACTTCGTGAAAGATGTGATGAAACTGCCACTCTTTTGATCTTCGATGAAATACAAATGGGATTTGGAAGAACAGGAAAGTTATTTGCTTTTGAAAACTATGGAGTTGTTCCTGATATTCTATGTCTTGCCAAAGCCATGGGCGGTGGAATGCCTATAGGAGCGTTTATCTCTTCGAAAGAAAATATGAGCCAACTTACATTCAATCCAATGCTTGGACATATAACAACCTTTGGAGGACACCCCGTGTCTTGCGCTGCGGCTCTGGCAAGCCTGAATGTTATCCTTGAAGAAGACTTATGCAATAAAGCTGAAGAAAATGGAAAGCTCTTTGAAAAGCTGTTAAAAGACCACCCAGCAATAAAAGAGATAAGAAGAACGGGACTGATGCTTGCTATAGAAATGAAAGAAGAAGGTAAAGCTTTTGAGATCATCTCTAAACTTATAGAAAAAAGGCTTATAGTTGATCCATTTTTATTCAATGAAAATTCATTTAGAATTGCACCACCATTAACCATATCTAAAGAAGAAGTAGTTGCTATATGTGATAAAATAAATCAACTTCTATAAAATGCATATAATACAGACAGGCTATTCTGTCTGTCTGTGTTATAAAAAAATCGCCTTCCCACATAACTGATTACCAACTAATAATTATAATTGTAATAATTTTCTCGCCTACAACAAGCAACCATAAATCTTGTGCGTACGTCTTCTTATTAAGTTAGATTAATTTACTAACCAAAATTATACAACAAATTATTTACTATGAGAAAATTTTTATTTACACTCCTAGGACTTTGTCTAATCAGTTCAGTTTTCGCAAAAGAAAACACTCCTCCAGAATTTACTTGTGACCCCTTAACAATTATAGGCGTTGGTCAACTTTACAGCTTCAATGTATCTACCAAAGATGCCGATGGTGATAATGTATATGTATATATAGAAGAAGCACCAAGCGGATTAGAAATATATGATGGTGAAGAAGGCTCTTTTCTAACAGGAATAATAAATTCCGTTGATAAATATCCTGTCACTCTAGTTGCTTCTGACGGTAAAGAAGAAACTATTCTCGAATTTTTTATACAAGTAGGTATTGCAATAGGAACAAATAATGCTCCAGAATTCACCTGTAATCCTTCATCCTCAGCTAAGATAAACAAGATATACAATGCTGAAATTACAGCTACTGATGCTGATAATGATAAAGTTGATGTTTATGCCTACAAATTACCTGAATGGTTAAGTTTAACTAAAGAAGAAGATAAATATCTTCTTTCAGGAACACCTACAAAGGTGGGATTCTATGGAGTTCATTTATTTGCTACTGATGGAACGGATAGTACTTCACTATATGTTCACATTGATTGTAGAGCTGATGATACACATGAAAATATAGCTCCTGTTTTTGTTTCTACTCCTAAAACTGAAGCTGATTTGTATAAATTATATGAATACAAAGCTGAATGTATAGATTCTGATAATCAAGTTGCTTTTATTCATCTTTTAGAAGGTCCTGAGTGGTTATCTTTTGAAGATTACATTGGATTAAAAGATGGAGAAAATCCTTATATCAAATTAAGAGGAACTCCAGAAAAAGAAGGTATATATAAAGTTGTACTTGAGGCAAGAGATCAAGAAACTGCTACCAAACAAGAGTTCAATATTACAGTTACTAACAATAACGATTCTGTGAACAATGCTCCTACATTTAAATATGTTCCTGAAAGATGCGGATTTGTTGGTATCAAATACAATCAAAATATCCAATGCGAAGATGTTGATGGTGATAAAATAAATATAGAACTAATAGAAGGTCCAGAATGGTTAGATTTTAGGGCATTCAATGAAGATTTCTATCCTATTCATGGTACTGCTGATGCAAAGATATTCGGAACTCCTACTGAGAAAGGCATATATACAGTTGTCCTTAAAGCAAATGACGGTGAAAGCTCAACTTTACACGAATTCAATATTCATGTTGTTGCTATAAGTGAAGGAGAAAAGCCTAAAATCGTTCCTATAACTGAAAACACTAATGGAATTGTAGGAGAATATTTTGAATACAAAGCTCTTTGTTACGGAAATGTTTATGAAGAATTATTCGTACATATTCCACAAAACCTTCCTGCAGGTATTACAGGAAATGTCACAATTGATCATGAGAATAAAGCAAAGTTAATTACCTTATCAGGTATTCCTATGGAAAGTGGAAAATTTGATATTAAAATGCATTGTCTTCTTGCTCATTGTGAATTATATGATGATCACATTTCTATAGGAGCAACTTTAGAAATAAAACTTGATATTAAAGGTGATGGTGATGATAAAGAAACTCAACCTAGAATCGTTCACATGTCTAATGGTAATGGTAAAGTAGGTGAACCTCTTGAATATATCATCCATTGTTATGGTGATGATTATAAAACACTTGAAGTATCATATGATGAAACTAGTTTACCTGAAGGTATTACCGGAGAAATCACTATCGATGATGAGAAACAAGCTAAAGTATTAACATACTCTGGAGTCCCTGAAAATGAAGGTAAATACTCTATTCTTATGACTTGTTATAATAGTCTAGAATCAGGAGCTCTTTGGGTAGGATCTACAACAACTTTAAATATCGAAGGTAGTAGTGTTAATAAACCTGTAATCATTCCTATAACTGAATCTATTGGTGAAGTAGGTGAATATTTTGAATTCAAGGCTTTATGTAAAGACAAGAATTATGAGAACTTGGAAGTAACTTGCAACTCTTTACCTAGTGGATTTAATGTTGATATAACAATTGATGCAGAAAATAAAGCTAAAGTTGTAACCATTTCTGGAACTCCTAATGAAGAAGGTATATATCAAGCTCTTATTATAGCAGACAACAAAGAATATGCTATAATGCATGAAGTTGAAATAGTTATCACTGAAGGCGATGAGTCTGATAATTCAGCTCCAAGATTTATCTGTAATCCTATTACAGAAGGTTCTCTTGATGTACAATACTTATATGGTATAACTGCTTTTGATAACGAACATGAATTCATTCAATTCAAGGCCGTACAGATGCCAAAATGGATGAGCTTATTCACAAGTGGTGTTAATGGTCATGCTCTATTAGCAGGAACACCTACAGAAAATGGTGAGTATCCAGTTGTTATTTCTATCTCTGATGGAATCAACACTATAGAACAAACTTTCACTGTTGTGGTAATGAACAAAGGTGAACTAGCTCAATCTTCTTCTACAAGAAATAGCAATATAGATGTTTATCCTAATCCATTTGTAAATTACTTCAAGATCAACTTTGCTGATGATAGTGCAAGCGTTAAGATCTTCGATATTAATGGTAAGATGGTTTACAATAAAAATAATTACACTTCTGGTAACAGAGTTGATATCTCTGGCTTAAACGCTGGTATCTATACTGTTTCTGTAAGTAATGCTTCATTAAACATAGTTACTAAAATAGTTAAGCAATAGTATATTCAAAGGGTGGTGCTCACTATGAGCACCCTCTTTTTTATTTCTATCTCACCTACTCTATTCTTCTCTATACTCTTTTTGATCAAGTTGAAACCTCAACAACAAGCCTTTAGTCTACAGACACCTCTCCCTTCTATTTTACAATTTCTTAACACTTGTTTATATTTTCTTAACGACTCATTTAGCATAAGTTAATAGTATGGAAGTAAGTTTGATAAAACAAAATTCTTACTCCATGAAAAACATCAAAATACTCTTAGTAGACGACGAAGATGATATCATAGAATTCCTCAGATATAATCTTGTGAAGGAAGGATTTGAAGTCTCAAAAGCAAACAATGGTATCAAGGCACTGGAACTTGCCAAAAAGGTAAATCCTGACATTATTGTTCTTGATGTAATGATGCCGGAAATGGATGGTATAGAAACTTGTTACGAGCTCAGAAAGATCCCAAGCCTGAAAAATACAATTATCACTTTCCTCACTTCAAGAGCTGAAGACTATTCACAGATTGCAGGTTTTGAAGCCGGAGCCGATGATTATATAAAGAAACCTATACGCCCCAAGCTTTTTGTAAGTAGAATCAAAGCACTTTTGAGAAGATCCGAGAACAGCCATATTGACAATACAAAAACTATAACTGATAACTTATCTGTTGACAGAGAAAAGTATGAAGTCCTCAAAGATGGCAAGCCCGTCTTACTCCCCAAGAAAGAATTCGAACTTCTAAGTCTTCTTACCTCTAAACCCGGAAAGGTCTTCACTCGTGAAGAGATATTCGAATGTATCTGGGGTGATGATCTGATTATAGGTGATAGAACCATAGATGTACATATAAGAAAACTTAGAAAGAAGATAGGTCTTCTTAATATTAAAACCTATAAAGGTGTTGGATACTCTTACAATCCAAACACCTAAACCCGAATATTAAGTTTTTATTACCAACCCACTCTCTCCAATTAACCTAAGCTTAATCAATAGGTAAAACTCAATTCTTATATCAATGCTTCTTTTGTGATCAGAAATAAAACCCAAATAAACATCGAAATGAAAAAACAAAATCTACAACTTTTAGCTTTCGCGATCTTCGCTTCATTTATTCTCTTATCCGGATGTAAAAAGAAGGATGATAATCTTATCAGTGAAGACAACTCAAAGAAAACCACCTTTACTTCTTTGGATGTAAAAGATGAAGATGGAAAAGTAATTGAAAGAATCATCACAATAAAAGACTTTGGTGAAGGTATTGGAACTAAAACTTTCACTTCTGATAATACTTATATCCTCGATGGAATGGTGTTTGTCAATGATGGGCAAACTCTAACTATAGAGGCTGGCACTATTATCAAAGGAAAATCCGGACAGGAAAGAGATGCCAGTGCTCTTGTCATCGCTAGAGGCGGTAAGATCTATGCCGAAGGAACAGCTGAACAACCCATCATATTCTGCTCTGAAGCTGATAATACTCATTATGATCATATCGAAAAACAAGTTATCCAAGGTGAGAATATTCCTCATAACTCGCAAGGTCTTTGGGGTGGTCTTATTATCCTTGGTAAAGGGAAAACCAATAATGCCACAGAATTAAAATCTATTGAAGGAATCCCTACAAGCGAACAAAGAGCTAGATATGGTGGTACTAATGACAATGATAATTCTGGTATCATCAAGTACATATCTATTCGCAATGGTGGTACTGACATAGGTGAAGGCAATGAAATCAATGGTCTTACTATGGGAGCTGTAGGTAGTGGTACTACTATTGAATATATAGAGGTAATAGGTAATAAAGATGATGGCTTTGAATGGTTTGGTGGAACAGTGAATTGTAAGTATCTCATTTCCGCATTTAATGGTGATGACTCCTTCGATTATGACGAAAGCTACAGAGGTAATGGTCAATTCTGGCTTGCTCTTCAGAATTCTGACAAAGGTGATAGAATTGGTGAGCACGACGGAGGGCCTTCTGATAATGAGTTCGCAACTCCTTATGCTATCCCGAATCTGTACAATGTTACATATATAGGTCGTGGCAAAGCCAATGACAAGAGGTTGTTGACATTTAGAGATAACGCTGGTGGTCATTATGTAAACTCTATATTTGTAAACCAAGCTAAGGGGATAGATATTGAGTATCTGGACGGAAGTGATTGCTCTTATGATCAATTCACCAAAGGCAACCTTACTATTGAATATTGTCAGTTCTTTATGATTGCTGATGATACTCCTGAATCAATATTCAATATAGGACATGAAGACGGCATCATTGTTCCTGAAAATATTACAAATAACTGGGTAAACAGCTTTGAAACAAAGAAAAACAAGATTGCTGACCCTGGTATATCATATGACATCAACAACCTGAAGTTAATACCTACAAAAGATGTAAGTAGCCAGCTGACTGAATTCCCTCAAGGGATTGAGCCTACAAACTACAAAGGTGCGTTCGATCCACTAAAAGATAACTGGGTTAAAGGTTGGTCTAAAACTTCTCAATTCATAAAGTAAAGTGTAAAAGACTGGTATAATTATACCAGTCTTATTTTTTTATATCAATTGACTATAATAAGATTCAAAATGAAACAAGTAGGACTGCTAATTCTAAGTTTACTAATCTCAGCAACTATATACGCTCAGAACAGTACTTTTAAAGGCAAAATCATTGATCAGGAAACTGGTGAAGAACTTATTGGTGCTACAGTCTTGCTCATGGGAACAAACTATGGCAGTGTAGCGGATATAAACGGAAACTACATACTTGATGAAGTACCTGCTGGCACTTATGATATCATGTGCCAATACATATCTTACAACCCTAAGGTCGTTAAATCTTATAATGTACAAGCTGGAAAAACTGAAAACCTCAACTTTATTCTTGAGCCTACTGCCTTAAGTATCGATGAAGTTGTTGTTTCTGCAAAAGCCGTACGCCGCACTGAGAGTGCAATGCTTATCATGCAAATGAAGTCTTCTTCTGTGATTGATGCCATCTCTTCTCAGCAAATATCTAAAGCTGGGGATAGTGATGCTGCTAGTGCACTCAAGAGAGTTACAGGTGTAAGCGTTCAGAATGGAAAGTATGTATACATACGTGGTCTTAGTGACAGATATATGATGACCACATTGAACGGTATTATAATCCCCGGTTTGGATCCAAATAGAAATACTGTCCAAATGGACTTGTTCCCTACAAACATACTTGAGAACATTGTCGTTCACAAGTCTTTCACTCCTGAACTTCCTGGTAGTTTTACTGGTGGACTGGTTGATATTACTACAAGAGACTTCCCTGAAGAATTCACATTAAGTGCTTCTATCTCCCTTGGCCTTAACACTCAGGCTTCTTTTAACTCTGATTACCTTTCTTATAAAGGTGGCAATACTGATTGGTTAGGCATTGATGACGGAACAAGAAAGCTCCCTTCTCTTGCTTCTGGTCAGATACCTAAACTTGGTGAAATAGATAAATACCCTGAGCTGACAAAGATTACGGAATCATTCAATAAAATATGGAAGCTAAATAAAACTACTCCTTTCCTTAATCAAAGTTATTCTATAAGTGTAGGTAATCAATCCAAGTTGTTTGGAAAAACATTCGGCTGGCTTACTGCTCTCTCCTATTCCAATAAGTATAAATATTATGATAATGGTATAAGAGGAAAATATCACCTTGTCGGTAGTAACTCCAATAGTCTTGTTGAAGATTATAAATATGAAGACAAGAAAAGTGAAAACAGCATATTATGGTCTGCAATGGCTAACGGATCATTAAAACTATCTCAGAATAATACTATCAGCGCAAGCATACTTTATAACCATAGTGGAGTAAAAGAAACAAGAATGCTTACAGGGCCTAATCCTGAAAAGGATCCTGAAATGTTCTACCAAACCCGACTTCTCAACTTTGAGGAAAGATCTTTTGTCTCTGGTCAATTAAAAGGAGAACACCTCATCAAAAGCATGAATAAACTCAAAGTCGACTGGATAACTTCTATTTCTTCATCGAAGATTGAACAACCCGACTTCAGAAACTTTAACAACAGCTTCTATATAACAAATGGGGATACTATATATGAGATTGACCCTGCAAAGTATGCCGTTCCCACCCGATTCTACAGAGATTTAAATGAAACAAGTGTCTTTGGTAAAGTTGATTTTAAACTACCTGTAAAGCTATTTGATAATAAAAGTAATTTCCAGTTTGGATTATCTTATAATTATAGAGATAGAACTTTTAGGGATAAAAGGTATGACTTTAAAGATCAGAATAATTCATTTACAGGGAATGTAGATGATTACTTCAGTGATAGCAACATAGGTATCAACGCTCCAAGTTGGTCTGAACAAATGCTTTTAGGTGTATTCGTGTCTAATTCTGATAAAAACAACCTTATCAATAGCTATAATGGCGACCAAAGTGTTGGTGCTGCATACTTAAGCCTGAAACTACCCATAAGAAAGAAGTTCAAAATATTGGTGGGCGCAAGACTTGAACAAACTCTTATCAATGTAAATAGTTTATCTGATGAAGTGAAAGCTGGTGAGCTTGATAATCTGGATATTCTTCCTTCTATAAACTTCACTTATCATATATCTGATAAGGCTAACTTAAGGTTAGCTTATTCAAGAACTCTTGCCCGCCCCACCTTCCGCGAACTTGCTCCTTATGCTTCTTTTGACTTTATGGGTGGCGATATCATTGTTGGTAATTCTAATCTTCAAAGAACACTTATCGACAATATCGACTTAAGATGGGAATACTTCCCCAGACCTTCCGAGACTGTAGCTGCAAGTGTTTTCTATAAGAACTTCGACAACCCCATTGAAAAGACTTACAACCCCGAAGCTGCTAACCCTGAACTGACATGGAGGAATGTAAACAATGCTAAAGTAATCGGCCTTGAACTTGATTTCAGAAAGAAACTTGATTTTATAGATCTCCTTAGAAACTTTAATATCGGCATTAATGCTTCTATTATCTACTCAAGTGTTGATGTAGACAAAGCCGAACTTGAACATATTAGAAAAACTGAACCAAGTTATCCTACTACAAGAGTGATGGCCGGGCAATCTCCTTACATCATAAACACTTCTCTTGGTTATAAAAATGACAGCGTAGGGATTGAATCCAACTTAAGCTTTAATGTCTCTGGGAAAAGACTGGTAATCGTCAATAGTGGTGGTACTCCTAATATCTATGAACAACCCAGTCCCTCACTGAACTTCAACATTAGCAAAAAGATTGGATCTATGTTTAAACTTAAATTCGCCCTTAATAATATCTTGAACCCTGTGTTTAAACAAACATATACAAGGTATAATGAGGATAACAGCTGGAAAGGACAAGAATATATCTACAGCTCATACAAAAAAGGTCTTAACTTCTCTATTGGTTTATCGCTGAAACTATAGAGTCTATTGTCTTTCATACTCTGGTTATAATTAAGAGCAACTTAGGTTGCTCTTTTCTTAGTACTCTAATTTAAAACTCAGCCCCGTGATATCGATTTCTCAGCCCTATGAAGCAGAATTCTTACACCTGTGGTCATAAACTGAGCGGCTATTTTGGCCATAATGAATATAATAAGCTTCAACTCTCATTATAACAAAGTATAAGTTTCATTATAATAACATTCAATTCTTGTTATAATGATATTATGATCTTCATTATAATCAAAATTCATTTTCATCATAATAATAAACTGAACTGGATTATAATATAATGGTGACCTAAAGACTATGCGCTCTAAAAAGAAAGAGTAAGCTTGATAATTATCTTATTCACTGAATAAAGCTTTCACTTTCCCTTCATAATTTTGAAACCGAGTTAATGGATAATAGTAAAGATTAATATTTTACTCTTAGAAGACTTCATTCATTTATTTTAAAGACCTGACTAATAATCTTAAAACTATTAGCAGGTCTATTGTATTAATTCCAATAAAAAAATTATTATGAAAAAACAAAAACTTACTTTTAAGAAGTCAACTATTGCACACCTTAAAAACAATACGGAAGCAATGTGTAATCGCAAAAACAACATGAGATATACTCAGGAATACAATAACAGTTGTATTTATGGAATTTGTAATACTGTTTTTTGTTAGGCCTTATAGCTTGATTATATAAGGTTACAAAAGTATCAAGCCAATAAGTGAGTTCACTTATTGGCTTTTTTAATTGCTATTGACAAGCGTGCAAACATATGTTATATTTGCAGCTTATGACAAAAACTATCCTACATAATTCTTACTGGAGACTATTGACCTCGGTGTAACAATAGGTATTCACTCCATTTTTTATCATCTCAATAAGTAATTTATTGGGTGTTATTGTGATACCTATACCCTTTCCGCTTTTATTTTTAATTAACTTATTCACTTCTCTGTCAAGGGAAGAAACATAATAACATCATTATATCACGATGAAAGATTCATTATGTCATAGCAATTCTATGTCTGATAACAACATAAAGTCAATAGAAGAATTAGGTTACACCAATAATATAGAACAACTCAGACAACAGCAACAGTTATCAGACTTTGATATTGGCAGAGTCATTGCCGAGCACAAAGAGCGATATATAGTCAAGACTGTCGATGGCGAATATAAAGCAGAGATTACAGGAAACATAAGGTTCACAGCACAATCAAGAATGGATTTCCCTACAGTTGGTGATTGGGTTGCTGTTTGTGCCTTTGATGACCAACTGATAATTCATGCAGTAATTGAACGACAAAACCTACTCAAAAGAAAAGCTGTAGGTAAAAAGTCCGACGAACAAGCTATTGCCTCTAATATCGATTATGCACTTATTGTACAATCTTCTGTTGATGACTTTAGCTTAAATAGATTAGAGAGATATCTAATCATATGTAATGATTGCAATATTCATCCTATAGTTATACTGAGCAAGATAGATCAAGTCAGTAAAGATGAATTAGAACTACAGATCACACAAATCAAAGAAAGAACCAACAACACTACAGTTATTCCAATCAGCAATTATAACAATTCAAGCATTCAACAGCTTTTGTCAGGTTTGCAAAAAGAACGCACCTATTGTTTATTGGGTTCTTCTGGTGTTGGAAAGTCTACTTTGATAAATAATATTATGGGTAATGAGATTATGAAGACCAAGGAGATTAGTATAGCTACTTCAAAAGGTCAACATACCACTACTCATAAGCAATTGTTTATTTCTGATGAAGGAGTAATTATTATAGATACTCCCGGCATGAGAGAACTTGGTATTGGTGGTGCTTCAGAAGGTTTATCACTAACTTTTGATGCTCTCACTGACTTATCCAAAGATTGCAAGTATAAAAACTGTACTCATATGCATGAGAAAGGATGTGCTATTATTGAAGCTCTCAATAATGACCTTCTTGATGAAGAACTTTATAATAACTATATCAAGCTTTATAAAGAACAACAGCATTATGAAATGTCTGTAGGTGAGAAAAAGCGAAAAGGTAAAGAGCTTGCCAGAATTATAAAGGATGTGAAAAAGAATTACAGAAAGAAGTAACTATACAAAGGGCTGCCATAAAAGGCAGCCCTTCATACTATATTTATGGAGCTAATCGAAATATCTTCCACTCTCCTTTATCATCAAGTTCATATAACACTCTATCATTAAGTCTACTTAACCGACCTTGCCAATATTCGAACTTATCAGGAATAATAACATAACCGCCCCAATTTTCTGGTCTCTTTAATTTTCTATCTCCTGCTTTGATCTCTTCATATTTTGCTTCCAGTACTTTTCGATTTGGAATTATCCTGCTTTGATTTGAAGCTATTGTAGCAATCTTACTATCAGCTGGACGAAAATCAAAATACTGGTCAGACACTACATTGTCTGCTTTCGTTATCTTACCTTCTATCCTAACTTGCCTTTCCAACTCTTTCCAGTAGAAATTCAAACACACATATGAATTCTTCTCTATCTCAGCCCCTTTTCTGGACTCATAGTTGGTGAAAAATACAAATCCCGACTTACTGTAATGCTTCAAGAGCACAATTCGTGATGAAGGTTTTCCGTCTTCAGAAACTGTAGATAAAACCATTGCCGATGCATCATAAGGGTCAATCTCTATTGCCTTCTTCATCCATATATCAAATTGAACAAATGGATCCGGGCTTACTATCTTCTCATCTAAAGTATCTAAGTTGTATTGTTTTTGTATCTTACTTAAGTCTCTATTCATAATATCTGCCTAACCTGATTTACCTTGATTTGTTCAATTACTCATTGATAAACTAAAACTAAGCATCAAATCCTAAATCAACAATGTTATGCGTTATTAATAGATAGCATACATCAGCTATCCGAAAAAGGATAATTGTCAAAATAATTATTAGCTTTGTAAGGTAAAGTACGAGTGAAATAAACCTCTACAAGAGGATTCTGTTTTTATTCAAGTTTTCACCTCAAAATATATCCAAACTAGGTTATATACTCTTCAATGGAAAAATATAAGATATCACTACTGTTTGTAGAAGATGATTCTTCAATAAGAGAACTATATACAACTATACTTAGCAGCTTCGTAGAAGAACTTTATACCGCTGCTAATGGTAAAGAAGGCATCAAAATCTTTAATGAGAAGAACCCGGATCTTATATTCACTGACATAAGAATGCCAGAGCTAGACGGCATCAAAATGACTCAACAGATAAAGGCTATAAAACATGATTCGAGAATTATCATCATGTCCGCCTATGAGGAAAGTGAATATTTTATTAAAGCTATAGAAGCTGGTGCTAATGGATTTCTTGTAAAGCCTATTAATATTGATGACTTCAGGACTACTATCGAAAGACAGTACCAAGAAATATTAAAAGAAAGAAAAGCAAAAGCTAATGAGTTAAAGAAGAAAATAGCTGAAGAAGCTTTAAAGAAAAGAGAGGCTATCCTTCAAGCTGTAAGCTTTGCAGCTGAAA
The DNA here is from genome assembly GCA_041725915.1 of Hyphomicrobiales bacterium. Lineage (GTDB taxonomy): Bacteria > Bacteroidota > Bacteroidia > Bacteroidales > JBGRPZ01 > JBGRPZ01. The sequence continues at coordinate 7,312 of JBGRPZ010000069.1, read as the reverse complement.
CATTCCTTAGGACAAACTACAGTGAGAAGACTGTCCCCACAGTAATAGAAGAATTAGGCATTGCAACAAATGCCAGTCGCGTGTACATCTTTCAACGGATATCACAAAACAACAAACATTGCTTCAAGCAAAAATTTGAATGGTGCGCTTCTGGAATCGCACAACACTTAAAGGGAGATAAATATGAAGTTATCACTGATGATAATATCTTCCTTTCAAGACTAGATAAGTTCCTTAGCCGAAATATTGTCTTCTCAGAGAGTTTCGAGAATCTCAGCCAACAGGAAAAAGAGTTTCTACAAGATCAACAGGTCAGATCCCTTATCATAGTTCCTGTATTCGTCAATGAAAGGTTGTGGGGCTTCTTTGGCCTTGATGAATGCCATAAGGAAAGATTCTGGACAGACTCCGAAGTTAATGCTCTGGTTGCTGCTGCAAACATATTCGGTGCTGCTATTCATCGTAATGAAGCAGAACAAGAGCTAAAAGAACTCAACGAAGAGCTTGAAGGTAGAATCCGTGAAAGAACCAAGGATCTACAGGACGAGATCTTCGAACGCCAGCAAGCAGAAAAAAGCCTTAGAGAAAGCGAAGAGAAATATCGTACCATATATGAGAATACTAATGATGGTGTCATCCTTACTATTGACGGTATTATCAGGTTTATGAACCCTAAAGTCTATGATATGACGGGTTATTTCCCCAAGAAAGTTATCCAAAGGCCATTAAGCGACATTGTAGACCAACCTTATAAAGAAATAGTAAAAAGCAATCTTATTGAAGCCGGAGACACTGATTTAAACACACATTCTGATGTCATGATCACAGACATCTATGGTAGAGAGAAGTGGTTCGAGATGAAATCTGCCCGAATTACATGGGAAAACCAGAAAGCTGTTATTAGCTTCCTGACAGATATCACTGAAAGAAAGAAAACTGCTGAAGAATTAAGACAGCTCAATCAAAACCTTGAAAAGAGAGTTGAAGAAGAAAAAGCCAAAATCAAAAAACAACATGAGCTACTCATTCAGAAGTCTAAGTTAGAGTCTTTAGGAGAGCTTTCTGCTGGTATGGCTCATGAAATCAACCAGCCTCTTGGTGGTCTTAGTATGGGTCTGGAAAATATAAAATTCAAGCTATCTGACAATTCTCTTTCTAATCAATACATAGAAAATAAACTTCAAGTATTCTTTGATGATATTGGAAGAATCAAAACTATCATCGAGCATGTAAGAGACTTTTCAAGAGACACACAAGATCAGAAGTTCTCTCCTGTAAACATTAACGACCCTTTAGATGGAGCTCTATCCCTTTTCACAAGGAAATTTGAGAGTCATGGCGTAAAGATTACATTAAAGAAGAATGCCAAGAGCCCTATTATATATGGAAATGTAAACAGAATTGAACAGGTTCTCTTGAACCTTATGTCCAATGCAAAGTTTGCCGTCGATAAAAGGAAACAACTGGAAGGAGAAGATTTCCAGAAAGAAATAAGAATATCTACTTTCAACCATAAAGACAAAGTTATACTTAGTGTTTATGATAATGGGATAGGTATCCCTGAGAAGAATATCAATAACATCTTTGATCCCTTCTTTACTACTAAAGCCGTTGAAGAAGGCACTGGCTTAGGTCTTTCAATCTCTTATGGAATAATAACAGAGATGAAAGGAACTTTATGTGTCTTTAGTAAGGAAGGAAAATACACGGAATTACAAGTAATCTTACCAGAATATCATTTAGAGTAATATAAAATGAACAACCTGAATATACTTATATTAGATGACGAAAAGAGAGTTCGAGATGAAATCGAAGAGTTCTTAACGTCAAGAAGTTTTAACACTTTTACTGCCGGAACGCCTTCTGAAGGACTCAAAATTGTCAAGAACAATAAAGTCGACATTGCCATTCTTGATATTAAGTTGCCAGAAATGAGTGGGCTTGAAGTGTTAAAGCACATGAAATCATTAAGCCCTGAGACTGAAGTTATCATGATTTCTGGTCATGGAGATATGAATAGTGTAATTGAAGCAATGAGGCAAGGAGCTATTGACTACTTCCCTAAACCTTTCAGACTTGTTGATATCAACAACTCTATTGAAAGAACCAAGAGGTTCATCAAAATGGGGAAAGAATTGAAAATGGCTCAACAATCTGTAGACATATTATCCAATAGACTCTTTGATAAGTTGGGGCATAAATTCCTTGGGAACTCTCCTAAGATGAAAAGAGTTATGGAGCTAATGGCCAAGGTTGCTCAAGTTGAACACACAAGTGTCCTTATCATGGGGGAAAGTGGTACAGGTAAAGAACTTGTTGCTCATGGTATCCACTATTTAAGTAAAAGACATAGAAACACTTTTCACTCTGTGAACTGCTCTGCTATCCCTGAGACATTATTTGAAAGTGAGTTCTTTGGTCATAAGAAAGGAGCTTTTACAGGTGCTAATGAAGACAAGCCGGGTTGGTTTGAAATTGCCAATAGAGGAACACTTTTCTTAGATGAAATTGGTGATATGCCTTTAGTGCAACAAGCAAAACTATTACGTGTTCTCGAAGAAAGAAAGGTGTCAAAACTTGGATCACGCCAACAACTTAATGTTGATGTAAGAGTAATTGCTGCATCTAATCAGGAGCTTGAAAAGATGGCCAGTGAGAAGAGATTTAGACTTGACTTATATCATCGTCTGAGCATATTTGTAATCGAAATACCTCCTTTGCGTGATAGGTATGAAGATATCCCTGTTCTGTTGGATCATTTCATTTCTACATATAATGAGAGAATAGGAAAGAAAATTACAGGTTACTCACCTAGTGTAGTTTCTCACCTGATGACTTATAACTTCCCTGGTAATGTGAGAGAACTTAGAAACATGATTGAAAGAGCAATGATACTCTGTGAATCCAATCAACTTAAAGTTGAACATTTCAAGATTCCAAATATCACCTTCAATCCTTCAAGTTATACACCTGTCAATACTCAGTATCCTGAGATGGAAAGGCAAGCACCTGTATACAATCCACAAGAGCCACAATACCCGAGCTATCCACCTGCAAATACTCCAGAACCTAATGATGATAATCTGGATCTTGAGAAGATGGAAATAGACATGATAAAGAAGGCTCTTATACAATCTGATAATAACAAAGCTCAAGCAGCAAAGCTTCTGAATATCACATGGCAGTCATTGGATAGAAGAATAAAGAAATACAATATCAATATTGAAGAAGGATAACATACATCTTAACTTCAACAAAAAAGCAGGCTAAGCCTGCTTTTTTTATGATATCACATTCATTTCACATTTCTTACAGTCAAAAGAAAGCTTAAACTTACCTAACTCATTCTCTAGATAAAGCTCTTTAGGTTCTGCGTCATCCTTAACAGGACATATTCCTAGCTCGTCTTTTATACAATACTTAGTAGTCATCAGTACTTTTGATTCATTCGATGACTCTTTCTCTGGTGCCCAGTCAACAGACTTAACTCCTCTATTCTCATAGAAAGCTTTAGCAAGAGTATTATTTACATTTCCCCTATAATCGATAGAGTCATTGAAGTAATCCACTTTTGATACTCCTTGCATTCTTTCATGTCTCTTATAATCTTCCTGAATCTGCTTATACAGCTTTTCCATTGCGTCTCTTCTGAGAGCATTAAGTGCCCCCATACGAATAAAGAAAACCTCATCAGCCTTATAATCAACATTAATCACTTCGAAAGGAAAATCACCAGACTTACTTAGTTGTTTTGTTATGTTACTTAGAGCCTTCTCAGTATTGTTCGCTACTTCAAGTTCTACTTTAACTGATTCCTGTATACTACTGTCTCTCATAGCATCAGAGAGTGTTAGTTGAAGTGATCCTTCAACTATATCAAGGTCACAGTTTATAGGTAGCAATCTTTCCCTTTTACTCTTTTTAAGCTCATTGACAAACTGATGATCTAAGTTTCTATAGATAGAAATTCCTTTCTTTATTCCTCTAAATTCGCGAGAATAGATCTTACCATCTTCAACCTTATTGATTCTTATTCCCTTCAACTCATTATTCAAAAAGTAACAAAGACCATCACCATTTGAAAGTTGTTCTTTGGTATCAATAGTAAAGTAACTACTATTTACCTCAGCAACCTCACCCAGATATTTACCCAAAGACTTTGGAGAATATATATTTGCAATACGTTGATCTGCATTGGTAGTAAAATAGTCTGTAAAGCCTCTGTTGAAACTTTTCTCAGGGTCAGGAGTAAAAGATAAGTAAGTCTTACCTTTAGATGCTCTTTCTAAGTTAGGATTCTGATCGATGATTCCATCAATCACCTGCCTATAATATCCTATAACATTGGTTACATAATCAATACTCTTAAGTCTACCTTCAACTTTGAGAGAGTTTACACCAGCATTAATGATAGCCTCAATATTCTCACTTTGGTTATTATCCTTCAATGATAATAAGTGAAGATCATTTTTGATGACATTACCCAAGTTATCGGTAAGCTTCCACTTCTGACGGCAAGGCTGTGCACATGCCCCTCTATTTGAACTCCTGTTACCTATATGGTGACTCAAATAACATTGACCACTATAGCATACACATAAAGCACCATGAATAAAGTATTCAAGTTCAATATCAGTAGCAGATCTTATTTCCTGAATTTGTTCCAATGATAATTCTCTGGCAAGAACAGCTCTTTGCAATCCTGTTTCCTGAAGGAATTTCACCTTATCAACACTTCTATTATCCATTTGAGTACTGGCATGAATAGGGATTGGAGGTAAATCCATTTCCAGTATTCCGACATCTTGTATAATAAGGGAGTCTACACCCATATCCCAAAGATCATGAATCATCTTCTGAGCTTCATCTAATTCTGATTCATACAAGATTGTATTTAGTGTCACATAAATCCTAACACCATAAAGATGGGCAAAATCACATAACTCTTTAATTTCATCCAATTGATTTGCTGCTGATTCTCTTGCACCAAACTTATCTGCCCCTATATACACTGCATCTGCTCCGGCAATAACTGCTGCCTTACCTATTTCAAGGTCTTTTGCAGGAGCTAATAACTCTATTTTTCTCTTCATTAAGTCCTTTTTATCATTAAAGAACCTAATGTAGTTATATTTATTTTAAGCCTCAATTATTTATTCTTCCCCAAGCAGGCCTTAGAATTTCAATGTTCTTCTTGAATGATCTGAAGAGAAGAAAGTAAATATCAGACTTAAGAATGCAGGTATAGAAAGTGAATAAGCTACAGCCACTAAGGAGTTTTGACTTAACAAGAAAAGGGTAATCAACAAAGGGAAAGCACCATCAAATATAGCAAAGCCCAGATTATAACATATTGAAAGCCCGGACAGACGATATATTGCAGGGAACTTCTCAAGAATATAACATGCATAAATACCATTAGGTATAGACAAGGCAAAAGCAACCAAAGTAGACATAATATATACAAGAGGCATAGAACTAGTTCCATTCAGCACTTTAAAGGAAACAAAGCTCAGTATAATTACCATAACACAACCTATTGTCATGATCAATCGTCTACTAATAAAATCTGACAGATAGCCCCAGAACACCACTCCAATACCTAAAATCACAAACATATAAGAAGTATAAACCTGAACATTTTGAAAGGTTACATTACAAAACTTCTCCATATAATCAGGCATCCTGACAAGGACAAATAAACTTGTAGCAGTTGTCCCTACAGCAAAAAAACCACTTACAACATCTTTCCACGACTTTACAAACAGCTGCTTTGCAGGAATCTTTAATCTTCTCTCCTTCATCTCCATAAATACAGGAGTCTCGGCGAACTTCTTCCTCAAGTTAAAAGCGAGTATCCCCATAAGTCCACCCACCAGAAAACAAATCCTCCACCCATAGATATTAAAAGCATGATCAGACATAAACGCCCTTACAATACCTATCATAGCCGAGGCCAACAAGTTTCCATAAGTAATACCAAGGAATATCAATCCAACTACATACCCTCTGTTCTTCGGGAAGTATTCGGATGCATAAACACAAGAACCGGGGATCTCACCCCCTATCGAGAATCCTTGCAACATTCGTACAAGCAATAACAATACAGGAGCTATAGCACCTACTGAGCTTGCTGGCGGCAATATGGCAATGGCAGCACTTGATATAGCCATTAAGGTTACTGACAATTGAAATGCCTTTTTTCTTCCAAACTTATCTCCTATATGACCAAAGAACAAGCCCCCTATTGGACGCATCAAAGATCCCGAAGAGAATATTACAAGAGTCAATAGTAATCCTGAGCTGCCTGAACTACCCGGAAAGAACACCCCTCTTATTGAATCTATAAGAAATAGAAAAAGAGAGAAGTCGAAGAGTTCAAGACAAGCACCTAGTGAACATATCAAGGGGATCCGGTAGTTTCGTATATTCATCTTCATAAAGAAAGTATAATCAAGATACAATTCGGGTAGTACAAAAGCTATTGATCGCAATCAATAATGTATTAACTTATAACACATTAAAAATAATATATTATTCTGAGTTTATCCCACACAAAAAAACGGCATCAAATTAATACCATTAATGTAGACGCACATTTTCAAATAAAACATTACACTTTTTCATAAATCAACCTACAGAAAAAACACACACCTTTTTCAGGCTATTTTCTATAGACTATCACATTCTCATATCAAGCAGCGACTTAAAAAAGCCAGTATAGTCAAACCGCTTATCTGAGTACATTCAGTTTGGAAACTCACCCCCGGAAATTGGAAAAGTGGGTGTACTCAGTTTTGGAATCCGATCCTGATAATTCAAAAAATAAATATTGTAAATTCTAAATCCCACTTAATAAGGAAGAAAATTTCAATTGTAATGAACTTATATTCAAGTAGTAATAAGAACGTAATATTCTGTTTTTATAATTACAGAAAGCACTTTACTGTAAAAGCTTATTTGTGAATCCAAGTTTTTATCTTTCCAGATAGAGAAGTAAATATTTTGGGGATCTATCTATAAATTGTAGTATCCAAACGAACAATACAACGGTTTTTACTGTACATGTGTTTCGTGAGAAAAAAGTTGTTGAAATTGGCCTCTAAGAGCATAAAAACACCCAATTGATATGCAAATATGAGTCAAAATCGAGTCTTACACCCTTATTTCACATTGAAGTGATTTAAAAAGTCTGATAAAATAAAACAAAAAATGCCTGAAGTACTCGATGCTTGAGTTACCACACAAAAAACATAAAAATGAGTAACCAGGCAGTATCATAAATAAGTTCTTTGACTAATTATACTTCATT
>JBGRPZ010000068.1:0-23596 GCA_041725915.1 Hyphomicrobiales bacterium | reverse complement strand
ATCAGACTGGTTATAAGGATAATTGTTCGCTTCATATTTATTTTATTTGTTAAAAGACTTCTGTCAGGCCAAAAGCCTAGCTTGCATAATTATATCATTTAGTAAACACTTATAAACATACCCTATGCAAGATATAAAAAAAGCCCGGTATGCCGGGCTTTGTAAGCTATTTGACTATAAGATCGATTTAAAATTCTAGCCAATACTCTTCAAGATAGTTTCTTTTTATTATTGCTTTTCCGATCTATAAATAAGTGTAAAGTCCTTCTCTTCAAGTTTTTTATACAAGTTGTGAAATAGGACTATTTTTTTGGTTTATTAAAAAAAACAATCGTTTTTGTGACAAATAATGCAATTAATTCTTTTGATTTGTCCGGCTTGTAACTAATTAACAATTTGTGATCTCTTTGAAAGTTATTATATTTTATATTGTGCTTAAATTTACAAATGATAGTATCAACTTTTGTTTGTCCGATATTAATTCTTTCATTTAAATTTCTAAAATGACATAACAAGGTGTCTTGCTTGATTTTTGCTTTTATATTTAGATTTTTATTTTTCAAATACAATTGATCATGATATTTGTTTTTTATCTTTATTTTTAGAAAAAAAGTATATATACTGTCTTTCCTATTTACAAGAGTCTTTTTATATATTGGATTAATACTAATCTCTAATGAATCATCTTTGTATTTAAAGATGTCCCATTTTTTATTAAAATCAGTTTCGAAATATACATTACTTATTGTGTCATAACCATAATAATTAATATTATTATTTAATCCTCCAGTAACTAAAAAGTATTTTTTATAATATCTAATACAATCAACTAGAGGAAGAGAGCAACAGCTTTTTAATGTTATAGCTATTAATATTAATATTATCTTTTTCATGTAAATATTTTATTCAAAATTGTAACCATATAATACTGCTTCATATTCTAAAGTTGTAGGGTCCCTATATACTCCACCAAAACCTTTAGAAAAAAAGATAATAAGTTTTCTCATAGTTTTGTAGAATTACATTTTAGTTTTATTCTATTATTACAACTTGTACTTATAATAAATAAGGATAACAAATAAACTAAACGAATCACAAACCACCAAATCCATTAAGCCATTTATACAGTATTTCTATGAAGATCGGGGGTTTTCCATATGTATTCCTGAATAAATCAGCTTGCTAAAATCGAATAAATCAAATGCCATAAACACATAACCGTAATTCACCCACTTACTAATGCATAATGATTCTAAGCAGTTAAAGGCATTTTTGACTGTAAAAAGGAGCAAAACAGGTGTGTTTCGACCTATACTCAGGCATCAAAAGGATCATTTTAGGCTCTTAGAATCGATTCTGAGGATGATTTTTTTCGACAAAAAACCGTAAAACCCTAACCGTTAAGCCTTATTTTGGTGAAAAATTCCCTTTCTCAACTAAAATCTCGGGCTTTTCTTGTCAAAAGTCTCGAGTGTTTGTTACCAAAGTCTCGAGTGTTTGCCTCAAAGTCTCGAGTGTTTGCGCTAAAGTCTCGAGTGTTTGCTACCAAAGTCTCGAGTGTTTGCGCTAAAGTCTCGAGTGTTTGAAGTTAAAATCGACTTATTTTTACATGAAAAAGCCGCTTATATATAGCTGTGTTACAGTAATTTACATGGTGTAGACTGATGACATATTGACAGTATTTACAGAAATCGGAATTTTACAAGTAGGGAAAAAGCATAAAAAGAGATAAGTTGATCAATATAAAAGTGAAGAATGATAATTGGAAAGAGGAGATAGTAAGTTATGAAGGATAAAAAAAGAGTGTTTTTTTTATTTTCTGATCACAGAAAAAATATCTTTTTTATTTAAAAAAAACAATATAGAAATAAGAAGCCCCTCCAATATCAATACAATATTGAAGGGGCAATCTACAATAAGAGATTTATATTCTCTCTATTATTATTCTATAACAAGTCTTATACCTTGTGAATGTGCATTAAATTCAGGAGCATAATAAGATTGCACCTTTGCTATCCCGTTGGAGAAGTTGCCAGCCTGAGCAGCATAGACACTATATGTAAATACATAAGTTCCCTTTCTCACATGATCAAAGAAGAAGTCTGTACTCTCATCCTTAATACTCTGATAGTAACCTAAACCATCCTGATACTTATATCCTGAGAACGTTTGTGTAGGTTCAAGGCCAGAAGCTCTAAGGTCACTCAACTGTATAAAGTCCATATCTCTATCAGCAGTAAGTATGATTCTGATTACAATCTCATCTCCCACCTGAGCAGAACCACCTTTAGAAATAGGAATCAAATTAACACCATCCTTTGTTGTACGTTTGATATACAATTTCTTTTCCAGATTCAGGGGAGAAGCAGAAGCCTTCACCTTATCAAGATCTTCAAAGTATTGGAAATATACAGCACCAAAAGCAGGGCCTTCACCTTTTCTTTCAATCTTGATATTACCCATATCAGGAGAGATTTCCTTTTTCACCCATGCCTTTTTCACATAAGCAGTACCCGCCTGATCAGTATGTATATTACTTGATACAGTATGCTTACCTATGGTAGCTTTAAATTCAGGGGTTTGATCAATAAGATTTGAGCCGGTAAATACAAGCGCATAAACAGCATCCAAGGTAGCCCTTGAAGTAGACCATCTTCGGGTTTGCTTATTCTTCAAAAGCCATTGCTTCATTCTACTGATAGCAGTCTGATCTTTTAACTCTTTATCAAAAAGCTCAATCAATAAAGCTTGAGTAGAAATAGGAGCATAATCCCAAGTATAATATATACTTCCGGACTTCCAGTACATACCTAAGTTCTTTTTATATATTGCTCTATCCTTGAAGCTCACTGCAATTGCATTAGCAGTATGTTTGATATCCAGCTGATGAGCTAATAGTCCAATCATTGCACGTGTATTATTATTCTGCTTCAACCATTCATGAGTGGCTTTATCAACAAGGTAATCAAAAGCAGCCTTATCATTCTTTTTAACAGGATAGATCTTGATCACATAGCTTCTTGCCAATAAATACTGAATAGTAATAGGATAAGGATTATAATACTTTTTGCGCTCTTCATCGCTTTTCATCTTCTTATAATCTTTGGTCATCTCTGCATCCATCCACTTGACAGCACGAGAAACCATATAATTAAGATCACTATCAGATTTGATGTTGATAATACCTCTATCATGAAGCCTTGCAAGATTAAAGATAATGTTCTGAGTAGTGTATCTGCTTCCCTTCATTCCACTAAACCAAGGGAAAGAGCCATCGGGAAGTTGTAATTTCTTCAGCTTGCTAATGATGATATCATTCTCATGCCCTATCTTCTCCATATTGAAATAAGCAGCAATCTTTTGTTTTTGTTCTTTTTCATTCTGTGCATCAATCAACCATGGAGTCTGCTCAAGAACAATAGACTTAAGCTCTTGGTTCTTTTCCAGATTACTTAGGAATGCTTCAGGTTGTAGCTTTTTCCATAAGTCAAAAACCTGCTTAATCTTTGGATTACTATTGACAATATACGCACTCATCGAGCTAGCAAAATACTTGCTGATTAGGTTATCAGCACTTTCAACATTGCTTTCTGATAAAGTTGGCAGAGCCTGTATAGCATACCACACAGGGTTATTAGTAAACTCAAAAGTAAGTCTATAAGGATCAAGAGAAGCACTCTTTTTCATATTCAGCAAGTCACTAAACTGATAATCTTTAGTCTCGTTATTATTCAGTTCGATGATCTCTGTTGAAGTCACCATTGTACGATTGGAAAGAACAGGAATCAACATTTCTTCACCATCAGAGAAAGTCGAAGACTTAGCAATCAAACGATAAGTAATAGCAGATACACCATCAGGTATTTGTAGTTTCCAATTGATCGCCTGAGACTGACCAGCCTTTATATTTACATTCTGAACTTTATTATCCTTATTTATGCCTGAAATCTCCTTATTAGTGAAAGGATCAATTATTTCAAGAGAAGCATCAATAGATAGGTCTTTATCAGACATATTCACCACATTAGCAGGAAATGATATCTCATCACCTTCACGCAAGAACCGTGGAGCATTAGCAGTAATCATAAGATCTTTACTTGAAGTAAATGTCTTTTCAATTTCGCCAACTTTAAGGTCATTAGTATAAGCAAGTCCTAACAGTTTCCATTGAGTCAATGACTCAGGAGTAGTAAATTTGATGATAATATCACCATCCTTATTGGTCATCAGGTTTGGATAAAAGAAAGCAGTTTCGTTAAAGTCTCTTCTGATCTGAAATGCGCTTTCCTGAGTTTCCTTCTTGCTTTCTCCTTCTTGTGGAGGTTCTGGAATTTCTGCGCTTTGTTTTGTTACAGCAACATCCATTGCCACTTCTTCAAACTCACCTTCTGTTATAGAAACATTTTTTGCTCTGGCACTAAAAGCAACATTACCTCTCATTCTGACATTGTCAGAATACATATCATAACAAGAAGTACTAAGCTCCGGATAAATAGAAGTAGACATACCATAACCAAAGTCATTATGATGCATTATCTGTCTTCCACTAGTTAAAGAGAAGTTATCATTTTGCCATAGATTCGAATATCTGGTAGCAAAGAAAAGCTGCATTGCCCAACTGTTGCTTTTAAACTGATCTAATGAAGCATCATACATGGTAGCAAACATATTGGAAAGAATAGGATTCCCTTTATAATCCTTAATATTGATTGTCCATTCTTCAGCTTGTCCGGGCTTCAGTTTATCACGATAAGAAGCCAGAGAAACATCCAGTTTTTTGTTATCGAAAGGAACATCAATAGTTTTCTGATGTGTGTATATTCTGTTTCTGTTAACATGGAAAGCAACAACAGAAATACCACCTCTATAGTTCTCTTTTATTTCAAATGGGATGTTTTCTTTCTTATTTCCTGTTTTATACCACTTAGAGAAAAGCAAAGTTTCACCATTATAGATCTTAATCAGTGTTTTATTGTCTTTATAAGAAGAACCTACACTTATATCTATAGTCTCACCAGGCAATGCCCTCAAGCTGGAAACATTAAACCAATCAGGCGAAATAACAGGCATCTTCTTACTTTTATCATCATAAATAGTAAATACCTTTTGATACTTCACTTCCTGATTAAAGGCATCCTTGGACTTAAGTTCAATCAGATAATAACCCTGTTCCCATTTATCAAGCGTTGCAATACTTACATTCTCATCACTTCCTGTATTGAAGTTGTTTTTATAAACTTCCTTTCTATCCCAGATAAGAGGATTATCTTCATCAGCATATATATCTTCAGGAAACTTCTTGAGATACTCATCTATAGGGATAATATAGGTATCAGGAGTACCAAGAATACGAGATCTTAATATTCTTTCAGCCTGTTGAAGTTTGTATATCTTTATTTCTCCTGAAGCATCAACCTTTTCATCATTTAGGTTTTTACTTAAAACCTTGAATCCTTTAAAGCTATTCTTATTGATCAGTTCAGCTAAATCAGTATTCAGTACAAGACTCTTTTGCCCCACTGCAACATAAGTAAAGTTAGATTGAGACTCACCAGTAGGAGAGCTTGCGGTTACATTTATCTCATACGAATAATCGTTCTTATTATAGATATCTGTAGGATCAGGAGAAGCATCGAATTCAATAGAGAAGTCTCCATTATTATCAGATAAAGCTTTACCTGATTTAATGATTGTTCCTTCATTTAAAGCATAAGGATAAGGATCTATAAAAGGATTATCCCTAAAAAATAGTAGTGACTTTCTTTTTACAGTATAAGTTATGTTAGCATCTGGTATACTATAACCTGCAAAAGCCTTTACATTTCCTTTTACTTCAATCGCCTGATTTAGCTTATAGTTGCCATTCAAAGGGTCAAAAGTCACCTGAAAGGTAGGGCGTTTATACTCCTCGACATCTATATACATCTGTCCATAACTAGTAACTATCTTGAATCTACCAGTAAGCACATCATCAGGAATAACGAAACTCCCATCAAGGCTACCATTATCACTTGTGACTTTATTTACCTTACTTAGCTCTTTCCTGTTGACATCAAGGAATCTAATAGAGACATTTTCATTCTTGAGCAGCTTATATTCATTATCAGCTTCAGCAAACAAAATACCCTTAAAGTATACCGTTTGTCCGGGTCTATAGATGGCTCTATCAGTAAACAGCTTTATTTCTTTCTTTAATTTTTCAGAATAAGAGTAGTTATTCAGGTAAAAATATTCAGTAGAAACAGTATCTTTCTTACTGACAATAGAGAAATAAAGGTGGTTAAGGCTTTTCTTATCCTTAAGTGTATAAGTAGCTTTTCCCTCCTTATCAGTTTTCAGCTGTCCCAATTTTGTTTTCACATACTTCTGTTGCTTATTATCATACTCAGAGTTATAAGGATAAACATCTATATTTGATAAATAATTTCCACTTTCTCTGTCAAGCACATAAAGTTCAATGCTGTTATTCAACTTATTTGCTACATATGACAGCCCACTTACAGAGAACATACTATATGAAGCTTTGGTAGGATCTTTAAACTCCGGATCATAAGAAACCAACATCACATATCGCCCCAAAGCAGTAACCTGAGGGTTGTCAACCTCAACTTTATGCAAACGATAGTCTCCAACCTCAGGAAGTTCAAAGTTGTATTGTTGAACAACAGGATATTTATTCAATTCCTGAATAAGTGCATCATCATTAAATCTTCTTTCCTGATTGAAATCATTGTCAGTCTGATATACTCTTATATATACCTTATCAAGGTTCTTATATGATATTAAGCTTAGAAATTCTTTATTAGGTAGAACAACCTTTTGAAGGTTGAAATCAATTTCTTTTTTGGTGATTCTCTTTATAATGTCAGCACATTCTTTACCACCATAAGACTTAGGGTACATTTCTTTTCCCTTAGTAGCTATTTCAAGAGCTTTCTTTATATCCCATTTATGGTCTTCTTTTTTATTATCATACAGATTGCCTTTATCCACATAATAATTAGCAAACTTAGAAGCTATATAGCTATATATATCATTCCCTTCACTCTTTTTGAGCAATTTATTATAAGTGCCTTTTACCAACTCATCCTTATCCTTATTGGAATAATAAGAAGAAACAAAATCTATTCTACTTATTGTAATATCAGACAATGCAGCAATATTATCATTCTTCAGGTGGTATCTACTAATATCAGCATAAAGCTTAAGGATATAATCCTGAATAGTGCTATATGAACTTAGCTTAGTATCAATAAATTTTTCAGGCTCCTGAAGTAAACTTTTCTCTTTATAATTTCTGATATTAAAAGCAGAAGAGTATAAGTTCTCATTATTACGGGAGAAAACCTGTAGGTTATTTATAGCTTGATTAGCATAAACATCAAAAAGAGTTGGCCTTAACTTAAGATCTTCCTTAGGTATTTCAATAATATCAGAAAAGTCACTTATAGGAAAAGAAAACAAATCTTTAGTAAGATATTCCTGATATAAAGAATACACTTCTTCAAAGAACTTACTTTTATCCCATGTATCAATATCCTTAGATTTGTTGTCTGCTATAGGGATTCTCTTGTTGATGCGATAAGAATTCTTACTATAATAATCAGAATAGTTATTTGCGAGAGTGATTTCAAGTAATCCCTTTAATGGTTTCTTAGTCTTCAAGATCAGGCTGTCGAGTCTTGATATATTTCTTTTTGCATAATCTTCTCTATAATCTTGCTCAAGACAATATAACTTCTGAACTGCTCTTAATACCTGAGGAACATCATTCTTTTCTACAGCTTCATGTAATATTTGTTCTGTCTCTTTGGAAGCAGAAGCAGTTTCGCCCTTACTTATGAGTTTTTCAACTTTTTTCCACTGATCATCTGACTGCCCTGATACCGATAATATCATTATTGGCAAAATCATCATCATTGAGGTTAGAATAGGTTTAAGATAATTTTTCTTACTTATCATACTTAGTTCTATTTTTATTTATCCCATATATGGTTATGTTACTAACAAAGCTCATTCCAATTTTGCATCCATCTTATTTTTTATATTCTCATAAGATATAAGTTCAAGCTTTACATTTCCTACAATAACAGCAGAAGAGGCCAAGACAGGAATATGGTTTTTGTCATGAGTCACCCATATAAACATTGGGTATTTCTCAGAAAACACTTTTCCCGTTGCTGCCATTGGTGCAAGCTTGATACACCTAAACTTGCCCAAGTTAGTTAGAATTGTTTCAACTCCTTCATATTTCACCCATGAATGGTAGGTTGAGTCATCAAGAAAGAAATTTATATAGAAGCCTTTATTCTTGGCCAGACTATCTATATCATATGTTCTTGCATAAAATAAAGCAGAAAGGAAATCATGGACATTTGGGGGGACTTTTGAGAGCTTCTTTTTACTTTGAGCAGTATGTTTATATTGGTTGAAATAAACATCATCATCTTTCTTGTAGCTACCTTCCCGTGTTCTTCGTACAAATAGAAATGGGACTAAAGATTCCTTATCAACATAAGATTCAAAGCTGTCTCGCACCTTAAAGAAGAAGTTAAAGGCTCCTTTTGACTTCCCTGTGCCAACAATGTGATAAGTATCTCTTCCTTCAAATTCCTTATCAGACTTTTGAACTTCAGTTATTGCTTCTCCTGCATCAACTTGTCCTGTAACAATAGATTCATAGAAAACTCTATAGGTCAGTTTTTCCCCTTCCTGCCAGGCATTATTCTCACGTTCAGGGAGAATAATCCTTTCCTGACTTAATAAAGGAGCAGTAGTAGCTAATACAAATAAGCAAATTAGGGTGAATAGTTTGGAATTCATACAGCTAGTTTTATTAGTTAGAGTAATTGTTATAAAGAGTAGTATTTAGGTATTATAGTCCAGAGTATATTTATACTCCACCTTACTAAGAACGATAAGTAAGTAATAAATAGATATAAGAAGTAAACGATAGGAAAGTTAAAAGCTTTTAGAGTAAACAAGAAGCATTGGGAATTAACATTCCCAACGCCTATATAATTGTAATTGATTGAATTATATTACAATATTAATGATTCTTTTTGGAACTACAATAACTTTCTTAGGAGTTTTGCCATCCAGATATTTCTGAGTTTGCTCAGCTTCGAGCACTGTTTTTTCTGCATCTTCTTTAGAGATATCAGCAGGAAGATCAATTTTGAATCTCATCTTACCATTAAAACTTACAGGGTAAGTAAAAGTAGATTCCTTTACAAACTCAGGGTTGAACTCAGGATATTGAGCTTCAACAACACTACCTTCATTACCTAACTTATGCCATAGCTCTTCAGCAATATGAGGAGCATAAGGACTTAACAAGACAGTTAAAGGTTCAAGGATAGCTTTTTTATGGCACTTAAGATCAGAAAGCTCATTCACACAGATCATAAAACCACTAACACCAGTATTGAAAGAGAATCTTTCATTGTCATCCTGAATCTTACTGATAGTCTTATGAAGTGCTTTCAATTCTTCTTTTGTAGCTTCCTCATCAGTAACAACATACTGATCATTATTGTAGAACAATCTCCAGAACTTACGGATAAATCTAAATACTCCTTCAATACCTTTAGTATCCCAAGGCTTTGATTGCTCCAAAGGACCTAAGAACATTTCATAAAGACGAAGAGTATCAGCACCGTACTTTTCGATAAGATCATCAGGATTCTGAACATTGAAATAAGACTTTGACATCTTTTCTACTTCATATCCACAGATATATTTACCGTCTTCAAGTTCAAACTCAGCATCTTTAAAGTCAGGTCTCCAGTTTTTGAATCCTTCAGTATCAAGAATATCATTGTCAACAAGACTAATATCAACACGGATAGGCTGAACCTCATAATCTTTTCTAAGATTCAAAGAAACGTATTTGTTGGTTCCTTTAACTCTATATACAAAGCTTGTTCTACCTTGTATCATTCCCTGGTTGATCAACTTCTTGAATGGTTCTTCCTCACAAGCAATATCTATATCAAACAAGAACTTATTCCAGAAACGAGAATAGATAAGGTGCCCAGTAGCATGTTCAGCACCACCAATATAAAGGTCTACATTTCTCCAGTATCCATTTGCTTCCTTAGAAAAATACTCATCATTGTTTCTTGGATCCATATAACGAAGATAATATGCACTAGAACCAGCAAAGCCAGGCATAGTATTCGTTTCAAGTCTGAAACCTTCTTCAGTTTTCCATCCTTCAGCTCTCGCCAATGGAGGTTCACCTGTTTCAGTAGGTAAATACTTATCTACTTCAGGAAGCTCAAGAGGTAATTTACTTTCATCAATCATATAAGGCATGTCATCCTTATAATATACAGGGAAAGGCTCACCCCAATATCTTTGGCGGCTAAAGATAGCATCACGCAATCTGAAGTTGATTTTCGCTGTACCTATACCCATCTCCTCAACTTTACTGATCAATGCTTCTTGAGCATCCTTTACCTTCATACCATCAATAAAGTCAGAGTTCATCATTATACCATCCTTAGCTTCGAAAGCCTCTTCACTGATATCACCACCAGCAACAACCTGAACTATTGGAATGTCAAAATGCTTTGCAAAAGCATAATCACGGCTATCATGAGCAGGGACAGCCATAATAGCACCTGTTCCATATCCTGCCAATACATATTCAGCAACCCAGATAGGTATCTTAGCTCCATTCAGTGGATTGACAGCATAAGCACCAGTAAACACACCGCTTACCTTCTTTACCTCAGCCTGACGCTCACGCTCAGAACGGTTCTTTGCCCATTCTACATACTTTTCAACTTCTTTTCTGTTATCCTCAGTAGTAATCTTACTGATCAATTCATGTTCAGGACACAGAACCATAAATGTAGATCCGAAGATAGTATCAATACGAGTTGTAAAGATTTCCATTGATTCTTCATGACCATCAAGAGGGAACATCACAGAAGCACCTTTAGATTTACCTATCCAGTTCTTTTGTATTTCCTTCAATGAATCACTCCAATCCACTTTATCAAGACCTGCAAGCAATCTTTCAGAATATGCAGTGATACGTAAAGACCATTGACGCATTGTCTTTCTTTCTACTGGATGACCACCACGAACAGAAAGGCCTTCTTTCACCTCGTCATTAGCCAATACTGTACCTAACTCAGCACACCAGTTTACCATAGTATCAGAAAGATAAGCAAGACGATAATTCATCAAGAACAGTTGTTGTTCTTTCTCTGTCATCGCTTTCCACTCTTCAGCAGAGACAATAACAGTATCATCATTACAAGCAGCGTTTATATTTCCGTTACCTTCAGATTCTATAACCTTTACAAGATCAGAAACAGGTAAAGCCTTTTGCTTACTGTTATCAAAGTAATGGTTGAATAGCTGGATGAAAGTCCATTGTGTCCACTTATAATATTCAGGATCACAAGTTCTCACTTCTCTGTCCCAATCAAAAGAGAAACCAATTTTATCTAACTGTTCACGATATCTGGCTATATTCTTATTGGTAGTAACTTCTGGATGAGTACCAGTTTGGATAGCATATTGCTCAGCAGGTAGGCCATATGCATCATATCCCATTGGGTGAAGAACATTAAACCCCTTTAGTCTTTTATATCTTGAATAAATATCAGATGCGATATATCCAAGTGGGTGTCCAACATGTAATCCTGCTCCAGAAGGATAAGGAAACATATCTAACACATAATATTTCGGCTTATTTTTATCGATATCAACCTTATAGGTTTTATTCTCTCGCCAGTAGTCTTGCCACTTTTTCTCTATTTCCTTGAAATTATATTCCATTATAATAGCCCGATTTAAACAGTAATTTCTATTTTATCAATTAAGCTTGTAAAGATAAAATAGTTATAATGAAACAATATTGTTTATGATAAGAAAAAACTCCTCAAGGAATAAAACTTTTCCCTCTTGATAAATTTCGAATTTCAGCTTTATGAATCTCTATACTTCGGGCTATAACGACCTATGCCAGGCAGGAAGATCACTGATCTTTCGGGCTGCAACCATAGTTCTTCAAGGGGAAAAATTCAATTTTTTCAGTAAGGAAATAAATAATTAAACATTAGGATTTTAAGGAATGTGGGGGCATAAAAATAGCTCATAACTGATATATCATTTATGAGCTATAAGTAATAAGAAAGATTCTTATATCATTTCTTTGCTGGTTTTATCTTTCCAAACATTGCTCTGAGCCTTAAACTCATAACACCAAAGAACGCTTCCTTAAATATTCCTGAATTCATCTTTGATGTACCTTCTGTTCTATCAGTAAAAATGATAGGAACCTCTTTAAGTTTAAAGCCAAGCTTAAGAGCAGAAAACTTCATTTCAATCTGGAAAGCATAACCCATAAACCTGACAGCATCAAGGTCTATAGTTTCCAATACTTTTTTTGTATAGCACATAAATCCGGCGGTGGTGTCTCGGGTTTTAATACCCATTATGGTTCTTACATAAGCAGAAGCATAATAAGACATCAAGACCCTACCCATAGGCCAGTTTACAACATTAACACCATTTATATATCTTGAACCAACGGATAAGTCATTACCCTCTACAGCACATGCATTATATAATTTTATCAGATCATCAGGATTATGAGAAAAGTCGGCATCCATTTCAAATATATACTCATAATCATGTTTTAGAGCCCATTTAAAACCATGAATATATGCAGTACCCAGACCCAATTTACCCTTACGTTCTTCAATAAATAAACGGCCTTCAAACTCTTTCATTAACCTCTTGACGATGTCAGCAGTTCCGTCAGGAGAATTATCCTCAACAACAAGAACATGAAAGTCTTTTTCTAGTGAAAATACTTTGCGTAATATCTTTTCAATATTTTCCTTTTCGTTGTATGTTGGGATTATAATTAAACTATCAGAAGCTTTCACAATAATAATTTTTGATGTAAAGCACGAATGTACAATATATATATTAAAAGACAATAAGTGAATAACTAAAAAAAGCTGTTGCTAATTATGCAACAGCTTTTTCATTAGTGTCTTAGATATGAATTATTCACCACAACGAGAACCTGTAAGGTTTACATCGTTAAGATTTCTAATCATTAATTCATATTCACCATTATATTTTGTAAGAAGAGCAACTAAAGTACCTTTTCCTGCAGGAAGAGTTTCTCCAGCGAAAGTAGCAAAACCACTTGTCTTCACATTTATTTGATTTCCATCACAATCTTCTAATACTCTGATAATTTTCTTTTTCTTATTATCAAAGCTTGAGTTATCAGCATAAGTCTTTCCTTCTTCAGCATCTGCAAACTGTACATTCTCCAATTTGATTAACTGACCACAAACAGCATCATTCTTTGCTTCTGTGATAGTCTTTACTGCAGGAGTATATAAAGGGCTAGCAGTACCAGATTTTAGAATATGGTTATCAGTGTTACCACTAAATTTACCAATATTACCATTAAACACACCACCAAGAATTATATACCCATTCTTTTTACCAACATAAAGATCTTTAAGTTTGATCTTCAACATTGTTCCTACAGGATAGTCAGTAGCAAGGCCATCCTTATAAATACCAAATTCCAAACCTGCAGTTCCGTCATATAAGAAGATTGACTTATATATGTTGCTGTTTGCATCATTAGCAGTAACTTCAGCTTCGATATATTCATCAGTAGTAATCTGTACTAGATCAGAAGTAGCTTTAGCTTTAAGATCTGCTACAGAGATTTTTGTAAGACCTGTAAAATCAAGTTCAGAATCATTATCGTCTCCATCATCTCCATCTTCACCACAACGTTGACCAGTCATGTCTACTTCATCGATATTGCGGATAGTCAACTGATAATCATTTCCAAAGTGACCTAATATAGCAATTAGAGAGCCATTCTTTTGAGCAACTTTATCATTAGCAAAAGAAGAGTATCCGCTGGTTCTTACAATGATAGTATTACCATTACAATCCTCTAAAGTTCTGTTAGAACTTGTATTTGGTTCTGCATAATTTTTTGATAATTCAGAATCAGCAAATTGAACACCACTAAGTTTTACTAGCTTATCAACATTATTAAGACTTAAGTTTGCTAGATCAATATCAAGAGGCTGAATAGGCTGTAATTGACCGTCATCAAGTATATCAACAATACCATCAAATTGTGTTTCAGGGATACGGCCAAGTTTTCCTTCAGTTTCTTCACTACCTAATTGAATACTTCCATATTCATTTAAGTAAAGACCATTAACATTAACTTTAATTTTTGTACCTATAGCAAAGGTATTCCATAAGTTCTTCTTGTCAATATTAATAGCAATAGCACCAGAATTATCTTGAAGTTGAAGTTTCTTATAATAGTTTCCTGATTGATCATTCATTGTAACAACAGCTTCAATAGAATATTCTTTTGTAATCTGTTGGAATTTATCAGAGCCAGTATATAGAGCTTTAATCTCAGCAATTGTCTTTACAGTAGAAACACAACGTTCGCCTTCCATATCTACTAAAGCAAAGTCTGTAATATTAAGTTGAGGATCTTGATTATAAGAACCTACAACAGCAACAAGTGAACCAGAACCAGCAGGAACATCTTTATCAGCAAAGTTAGAATATCCGGAAGTACGAATTTCTACAGCACCAGACTGACCACAACCAACAAGAGTAACAGAAACAGAAACTCCATTTTCTTTATCAGCAAATTTTTGACCAACAAATGTTTCACCAAACTGTACTCCTGAAAGCTTTACAACTTTACCATAGAATTCAGGTTTTCTTAAGTCATTTAAAGTAGCTTCAATAGGTTGAACGTTATTACCAACACTTTGCTTAAAGATATTATCTTCATATTTTAATGTAGCTATTTCAACTCCATATTGACCATTTTTAGCCATAAGTCCTTTAAGAGCAACTCTAATGCTATCACCAACAGAAAGGAGACCTTTAGTTGAGTTATCAAAAGTTAATTTAATACCGCTATTTTCATTTACGATATAAACACCTTTATATAGATTACCATTACTTTCATCAGCTACAACTGTACCATATAAATAGCTATCCTTTTCAAAAGAAAAGCTTGTATTATTATCAGGAACTATTGCTTTAATTTGAGCGACAGTATAAGTATCACCAGCAGGAAGTCCAGGTAATGTAGGTTCATCAAATTTATCTTTTATACAAGATGTAGTTCCTAATACTACAGCTAGTAGAGCAATAAAGCTATATAATTTCTTTTTCATTTTTTCGATTATTTATTTTTCCTCAATTAAAAACTAAATGATAATGTTGCATAGAAACTACGTCCGTACATATTGAAAGTTTTGCTAGGAAATCTATCAACAGCATCTCTATCATATCGTAGCTGCTCATAACCTCCAATAGTAAAATCTCTTACATCAAGAAGGTTATTTACACTTACATTAAGTCTGATATAATAATCTTTAATTTTCCATGATTTACCAGCCCATAAATCAACAGTCATACCATTAGAGTATTCTCTTTGATCAATAAGCCCAGAATAAATCGAAGAATTATCAGAAGATGTAAAGCCATGAAGAGCTTGAGCAGTCCTTCTATCAGGATTGATGTCCTCATAAATATCCCAGAAGTAATTTGCATTAACTCCTATCCACCAATATTTAGGTGAATCATATTTAAGACCAACAGAAGCTGCATTTTGAGGATAACCTCCAACATAATAATTCTTGATATAAGCAACTCTATCACTTAATAGTTCAGAATCATTATCTCTTGATATAGTAATACTTGGTCTTGAGTTATAGAAATACTGACCAATATTAGCAGCAGCAGTAGCAGTAAGTGTTTGAGTAATTTTTCCTTCAAGACCTAATTCAATACCAGCATTTATTTTATCAACACCTGTCATCACATAGTTTACAAAAGTCTTTTCATCTTCATGATAGAAACTTCTTTGCCATGTTTGATCTTTGAAATTAGTAAAATAAACTGTTGCTCTTGATTTAAAATAAGGAGTACGAATGATATAACTAAGATCAGAAGAAAGGATCTTCTCACTGATAAGGTCTTTAACTATATCATTACGAGTACGAGGAGAAATAAAAGTAGTTCTGAATGTAGGAGCTTTAGTCATATAACTTGCATTAGCAGTTACATAATGTCTACCAGAAATCTTATAAGTAGCACCTCCTTTTACACCATAATCAATAAAAGTCTCTGTTTTGGAGTCTCCATAAGAGTTATCAGCAAATTTACCTACTTTCATATGACCTGTTCTCGATAAACTTGTATAAGCTAAATTAGCACCAAGGTAAAAGTCATATTGTCCATAAGAAAAGTTTGACTGAGCAAAGTAGTTAGCTTGATTTACATTAGCAGTATAATCATAACCAAATTTATCACCTTCTTTTACAAGCCTGTTTTTATGATTAAGATCAGATTGAATATAATCATTATCACCAATTACAGGATTATCTCTTTCAGCGAATTTATCAACATCGAGCCAATATTCACCACCAAGAAGATCTTCAATGGTTTTATAATTTCTTTCTTTATATATTGAAACATTAAAACCTGTAGTTAGGTTAATGTTTTCGTTTAAAGTGCTATTAAGAACAGAACTTACATTAAATCTGTTTCTGTCAGCAACTCTATTCTCTATTATATAATTAGATCTTAAAGCTGTGATATTATTACCATCTATACCATCAACATTTTCAAACTCAAATAAATTCTTCTTGTTTGTAAGAATCAATCTATCAAAGTCTATTTGACGGCCAGCCTCTGTATTCCATCTTGCAACAGCTTCTCCATATTCATCAAAACTACCTCTGTATTTATAATAACTAGGTAAGTTCTTGTAATAGTCAGGTCTTGGATCAGAACCACTATACCATGAAAGAGCTGAAGAAGAATAATAACCAAAGCTATATGCAGCAGAAGTTGTAAGTCTTGTGCTTGAAGAAAGATCCAAATAATCATTCAGGATTATCATTGGTTGATGACCATCAGTAGTTCTGGCATTTCTTACTTCACCATTCTGATAACCCCAATAAGGGTTATAATACTCATCACCAGCAAGTTCTTTTGCCTCTTCAGTAGATCCACCACCTTTACCCCTTTTAGAAGGAGCACCAAAAGAAACTAAGCTCATACTATGATTATCTGAAAACTTTTTCTCTATTCCCACATAATATGCATATGCATCATAGAAAGTACCTTTTACATAACCTTCCTGAGCCCAACGTTTAGAAGCAGATACTGTAAATGCCCAACCATTAGCAAGCATACCTGAAGAATAGGTAGCCATTAATCTGTTTCTATAAGCTCCATTTAGCATGGAATAAGATACTTTAAGACCAGGTCTCATTGTAGAAGGTCTGCTTTCAATATTAGTCAAGCCTCCTATATCACCAAAACCATAATCATTATAATTTACACCAAATGCAGTAATCTTATTCCTTGTGACATCATTAAGACCTCCCCAAATGCTCCAATATACACGACCTGATATTGGATCATTAACAGGAATATTGTTGAATAATACATTTGTGTATTGAGATTCATAACCTCGAACTCTGAAGCGAGCTCTACCGAAAGTGTATCCAGCGGTGTTTAGATAAGGATCCCTGGAGGCAGATAACAACCCGCTGATATCTCCAGATTGGTTTGTGTCATCAATTTCAGCATCCTCAAGACTTAAGACAGGGATATTACCTTTTGATACTCTTTGAATAGTATCATTTTGTGCCTTTAAGCCATTAATGAGTAATGCTGAAAATGCTAACAACATTAAGTACGTTTTACTCATAATACTTGTTCTATGACCTTAATTAAAAATAAATTAAATAAAATTGGACGGCAAAATTAATCTATTAAATGTAGATTCAAAATTTCCCCATAATAAAATTTATATCTAATTTCCCCGTTAAGAAATTTAACTGTATTTGCAACGAAATCAAAATAATAAGATTGTCTTAAGATGAAAAAAAGAGTATTAGGGGTAGCGAGTTTATTTTTGCTAATTATTTTGTTTGTAGCGGAGAATCCGTTATTAGCACAAGGGAAAAAAGAGTATAAAGTTGGGATTGTAGCTTTTTATAATCTTGAAAATCTTTTTGATACAATACATCAAGATGGTAAAAAAGATTATGAGTACTTACCTGATGGTAAGAACATGTGGAATACCAACAAGTATAAAAAGAAGCTAACTAATATGGCTAAAGTGATAAGCCAGATTGGTGCTGATGTAAGTCCTGACGGACCTGCTGTACTAGGAGTTTGTGAGGCTGAAAATATTGATGTGCTTAACGATCTTGTAAAAGAAGACGCTATAAAAGATAAAAATTATAAGACAATTCTTGTCGAAGGTCCTGATAGACGTGGTGTTGATGTTGGCTTTATCTACAATCCAAAGTATTTTACTGTAGATTCATATAAATCTCACACATTTGAGTTGGAGGATAAGCCTGATTTCTTTACTCGTGACCAGCTTTTGGTTTCTGGTGATTTTGATGGTGAAAGAATGCACTTCATAGTACTTCACTGGCCTTCAAGATATGGTGGAGAAAAAAGAAGCCGTCCGCTACGTAATGCAGCAGCAAAAGTGACTAGATCCATAGTCGATTCAGTTTTAAGAGCTGAGCCAAACGCAAAGATCTTCGTTATGGGTGATTTAAATGATGATCCTACAAACGAAAGTGTTATTAAGCATTTAAATGCAAAAGGAAATAAAAAGAGATTAAAGGAAGAAGAACTATACAATTGCGTTTATAATTACTTTAAGAAAGGTATTGGCACTTTAGCTTACCGTGATAATTGGAATAATTTTGACCAGATAATTGTTACCCAATCTCTTCTTAACAAAGACTTTTCTTCTTATAAATTATACAAAACAGGGATATTCAATAAACCATTCCTAAAGAACAAAACAGGAAGATATAAGGGATATCCAAAAAGAACATTTGCAGGAGGTGCATATCAAGGTGGATATAGCGACCACTTCCCTGTTTATGACGTGATTATAAAAGAAAAATAAGAACAAATATTTGATAAGCATATACAGTTGTATTTAAGCATGGAGGTGGTTCTCCATGCTTTTTTGTTTATAGCCTTCTTATTTTTATAAAGCTAATTACATATTATACATTTACAATCTACTTTTAAGGTTAACTCATTTTAATAATCTAGTTATTATTGAAAATTTAGAGCAGGAATGCTTTTACTTCAGGTATCTACATTTTCCTATTTATAAGCTTTATTACTTATTTTTAACTGCTGTATAATCCGATAATTCGGCTTTCAATTTTAAAATTCTAATTTATCGCACATATAAGCCCAATGTTATGTTAAATAAAAAAGCTTCAGATTTCGATTATATATGATTCTAAAAAGATTCATTTCCTGAGAAAATGAGAAACTTAACTAAGCCATAAAAGCTAATCGATTGATTTACAGCACACAACTAACTGAGCTATAAAATTCACCTTAAAGCTTTTTGAATTAGGTTAGTAGACCTACGAAATTTAGTTCCTAGCCTTTTACCTTTAGTTAGTAGACCTAAAAGATTCTGTAAGTAGACCTAAAAGATTCTGTAAGTAGACCTAAAAGATTCTGTAAGTAGACCTAAAAGATTCTGTAAGTAGACCTGCAAGATTTATTCGCTTAACTTTTGATCTTGATTATCAACAAAACATGCTGTAGTGACAAGATATATTTTGTTACTACATATTTGAAAAACATTGATTACTAGACACTTTTGCGGATTAGCAAAAATGTACAAAAATACAGGGGAAAGCAGATTTTAGGCTTTTGATCTTTAGGTTAATGATTGTATGAAATGAAGAAAAAACAAGTGTTTTTATTTTAAAATGACTTTAAATAAGAAGGAGAAGAAGTCATAATTTTGTATCTTATACATAAGAGTTATCTATACTTTTTAGAATAGAGAATACAATTCAATCCATTTCTAATTCTTTTCATAGTTCGAGCATAATCTGAGTAATTCAGTTTTCAAATGTCTTTTTCTTTTTATTATACATATAATACCAACTCTTTAAATTCTATTTTCAAATAAATTCATTATCAAAAACAAACAGCTATTCCAACACATATTCTTAAAATAAGATTTAATATATATATCCTTAATTCATGCTTAGAAAAGAAATAATCAGAAAAAATATTTGGAGAATATGAATTTCTTTATTTATATTTGCACCGCAATTATGAAACGCGAAAGTAGCTCAGCTGGTAGAGCATAACCTTGCCAAGGTTAGGGTCGCGGGTTCGAATCCCGTCTTTCGCTCAAGAGCCTGAAATTTATTTCAGGCTTTTTTTGTCTATATACAAATGATTTACCTTCCACGATAAAAGCGAATATATTGACGTTTGAAATATATTATTAGTCTTAATCTTGTCAAGACCAATATTTTATTCTATCCAAATTTGCGAATCAAGAAATTTGTTTCTATTTTTGCACCCCAAATTTGGTGACGTAAAGAAACTTCACAGAAACAATTATATAAATGGATACTTTAAGTTATAAAACAATTAGTGCAAATAAAAGTACCATTCATAAAGAATGGATACTTATTGACGCTGAAAATGAAGTTGTAGGTCGTGTAGCTTCAGTTGTTGCTAAGATCCTTAGAGGTAAGCACAAGCCAAGCTTCACTCCTCACGTTGATGGTGGTGATTATGTAGTAATCATCAATGCTGATAAAGTACGTTTTACTGGAAAGAAGATGGACCAGAAAACTTACATTCGCTATACAGGATATCCAGGGGGACAGCGTTCAGCTACTCCAAGAGATTTAATGGATAAAGCACCTCAGAGAATTTTGGAAAATGCTGTTAAAGGTATGCTTCCTAAAAATCGCCTAGGTCGCTCTATCATTAAGAATCTACATGTATATGCAGGTACTGAGCATAAACATCAAGCTCAACAACCAAAAGAAATCAAATTAACTTCAATTAAGTAAGGAAAATGGAAGTAATAAATGCTATTGGCAGAAGAAAAACTGCTGTTGCTAGAATCTACGTAAAAGAAGGATCAGGCAAGATTACTGTAAATAAAAAGGACTATAAAGAATATTTTCCTACAGGAATTTTACAGTACATTGTACGTCAGCCATTAGAGATTCATGATCTTACTGATAAGTATGATATTAAAGTTAACCTTGATGGTGGTGGTTTCAAAGGACAAGCAGAAGCTCTAAGAATGGCTATTTCTAGAGTTCTTTGTGAAATTGATCCTGAATATCGTCCTGCTCTTAAGAGCGAAGGATTCCTACGTCGTGACCCTCGTATGGTAGAGCGTAAGAAACCAGGACAGAAGAAAGCACGTAAAAAATTCCAATTCTCCAAGCGTTAATTTTTCTCTATCTGCTGAAGTTAATTTTATCCAAATCGAGCTTAGTATTATATTTATATTATATAAGTCGATTGTTTAGGATCTAAATTGCTAAGACTTCCGGCAGGAACTACTTGGTAATTGATTTTAAAAAAGAATGTAAACATCGAAAAAAAATGGCAAGAACAAATTTCGAACAATTATTAGATGCCGGTGTTCATTTTGGTCACCTAAAAAGAAAATGGAATCCAAATATGGCTCCTTACATCTTCATGGAGCGTAATGGTATTCACATTATTGATTTACATAAGACAACTGCTAAAATAGAAGAAGCTGCCTCAGCTCTTAAGCAGATTGCTAAATCAGGAAAGAAAATACTTTTTGTT
Organism: Hyphomicrobiales bacterium; assembly: GCA_041725915.1. Classification (GTDB taxonomy): domain Bacteria; phylum Bacteroidota; class Bacteroidia; order Bacteroidales; family JBGRPZ01; genus JBGRPZ01. The sequence continues at coordinate 1,897 of JBGRPZ010000068.1, read as the reverse complement.
GCAACAAAGAAACAAGCAAAAGAAATCGTTGCTGATACTGTTTCTAAGGTAAGAATGCCTTATGTTGTAGAGCGTTGGCCTGGTGGAATGCTTACAAACTTTGCTACTATCCGTAAAGCAGTTCGTAAGATGACTTCTATCGATAAGATGATGAACACAAACGCTTACAAAAACCTTTCAAAGCGCGAAAGATTACAAATCGAGCGTGAGAGAGCTAAGCTTGAGAAAAACCTTGGAAGTATTGCTGATTTGAATCGTCTTCCTTCTGCTTTGTTTATTGTTGATATCAACAAAGAACACATTGCCGTTGCTGAAGCACGCAAATTAAACATCCCTACTTTTGCTGTTGTGGATACAAACTCTGATCCAACTTTAGTTGATTTCCCTATTCCTGCAAATGATGATGCATCTAAGTCTATCGCACTTATTTCTTCTATCATGTGTAAAGCTATCGAAGAAGGTCTTTCTGAGAGAAAAGTAGAGCGCGAGAAGAGAATGGAAGAGGAGAAAGCTAAAGAAGCAAAAAAGAAAGAAGCCAAAAAAGAAGAGGCTAAACCAGCTGAGAAAGCTGCAGAAGAAAATAAAGTATCCGAAAAGGAATAAGTTGTTTCTGAATTTATTGTCAAACAGTTAAAAAATATATAACATGGCTAAGATTACCGCTGCACAGGTAAACGAGCTCAGAAAGAAGACTGGAGCTGGAATGATGGATTGCAAGAAGGCTCTTGTTGAAAGTGATGGCGACATGGAAAAGGCTATCGACTATCTTCGTAAGAAAGGTCAAAAGGTTGCTGCAAAGAGATCTGACCGTGATGCTAACGAAGGTGTAATTATTGCAAAGACTAATTCTGACAATACTTATGGTGCTGTTGTAATGATCAATTGCGAGACTGACTTCGTTGCTAAGAATGAAGATTTCGTAAACTTCGTTACTTCTGTTGCAGACCTTGCTATTGAAAAGATGCCTAAAACTGCTGAAGAGCTTAAAGCTCTTGATTTAGGTGGTCAGACTGTTGCTGATGCTTTAATTGAAAGAACTGGCGTTATCGGTGAAAAGATTGAGTTAGGTAACTTTGATGTTGTTGAATCTGCTTTCACTGCTGCTTATATTCACCCTGGTAACCGTCTTGCTACTTTAGTTGGAATGAACAAAGTAGCTGAGAATGTTGAGCAATTAGGTAAAGAGATTGCTATGCAAGTTGCTGCAATGGCTCCTGTTGCTGTTGATAAAGAAGGTGTTTCTACTGAAATTATCGAGAGAGAGAAAGAAATCGGTATGGAGCAAGCTCGTGCCGAAGGAAAGCCAGAAGCTATGCTTGAAAAAATTGCTATGGGTAAGATGAATAAGTTCTTCAAAGAGAACACTCTTCTTAACCAGATATTTGTTAGAGATGGTAAGAAAACTGTTGCAGAGTACTTAAAGTCTGCTGATGCTGAACTTACTGTTACTAACTTCAAGAGATTTATTCTTGGATAATCATTATTCTATTATATAGATCTAAAAAAACTACCTCTATTGGAGGTAGTTTTTTTTTACTCTTATATTATGCAAACATTTCTTTTATCTTATCAACATAGTCAAGCTTCTCCCAAGCAAAGAACTCAACAGTTTTGAAAAACTTATCTTCACCGTTTATATTCTTCACGAAAGTCCCATTGTCCTGATATTTCACTTCAACTTCTTGTTTGTATGGAGTTCTTCCAAAATGACCATAAGAAGCTGTAGATTCAAATATAGGATTCTTCAGCCCAAATCTTTCAACAATAGCAAAAGGTCTTAAGTCAAATATCTCCTGAATCTTTCTTGCTATCTGGCCATCAGGCATAATAGATCCATCTGTACTTTTAACTTTGGCAGTTCCTTTTGTATCAACATATACACCAACAGGATCAGCAA
>JBGRPZ010000067.1:0-23817 GCA_041725915.1 Hyphomicrobiales bacterium | reverse complement strand
AACTCCTAGACTTTGAAATAAAACTCCTAGACTTTGAAATAAAACTCCTAGACTTTGAAATAAAACTCCTAGACTTTGAAATAAAACTCCTAGTTTTTAAAATAAAACTCCTAGACTTTTGCCTTTAATCAGTAGACCTACAAGATTTATTCGCTTAACTTTTGATTTTGATTATTAACAAAACATGCTGTAGTGACAAGATATGTTTTGTTACAATATACTTGAAAAGTATTGATTATAAGGCGTTTATATAGATTAGTGAAAATATGCAAAAATATGGGGGAAAGCAGATTTTAGGCTTTTGATCTTTAAGTTAATGATTGTATAAAATGAAGAAAAAACGAGTGTTTTTAATTTGGAGTTATTTAAAGATGACTATGACATTATATTACAAGATGAAAATTATCATTTGCTCTACTTGATTGTGGTCTATTACAAGTTTATAAATCTTAAATCACATGATATTGTAAATTATATCCATATGCTTAAATATTTTATAATCCTTTATTTTAAAGGAGGTTTATGTGTTACTGTTATTATATTAACAATTATTAACATACTAATTTCAATATCAAATTTTAAATCTTCGTTTTTCTATTGTAATGATCGAATAATAAGAGTTGGAATAAAACATCAATTTGATCATTAAGGGCAAAGGCTGATTTAGTTCATTAATTACATGTATTTATTTTTATAATTAATTATTCATTGACCTTAAAAAGAGTTGGATAAGGTTTGTGTAATGATTAATATTTTGTGATAGATATATATCAATGACACTTTACAGTCTGCAAGAATTGGGCAATTAATTAATCATTTTGATTTTACTGAATAGCTAGCAATTTATTGCTAGAAGGGCTACTATATTTAGTATTCAATCATAAAATTTATGAGCTATGAAAACTAGAGAATTGAAGTTAAACAAGGTGCAGATTAATAATCTAAGCAGAACTAATTCAACAAAACAACCTCAAACAGTAGCAGGTTGTGGGGAGAATCCAGGGGGTGGAATTATTCATGTTATTACTGACATTATAACTACAATAATCCACGGCTAGATAATAATAAGAAAACAAGTTTTTAAATCCGATCTGAATCACTACCTAATATATATTTATTGATAGTCCTGTCAGACCGCTAAAATTCACAAGTCATGAAAACTAGAGAATTGAAGTTAAACAAGGTGCAGATCAATAATCTAAGCAGAGCCAACTCAACAAAACAACCTCAAACAGTAGCAGGTTGTGGAGAGAATCCAGGGGGTGGAATTATACATGTTATTACTGATATTATAACTACAATAATCCACGGCTAAACAAAGGAATAAAATAAAGTATAAAATTCGATCTGAGTCACTACCTGATTATTGATAGTTCTATCAGACCGCAAAAAATAATAAGCTATGAAAACCAGAGAATTAAAATTAAACAAGGTGCAGATTAATAATTTAAATAAAGCTAATTCAACAAAACAACCTCAGACAGTAGCAGGTTGTGGCGAGAATCCAGGGGGTGGCGCAATCCATGTTATTACAGATGTTATAACTACAATTATTCATGGTTAACTTTGGGAGTCTTAGCTTTATCTTGGGCTAAGATAATATTGCTGATTTATTATTTCATACTGATAGAATAGGCATTCAATAATGTATTGGATGCCTGTTTTATTTAAAGAAGCTTGGGTTAAATCCAATGAGATGAATCTTTTTTGTAGCGCGGGTCATAGCTGTATATAGCCATCTCAAGTATTCAGTATCTACCATTTCAGGAGTAACATAACCTTGATCAATAAATACATTATTCCATTGTCCACCTTGAGTTTTATGGCAGGTCATGGCATATGCATATTTTATTTGTAAGGCATTATAGTAGGGATCATTTTTTACAGCTTCAATTCTTTTTCTTTGGGTAGGGAGATCTGCATAATCGTTTAGAATATCATTATATAATTTACTACTATTCTCATAAGAGAGAGATGGAGAATCAAGCATTAGGGTATCCAGAAAGACCTTTACATCTAATTCTTTTTCTTCGTCATTGTCACTAAATCTTATTGAAATATCAGCAAATCTGTGACCGTAAAGCTCTTCAGTTTTCAATACTCTGGTAACTTCAATTAGGTCACCATTAGCAATAAAGTCTTCACCTTTTTTTGAATCGAGCCAAAAGTAATTGTTTTTGATAACCATCAGTTGATCGCCGGAATCAATTTCGTTTTCTCTGTAAAGTATTCTGTTTCTTATTTCTCTATTATAGATATTAGCTCTTTTATTTGATCTACAGATGACAATAGACTCATTATATAGTTCACTATAGAAAGCAGAGGATAATTCTTCCTGAAGTTCCCAGCCACCATTAAGTCTGTGAATATCTTTGAATCCTTCAGTATCAAAGAAAGGTTCAATAGGGAATTCATTTCTTATCTTTTCTCGGATTTGAGTAGCATTATATAAGATACCAGATTCTAAAGCCTGCCTCATCACCATCTTTAATTCATATTCACAGATTTTAAGTTGAAACTCATATTCAACCTTCCCTGCATCCAAAGCGGGGCTGATAGGGATACCAACAGGAGGTAATTGAGCAGTATCACCAACAAGTATTAATTTACAATTCTTTCCTTCTTGCACATAGTATATTAAATCAGCAAGAAGATTTTGGTCAGAAAAGATATTTCCAGATTCATAATTATATTCAGAAATCATAGAAGCTTCATCAACAATAAAGATGGTGTCTTTATGCTTGTTGGGGACAGTAGCAATTGTAGTCTTTCCTGAGACATAGGTTTTCAATCTATAAATCTTTCGATGTATTGTAGTGGCTTTTGCATTTGAATAAGAAGCCAAAACTTTGGCAGCTCTTCCTGTTGGAGCAAGAAGAACAGATTTCATTTTTATAGATTCCAGACTATTTACCAATGCACTGACTATACTGGTTTTACCAGTACCTGCATATCCTTTTAATATAAATACAGAAGATTCGGGGTCAAGAGAGAATTGTGATAATAAGCTTATAAGATTTTCTTGTTCTTGATTTGGGTCAAAAGATAACTCCTGATATATGATGTTACTAAATTCATGATGTTCTAGCATAATTGTCTTCTCTTAAAAAGGATATCCAATAGCGAAATTCCAAACGATATTTTTAATACTTGCTTCATTAATTACCCATCTATTATGTCTGGGTCTTGCAGGATCTCTTAAACGTAAAGCTCCATCTAATCTTATAATAAAAAACTTGAAATCAAAGCGAAAGCCCATTCCTGTATCCCATCCCATTTCTTCAAAGAAGGTGTCAAATTTAAAGTATCCACCAGGATAAGAAGCACTTGGCTTTAATAACCAGATATTCCCTACATCAGTGAAGATAGCCCCATTTAAGAAAGAATAAATAGGGAATCTATATTCAAAATTGCCTTCAATTTGCATATCTCCAATTCTGTCATAAGGAGTCAGACTACCAGAATATGACCCCGGCCCTAATTCCCTGAAAGACCATCCTCTCATTCCATTTGCACCTCCAGCGACAAAAGCTTTTTCATAAGGTATAGACTCACTATTCGAATAAGGAACTCCAACTCCGATATAAGATCTAAAGACCATATTTATTTTGGGGTTCAGGCGTAAGTATCTGAAGTATTTAAAATCAAGATCAGCCCTGATATATTGAGAATATTCAATATTGAACAGAGTATTTCTTCCTTGTTCATTTTTAGGTGAATTACTGAGATTGTTGATAAGGTTGATGATATTACCAGAAGATTCGAAGGTGGTTTTAATATAATAGAAATCTTTTTTCTTACTGATTTCCTGACTATTGAATATGTAACTATATCTAGTGTCAGTGATCAGGTGATTTGTGAATTGAGTTCTTATACGAGGATCCAGAGAGTTTAAAACTTTGCTGGAGATACCATCTACTTTTATAGAGTTTAGTTCTATAGGGAAGAAATAATGACTCGAGAATTCAGAAGTTTCCCACTCATAATTGAAAGAGATATTAGAGATGTTTCTTCTATAAGTAGGATTACTTTGGTAAGTATATCCAGCATTAAATGTTGTTTTTGGATTGTAATACTTGGGGAATCGTTCTTGTCTTATGGGCACAAGAAAGCTAGGGAAAGTAAGACTTACATTAGCAGCATATTGAATGATATTAAATACTCCCAATTGCTTGTTGTTAGTTATTAGAGTGTCTCCTGTATTTATTTTCTGCACTCTACTGGAGAGTCTTAGATTTAATACCTCACCACCTCTAAAGATATTTTTATTCCTATAATTTAAAATAGTACCTAACCCAAAAGCACCATTAGAATTAGTACCTTCTAATTCCACAGAATAGGATTGTGTTTTTGATTTTTGCAGATTCACATAACAATTTAATAATTTGATATTAGTATCAGCGATTGTTCTTTGTTGTATAATCGTATCGAATTGAATATTTGCAAACTTAAATATAGGAAGGCCACCAATTTTTCTATAGGTTCTTTGGAGGTCAGTTAATGAGAATGGTTTATGTTCAGTAATAAATATTGATTGAGTAATGGCTTTAGGTCTGACATTAAGCTTTCCTTTTTTTACAAAGTAATAATAGCTGGAAGGAGCATTCTTTTTACCTTGGTGTATGGTGAAGAGAACAGTATCATATCGATTGTCTTTTAACAATGGATTGTAATGAGGGTTGATGATTACTTTGTTTATAAAATACCTATCATGAATTTCTTTTTCTTTATTAGAACTTAGCTCATCTGATTTTTGATTGGGATTGTTTACTTTGACGAACAAATTCATTTTATGGTTTCCAATGGTACTGTCAACTTCAAATATGACATTATCTCTTGAAAAAAGAAAGAATCCATTATCTCTTAAGCTGTTTGAAATTCGTGAAGCTTCTTCATCAATTAGGTAAGCATCGTAAATGTTTCCTGGTTTTACAAGTCTTTGGGTAGTGTCTTGGAATACATATCTCTGAAGGTTTGTGTCAGATATCAGATATTCCATTTTATTAATGATATAAGGTTCAGTAAGATCTACTTTAAACTTAACTTTTGCTATTCTTTTTCTGAATTTTGGGATAATAGTTATCTTACTATTAAAATAGCCTTTCTTATTTAGAAACTTTTCCATTTGAGATACAGCCTGAGTAAGCTCACTATGATTATAGTATACAGGTTTTTCTCCAATAGTATTCTTCAGCCATCGATTAAACTTTGTGTCTTTCCCTTTTAACCCCAAATAATAGAATCCTAATTTGTATCTCCAGACTCCTAACAGATTCTTATTTGCTTCGTTTGGCAAATACCCATATAGATCTGTACTACTAATATTGTTTTTGTTTGCAGAGAGATTTATTTTATAATTTTTTATTAAATACTTTCCTTTAGGTGTCTTTTTAATTGGCGCACACCCACAGACTATGATAATAGTAAGAAAGATAATAAAATAATTATTTCTTTTTAGTGACTTCAACTGATAGAGAATTATACGTTTTGAGATGCAAATATAAGACTTGTACTTCTTTAATAATAGTATTGAATGTAATGTAAGTATGTTTTTCAATAACATTTATATATACTACAAATATATGCAATTAGTATAGTACCTTCAGGAATTACTGAATTATATTTTCAGTGCGCTGTTATATGTTTGTAAATAAGGAATGATACATTTTGTGAACTTTAAAACTTTAATATATCAATGTTGTCGGCCTACATTATTGATGAATAAATAATTAAAATTAATTAATGTATTTAGTATGATGAAAAAAAAACTTGAATTAAAAAAGGAAACAATCTCTAAACTTGATGGAAGGGAAACAGGAAGGTTAAGAGGTGGAATGGCTTTGCCTTATATAGGTTTGGCTAATAATTCTAGAAGATGCCGGTCATTAGATGATTGTCGTCTAACAGCAAATGGAAAAGATACTTTCATTTGTCCATTAACATTGCATGATTGTCAATAGAACATGTAGGCTGTTCATAATTGGGCAGCCTTTTCCTTTTACAGATAATAAGCTTTAAAGCGAATAAAACTTGTACTAAGTTATCTGGATGTTTTTCTTTTCTGTAAGAGAATTAGATTTATTTATCAGAATTTTATTATTTTATTGTAACTTTCTCTCTGTTTTTAATATTTATTAAGAAATTTACTTGTTGGAAGGACGTTTTTTTCATTCCAACTAGTAAGATTTATGGCAATATAAAATATTGTTGGTTGGGGCTGAATTAATTTTAGTTTTTTTGAAAAGATATCATTTATATTAATGAGATTAATAAGTTGAGTATTTGTAAGAGATGATATTCTTTTTTTGGAAAGACTATAATTAATACAGAATAGATAGGAGTGAAAGTAAAAAAAGGCATTTTTGCTAATAAATATACTATGTGAATAGATTTACTTTAAGAGACGTGTATCTAAAAAAGAATATATGGGGTTATTTTATTCATTTTTGACTTATGTATCTTGTCTTATTTTATAGTGATAAATGACATCTTATTTATCACATATATTACATTATATATGTATGTTTAATTTGAAGTATTTTCTTTACTAAACGACCTCTTTTATTCTCTTTTCCTGCACAAAGCCTTTTTCATATGGTATCTAGGTAAATTAAAAAAATGATTGTATCATTGTGTGGATAAAAAAACATAACCAATGTTGAAAACAAGGAAGCTTTTTATTGTTTTATCTGTATTTTTATTTGGGTTGGTTTCAAAAGAAGTTACAGCTCAGGATCCAAGTTTCTCTCAGTTTTATTCTAATCCTTTATACTTAAATCCAGCTTTCGCCGGGGCAGGTGATGAATGTGGGCGTATGGTATTAAATTATAGAAATCAATGGCCAGAGATTAATAAAGGTTTTGTTACATATTCTATATCATATGATCAAAGTCTGGACGCTATCAAAAGTGGATATGGAATTAGTGTTATGGCAGATAATGCTGGACAAGGGAGTTTAAATAAGACCTTTGTAAATGGGTTATATTCATATATGGTGGATCTCGATTATAATTGGAAGTTGAGATTAGGTTTACAAGCTACTTATATACAAAGGAAATTAGATTGGAATAAACTTATCTTTTCTGACCAAGTAGATCCAATTACAGGAGAAACAAGACCATATACTAATGAAATTCAACCAGAAAATTTGTCCAAAAACGTTTTTGATTTTTCTGCTGGTGGTGTGTTATATTACTCAGATCAATTATCCTTAGGAGTTAGTGTATATCATATTGGAGCTCCTGATGTTTCCTTTTATAGTACATCGAAGGAAGAAAGTAGTAGATTGAATAGAAAATACACTGTTCATGGTACTTTTAATGTAAACCTAACTGTCGGTAGATTAGGAGATATTCAGGAAGGGGATTTTATATTATATCCAAGTTTTCTATATCAACAACAAGGTGATTACAAGCAATTAAATATTGGTACTTATCTGAGTCATGACTTTATTACACTTGGCTCTTGGTTTCGCTATACCTTTGAGCAGAAAGCAGAAGCGGTTATTTTTAGTGTGGGGATACAATACAATGGAATGAGATTCGGTTATAGTTACGACTATACTTTGTCTAATTTAGGGGCAACATCGGGTGGAGCTCATGAAATATCTTTTGCGGCTGATTTTTGCTTGTTTACGGATCCAAGTAGACGTACAATTCATTCAATAAAATCACCAAAGTTTTAGTTTTTAAGTTTATATTTGCAATTGAAGAAGAAATTAAAACCAGTCTAACATGATTAAAATCAGGGAACTTAATATTGCTATCTTTTTATTGGCAGCTTTAGCCATGTCTTCTTGTAAGAATAGAGTAAAATCACCAACGACAGGTTGGGATTATAATAATCCTGAGAATGGTGGATTTGAAGTTGTGTCCAATCGTGAGCAGATAACACCTCCTAATATGGTTTTTATTGAAGGTGGATTCTTTGTTATGGGAGCAACACAAGAAGATGTTTTGTATGATTGGGATAATATCCCAAGAAGAGTTACTGTTTCGTCATTTTATATGGATGAAACTGAGGTTAGAAACCTTGACTATCTAGAGTATATCTATTGGTTAGGTCGTGTTTACGGTGAAGATTATCCAAAAGTTGTTCAAAATGCACTTCCTGATACTCTTGTTTGGCGTGAACGATTAGCTTATAATGAGCCGCTGGTAGAGAACTATTTCAGACATCCTGCATACCATTATTATCCTGTAGTAGGGGTAAGTTGGTTGCAAGCTAATGATTTTGCTTTCTGGAGAACAGATCGAGTAAATGAACTTCTATTGATTCAAGAAGGAATCTTAGATTGGGATCTGGATCAAAAGAATGAAAACAACTTCAATACTGAAGCATATCTTGCCGGACAGTATGAAGGTGTTGTGAAAAATGGAAAGAAGAACCTAAATCCAAATGGAGAAGAAACACGTAGAATTAGTTTCTCTGATGGTATACTTCTTCCAAAGTTTAGACTCCCTACAGAAGCAGAGTGGGAATATGCTGCTCTTAGTTTGATAGGGAACTCATTATATGAAAGAATTGTTGAAAGACGTAGATATCCTTGGAATGGAAGTTATGTAAGAACTGATGAAAGAACTTACGAAGGAAGCTTCCTTGCTAACTTTAAACGTGGTAGAGGTGACTATATGGGTGTTGCGGGTAACTTGAATGACTTTGCAGATATTCCAGCCCCTGTTGGTTCTTATTGGCCTAATGATTTCGGCCTTTACAATATGGCGGGTAACGTTAGTGAATGGGTATTTGATGTTTATCGTCCTACTACTTTCCAAGATGTATCTGATTTGAATCCTGTAAGAGGTAATGTATTTACTGATCTTGTAAAGGATGAACAAGGTAATTTTATTGAAAAAGATAGTCTAGGACATATGCGTAGAGCTCCTGTTGATGCTGAAGCTACTGCTCATAGAAAGAATTACACCAGAGCTGATAATATCAACTATAGAGATGGTGATGAGCAATCAGGTTTAGATCAGGGTGAGTGGATGAATGTTGGAACAACTTCTGCTACAACAAAGATGTATGATTATGGTGGAACAACTTTAATTAGTGATAAGTCTCGTGTTTATAAAGGTGCTTCATGGAGAGATAATGCTTACTTCTTAAGCCCTGGAGTTCGTAGATTCCTAAATGAAGATGAGGCTTCAGCAACAATAGGTTTCCGTTGTGCTATGTCTCGTGTAGGTTCTACAGTTCCTAACCCAAGAGCGAATAATACAAGAAGATAGATTTATATATAATAAATGCACAACCCCATTTCTAAAGAAATGGGGTTTTTTTAATTTAATTAATATGCGAACTCTAGAAAATTTATATAATTATTTTAAGAAGGAAGGAAAAATAAGTATAGATTCTAGGAATATTACAGAAGGCTGTATATTTTTTGCTCTTAAAGGAGAAAGGTTTGATGGTAATGAATTTGCCAAGAAAGCAATTAAACAAGGTGCAGCTTATGCAGTTGTTGATAACCCTAAATATGCAATAGATGAACGTTTCATCTTGGTAGATGATGTGTTAAATGCTTTACAACAGTTTGCACGTTATCATAGATTGAATTCTAAGGCTATTGTTATTGGCATTACTGGCTCAAATGGTAAGACAACAACAAAAGAGTTGATTGCTTGTGTAATGGAGAAGAAGTATAATATTATTTATACTCAAGGTAATTTGAATAATCATATAGGTGTACCTCTTACATTGCTTGATATCGAACCCGATACTGAGATTGCTATTGTTGAAATGGGAGCAAACCATATTGGTGAGATTGCTATTTTATGTGAAATTGCAAGACCTGATTATGGTTTGATCACAAATATTGGCAAAGCTCATCTTGAAGGATTCGGCTCTCTTAAAGGTGTTATTCAGGCAAAGTCAGAGTTGTATAATTTTCTTGAAGAAAATAAAGGATTTGCTTTTGTTAATGGTGATAATAAAATCTTGCTTAATAAATCTGCCAATATATCTAGGAAATGTTATGGAAGTAAAACAAATAATGGTTTAACTGGTCATATTCTTAGCTCAAAAAATAATACATCTTCTTCTCAGGGATATTTGACAGTTTCAATAACAATAAGAGATGAGCAAATTAGGTTGACAACAAATTTGATAGGATCTTATAATCTTGAGAATGTATTAGCAGCATGTTTAGTCGGAGAGTTTTTTAATATTCAAGCTAATGATATTATTCATGCAATAGAAGAATACATTCCTCAGAATAATAGAAGTCAGCTGATCAACTGTAAAGGTGTCAATATTATAATGGATGCATATAATGCAAATCCTGTAAGTATGAATGCTGCATTAGAGAACTTTTCAGATATTAAAGCTGAAAATAAGATTGCCATTATAGGTGATATGAAAGAGCTAGGGAAGGATAGCAAGCTTGAGCATAAAGTAGTATTGGATAAGTTATCATCTTTTGATATCTCAAAGGTGTTTTTAGTTGGTGAAGAGTTTTATTCTTTTGTAGATAGTGGTTTTGGCTTTTATTTTCATCAAGATGTTGACGCTCTTAATCAGCAGTTGGAAACAGAAACTTTCAATGATGAGTATATTCTGATAAAAGGTTCCAGAAGTATAAAACTTGAAAAAGCTCTTGAAGTAATTAAGAAAAAATGCAAAAACAAACGTACTATGTAATTGGTTTGATGTCTGGAACATCTTTAGATGGATTAGATATTGCTTTTACCAAATTTGAATATAATAATAAGTGGAATTATACTTTACTGCAATCTGATACAATAGCATACTCAGATCAGCTTAAAGATCAACTTAGAAATGCCGAATTACTTAACGGACAAGATCTGTTACAACTCCATAATCAATATGGAAGATATCTAGGGCAACAATGTAAGGACTTCATATCGAAGTATAATATACAACCAGATTTTATTGCTTCTCATGGACATACTATTTTTCATCAACCTAACTTAGGCTATACATTGCAGATAGGTGGAGGTGATTATATAGCTGTTCATTCCGGTCTTACAACAATTTGTGATTTTAGAAATAAAGATGTTGCTCTTGGAGGGCAGGGTGCTCCTTTAGTGCCTATAGGTGATTTGTTGTTGTTTTCTGATTATGATGCATGCATTAATTTAGGTGGAATAGCCAACATATCATTAGATATAGATGGGAAAAGAATAGCCTTTGACATTTGCCCATTTAATATGCCTTTAAATCATTTGATGAAGAAATTAGGTTATGATTATGATCCAGAAGGGAGCTTTGCTGCAAAAGGGAGCATTGATACAAAGCTTTTACAGCAGTTAAATGATCTTGATTACTATCAGCGTCTACATCCAAAGTCATTAGGAAAAGAATGGTTTATAGATAATATATTGCCTTTAATTGAATTGAAGGATGCTGATATATATACTTTTCTGCGCACTTTTGTTGAGCATTATGCTATTCAAATCAGTAGAGTATTAAATGAAAATGCTTGTAAAAAGGTGTTGTTTACTGGAGGTGGTACAAAGAACACGTTCTTTCTTGAGGTTTTGAGAAAGCATGTAAATGATAATGTGATATTTGATGTGCCTAATGAAAAGATTATTGATTATAAAGAAGCTATAATATTTGCATTCTTAGGAGCTTTAAGATATAGAAATGAGATTAATTGCTTAGCTTCTGTAACTGGTGCATCTATTGATAGTAGTTCAGGTAATATTTACTACCCTTAGGAAAGAAATTTATATAAAAAAAAGAGGGCTTGGGCTTAAACCCTCTTTTTCTATGTCTATGTTAGAATATTAAACTTTGGCTCCAATATGCTGCAGCTCCTGCAAGATATCCAATTAAAGCCAGTATACTTATTCGTTTCATATACCATATAAAATCGATCTTTTCCATACCCATTGCAGCTACACCAGCAGCAGAACCAATGATAAGTACAGATCCACCTGTTCCAGCTGTATATGCTAAGAACTCCCAGAATGTACCATCCTTAATAAACATTGATGCATATTCAGGATTTGCTGCCGCATTTGCTATTTCTGGTGTCAATACTTCATAAGTACCCATTGCACCCGCCACTAGAGGTACATTATCTACAATAGAAGATAAAACTCCAATAGCCAGATCAATTACATACACATTTCCAATTTTATCCAGAAATCCAGAAAGAAGATTTAGATGTCCTGCTGATTGTAGAGCAGCTACAGCAGAAAGAATCCCCATAAAGAAGAATACAGTAGGAACATCTACTTTTCTAAGGATTCCAATGACAGATAATTTTCTTTTGTCTTCACCTCTTTTGTTTCTGTGTAATACTTCTGTTGCTAACCACATGATGCTTAGTCCAAACAATATTCCCATATACGGAGGTAGATGAGTGATAGTTTTGAACACAGGAACAAATAATAAACAAGCAAGCCCCATAATAAGAATAAGCCTTCTTTCAAATGAAGTTGTGAAATCTTTATTTGCATTTTCATCAAGTTGTGGCCTTGTGATATTTCCTTTGAGTTTAAATGATACTATGATCAAAGGTACAAGCATACAAATTAATGAAGGAAAGACTACATGTGCAATAATATGCCCAGCAGTAATCTGACCACCTATCCAAAGCATAATTGTTGTTACATCACCAATAGGAGACCAAGCACCTCCGGCATTAGCAGCAAGCACTACCATACTTGAAAAGAACCAGCGTGTGTGTTTATCATCAATAAGTTTCCTTATTAGAGCAACCAATACAATAGTAGTAGTAAGGTTGTCAAGAGCAGCGGACATAAAGAAAGTCAGGATGCTTAATATCCATAATAACTTTACTTTACTAGTTGTCGTAATTCTGTCAGTAATTAGTTTAAATCCTTGATGTTGGTCTATGACTTCTACAATTGTCATTGCGCCAAGTAAAAAGAATAAGATAGCACTAATCTCACTTAAATGATGAAGAATTTCATGATGAGTGATAAAGTAAGTCATCTTATCTACAAGGGTCGCATTTGGAGTAGTTGCCAAATAATCAGTTAATACAGTACTTGTTTGAAAATGTTCCCAAGATCTACTGAACCCCATTTCCAGTATACCTTGAGCGTCTAAAATAAATAGAACCCATGTAAGAACACCTATGAGCAAAGCACTAGCAGCTTTGTCTATTTTTACAGGGTGTTCCAAAGCAATAAACATGTATCCAACAATGAATACAATTACCATAAAGGTGAACATACCTAAAATTTTATATGAGTGATTTGATTAGGTAACAAATATATGACTTTTTGATTCAGCTTATTACCTGATGAATGTCAAAGAGATATATATCAGTGTGGAAGTGATTGTGTTAAGTCCTTATGGATCTATTTATTACTAACATTTATTTCACTCAATAATATTGGTAGTTTGTCTAATTTAGATTCTGAATAAAAAAGGAGTGTTGTATAATTATATTTAAACTATCGAACTTGTTAAAATTTAAAATCTTGCCTTACATTGCCTTTGTCTATTAGTAATTGAGGTATAATAATTGCTGGTTTTAATATTTATAAATCATTCTTAAATCATTTTAATAAAAGATTCTTTATGATAAGATGTTTATTTACTGTTCTTTTTTTGGGAGTGTTTTCTTTTTCTTTTTCCCAACAAACTGACCAATATGAATGCGAGGCTTTATGTGCTCATAAACATTCATTCTCTGATATTCCTATTCAGTTCGAATCACTGAAGTATAGAGGAAAATATAATTATGATGTAAAGGCTTATACAATAGATATAATTGTTGAGCCTTCTGAGATGCCAATTAAGGCTCAAACTGGGGTTTTGTTAGAATTGAATTCTTTATCTGAAAGTTATATAGAGCTTGATCTTCATGATGATTTTCAGATTGATAAGGTTGAATTAGCAGGAGAGACTTTGAATTATACTAGAAAAGATCATAAACTTAAAGTTGTTTTACCTAGAGACTTACAATCAAAACTGATTGAGCTTAAGATAGCTTATCATGGTGAGGTAAAGGAAAAAACTGAACAAGCTTTTAGACCTTATCATCTTTGGAATGGGCGAAAAGGAATATATACTCAAACTGAGCCATGGAATGCAAAATCTTTCTTTCCTGTAAAGCAAGATTTGACTGACAAAGCTGATTCTGTAATGGTAAATGTGAATATCCCTGAAGGTTATAAGGCTGCTTCTCAAGGTCTATTGCAGGGTGTTGAAAAGCTTGATAATGGTCGACAGATTTATCATTGGAAAAGCACTTATCCTACTGCTTATTATCTGATCTCCATTGCTGTCGATAAATATTTGGAATATCATCTTTATTCTGATTATGTCCCTGAAATTAATGATTCTATTTATATCATGAATTATCTCTTGGAGGAAGAGCCTTTCCTTGACGATGTTCGGGTAAAGATGCAAGAAATAGCAAAGTTAGTTTCTGTATTTTCTGAAAAACTAGGTGTTTATCCTTTTTATAAAGAAAAGTATGGGAATTGTACTGTCGGTATGGGGCCGGGAGCTATGGAAAACCAGACTTTTACAACCACCTCTTTTATTAACTATCAACGCACAAATTATCATGAACTAGGGCATAGCTGGTATGGAAATCTTATTACTTGTGGTACTTGGAGTGATCTGTGGTTGAATGAGGGGTTTGCAACTTATACCGAGTATCTTGCCAATGAATTCCTTGGGCATTCTGATGAAATGATAGAATGGTTGAAAAACACAAAGGATTTTGCTCCTTTTGAAAATGAACCTATCTATTGCCCTGAAGAAGATATTGTCCGTTATAGAATCTTTAGTCACTTGACATATCATAAGGGGGCGCGTGTCTTACATATGATAAGAAACACAATTAATGATGATGATAAGTTTTTTGAGATTCTAAAGGCTTATTATGAAAGATATCAATATTCAACTGCTACTACTGAAGATTTCAAAAACTTACTAAAAGAGATGACCTCTTTTAATTGGGATATGTTTTTTGATATATGGATTTATAGTGCGAAACATCCGAAAGTTAGTGTTCATTGGTTAAACAATGAAAATAAACTTGAAATATTTAGTAATCACCCAGATTCTGATAGCCTTCTTCCATTCAAAATGTGGCTTCATGTAGATCTTTTGGATGGGACAACAAAGGATATTTGTTATTATCAGGATAAAAAAACTCAATCTTATTCTTTTGATTTCGATTGTAATATAGTGGATGTTAAAGAGGATACTTTGAAACGATGTTTAATGCCTACGTATTTGGAGAAGTTGGATAAGCATGGTGATCCCTTTGCTTTTTATTGCTATCCAAATCCTGCCATTGATAAGATATATGTATATACCAAATATTCACAGGATATTCCTGAAATTCAGATTTTGGATCTAAATGGGCGATTAATACGAAGCTATTATATAAACTTGAAAAGAACAGAACTGGATATCTCATTCTTACAAAGTGGTACGTACTTATTGAAATTGATTAATTCTAAAGGAGAGCAAACAAAGAAGATTATAAAATTATGATGAATATGCTCTAAGCGCATATTTAAGATCTAGTTTATACGGAGAGCACCAAAGTGCTTTCCGTTTTTTTTGGATAATAGATTCTACTTTTAAAGTTAATGAAATTATAATGTACTATAAGAAGTGAATATAAAGTGAGATTTTGATTTCTTTCTTGAATTCTATATTTACCTAGATATAAGTCTTTGAGGTAATATTAAACGCTCTGAGAATCGAATAAATTGACTTTCGATTTATGATTTATGCTTTTATCGTCTAAAATCACCCAATGTTATGTTAAATATTTGAAGTCGTAATTGAATTAAACAAAACTTAAGTGATAACGCACCTCTTCTTTGGTGTAATCAAATGATTGTCAGTATTTAATATTAGTGAATTTGAAAGAATCATATGATATTTTTAGAAAGAACTTTCAAAGGCTTGAAATGACTTTTGAGGGTTTGCTTTTTCATTTCAAAGGCCTGAAACTAGATTTTCACCTCTGAAACCACCAAAAATAGGATCTCTATCATTTATTCATAAGATCGAAATATTTATTTCAAACCCGACTATTTGTAAATACTTGTTTACTAGCTGTTTCTATAGAATTGCAGAAGATGATAAAAAGTAAGTTTGAGTGAGGTTTTTGTGTCTGGATTTTTGTACTAATGTTGGGTGAGTTTTAGAGGAAAGTTGTTCTTTTTATGGGTAATAAAGAAAAGGATAGAATGATAATGTCCTATGTTATTTAACAAGTGTCCATATGCTTATATTTAGTGAGGTTTATGAAAAGATGCCCTTCTTTATTTTTTTAAATTTGTCTTAATAGAAAAATCTGTTTTTAAATTTTTTAGAAACGAGGACTAAAAGTTTAATTAATTTTATTAGTAATGATACGTACACTAAACTCAATTTTATTTTTTGTTTTTATTATTTGTATTTCTTCTTGTAGTGATTTGGGAAAGACTGAGCAGACTGAGGCTAATGATAGTATGGGGAATCAAAAATATAAGTTTGTAATTTATGATTCTATAGACCTTACTGAAGTCAAGAAGTTTAAAGTAACTGATTATAATGAACATCTAAAATCTTTCATAGGGTTGTTTGATAAGGATATTATAGGGTTTTCTAAGCATGGAACACAGTTTAGAATTGCAAAATATGGGGAAGGTCCGGAGGATTATACATATAGACGACCTTATCATTCTAATGTGAAGTACTTGGATGACTCTACTGTTATGATTAACTCTTATAATTATCTTAAATACTATTCTATAGAGGGAGAATTTATAGATAAGGCTAAAGTTGATGATGAGGTATTCTATTTGGACAGAAAGATATTGGCATATAATTCAGATAATAACTGTCTGATATTCGATGGAGATAATTCAAAGGTTATCGATTTAGAGATAGATTTAGAGAAGATGAAACTTCCTTATGATGGATGTCATTTCTTTCTCCTAAATAAGAAAGACTTATCAAGTAATAGTTATGCTCCAATAGAGAAAGATAATCGTATAATGAAAGAGAACAGATCTTTTTGGGGGTATGATCCTAAAGTGGCTTATAACAAAGCAACAAATGAAGTTGCTATCCTTCATTCAGCAGATCATAAGTTATATGTGTATAATGTCAATCGCCCAAAAGAATATAAAACTATTGAACTGACCCCTGATAATTATCCTGAAGTATTATTATATCAGGATTATAAGGCTACTCCTGAAGAACAAAAAGCAGAGAGAATAAAAGATATATTAAGCTCTCATTATAAGAAGTTGTATTATTCACAAGATACTATAATTACTGTTTATAGACCTGGGGTAGAAAAAAGTATAGTAGACAAGTACGGAGAAAGCTTATTTGATTATAAAGAGTTTTCTCTTTTTGCTTTGGATAATTATAAGAATATAATTGAATATTATATAAAAGGAGAAAAAGTATCTCATGATATTAAAATTCCAGACTCTTATGAAGTTACTTATATAGCAAATAGTAAGAATATTATTTGTGAGAATAAGAATCAGGAATTAGTTAAAAATGGGAAAGCTATTCAAAGATTATATATTGGTGGATTAGAAAGAGAATAAGGTTAATTATTATTTTATACTAAAAGAAAACAGCCTTGCTAAATTCAATAGCAAGGCTGTTTTTATATCTTTAAGCAAACAAGTTGATAAGATGGTAAACAATGAAGGTGACAATAAATGCCAAGGCAAGAGGATAGAGATTAGCAAGGGTTGTCCACTTCCAACTTTTGGTTTCTTTCAGTATCGTAAGGCTTGTAGTGCTACATGGGAAATGTAATAAACTGAATAACATTGTACAAATAGCTGTAGTGGCAGTCCATCCGTTATTTACAAATAAGCCTCTAAGTTCATTCATGCTATCCAGCTCTAACATTTGTGAAGCAGAGAGATAACCCATAATAATAGTAGGGATAACTATCTCATTGGCGGGGATAGCAATAAAGAATGCCAACAAGATAATACCGTCCATTCCAAATTGTCTTGCAAAAGGCTCTATGGTATTTGCCATATGTTGCATCAATGATAAATCACCAGCATGAATATTCCCAAGTAGCCATATAATACCTCCTGCAGGAGCAGCCATAATTATAGCTCTCCATAATACAAAGATGGTTCTGTCAATTAGAGAAGTATAAAGAACTCTAAGTATTTGCGGTCTTCTGTATGGTGGTAGTTCAAGTTGAAATGAAGAAGGCTCACCCTTGAGTATGGTCTTTGAAAATAAGCGATTGGACAAGAATGTAATGATTATACCAAATAAAGCTACTCCTGTAACTGATCCTACAGCCAATAAGGAAGCAATGCCAGGGCTAAACTCAGCACCTAAAAATAATGTTGCTAATATTATAAGTAGCGGCCATCTACCATTACAAGGAACGAAGTTGTTAGTAAGAACAGCAAGAAGCCTTTCGCGGGGAGAGTCAATAATTCTTGTAGCTATAATTCCTGCAGCATTACAACCAAAGCCCATACCCATTGTAAGGGCTTGTTTCCCGTGTCCTCCTGACCAACGAAAAACTCTGTCTAGATTGAAAGAAATACGAGGAAGATAACCCAAGTCTTCAAGGATAGTAAACATAGGGAAGAAGATAGCCATAGGAGGAAGCATTACAGAAATCACCCATGCCAGCCCTTTATATATACCATGAATAAAGAAGCCTGTAATCCACCAAGGCAAGCCAACATAAGTGAACGCCTGATCTAGCCATGCTTCTACCTGAAAGAGAAAGCTAGCAATCATCTGTGATGGCACATTAGCACCAGCAATTGTGATATAGAAGACAAGACACAATAATAATATCATTAAGGGTATCCCTAACCAACGCGAAGTAACAATCTTATCTATTTTGCGGTCAATATCTCCTGCTTTTGGCTTTGTTTTTCTGATGACTTCAGTAGCAATACTTGAAGCTTCTGAATATATTGTAGTGACAAGATCATCATGAATACTATTGCCAAACCTGCTGTTGCTTTCCTTGGCAACAGCAATAATACTATTCAAAGTCTTTACTTTATTGATATCAGTCATAGGTTGAGGATAATTGGGGAACTTATGCAATTTCTTGTTCAAGCAAATAATTATGGATAGATATATCACCTTCAATAAGCCTTAAGGCTATCCATTCGGCATTGTTGAGGTTAGGATAAGTAGATTTAAGCTTTTGGCTTAGGATCTCAATATCTTTCTTTATGGATTCAGGATAATTCATCTTATATGGAGTAAATTGAATATCTCCATTAATTACATCATGTATTGTCTTTAATAACTCGTCTTTACCTCTCCCTTTGGTGGCAGCCATGGGAATGACAGGAATACCTAGTTGTTGGCTAAGTTTTTTATGATCGATAGTTATTCCTTTTCTTTGAGCTTCGTCAATAAGATTAAGGCAAACAATAACACGATGGCTTATTTGTAATACCTGAATAGCTAGATTCAAATTACGCTCAAGGGCTGTTGCATCAACAATTACAAGAGTGATGTCTGGTTTATCGAATAAGATAAAATTTCTGGCTACTTCCTCATCCTGACTTCTGGAAAGTAACGAATATGTTCCGGGAAGATCAATAATTTTGTATTTGTTGGATAAATAACTGAACTTTCCTTCTGAGCGTGTAACGGTTTTACCGGGCCAGTTTCCTGTATGTTGGTTCAATCCTGTCAATAAGTTGAAAAGAGTAGTCTTTCCTGTATTTGGATTGCCTGCCAATGCAATTGTATATTCCTTCTTACTCATGATTGTTGTCAATTAAGATTTTAGAAGCTTCGTCATTTCTTAATGCAATAACAGTTCCCCGAATTTCATAAGAACATGGATCTCCGGAAGGAGCTTTCATAACTTTACTTACTGAAGTGCCCTTAACAAATCCAAGATCAAGAAATCTACGTTTCTGATACTTCTCAGCAACGACATCTTCAATTATAGCAGATTCATTAACTTTTATATCAAATAAAGACTTTAAAGGCTTTACCATAACTTTATCAAAAAGCCAAGGTTCTACAATGACTTTCTCCTTTGAAGTTTTCAATACCAATGAACCGTCATCGTCAAATCTTCTGATAAAAGAAATTCTTTCTCCTGGTAAAAGATTAAGGCTTCTTAACTTAAGTAGAATATCAATGCGATGATGTTCGATACGAGTGATTTTATATGTTTGTTCTTCATCTATATCAGATAACTGTATGAAGTCACTACAATCGGGAAATTCTCCCTTTGAATCAGGTATAGGATCACCATGAGGGTCAAAGTCAGGAAACCCTAAGTAACCATCTATTTTATCCATAAGATATTCGGACATATGATGCTCTAAGGATTCTGCCTCATCATGAACTTTATCAATAGGGACATCCAAAACCTCTTTTAGAAATGTTTCCCAAAGTCTATGCCTGCGAATTGTTCGTATAGCAATATCAGCACC
The DNA here is from genome assembly GCA_041725915.1 of Hyphomicrobiales bacterium. Taxonomy (GTDB): domain Bacteria; phylum Bacteroidota; class Bacteroidia; order Bacteroidales; family JBGRPZ01; genus JBGRPZ01. The sequence continues at coordinate 3,436 of JBGRPZ010000067.1, read as the reverse complement.
AGTTTTTGTAAGAATTAGATTTTTATATTTCTCATATATAATCAATCCTTTTGAGGATAAATTTCTGGACATATCTGTTACAGCAGCATTGCTAATATCCAAATGCCTTGCAATTTCGGAGGCAGAAGCTCCTGTATCGTCGTCTTTCTGGATTAAATATATTGCTTTTAAAAAGTTTTCTGTTGAAATTGTCATCTATGATAAATGTTGATTTTGTTTAGAGTTTGCTATCAGTAATTTAAGTTTACTTAATATACAATTATCATCCCCTAAAAGTTCATAAGTAGCATTTGTTGAAAACATTTATATAGAGTGATTTAGGTTTTTGTATTAGTGTTAATAGTTTTAGTCATATATAGGATTTATATGTATTATTTCTATCTTTGAAAGACTAGGATATATTTGTTTCCTTGATAAAACTTCTAATTACAAACTAATTTAGATCTCAAGATTATGAGAAATGTTTTTTACTTTTTTATTACTACTTTAATTTTATTTACATCCTTTGATATTTTTGCACAGGATATGAGTATTTTGGATAATACATCAAAGAACAGGCTTTTGAATCCGGAGCCTGCTGATGGGGCTGAAGATGTTTTTGTAAGAACTAGCCTTGCGTGGACAAGGATGCCTAATACAAAAGGGTATAAGGTTTCGTTAGGTACAGATAATCCTCCTACTAATATCATGAATCTTGAAGATGTAGAGAATGTAAAGGATATAAATATTGATCTTCTAAAACTAAATACTACTTACTATTGGAAGATTGTGCCCTATGATGATGATTCTGATTATGATACTTTTCCTGTTTTTTCTTTTACAACAATAAGTGGAGATGATGAGGTTACTACATTTCCATTTATAGAGAGCTTTGAAGATAATGGGTATAAGCTTCCTGAAGGATGGGTCGATTTTGGGAAGAAATGGAATATAAGTTCTACATGTAATGAAGGGGAAAAGTCTGTTTTTTGTTCTGGAAAGATAAAGGGTAATGGGGAATTGTTCACAAAAGTGATCTCTCTGGAACAAGATATGGAACTGATCTTTGCTTATATGGATACTGATGCCCCTAAAAGTCGTGTAGCATATTGTGATACACTATTTACAGAAATAGCAGAAGTAGACACAGATGGCTGGAAAACTTTAGGTTTTGTTTCTTCAGAAGATAATATGACAGACTTTAATTATGTGAGATATGATCTGAAAGATTATAATAACAAAAAAGTCATTGTAAGATGGAGACATTCCTCTCAAGGAATTGCAGGAAGTACAGGTATGTTTATAGACCATGTGATAGTAAGAGAGCAACCATTAAGTCCTATTATGAAGATTTCTATGGATAAATGGGATGGCGGTTCTATATATCAAGGGACATTCTCAAGTACTGGAAAAGACTTATATATATACAACTTTGGATCAGGTGAATTGAAATTGGATGAGTTTGTATCTTCAAATGAAGACTTTCATTCAGACTTAAATAAAGAAGATGTAAGCCTTGCTTTTGGAGAAAAGCAAATTATAAAAGTTTATTATGAGCCTAAGGTGAAAGGTCTTTCAGTAGGTGCATTCAATATAAATACTAATGGTGGAAAAATAGACTTTACTTTAAGTGGATATTGTAAAGATGCAATAGATTTTACATCTGAAGATTTTGAACATTCTTATTTTCCTCCTTATGGATGGATGACACTAGATGGCAATGATGATGATGAAAAATGGGAAAAAGGTTACCATCCTTATGTTACTGCTCATAAGAGTTTGTTTAGTGCTATTTCTCATTCTACAGTTTGGTTTGGTACTGAACCACTGACCCCAAATGATTATTTAGTGATGCCTAGATTATCTATAAAGGGAGAAAAAGAACTTGCTTTTTGGGTTGCAACAAATAAGGCTGACAAACCAAATGAACACCTTGAAATCTATGTTTCCACAAAATCAGGACATATCAAAGATTTTACAGAGAAAGTGTTTGAATATAATACAACCGAATCAGATACATTATACACACAACAAGTTATTGACTTACGAGAATATAAGGATCAGGATATTTATGTTGCTTTTGTCCATAATAAGAGTACTGCTAATAGTGGATTGATGATTGATGATGTTGTCTTGCAGGATTATCAAGGGAATCATGATGTTGAAATAAAAAATGCTCAATTAAGAACTGCTGCTTTATCTAAACCTTTTTCTGATAAGATTATAGTTAAGGATTTAGATGAAGATGATGTAATTAGTTATACTATAGAAGAAGGGCCTGATTGGCTTAGTGTTGCTTGTGATGAAGAAACAAGAAATGGTATTTTGTCAGGTCTTCCAAGGTATGAAGGATTATTTGATGTAAAGATAAAAGTGACTGACGGTACAATGAATCAAACTATAGAGTATTCTTTGTTGGTATATAATTCTGATAATTATGTTTTTCATGATTTTGAATCAAAGGATTTCCCTCCTGTGGGTTGGACTTTATATGACAGAGATAGTGATGGGCAGAATTGGTATTATGATGAATTGTCTATAATGTCAGGACATGATAGTAAAGGTAGTGCTGCTTCTCGTAGTAAGTTGTCTAACAGTACAAAGCTTAAGCCTGATAACTGGCTGATAACTCCAAAGTGTGAGATAAAGAAGAATTCTTATTTGTCATATTGGGTGGCATCTCATGATCCTGTGAATGTTAATGAGACTTATACTATCTATATCTCAGAGACCAACAATAAGACCAAGAGCTTAATTAAGAATCCTATTCATACAGAAACTATTTCTTCACATCTATGGAAGCAGGTTCTTGTAGATCTATCAAAATATGAAGGTAAAAACATTTATATTGCTTTTAGACATCATAGTGAAGAGAGTAGATTTATTCTTAGCTTAGATGATATATTAACTCCATCTTTTAGTACAGGGATACAAGAACATAATATAGATGATGTAATCATCTCTCCAAACCCTGCACGTGATATCCTTTATATCAATAAAGAAAATGTAGATGTTTGTATTTATGATCTGCAAGGTAAATTAAAACTACAAAGGAAAGAAGTGTCTGGTCAGATGAATATCTCAGAACTAAATAATGGATTATATATAATCAAGGTGATTTCTGAAGAAGGTGTTTATTCTGATAAATTGATAATTGAATAGAAGTAGACTTATAAATACTACTTTAAATAATAAGGGGGCGTATCGTTTTGATACCGCCCCTTATTAATTGTATGAAGTGATTTAAAAAGTCTGGTAAAATAAAACAAAAAATACCTGAAGTACTCTATGTTTGATTTATGACAAAAAAACATAAAAATGAGTAAACAGGCATTAGGGAAAAGTATCATAAATAAGTTCCTTGACTAATTATGCTTCATCTTTTCATATCAAACTACTTTAAAATAAAAACACTCGTTTTTTCTTCATTTCATGCAATCATTAACCTAAAGATCAA
>JBGRPZ010000066.1:0-24214 GCA_041725915.1 Hyphomicrobiales bacterium | reverse complement strand
ACAGCCTTTTCCTTAATTCTAAGGACAAGTTTCTTCAGAGAAGAGATAAAGGACTTATGTCTTAATTTTAATTTCATGGTTTTTAGGATTACAGGCTTATTTCTTATTTGTCTAAAACCAAAGTTATAATCTCTTATAGATTTTATCAAGTTTTTTACCAATAAAAATTGAGAGGAGAGCTAAATAAATTCGTAACTATATGTTATACAGTTTGTTTTAACTTTGCTTTATTTGTAGGGTTTATAACTAATATGCCAGATAATCTTATATTTATTCTTCTAATTCATAAAGATAAGATGTATGAATAATTATTATTCAAAGAAACTGCATACTCATAGCTTAAAGTTATGTTATGAAGTGGCCTCACCAAGAGTAAAACAATTCCTTCAAGCAGAAATAGATTTTGTATTAGAACAGTTGAGTTCTGATGATATCGTATTAGATCTGGGTTGTGGTTATGGGAGAGTAGCAAAACAGCTAATCGAAAAGGCAGATAAGGTCATAGGAATAGACATCTCTGAAGACAATATCAAGCTTGCAAAAGACTTTGTTTCTAATTCGCCAAAGTGTGAGTTTTTACAGATGGATGCTGCGAACTTAAGCTTTCCTGATAATCATTTCGATATAACAGTTTGTGTTCAGAATGGAGTTTCTGCATTCAAAGTTGATCCAACAGCATTGTTGAGAGAGTCAATTCGTGTTACGAAAAGAGGGGGGAAGATCTTGTATTCTTCATATTCTGATAAGTTTTGGGATCATAGACTCGAATGGTTTCAACAGCAGGCAGACAAGCAGCTGCTTGGTGAAATAGATATGTCTCAAACAAAGGATGGTGTTATCGTTTGTAAAGATGGTTTTAAGGCAGTCACTTATTCAGAACAAGACTTCGAAAACCTCACCTCTCAATTTGATATCAAAGCAAAAATTATAGAAGTCGATCAGTCTAGTTTGTTTTGTGTGATGGAGGTGATATAAAAACATCAGACAAAAGCTGTCTGATGTTTTTGTGGGGTTGTTATACTTCAACAGTTTCTTTACTTTTTATCTTCTTTTCATATTCTACATATCGTAATAGATCCATAAGGTTGTTGTAGATGGTGGTAGGGGTTTTTGCGAAGTTTTGTTGCTTTGTTTTAAATGTCAAGTGACTGTCTCCTTGATAGAAAATATTACATTTTTGGAGTGGAGTATTATTGTGATTTCCATTATTTAGTTCAAGACAAAGATTAGTAGGTGTATTATAGATAGGCTTTTTATTACTTTCATCCTTCTTGTTATTGTCTTGAATAAAATAGATTATATCTTCAGAATAATCATTATATGGAATTTGCTTATAATCACTGTAGGGGATAGAATTACCTAGATTAAAACCATAAAATTTAAGCTGTTTATATAACTTATTCATTGATTCTATTTCATCTTTATGATATACAATTTGAATTTTATTATTTTGCTTGACTTCATAATCAGAAATGCGTTCTTCAATAAGCTCTTTAATGTGAAAAGGATTTTCGTTTAATAGCTTTGAACACTGAATAACGATTTCATTTTTATAAGCTTCAATTTCTTTCTTGGCATTTTCTTCAAGCTTTAACTTATGAGTATCTAGTTCTTTATAAGATTCATTAGTGAGTTGTGTTTTATATTCTTCAATCTTTTCTTTTATTTCTTTTTTTGTTTTCATATTAAAAAATCCTAAAATAAAAGATATGATAGCCAATATTGCTGATCCCCATAGGTAAATATTATTGACAAACTTATGATTCTCTTCATTAACATCCTTAAGAAAACCAGTTCTTAAATCATTTAATTCTTTGGTAGCAGTAGTATGTCTATTTTCTAAAGTCTCATATTTTTTTATAAGGCCATTATATTGCCCCTTAATTATTTCAAACTCTTTTTCAGTTGTTGATTTTGTTTTATTGTTTTGTCCTATAGCGATGATAGTAATAAATGCGAATAGGATAAGGGTAAATGTTTTTTTCATGGTATTTTGATTATAGTTGTTTTAACTTTATCCACCCTAGAGGGATTTTGTTATTTATGATTGTTTTTCTTGTAGGGATTACTTTTTTTTCAATATTGTTACGTTTGAATCTGTATAACCTGTAATAATTATTAAAGGCGTGATTTTCATTATTCCATATGGATAATCCAATCGATTGATAAAAATTGGATTTTCCAAATCCGATAGGAATGAAAGCTTCTTTATGACCTTTTTTGCTTTGTTTTTCTATTTTCTTGCTTATCTTATTTAGGTACTCTTTGTAAGCTTTTAAGTTGGAAGATTCTTTGCTTTCATAGCAATTGCATATATATTCAAGTTCATAATTAATATTTGCTAAAGAGTATGTGTTTATTTTCCCAAATAAGGAATTTAAATTTTCTTTAGTGAAAAAAATTTCAAAGGGGTGATTAGTGAGATGTTTTGAGTTTAGTTGTATAGAGCCTTTTGATTTTTTATATTCAGCGATAGCTTCAATAAAAAGAGGTATCTCTTTTTCATTTTTTAAGAAATGAGCTCTTTTAGCAAAAAAGAACATTACATCATTTTCATTGAAATAAAAATCTTCAAATAAAAGATTTGAAAAGCTCATTCTTCTTTTGTTGGTTATTTTATCTAAGAATTTATTACATGTCTTTTCTATATTGTTTTTTAGATTTAATTCTTTTCTTTTGATTATGGCATCTCTTTCTTTTTTTAGAAGTTTTTCATCATTATCAGTACGTCTATAACATTCTTTTAAATCATTAATGAAATCATCAGCTTTATTTTTTTCTTCAAACCAGTTATAAAACAATGCACTCTTGATAGCTCCTTTAAGAGTAGACCCAGAAATAAAAGGTTGACCAGCTTCTTTAAGACAGCTTTTTAGTTCTACAGCATTTCCTTCTCCTACTATAGTAATTTTTTTCTTGATATAATTATTAATATCATTAGGGAGTTTTTTCAAGAAGTCATAAAGGATGTTTCTAGATTGTTCATGTTTGTTTTTGTCTACTAATGATAAGTATTCTGATAATAAAGAAGGATTCTCTTCTAAAGTTTTTTCCAGTTTGTGGCTATTTATTAATAAGGCTTCATTAGGTTTGTCAGGATTAATTGTATAATCAACAAGAGGGCTCATTGTTTCACCATTGCCAATAGCTACAGGAGTAAGTATCTCTATTTCTATTTCGTGTTTATATCCTAATTCATTTTTCATAGCTTGTCGTTTTTAAGATATGATTTGTTTATTGGAATATAGAATGCTTTACCATACCTCAGATAATCTTGTTTTTCTTTGGATTCACCTAGTTTGGGGATGTTTCCAGTTATATTCTTATTGAGAATAGCACCTTCAGTTATCATTCTGATATCATTAAGTTTGCCATCTAAAGCTGTTGTTCTACCTCCTCTTAGGATAGTTTGATAGTATGAAAATTCGTCAAGAGAATTATTTTCATTGTTTTTGATATCTGGAGATATAAGGGATAATGACATTTGATATTTATTGTCAGTATTAATGGTATTAAATAAGTCATCATCATAGATATTGATATCTTGTATTTGACCACAACCTGTAGATTTTTGACCACCTATATTTTCATCTTTTAATAAGGCCAGAGTTTGATTAAGCTCCTGACTCAGCTCTCCTTTAAGTAAAAAGTAAAAATTGATATTTAGATCAGGATGTATATATCTGTTATCAGAGATAAAAAGATTAGTATTCTGATAAAAACTATCTTCTTGAGTTTCTTGATGAACACATACTTGAGGAATGTTTTGCGTTTGGTAAAACTTAATATTATCAGGTGTTGTGGATAAATTTGACTTTACAAAAGAATCAAAGTTGTTTTTCTCAACAGAGAATAATTCGGAAAACTCTTCCTTAGTTGCTATCCAGTTAGAACCATTAATTAAATTTCCATTATTAAACCAATCATTGAATGAATAATCTTGAATTACTAGTGGACTAACGAATTTTATCTTTTTTATTTTTTTTACCTCAAGATCATTACTTAAGGGAATAGTAGGCCTAGGGAAGAAGTATATATTTTTGTCTTTTACAGAAATCATATAAAACCCTGAAGATATAGATACAGCATCTTCTTTGAATAAATCAATAAGCTGTTGTGCTGCTCCAATTTTTGCAGCTATATTGATAATAGCAGAGAAGAGAGTGTCAGAGCGAATGATTGTATCTGTAGTGTGCAATACGGAATCAAGAAAAGGGGTGTTACCCCCTAGATGAAACTGAGTGTTTGGTTTGAGATCTAGTTTAATTACTTTCATCGTTATTCTCTGTTTTTACAATATATTCGTTTATTCCTTTTTCTTTCTCTGTTTTTTCGCAAAATTTCACTTTTCCATATCCTCTACTGCCATTTCCCCCGAGATAATCGTCTTCTAATAGGTTTATAGCTGCTTTAATTAGATTTATATTTTCTTTCTCGTTATCATCTTCATATACATCAAGGATCATTTCATATTCAAATTCAGCTCCTTTAGGAACTCTTTCTAGTTGTCTTGGGTGTTCGGCAGAACCTTTAGCTCTATTGATAGTGTTTTCCCATTTGTTTTCGGTGAAAGTATTTTCCATCTCAAGATTCTTAAGTTTGTTTGCAGATTCTTCTGTTAGATGACAATCACGAACAATAAGTCTTGTAATGAACTTTTTATCTTTAGCTTCTTTAGCTTCTTTAGCTTCTTTAGCTTCTTTAGCTTCTTTAGCTTCTTTAGCTTCTTTAGCTTCTTTGTTTTTTGTTTCAGTTGAGCCAAATATATTTTTGATATCAACAGAATCATTCTTAACAGAAACACTACCTTCAATCTTTCCAAGTAAGGATCTTAGTTTACCTTTAAGAGAGCTACCAGGAATAATAGGTTCGCCTGTAAATGGAGATTTAATTACATTAAGATCAGTTTCTCCTATATTCATGCTTGTACTTGAACCTCCAATATGAAGACCTGTTTTTACTTCAATTATACCCGATAATATTATTTTCTTTAAAAGTTTCATGTTATTTGTTTTTTGGTTATTTATTCTGGATTGGTTTAATGTTTAGAGTATGGTAGTATTTATGATATGCAACGATTGCTTCACAGAAGGCTTTTACTCCTTTGTATTTTTCAGTTTCTCCATTTGCAAGTTCAAATAATTCATCTAGTAATTTAAGTAAGTTGTGTAGCCCTTTTTTCTTAGTTTCAGTTCTTCCTGCTATATAAGCTAACTTGATTCTTTTTAAAGTCAAACCGCTAGGATTATCCTTTACTTCAAGAATTTGATTGTATATATTTCTAAGTTGGGTAGGAGTAATATCCTCATTGTTGAAATAAAGAAATTTCTGAATGACATTTAATGTTTTATTTTTTGTTTCTTTATGAAACTGTAGATAACTTTCTTTAGATTCATAAAGCTTGTGGAAAGAGCTAATTTTGTTTTCTCCCCACTTATACTTATCGGATATATTTTCTTCTTTAAACATATTCTATATTTTTCTAGTTAATAATTCGGCCCATCTTGCGGCAGCAGGATATACAAGGGCACTACTGTATTGATTATTCTGCATTGCATTTAAAATAGCATCATGATATTTTTGAATAATATCAGAGTCTACTTTTTCTTTATTCTCTTCTCTTACATTTCTAAGGATAAACCATGTTAAATTCCATACTTTTTGGAAGTTGACTTGGTTGCTGGTTTTTATATTATTCATCAAAGACTGATATCCTTTAGCACTTAATCTAATCTTTTGAAGTAGGCTTTTATTTTCAGGGTTTTCTTCATCAGTTACTAATTCAAAAAGAGTTGTGGATAATTCAGATATTGAATCTAATTCACTCCATGAGAATGCTTCCCCAAATAGGCAAATTGAGTTTTTGTTTTTTCTTCCTTTTGCTTTCTCAAGATAATGCTCTGTTTCTTCCCCAATTCTAATGACTGGGTAATTCCCATTTAGAATGAGTATTCCTGCTGAAAAAGTTAAGCTTTCATTATTTTTAATAAAACCTTCAAATTCTTCATGAAGTTTTTTTGTGAATTCTAATACGGCATCCCAACCTCCAATTATAAAACAGTCATCACCACCAGAGAAAATAACAAGAATGTTATCTTTATAAGCATACTTTTCATTATATGAAGAGAAATGTTCTTTTTCCCAGATTGAATAAAGATGTTTCCCGAAGAAGAAAGATAAAGCTTTAGATGCCTTTTTGTATTTGTCAAGGCTGTTAAATCGATCTCTAAAAAGAGTCCCTAAATTATCGATGTCTAATTTTAATGTCCCTATTTTCCCAGTACCAGTACGATGTTTGGCTTGCAACTCAAGATGATCAAGTCCGATTAATTCTCCTTCTTTAGGTTTCTCGTATTCTCCTTCTTTATATCCTGCTTTTAGATTTTCTTCTAATTGATAAGCGTTAGATTCTTTATTATGAACTTCCTTTAAATAGGGATTGTCTTCTTGCCATACAGGCAATTCTTTCATTATAAAAGTTTGTGAGTCTTTATCATTAAATAGATAATCACCATTTGTACTTAATTCAAATGAGTAGCCAAATAAACTAAATTTTGTTTCTTCTATTTTTATGTTATTATCAGTTGTACATTTGGTTATGTTGTAATGGGTTGCCTGACTTAATTCTTTTGCAAAATTTTTCCATGTTGTTATTTCTGTTTCTTCATCTTTGGCTTTCTGTTGAGGTTCAAAAGCAGCTGAGTTGTTATTATACTTTTGGAATTTTTGTCTTTCCTCAATAGGTTTAATTTTTGTACAATCTGTTTTCCAATTATTCGAAGATTCTGTATATACAATACTTAAGTATAATCCAAAGTCATTGAGATCTTTATTGATTTCATCTTTTATATTATGTATTTTCTCTTCTTCAAGAGTTTTAAGACTTAAGTAAAAAGAGCCTCCAGCATCACTAATTATAGTAGTCTTTGTAAGATTGTCTTTTATTTTTTCTATAGCCATCTTTGTTACAGCCTGAATAAAAAAGGATCTGGCTTTTAATAATCTTGCAGCACCTTTTGATGGGATATTAAAAATAAACTCCTGAATACCACTTATATCTCCTTTAAGGAGATACTTATAGTCGGTAGGATTATCTTTTTCAGTAATACCAATAAATGCTTCTTCTAGAGCACCCTGATAATAATCGTATTCGTTATCCATAATCTACTTATTGATTTATAATTTGAAAGGCATTAAAGGCCTGTATGTGTTATAATAAAGAGGTTTTGTGTATTTAAGGTCTTTGAAACCGAAGTGCGAATATAAAAAAATTATAAGTACAATTACGTTATCTATAGGCTATCGTATATAATCATGGGGTTATATATAGTATCTCATTCTGGCTAATAAAAATCAAAAAGTAGGGTTGAGATTGATCTATTTAATGATAGTAAACTCTATCTTTGAAACAAGAAAAAGAGATATAAATACAGTATTCAATATGAGGTTCAAGTTATTTGGTTTAACAATAGTGCGTTTGTCTGTAGTTCGGCTGAAGAGTATGAAGAAATACAAAAAGCTTTTGTCTGTGATTGCTCTGGGCTTGTTTGTATTAGCATTGGCTAGTATCTATATTGCAGGTAGTATAGTAGAGAATTCAGCTGAGGGAAGGATATATAATTCTGTTGACAAGATCCCTCATAATAAGGTGGGTTTAGTGCTGGGAACAGGGAAAATATTGCCTGATGGTCGTATCAACTTATACTACAGATATCGTATTGATGCGGCTGTGGAGTTATTTGAATCCGGAAAGATTGATTATATTCTTGTGAGTGGAGATAATTCATCAAAGGGCTATGATGAGCCATCAACAATAAAAGAAGATTTGATACTTAGGGGTGTCCCTGCTGATAAGATCTTTCTTGATTATGCTGGCTTTAGAACCTTAGATTCTGTGGTACGCAGTAAGGAGATATTTGGACAGGATAGCATTACTATTATCTCTCAGCAATTCCATAATGAAAGGGCACTATATATAGCCAAGCGTAATAATATTGAAGCTATTGGATTTAATGCCAGAGATGTAAATATAAAGATGGGTTTTAAAGTGCAGCTGAGGGAGAAGTTGGCAAGAGTTAAGATGATTATAGATCTGATAATAGGAAAGCAGCCTAAGTTTTTGGGCGATAAAATAAATATAGAATGAGTTCTATTACTTATCAAGAGTTTCTGTCTGATCAACGATTAAAGGACTATATACAATGCTATTGGTATTTTAGGATTGACACTAAACAGGTAAAGCATTTTGATATACTTCCTGATGCTTGTTTCGATTTGCTGATTATACTTAAGGGAGGACAGATAATTGACTCTGGTCTTACTGGCATATGGAGTAAGTCAGCTACTGTAACTTATGATGAGAATACAGAAGTTTTTGGTATTAGATTCACTCCTTTGGCCACCAGAGGTTTGTTTCAGTTTAATGTGAAAGAGTTTCTGGATATCAGGACTGATCTTGACTTACGGGAACTTAAAATCAATCCTGATGAGCTGTTGAATACATTATACGGATTCCCTGAGTTTATTGTAAATCATCTCGATCAGCACTTTCTGAGGATGCTAGACAAACGAAACGTAGATCAAAGGCTTTTGAATTCGTTTAAGCTTATAGATGCTTCTATAGGTAATCTATCTGTTGAGACAGTGGCAAATGAAGTGGGGTTGAGTTGTAGGCAGCTTTATAGACTGGTCAATAATATGATAGGTATTGGCATAAAAGAATATTCCAAAATGGTTAAGTTTAGACATAGTATTCAGAACTATCATCTGAATAAGTCTTTCTATTCTAATTATTATGATCAGTCTCATTTTATCAGGGATGTTAAGTACTTTACAGGTAAGACTCCTGAGCAGTTGAATATTTTGAACAATGACCGATTTGTACAATACTATGATTCTTCGCTATACTAGCTTTGCATTTTACTTAAATATAATATGTGAATTATGAAGATAGATGGTATTAGATTATTGGTAAATGATTTTGACAAATGTTTTGAATTCTATTCTGAGACCTTAGGTTTGACTGCAAGCTGGGGAAAGAAGGGTGAAGATTACGCGAGCTTTGATATTGGCTTACCTTCTTGCCTCTCTTTGTTTAAGTCTGACTTAATGGCTGCCTCAATTGGCAATTCTGATAAGTCTCTTCCTTCTGATAGCAGAGAAAAGTTTGTAATCACGTTGCGTGTTGATGATATTCATAAGACATATAAAGAGTTTTCTGATAGAGGAGCGGTCTTTCTAACGGAACCTACAGATATGCCAGGTTGGGGAATTACTGTTGCTCATCTTAGAGATCCTGAAGGTAACTTGATAGAAATTCTTACTGAATTAGCTATGGATAAATGGGATAAGGATTTACAAGAAGCAGCAAAACAACAAGCTGAATAGTCTGTATTAGTCAGGCCTTTAGGCCTGTCTGGCATAATCATTGGAGCTTTTTTGCATTTCATATTATATATTTGTATGATTCTAAATGTAGTTCTAATTAAAGTACAATGATTATGAAACCTTCTAACTTTACTGTTAAAGCACCAGCTTTTATTAGCTTGGTGTTTTTGTTTGTATATGGTTGTAATGTAAGTGAAAAGAACCATTCTCACCTACAAACACAACTTGACAGTGAATTATCTGATGATCTCCCCGGAGTTCTTGTAAGTGTTATTTCTCCTGACAAAGGAATCAATTGGAGTGGGGCGGCTGGTCTTTCTGATGTTAAAAACAATGTGAAGATCCTTCCTGATCAGACTTTCCGTATTGCCAGTGTTACCAAGACTTTTGTTGCTGCAACTATACTCAGGTTGTGGGAAGATAACAAACTCAATCTTGATGATCCTATTTCAATGTATGTATCTGAAAAGCATATAAACATCCTGAAAGGGGGCGGCTATGATACTGATAAGATAACAGTAAGACACCTGCTCAATCATTCTAGTGGCCTTGCTGAACATGTCAATACTTATAAGTATGAACCTGACTTTATGAAAACTCGCCATCAGTGGTCACGTACGGAACAAATTAAAGACCTTGTGACTTATGCTAAGCCTGTTGCTGAGGTAGGAGAGAAGTTTAGTTATTCTGATACTGGTTATGCTCTTCTTGGTGAGATTATAGAGAAGATTACGGGTAAATTTATGGGGGATGCTATTGAAGACCAACTACAGTTGAATAAACTGGGACTGAAAGATACTTATATGGAGGATTTTGATGGTGATTATTCTGGTAAACGTATACATCAATATCTTGCAGATAATGATACTTATGACTGGCATCCTTCTTTTGATTACTATGGTGGGGGCGGTTTGCTTTCTACTACCAAGGATTTGAGTCTTTTCTATAAAAGCTTATTTGAGCATAAAGTATTCAAGAACAAAGCAACTTTAGATACTATGTTAGCTCCTGTGAAATATGATACTGAACCAGAATTGGACTATCGTATGGGTATTTGGAAGGCAAGTATTAATGGGATGGATGTTTATACTCATTTGGGTTTCTGGGGTACTCAAGTTGCATATATTCCTGAGATAAAAACTGCGATTTCTACAAATTATAGCCGTCGATGGAAAGATGGTTATAATGCCCCTATAGTTCCAAAGATTTTAAATGCGATAATGAACTAATTACTTTGTATAGATACAAGGTCAGCCTTGTATCTTACTTTTATTTATCCCATGCTCCATGGAGTTTGGGGTTGTGTTTATTCAGGTCTTTCATTAGTTCATCACCAATAATAATATCATTTTGCCAACTTCCACTTAGATTAGGGTAACCCCTGAAGGTCTTAAGATCAAAAACAGCATAGACGGTGTTGGTGTCTCCATATGTGAGATAGACGATGCTGTCATAACTTTTTGCATGAAACATATCAAGGCTTTCCTTGGGGATGTCTGTCCCTGTTAAGTGTTTACTTTGATCAGTAATCTTATGATTCTTACCTAATATCTGATAATCTACAGAGTGTACTTTGTCCAATCTTGATTCCTGATACAATGAAAAGTAGACTTCATCTATACCTTTTACCTTGATAGTACCTATTTTATGTCTGTTCTGACAAGAATAGATTGATGATGCTATAAATAATAGCAACATAACAGATCTTAGGTATCTACTGTATATTGATTGTTTGTTGGGCTGGTGTGAAGTATCTCTTTTCATGTGAGTAGTCTGTTTAAGCACAATGGAGGTGTGAGCTATAAATATACTAATAATAAATGGATTATGTGTATATTTTGGTCTCTGTGTAAGTGTGCTTGCCTTTATATTGGGGAAAACATGAAATCACAATATATTTGCCCAATATATAACCATAACAGACATATCAAACATGGAAAAGCAGTTTAATTTCTATTTTATCTTATTACTAATTGCCATCTTATCTGATTTAATTACTCCATTTCTATTAGCATTCAAGTATCCGGGTTATAGCCACCTTAACGATGTGATCAGCTTGTTGGGTGCTGATAATAGTCCTGTAAAAAGATGGGAAGGGCTTAATCTGATATTTGTAGGAGCACTATTTATAGTCTTTGCTCTTGGGCAAAAGGCATTCTTCTCGAATATGGGGTGCTTGCATTATTGTTATTTCATAGGGATATTAGCTTTTGGCTTAGGTTGTGTATTTGCAGGTATCTTTCCTGCTGATGCAAGGGGAATAGGTGAGACCTTCAGCGGTAAAGTTCATGGCATCACTTCAGGTATTGGCTTTATGCTTTTATTATTATGTCCATTATGGGCTGTGTTTATTGGAGAGTTTAAATCGAATAGTATCCCAAATATCATATTGTTTATCCTTTCACTGTCTACATTTGTATTGTTTGTAATATCTGAGAATATAGATACAGGTGTTCTTAGGTATACGGGTCTATATCAGCGATTGAATTTATTGGTTATGTATTTATGTTTACTGATGAATTTCATGTATATGCTCAGGCCTGCTGAATAACAGATTCAAAGTATAATATATAATTATATAGAGGTAAAGCAGGCTTTGTCTCTTTTATTATCCCATTTAAATCGGATATATAATTCTCCAAAAGCTGGTATTCATTTTTGATAAGTATAATAAGCCTCATTAATGTTGAGCTAGAGAAATATTATATATTTCTGCCTGTATTGTTGATGGAATAACTATATATCAAGAGTAATATGTTGCTTGATATTCTGAATGATATGGGATTTCTTTATGTGGAATACAGGGAGAATATGAAATCAAGCTGAAGCAGGTAAATGAAGATAGCAAAGATTTCGGCATGGGTTTTGCTAAGTATAGTGCGGTGTCCAGAGGGGAAACCAATTAATAACTAAATACAGAATTAAATGAAGAGATTAATTTTACTATTAAGTTTATTTGTATTGATGTTTACATCATGTGCAAAAAAGATCGACGGTTCCAGTAAAGAAGCAATGCAATCTTCAATCGCAGAGATTAGCGAGTCTATGAATGAAGAAGAGAAAACAGAATTCCAACAAGCTTTAATGCTAGTAACATTCAGTGGAGTGGAACTTAGAGATCTAATTAAAGACAAAGATCCTGATGAAACTGCAGCAGATTTATTGTCAGTACTTGATGGCATGACAGCATCTGAAGTTATTTCATTAGCTGAAGAAATTAAAGAAAAGAGAAAATAATAGAGATTAAATGAGTTATGGAATTCCTATCCTGAATTAAGGGATAGAGAGTGGTTTATACAAAAGAGCCAAGGTATGCACGCCTTGGCTCTTTTGTTATGGTTGGATTTTATTAGCTGACTTCTGGTAACCTTATTTATAGTATACGCTTCATTGTTATTGTGTTTTTCTTTTCTTTCCCAGTCCTGAGAAGGTTAAGCATGAGTTGAAGATTAATTATAGTCAGATTGTAGGATAGATTTGTACATGTTTTGATCGTTAAATAGTCTTGTTTTGTGAAGTGTATTTTAGAGTGTATTTGATGTTTGTGTGGAAGCATTGATTTGGCTATAAAAGTTATTATAAATGTAGTCTTAGTGTTTATTGTTGTTTATTAGCAGGTATTTAATAAAGAATAGTTGATTTATAGTTTGATATTGGTTGTGGAAAAATTATTTTTTGGTAGTGATATGTATTTGTTTAAAAAGTTAATTACATTTGTGTGCGATTATAACTAAATAGCCATCTAAGGCTTGTAACTTTTATTTTAAACTACACATTAAATTCTACAACATGAAGAAAAGTTTAATTACTGTCATTCTTATTTTATTTATCCACACTGCTCTGTTTTCTCAATGGACACAATGTCAAAAGCAATCAGGTCGCTATAGTGTCTCTGCCGTATTCAAATCTAATTCAAAATTATATCAATCAGTACTTGGTTCTGGTATATATTTAAAGGACGAGAAAACCAATTCATGGGAATTAATCAGCGATTATTGTTTCTATAAAGATAGGTGGGCTGTAAGTGGCGACTCTCTGTTTATGACACTACGCAAGTATACAGGGCATGGTCTTAGAATATCTGGAGAAATTTTACTTAACTTGAATAAACCTGAAGAGGGAAAGCAGCAAATATCATATGAATATGCTGATCACTTGATATATAGAGCTCCATATCTATATGCGAATACTCTGGGAGATGGTTTTGTTAGAGTTGATACCAGAACAAAGGAGACTAAAGAATTTAGTTCAAATCTGCCAACTACTCTAAATGGTAAATATCATTTTGTTTATGCTATAGAAGTTACAGGTGATTATTATTATGCGGGCACTAAAGAAGGTTTATATCGTTCGTCTGATTTAAATGCAGACTGGGAACTTATAAGTAATGATATTCGCATGGATACTATCTCTTACATAAAGAATATAGGTTCGGTTCTTTTCGCATCAACGCGAAGTGATTTATATAGAAGTGAAGATAAAGGTGATTCATGGACAAAGTGTTTAAGCACGGATTCTGATATAAGAGTAATTGAGGGAAAAGGTTCAAGCATTTATGTAGGAACAGAAAAGAGTGGAGTCTATAAATCAGTTGATGGTGGTAAGCAATGGATTGAAGATGATCCAATGTTTAAAGGAATGAAGATAAATAGTATTTGTCTTGATGGAGCAGAGGTTTATTGTGGAACAAATAACTTAGGTTTGTTCAAATTCGATGGAAGCAAATGGATTAATGACAATAATGGTGTCTTTAGTTCAGGATTTATGGAGATAATACCTTTAGGAGACAAATTAATAGGAGAATCAGGAAAAGCTGTTTATATAATAGATAAGGATGGTTCATTGGAAGAAGTTACCCCAAAGTCAGATAAGAATATTTGGAGATATGAAGACTTGAAAAAGGTTGAAAACAGATTGTTTTTGCTTGCTAGTCTTGACTGTAGATATGAAAATAATATCTTATTTACTTCAGATGATAATGGAAAGAATTGGGTCGAAATTGCCCTTCCTATATATGAAGGTTATATACATATGTATGCTAATGATAAGGACATATATATGTTAGAAGAGAATAAAATATATCTTAGCTCAGATTTAGGTGAAAGCTGGCAGGATATATCCTGTGAATTATCTCCTAATAAAGGTTCTGTTCACCATATATTAAGCTTTCAAAACTCATTGTATCTGGTTAATTTAAAGAACGATGTCTTTGTTAGAAGAGATGGGAAATGGGATTTTATTAAGGATCAAAGATTCAATGGTGCTGAGATACATTCTTTTGTGAGATCAGAAAATATTATTTATGCTATAGGTAAACAGGCAAGCTTTATGAGTGTAGACGGCCTTGAATGGAAAGAAGTATCTACTCCTGCTTGTACTAATGGATATTTGTCTGTAGGCTCTTTATATAAAGGAGATAAGCTTTTTGTTTTTGGAAAAGAAGGCGTGTTTTATACAACTAGCTCAGGAGAAACTTGGGTGAAGTATAATGAAGGTTTAAAGTATAATGATATTTTTGACTTATCCTTTATAGGTAATACATTATATGCGAGTGGAGCTGGTCATGGTCTATATAGAACACCATTGGCAAGAACCGATGCTTCAACAGTGAAAAGTCAGAAGGCTTTCACAATTTATCCAAACCCTGCTTGTGATTACCTGAGTATAGAATCTAAAGATAAGAACATCACTCAGGTTCGCATCACTGATATGTCAGGAAAACTTATGAAGTTAGTCGAATATTCAGGCAATATGATTGACATAAAATCTCTACCTAAGGGAACTTATACTATGGAGCTTACTGGAGGTAAAAAGACTTACAGTGAGATTTTACTGGTGAAATAAGGTAACTGAAAAATACAAGTCTGTTATTCAACTGTGTTTTACATTTTATATATATATAGTTATATTATACAAAAGAGCCAAGGGATACACGCCTTGGCTCTTTTGTTATAGTTGGAATAAGTTCTAAATCTAGTTTGTTGTCAGACCTCCATCGATATTCATGATTGTACCAGTTATCCACTTTGCTTTTGGTGATGCAAGGAAAAGTGTCATCTCTGCAATGTCTTCAGTGTTTCCGATCTTCCCAAGTGGGTAGATCGTCTTTATCATCTCATCGAATTGCTGCTTGCCTTTATCTGATAACTGATTGTAATTGTGTAGAAGCTGCTCAGTGGCTACACTTCCGGGTGCAATTGCATTGACTCTTACATCATATTTACCTGCTTCGAATGCCAAAGCCTTGGTGAATGAATCTACACCACCTTTTGTCATAGAGTATGCTGTTGTTGTCCTGCCGGGTAGCATTCTATGCGAGAAGTAGGATGATATGTTTATTATATTACCTTTTGTGTCTTTTATTGATTCGTATAGATAGTGAGTCAAAAGATACATGGCTTTGATATTTAGATTCAGGTGAAGATCAAGAGCCTCTTCGTTCATCTCTTCAAAGGGGATAAAACGACCTATACCTGCATTGTTAACCAGAATATCTATTCTTGGAAAAGCTTGCAAAATACTTTCAGATGTCTGTTTGAGAGTCTCTATTTTTGATAGATCTGCTGGTAAGATATGAATGTTACTGCCATAGTGTTCTAGTTCTTGCTTTGCTTTTTCGAGCTTTTCAGTGTTTCGAGCTATTAGTAATATGTTGGCTCCATTTTCTGCAAATGCCTTTGCGATAGCATACCCAATCCCATCACTGCCACCTGTTATTACTGCGTTCTTGTTTTCTAGTGTCTTCATAATGCTTATATGTTTCAATAATTGTAAATAACTTACAATTGCAAAGCAAGTATATATATTATAGTTTTGCAACAATAATTGTAAATAATTTACAAAGATGACAAAGAAGAAAGATACTGCATTTGACTTTGAATTTCTGGAAAAGCTAGTCATAGGGATAGGAGAGGTCTCAGAAATTACTGATATTCCTACCAGACAAATACGTTATTGGGAAGATAAAGGAATCGTAAGTAGTATGAGTGAGAACGGTAAAAATAGAAGGTATAACTATAAAAACATCAAGAAAATGATTCTTATCAAAGAGCTGTTAGATGAGGGCTTCACGCTTGATACCTCTGCGCAGAAAGTAGAAAAAAGAATGAAGCTTATTGAGGATGCTCTTGGGAAGTTGAATAGGGATGTGTGAGATTATCGGTGGCTTCGACAAGCTCAGCCACCGGACGGCAAGCTCAGTCACCATCTTACGGTGATTGAGCTTGTCGAAATCACCGTGCAGCTTGCCGAAGCCACATACAGGAGAATCGGCAAAGCCTTTATTCTTTGGTAAATTTGTAGTAAAAGAATTAGATGGGAGTTATTTTTGCGAGTAAGATATTTTAATAATCAAAGCCATTTTATAATGGCTTTGATTATTTTCCTTTCAGTTCTTTTGCTATGTTAGCAATCTTTTCAAAAGGGTTTTTATCTAGAGCCTTTGATATTTCTATTTTTTGAAGATGCTTTTGTTTTAATTTGTTGAATAGTCTATCAGGTATAGAGGGAGTTTCCTTCATGATTTGTTTGTAATTTTCGACTATTCTTTTTTGTTCTGTAATAGCTTTATCTTGTTCAAGAGTGTCTATTTCTGTATTACAGAAGTTACTAGCTGTTCTTATCCATTCTCCCCATAAATTTGCAGCTTGTTTTCTTCTCAAAATTTTCGATTCAAAGGAAAAAGTATTAGGAATTAAGCTGGCTATAAAGATTAATGCTGAAAATGTTCCAACCCAAAACTGAATCTCTTTTTTTAAATCTGCAAAGATTAGCATTGAAACAATAGCTGTTCCTACTGTAACAAACCCTAAGATTACAATATTCCAAAAAGAAAGCTTATTGCCAATTGCATGATGCATGCTTCTTGTTTGGTCAGCTTTCCTATGTAGATTCCATATCTCATCTTTTAAAATGTTTTTTCTTTCCATTTATTGAAATCCAACTCTGTTAATACCTGCAAAATCTTTTGTGTAGTTTTTTTCTGATTCCCTTTTTAGATGTGGGAAATTTGTGTTTATTGATGTAGAGCTCCATGATAATTGTAACAAACTTTCAATTCTTTCTTTTTCTGAAGAGCTTTTGTTATGCCATTTAGGAGTATATGATAAGATTACAGTTAATTTATCTCCTTCATTTTCTTCCCAATCTATTGTTCCTGGTCTGTCAGATTTATCTCTTGTAGTTGACATGAAAGAGAATTGTTTGACTTTAATAGGGGCGTTATTTGATAGGAGTACAGCAGATATTTTAGATAGGTAGTCATATTCTATCAGTAACTTGATATCATGAAGAATTTGATTACAATAATCAAGTTCCCAAAGATCTGTTTTTCTGCGGATAATTTCTATATCAGCAGTAATTAATTTGAACAATGAGGTCATTTCTGTATTCGTCATCAGTTTTTTATTTTAAAATCATCACCAAATATTTCTTTCCATAAAGGTTCTGTTTGTGAATTATAATCCATTTGATCTGAATAAATTAATGTATCAAATGCTTTATCTGCATAATTTTTCACTATATTCCATTCTTTTTCTGATAGATATTTCGTTACATTATTATTATCATTGGAAGGATCGGCAATATATATAATGCTATTATCATAAGTTTCATTTCCATATAAATGAAATCTGATTTTAGGAAAGTATTTGCTAGAAATAAGTTTAAAGAATCTTAGTATTGCCTCTTCGATATTTGTTTCAACTCCTTTGGATTTATCTAAAGAGGCTACTATAAGTTCAATGGCAAAAGAAGATAATTTGAGTCCATTATAATTCTTCCACTTTTTTAGTAATCGTACTATAGATGAATAACTAGGGTTTTCTTCTTTTCTTTCCGATATAAACTTGAGCTGAAGTTTAGGGGATGTAATGAATGTTGTATGATCTTTTGTTGGTTGTTCCACATATTCACAATCATAATGATTTTGTTTTACGGGAATAATGTCCACATTTAATCCTGAGGTTTTAAATTCTATACCAGCAGTTTTAGCACTTTCCCAGAAGTCGCTATTATCTTTTGTAGGGTAAATAGTTTTTAAGAGCTTTTTTATCTCACTATTAATTTCCTGAAAAGTGTTATTGTTATAGAAATCGATATCAAGATAAAAAACAAGATCTATATCGATAGGATTATTGATTGACTTTTTAAGGATAGTTCCTTTTTTCCACGAACCAGACTGAATAACCTTAAGTACTTTTGTATTTGTATTATTTTTAATAGCATTACTTATTTCTTTGATAAGGTTATCAATTTGGTTTTGGTATTTTCTTTTTTCTTCTGTTGAAAACTTGATGTTTTCTACATAATTCAGTAGAGTATTGTTGTTTAATCTCATAAAATATTTTTTCTTTTTTTTAGATTAAATATAGGTTTACTGCTATGCAATAACAATACCAGCTTGTCATCTTCCTGAAAATGTCATTATGACATTAAGTTGTTAGTTATGTAAGCGATTTACTCTATAATGATTAAGCCTATCATGAAATGTTGGCATATATTTTATTTATGCTTGTTAGATTATATAATTGCTTTTGTTTTTTATCAAATGATGATTATAAACTATGATAGTTGCTAAGGTCTTCATGCTAGAGTTTAGTATATGTAAATGCTTCTTGATTTTATTCATGTATATTATAATATAATAATCACTGTTATTACTTCACATATTTCCTACTACATGAGAGTTGTTTTTTTACTTTTTTTCAAGTAAAAATTGGAGGTCTGCTTTCTCATGGTCTGAGTTCCTCGGGCTGTATAGTAACGAACCGTTAAAAAATAAGGGCTTTTTTTGCTATTTTCCGCTTGTAATATCCTTTATGTCAGCCTGTTGCTGAAGTGTTTTCGATAAAAGCTCACTTCTTAGCACTTTTAACATTTTTTAACATTTCAGCTATTGACAAGTTCAATATCTTACCATAAATTTGATCTAACATTAAGCAACAGAAATTAGCCGGCTCAAACAAACGCTTAATAATCAATTCTATAATTTATTAACCAATGCTATTATTTGGCCTTATAATTCCATTTAAGACCACAGGCTTTCTATACCTTTTTTTTAAGAAAGTCATATAGCTCTAAAATTTATTTAAGATGAATACTAAAAAGATACATTATTCGAATAGAGTTAATTTATTAGTAAAAGACGAAGAAGGTAATAATAAGTTTTATCCTCGTATTAATGTGAAAAACAGGGTAGACGAGATAGAGTTTATTGAGTTAGCAACTCGAGGTAAAGGTATACCTACAGAAATATTTATAGCTTCTCTTAACAGCTTTACCAATACTATATGTGATATAGTTGGTAATGGTGGCACATTTACTACTCGTTGGTTACAGGGTCACACTACCATGAAAGGTTCTTTTGATAGTGAAAATGCTCTTTTTGATCCTGAAAGTGATCCTTCTCATAATGTTGTTGAAGTACTTAGCTTTCCAGCAACTGTAAGAAAGAAGTTGTTCTCTCCTTTGTTTGTCAGGTTTATAAAAGAAGAGTATTATGTTATTGAGCCTATCATTAAAGAGGTATTCCAATTATATCCATATAAAAAGGATTGTATCAGAGGTGGTAGTACAGGTAGAATCAAAGGAAAAAATCTGTACTATAGTTCTGAAGATCCTAATTCAGGTGTGTTTGTTGAAGATAAAGATGGTAATATTACTGGTCTTGAGACAAATGGAGTTAACAGTAATCAGTCTGTTTATTTTATAGTTCCTAAGGATATTGCAGTAGGAGAATATAAATTGAAATTTGTAAGTAGTAAGATTGTTGATGGTGATAATATTAGCAAAAGTCATACAATTACTATTGTGTAACTATTTTACATTTCCTTTTTTCGAAGCCAGCTCATTGAGCTGGCTTTTTTTATGTCTTTACTAAGCTTGGGTCGATGTCTTTACTAAGTTTGGGTCGGTGTCTTTACTAAGCTTGGGTCGATGTCTTTACTAAGCTTGTGTCGGTGTCTTTACTAAGCTTGTGTCGGTGTCTTTACTAAGCTTGTGTCGGTGTCTTTACTAAGCTTTGGTCAGAGTCTTTACTAAGCTTGTGTCGGTGTCTTTACTAAGCTTTGGTCAGAGTCTTTACTAAAATTAGATATAGGTATAGAACTGAAGTATACATGCCTTGGTTTTGTTGTTATAATTGGATTATAGATATTGTTTACATGAAGTGTTTTATTGTTTGTCTTGTAATAGTGAGTGTAGTCTAATTTAATCTTAATGATAATTTGGCTATGAGTATGTCTAATTATTATTTATTTCCATAATGTTTTTTGAGGGAAAGGTATTTTTTAATTCATTTGCATCATAATTAATAATGGTGATACTATAATAAGGTGTTTTTTGTATTAAAGTACAAGAGTTAATTTTGATATGAATTATTACCTTTTTAATTAGTATTAGGTATCTAATTTGAATTGTAAATATTATTTATATGGCTTTTAATCCTAAACAAGAGTACTTAGTAGTATCAAAAGATATTCAAATCCAGGATTTTCATGATTATAGTGAAGAATATATAACAAGACCACCATATCAAAGAAAAACTGTTTGGTCTAATAAAAAGAAGCAGGCTTTGATGGATAGCTTATTTAGAAGATATTATGTTCCTAAATTAGTAATTAGAGAAGTTAGGTTAGATAAGGATAAAACAGTAAGTGAAATAATTGATGGACAACAAAGAATTACAACAGTTCAAAGTTTTTATAAAAATGAATTTAAACTACCTTATTCATTAAATGACATTCATTCAGACTTAGGAGATAAATATTACAAAGATTTAAATACTGACCATCGACGCTATATAGATAAAGAGATAAAATTTGTGGCTGATGTAATTAAGAATATTGATAATCCAAAAAATCCAGAACACCAAAATGTTGCTACGGATATTTTTTGGCGATTACAACAAGGAGAGTCATTAAATTTCATGGAAATAGCACATGCTAAACTTTCTTCTTTAGCAAGGAATATTATTGTTAAATATAGTGATGATATAACATTTGATTTTGATAGATATATTCCTGTTGATAGTAACAAACATAAGCATCCATTCTTTAATCTTTTGAATAAAGACAATAAACGTATGGAGCATTTAAAGTTTTTTACACGTTTTTTAATTATTGAAAAAAATGATAATTATGTTGATCTAGGAGATCCTGTTGTGACTGAATTTATTGATAATTATATTAAAGAAGATGGTATTGGAAATGAAAAATTAGAGAATGAGAAATTTGTTAAGGAGACTTTATCTGTATTGACATTGATCCATGATATTTTTAAAAATGACAATATGTTATCAGAAGATAGTAAGCAAATTAAGGAATTTGGAGTTGAATATTTTGTTATTTCTTTTTATATACTTATTAGATATTTGAAAAAGAATTACGTAATTGATGAAAAAGTCAGAGAATTTATAAGAGGTTTCTTTTATGATTTTCATGTCAGATGGCGTAAAAATGATTCAAATGATTCTGATATTATGATTTTTATAGCAAGGAGACAACAAAGCCATAATAATTTACAAATAAGAGATATGATTCTTCGTCAATTGTTCTTTGAGTATTTAAAATCAAATAATTTAAATCTTATATTAAAAGATGAGAGACGTTCATTCAATGAAAGTGAAAGAATTGCAGTTTATAGAAGAGATAAAGGTCTTTGTCAACTATGTCTTTCAGAAGGTAAGAATGAGAAAGAGTCCAGAGTGAGTTGGAGTGAATATCAATTAGATCATATAATTCCTCATTCAAAGGGAGGTGAAACTATTATAAATAATGGACAGTTATTATGCAAATATCATAATCAGATAAAAGGTAATAAAATACTTTGATTAAAAAAGAGCATGTAAGAAATATGAAAAATACATGTAGTGATATAGGGGTCAAAACATGATATACATGTATTTTTTATTGAACTAATTTAAAAAGTCCTTTCAAGATTGAAGTTCTTTTGAAGAAAGATAATTAGAAAAGCTAGGTAATGGAATTGCAACCAATTCTTGGCTTTTCTTTCATGTCTAATGAGTAGTGTTCTAAAATTATCTATCCACGCATTAGTTCTTTCCCGACAGATTTTTTATCAAAGAACTTATTTATGATACTTTGCTTAGTGCCTGTTTACTCATTTTGTATGTTTTGTCTGCTAACTCAAACATAGAGTATTTCAGGCATTTCTGTGTTGTTTTATCAGCCTTTTTAAATCATTTCTATAATTAGATTATAGATATTGCTTACATCAAACATCTAATTATACTTTGCATAGGAAGGTTTGTGTTGATGCTGCTGGGAGTGGTGGAAGTTGTTATTTTTGTTTTTTTATAGATAAATGGTTTGTGTATATTATAGCTATTCCTGATTATCAAGAATTGATTTTATTTTTATAGTTTAATTGGTGAGTGTAAATTATTAAGAAACATAAGATTATTGGGAATGCAAAATAAGGAATTATGATTTAAATATTTATAATGATTTGAACTCATAATATAGTTTTAGTAATATTAGATATTGTAATGAATATAAGTTTTGAAAATTGGCTGAATACTCAGGTATTATCTTCTCAGCAAACACAAGCTTTTAAAGAAGCTTTTTTATGTTATAGAATAAAGGCATACCGTGCTTCACTTTTATTTTCTTGGATAGGCTTTATGATGATTTTAAAAGATCGGGTCTTAAAAGCTAAAATGCCTGATTCGTATAAGAATAGAGAAAGTAAGTGGAATGATATGCTAAATAAATTACATGATGATGAAAAATGGGAAAAAGCTACTATTGAATCTGTAATGTCAAAAGCTGAAACAAATAAAGTTTTTAATATTTCTGAATTGTTGCGAAATGATGTAGATTATTGGAAAAATAGGCGTAATGATTGTGCTCATTTTAAGGATACTGAAATTGATTTTTTTCATGTAAATAGTTTTTGGTCTTTTTTACAGTCAAATCTTAAGAAAATAACAGTTTTAGGTGGAGAAAAAGATTTAATTAAAAAGATTAAAAATCATTTTGATCCAGTATTAACAAACCCTAATTCTGATATTTTGCCATTAATTGAAGAAGTGTTCTATGCGGTTGTAAATAAGCATGTGGCAGATTTTTGGAGAGATTTATTTAAGGAATTATCTAATGATTGTGTAGATGAAAAAGAAATATATAATATAATTGATCTTGCATTTACTCACCTCCAACCAATTTATTATGAAAGTTTAATTGAGTTGCTTAAAAGAGCAGGAAAAACTGATTCAGAAGCTTTATTTCATGATTATTTAAGTGACGTAGGATTTTTATGTATTTATCCACAATACATAGGTGATTTTTCTTATGATGAGATAGAGATTAGGGAAATATGGAAAAGAAGATTATATGACTATTCTTTAAATTATTATGGATTATATTATATGCTTTTAGAAAAGAAGATGATTGCTGATAGTGAAATCGAAGAGAGCTATGATATGATAATCGAAGAGAGCAAAGGTGAAATTACAAAATCAGATTTTTTAATAAGACTATTTGAGAATAATGAGTTTATGAAAAGGCTTGAGGATGTGATGATTAATTGGCTAAACGACGGGGCTTACAATCAAACTAATGTTCATTCAGGAATCATAATAAGATATTTAGAATTTCAAGAAAAATTAAACACAAATGTAATTAAAGCGATTTGCTTTCGACAAGGCGGAGATGCACCTTCACGTAAATTAAAATATTATATGGGAAAATTATTTAGAGAAGAGCCAGCTTTTTTTAAAACTTTTACAGATGGATGTAAAAAAAGCTGGCTCTTCTCTAAATAATTTTCCCATATAATATTTTAATTTACGTGAAGGAGATCGGAA
>JBGRPZ010000065.1:0-24404 GCA_041725915.1 Hyphomicrobiales bacterium | reverse complement strand
CCATACCAGGTGGGAAAGTAAGTCGTCGCCGTTTTTTAAAGAAGGTTAGTTGCTTTATGTGACTAACCTTTTTTTGTTAGAAGCTTAATTCTACCATGAAATCGATTCTATATGCATTACCGTTGTTATTATCTTTGTTGACTCGCTGTCCATATAATCCTTCTATACCTAGCCTTATATAACTGAGCGGTAAATAGAAGAGATTTGCTGCAATATAAGTACTACTCTTGAATGTCTCCTGAGGTTGATATGTGGAGTTATCTAGGTTAAGCATTGCGAAAGCACCTTGAGAAAATAGTTTAGGATTCCATTGGTGTTTGTATGCAACAAACCAACCTATAGAAGGTAATAAGGATAGTTGATCATTGTAGTTTGGATATGCATCGAGTTTAGCACCAGCTAGATCTGAGAAATAAGAAGAGATACCATTTCCACCTCCTACAAAAAAGTTCAGTTGATCATTGTTTTCTAGTTGGTAAGTACCACCAATAGAGAGTCCCCATCCATATTTATTATTTCTGGAATTATTTAGTGTTTCATATCGTATTTCACGAATGAGGAAAGCAGATTGAAGGAATAAGTTTTCCTTATTATAGTTTGCCAATAGGATTATATCTGGAATTAGGGGAAATGGCTTTTCCTTTTGCATCAAAGGAGTATAATCAAACTGAGGCGTCTCAAGAGAAAGTCCAATATTGATATTGTCGGCTATTTCATGTTCATATCTGATAAGAGCAACACGTTTCACAGAGAAGCTTGGAGGGCTTTCGAAATCGACAAGTATAGGTTCTGTTTCTTCAGGAACAAATGCAGTAGATGCCTGACCAATAGTAAATCCTTTCCATTGAATATAAGCAAAGCGTAATCTGAATATACTGGATGACTCCATCTGATCGCTATAGAAATCAGCTTCTATATGACCACTAATTTTGCCTATACTAGAATTGTATTGAGGCTTGAAGAAAACTCTTGATTGTCTTGCAGAGAATGCAATTCTATTTCCTTCATCTCTATCTTGGGGATAGACAGGAATTTGATAAGTAGTGAAGTCACTGATTTTTTGTAATCCTTGGAAGTCAAAAATCCCATTTAGTCTGACGAGTCCACCAATACCAAGTTTAAAGTTTTTTGTGCTATCAGGACTGATAGATATATCGTTTTGAGATTTTAGAGGAATCGATATAAAGCTGAACAATAGCAAGGTTAGAAATAATATAGAGTTTTTCATGTTTTAGAAGTGTAAATAGTTGAATATTAGTAAATCGCTATTATAAAGTTAATAAATAAATTGATAGCAATTTATTTATAAAGGAAGTGGTATAAAGTTATATATGCAGAAGAGTTTATCGAAAGTGAAGATAGAAGAACTTAGTCAAGTTCTTTATTTAGAAATTGTTGCTTGTAATATAGATTTCCAAATTTTCTGTTAATTTTGTACCACTTAAAAAGAAGGTAAAGATTATGTTTGAGAGTTTAAGTGAAAAACTAGAGAGATCCTTTAAAGTACTTAAAGGTCATGGGCATATTACAGAGATTAATGTTGCAGAAACATTAAAGGAAGTACGTAAAGCATTACTTAATGCAGATGTTAGCTTCAAGATAGCTAAGACATTTACAGAGCAAGTAAAAGAGAAAGCATTAGGACAGAAAATATTGACAAGTGTTTCTCCTGGTCAGTTGATGGTGAAGATCGTTCATGATGAGCTAGCAGAATTGATGGGAGGTCACAAAGTAGATATCAATACAGAAAAGAATCCATCCATTATATTAATTGCCGGTCTTCAAGGATCAGGTAAAACTACCTTCTCTTCAAAGTTAGCGAACTATCTTAAATCCAAGAAAAGCCATAAGCCTTTATTAGTAGCATGTGATGTTTATCGTCCTGCTGCGATCAATCAGCTACAGGTATTAGGTGAGCAAATTGGTGTTGAAGTTTACACTGAGGAAGGGAGTAAAAGTCCTGTAGACATAGCGAGCAATGCTGTCAAGAAAGCTAAATCAGATGGTTTTGACATTGTGATTGTCGATACAGCAGGTCGTTTGGCGATAGATGAGGAGATGATGACAGAGATATCAAATATCAAGAAGTCAGTAGATCCTCAAGAGACTTTGTTTGTAGTTGACTCTATGACTGGTCAGGATGCAGTAAATACGGCAAAAGCCTTCAATGATCGTTTGAATTATGATGGTGTTGTATTGACGAAGCTTGATGGTGATACTAGAGGTGGAGCAGCTTTGACTATTCGATCTGTAGTAGAGAAGCCAATTAAGTTTGTGGGTCTTGGAGAGAAGATGGAAGCATTAGATATCTTCTATCCTGAGCGTATGGCTGATCGTATTCTTGGTATGGGTGATATTGTTTCACTTGTTGAGAGAGCACAGGAGCAGTTTGATGCAGAAGAGGCAAAGAAATTACAGAAACGTATTGTAAAGAATCAATTCAACTTCAATGATTTCTTGAATCAAATTCAGCAGATCAAGAAGATGGGTAATCTGAAAGATCTTGTAGGAATGCTTCCTGGAGCTGGCAAAGCTCTTAAGGATACAGAAATGGATGATGATGCATTCAAGGGTATTGAAGCAATTATTCATTCAATGACTCCTGCAGAGAGAGAGAATCCTAAGCTTCTGGATGGAAGTCGTCGTAGACGTATTGCTTTAGGTAGTGGTAATGACATACAGGAAGTAAACCGTTTGATCAAGCATTTCAGTGAAGCAAGTAAGATGATGAAGATGATTGCTGGTGGCGGCGGCAAGAACATGATGCGTATGATGAATGCCATGAGATCAATGAAAAAAGGTTAATTATAGTATACTTACTTAAATAATATAGACAGAAATGAAATTAATTGATGGCAAGCAAATGGCTAGCGATATCAAGAAAGAGATTGCAGCTAAAGTAGCCGAGATGATAGATAATGATATTCCAGCACCGCATTTAGCAGCAATTCTTGTAGGTGAGGATGGCGCAAGCCAGACTTATGTTGCAGCTAAAGAGAAGGATTGTAAGTCAGTTGGGATGACATCATCAATTTATCGTTTACCGGAGGCAACTACTGAGGACGAACTATTGGGAACAATAGACTTCCTGAATCAAGATGATGATGTGGATGGCTTTATTGTTCAGCTACCATTACCAAAGCATATTGATGTCGATAGAGTTATTGGTGCCATTGATCCTTCAAAGGATGTGGATGGTTTTCACCCACAGAATGTTGGTAAGATGACATTAGGCTTACCTACATATTTACCTGCAACTCCTTATGGAATTATGGAATTGTTTGAGAGATATGACATTGATACAGCGGGTAAGAATTGTGTTGTTTTGGGTAGAAGTAATATTGTAGGTTCACCAATGAGCATCTTGATGTCTCGTAAAGGTAAGCCGGGCAATGCGACTGTTACATTATGTCATTCCAGAACTGAAAACCTGAAAGAAGTTTGTGCTGCTGCTGATATACTTATCGTAGCTCTTGGCAGTCCTGAATTTGTGACTGAGGAGTTTGTGAAAGATGGAGCTGTAGTTATTGATGTAGGAATTCATCGTGTTCCTTCTGATAAGACTAAGTCAGGCTTTAAGTTGATTGGAGATGTAAAGTATGATGAAGTTTCAAAGAAAGCAAGTGCTATCACGCCTGTACCTGGTGGAGTAGGGCCAATGACAAGAGTTGGTTTACTACTAAACACAATGAAATCAGCAACAGGAGAAGTTTATCAGACAGAAAGATCTAAGATGAGAAAGAAATAAGATCTTAAATTAGATATTTGCTTAGGGGCTTTATGCCCCTTTTTTTTATAGTTAAAGGTTTTGAACAATAAGAATGAGTTGATGAAGAAGTTATCTATAATTTTATGTAGTGTTTTTATCATATTGGCATCTGCTTGTTTACAGGCTCAGAAAGATGTTAATTCGAGTATACAAATAGGGGAATTACAGTTTAGAGTAAAATTGGCTGGTGAGGTTGAAGAAACTTCAGGCATCATATTCTGGAGAAACTCAATATGGACACATAATGACAGTTATAATGCCCCTGTAATTTATAGATTAAATACAGAAACTGGAGAAGTGACACAAAGAGTTACGGTTTCTAATGCAAAGAATATCGATTGGGAAGAAATTACACAAGATGATGATTACATATATATTGGTGATTTTGGGAACAATGATGGAAACAGAAAAGATCTAAGAATACTGAAGATCGCCAAAGATCAGATTCCTGAATCAGGAGATGTAAATGTTGAAGCAGAGAAAATAGGGTTTACGTATTCAGGATATACATCAGGAGCTGATGGCAAGAAGCATAATTGGGATTGTGAAGCAATGATGTCGAAGGGTGAATATCTTTATTTATTTTCCAAGAATAGAGGAGATGAGCGGACTTATGTTTATCGATTACCCAAGTCAGGAGATGATTATATCTTGAATAAGATAGCAGCATTTAATGTTAACGGTCTTATCACAGGTGCTGATTATTCAGAAGATTCAAAAGTTTTGGTTTTGTCAGGTTATCCAAAGAATTATAAAGCCCCTTTTATATGGCTGTTTTGGGAATTTGATAAAGATAATTTCTTTGGAGGGAAAAGAATGAAAATTAATTATCCTGATAAAACAGCTTGTCAGGTAGAAGGAGTTTGTTTTTCTGGTAAGAATCAACTTTTTCTTAGCTCAGAAGAGAATAGATATTATAATGAATCGCTATTTACTTTTGATATAGAAAAATGGTTAGATGGAACAAATAGTCTTGATGGTCTTGAAAGAATAGAAGTACCTATAGATGTTTATCCAAATCCAATAAAGAAAGGGAAATTAAATATTAATCTTTCAGATCTTTTACCTGGTGATTACCAAATATGCATTAGGGATATGAATGGTGTTGAACTATTCTTTGATAAATATCGTTTCAAGAAAAAAGATGAAAAATTTATTTTAAAAGTTGACGTTAATAGCTTGCCTTCTGGTACATATCTTTTGACTGTCAGGTCTGATAGCCAGTACACAGTGAAGAAGGTAATTATACAGTAAAAATGACACAAGTGAAAGAAGATATATTTGAAGGAGGAAAAAGACTCCCTCTTATGGAAGAGTTTTATACTGTTCAGGGAGAGGGATATAATACAGGTAAAGCTGCTTATTTCATAAGAATAGGTGGTTGTGATGTTGGGTGTTCTTGGTGTGATACAAAGCCTTCATGGAGTATGGATAAGTTTCCTCCAACGTTGACAGATGAAATAGTAAATAGAGTTGTCGAAACTCCCGCAAAAACAGTTGTTGTTACTGGTGGTGAACCTTCAATGTATGAGTTAGATTATTTTACATCAAAGTTGAAAGAGAAGGGTATCATCACTATGATTGAAACTTCAGGGGCTTATCCTTTAACGGGAGACTGGGATTGGATTTGTCTTTCTCCAAAGAAGCAATCGCCTCCGGTTCCTGAGATTTTTAAAAGAGCACATGAATTGAAAGTTGTTGTTCCTGATCCATCTGCATTTAAATGGGCAGAGCAAACAGCGGCATTTGTAAATGAAGATTGTAAATTATATTTACAACCAGAGTGGAGTGTTTCCGATAAAATGATTCCTCTTATTGTTGAATATGTCAAGGAAAACCCACAATGGCAAATAAGCATACAGGCGCATAAATATATGAGAGTACCTTAATTGAAAATCTGTCTTTTGGCAGATTTTTATTTTTAGGGGGACGAATCAAAACCCGCCCCCCCATGAATCTCAATCCATCCCCCCATGAATTTCAATTCTTCCCCCTAAGTTGGGTCATCTTTCCCCCGGAATTTTCAAAATCTTCCCCCTAAGGAAAAAATAGATGTTTTTAGGGGCTAATTTTAAATTCCTGAAAGCTTATATTGATCTTGAAGAAATCAAAAATTGAATAAGCATGCTTATCTTTGTTGAAAAGCAACTTATGAAACGTATATATATAATTATATTATTACTTCTGTCTTTTGGTGTTACATTGAAGGGGCAGGATTTTTCGATAAAGTCAAGAAAGGCAATCAAATACTACAAGAAAGCTACAAATTATTACTATCAACGTAATGATGATAATGCAATAATAGAATTGGGGAATGCTTTGGAGAAAGAGCCGGATTTTATAGAAGCTTATTTACTGTTGGGGGATATTTATACAGATAAAAGGAAGTATGATAAAGCTATAGATAGTTATCAATCAGCGATAAAAATAGATTCTGCATTTTTTCCAAATGCATATTATTTATGTGCCAAATTATATTTAAGGCAAGGAGCATATGAGAATGCAAAGAATTATCTGGATCGTTTTTTGAAATTCAGAACTACATCCAGAATTATTCTTGAGAAAGCTAAGCATGATTTGGCTATTGCCAACTTTGGAGTAGAGCAGGTGTCTAATCCTGTACCTTTTGATCCTATTTATCTTCCCGGAAATGTAAATGATTCTAACAGTCAGTTTATCAATGCAGTGACAGCGTCAGATAGTACACTTATATATACATTGCGAAAGCCAACAAAGAGAAATGACAGGGGAGAAATTATATCAAACATAGAATATCTTTCTGTAGCCGAACTAAGTCCACAGGATAGCCTTTGGCATCCTACAGAGAGTCTGGAAAATATATTTGGTTTTTCAACATTGACAGGAGCATCATCCATAAGTCCGGATGGGAATGAAATGTATTTGACAGCTTGTGGAATGTCTAATTCTTTTGGAAGTTGTGATATCTATTACACTAAACGTAATGAAGATGGCAGTTGGGCAATACCTAGAAATATGGGTCAGAATATAAATTCAAGCTCTTGGGACTCGCAACCTTCGATATCAGCAGATGGCAACACTCTATACTTTGCCAGTAGGAGAAGAGGGGGAAAAGGTGGTGTTGATATCTGGATGTCAAAGCGGAAGAATGGCCGTTGGACAAAGGCTGTAAACTTAGGTAAAACCATAAATACCCGATTGGATGAAGCAACACCTTTTATTCATTTTGATGACAAGACCTTATATTTTGCATCTGAAGGTCATTTGGGAATGGGAGATAAAGACATATTTATAAGTAAGAAAGATGAGAAAGGGAATTGGTCAGAGCCTATAAATCTTGGTTATCCTATTAATACTCAGTATGAAGAAAAGGCATTGGTTGTATCCGCATCAGGGAAGAAAGCTTATTATTCTTCAGATAGAAAGTTAGACAGTTTAGCTCTTTCATATAACATCTATAGCTTTGAATTATATAAAGATATACGGCCAAAAGAAGTATCATACTTGAAAGGCATTGTTGTAGATGCAGAGACCAATGCACCAGTAAAAGCAAAGATAAAGGTCTATAATCTTTCTGATGATGAATTGGTGGGGGATTATGAGAATATTCATGACGGATCGTTTCTTGCCGTCTTGCCCGGAAAATCAAGATATGCTGTTGATGTAGATGCAAAAGGTTATCTGTTTTGGTCAGAACATTTCTTTATGGATACGATAAGTACAGCATTAAAACCATATACCAAGATAATAGAACTTGAGAAGATTAAGGAAGGTAAAAGGTTTATACTGAGGAATATTTATTTTGCTACAAATGAATATGAGTTGCTTAGTTCTTCGATGTTTGAGTTAGAACAACTGGTTTCATTCTTACAAGACAACCCTACTGTTAAGATCATTATCCGTGGACATACTGATAATGTAGGTAATAAGGATTATAATCTAAAACTTTCACTTAAACGTGCTAAGTCAGTTTATGATTATTTGATCAAGAGTAATATTGATTTCCGGAGGTTGAAATATATTGGTCTTGGAGATAAAGAGCCTATTGTCACTAATGATAATGAAGTAAACAGGTCTAAAAACCGAAGAACAGAAATAGAGATAATGAAATAAGATATAAAGGAAAATCATTCTGCTAGTATTGCAGGATGATTTTTTTCTCTGAGTTTAAGTAAATTGAGTGCTTTAATTGCGTAATTTTGTATTACTCACCTTTCTATAAATACTCGCTTTATGGAATTTAGCAAACTACTCTATCAAACTCTCAACGATTATAGTACTCAGGAACTTGAAATCATGATTGGATGTTCTATGTTGAAGAACGAACATGGTTATCTTGATTTACATGTTGAAAACAACTTTGATCATATTACTGGTCAGGATACTACATTTGGCTATCGCAAAAAGGAAATACCATTATATGACCATCTCACGGATACATTGCAAAGCAATGCAGATGATTTTCCGTATAAGAACAAAGGATCAAATATAGAATCATGTTTAGACCCTGATATTGGTAAAGGTAGATTTATAGAGTTCATAGAAGAACATAAAGAAGCTTTGAATAAGAATATCTGCGGTAATGAGACGATGAAGTACCTTATACTTCAGCGGAAAGAAGGCTATTTAGTGACATTGGCCATAGTAGAGATTCTTGAAGAGCTATTTGATGATTCAGTTCCAATTGTTCCGCTTTCTATTGTTCTAATGAGAAAAGCATTAAAGAATAAGTGTATAGATATTTAGTTCAACCACCTAACTTATAGATAGACTATGAATTTTGATAAGCAAATATTTGAGAAGTTAGATCAATATTCTGACTATGAACTAGAGCAGATAGTAGGAAACTTTTTTGTACAGACAAGCAAAGAACTTCAAACAAAAGAACTTCCTCGTTTATCAGTAAACCCTGATGATATTTGTAAATGCCATGATATTAAGTTTGGAATCCTTCCATATCGTGAAGATGATGATACAGAGGTATCAAGGATATTAGGTCATCTTGATTGTTTGAAGAAGCGAGATATAGCGTTTGAAGTAGCACAAAATGCATTGCTTGAGTTCTTGTTTTGGCATCAGAATATAATGTGTCAGGCAACATCAGGAGGTAAGGAAATAAATTATCACAATACGATAGATATTATGGAGTCTTATTTCCATCCATTACAAAGGAATCCAAATATCTTGTTTTATCCTTTATCAATAATTATTACCCGCAGATTACAAAAGAAGATCGAACAGAGATCTAAATCCTTTGTTTAGCTATTCTCTCTGTTATATAAAGACTTAAGCCGGCACTAAAGATGCCAATACCTATCCCTGCAAGTACATCAGAAGGGAAATGTACACCTAAACACATTCTTGAATAAGCAACCATCAATGCCCATATAATTACAACCGTTGATGAGAGCTTTCTATGTGAATATACCAATAGTATAGCAATAGCAACAGATACAGCCTCTGCCGTATGGCCTGAAGGAAAAGAGGGGCTACCTCCGGTACTTAACTTTTCTACAAGCTTAGGATATTCATAAAAAGGTCTTTCTCTGTCAACACTAAATTTAATTATAACATTGACGATCGTACCTAATACCCATGTAATGCATAAGAAAATACCTTTCCATTTTATTTGTGTTACTTTATTCCTTATCCCATAGATGAGTATCCATAAAGGTATGATTAGGCTGATAATAAAGGAAATGTTTGTGATAAACTTCCAAAAGTTATCAAAATGAGGTATCCTATGCATATTGATATTATGCAATAGATGGATATCAAATGATAAAGAAGATGGGAAAGATGGGTATATTACATTTATAAAAGCGAAGAGGAATATAATTATTCCAATGTATATTGATAGAGATGATTTTTTCATGAGATAGTACTGAACTTTTTGTGTACAGTTTATAGTTTATGTTGTAGACTTCCTTAAAAACGGGCAAAAATAACTAAAATTTTATTTTGACAAGAGGAAATAGGCTTTAGCTTATCAGGTTTCTTATATAAAGATAGAATAAAATTATATGAATAGAAATGGTTTTTTTAATAGGAAAGAGTATTGTTTTTATATTTATAGCTTTATAGTGTTTATTATAAAATAACAATCTTTTAATTATGATTAAAAACTTAACTTTCACATTAGCTCTACTGTTTATTTCTATAGTAGGCTTTTCTCAACTTGACTTGAATTACAAAGAAAAATATCAGGAAGCATTAGATTTCTACCCAATAGGTATGCGATATGTTTTGACAACACAAGAGGAAATGATGATTGGTGGACCTGATGTTACTCAACGATTGGATAGTATAGTATATGTTTCAAAAAATGAAGAAACAGACTTCTATGAAAGAAGCTATACATTTGAATATTCAGAGCCTAATAAATTGACAAAGTCGGACATATACCAAAGAGACCATAATAAAGATTCAGAAAGAGTTCATTTATATTCAGAGATAAGATCCTATGCTGGAGATAGGATTTTAACAGTAATCAGAAGCAAGAAAAATAGTAGAATTAGTTATACCTTTTCTTATTATCAGGATGGAAGTATAAAAGAGTTAGTTGTCAAAAGATCATCAACTCCATGGGATAAGTTTGACACGAAAGAGATAGAATACTATGATAAAGAAGGTAATCTGGCAAAGAAGGAGAAATATACATTAGAAAATAAGGGGTTTGTTATTTCTTCTAGAAGAGAATATGCTTATAATGACAAACAACATCTGACAAGAGATGTAAGCTATGTGTATGATAAATACAGCAATATTTGGAAAAAAACAGATTCTGTAGTAATCCGAAAGATAAAAGATAATACGTGGGAATATATGGTTGTAAATAATGGCGCTGAAAAGAAGTCAGGATATAAGACAATAGAATACCCAAAAGAAGATAGTATTGTAATGAGATACTTTGAATACAGAGGATCTGATAAGACATATAAGGTAAATAATAAAGTCTGTATCTATAAGAAGTTTAAAGATGGTATATGGAGAAAGGTTAAAAGAAACATTATCAATAGTGAACATAATAATAAAGAGATAAGCTGGAAATTTGATGGATATAAGATACAGGAATATATAGAATATGGCTTATTTGAAGAAGGATTAATCAGTGCTTATAATAATAATTTAAATCTTAAAGAACTGTATTTTGGTTATCCTCCATCTTATAGTAATGATTTAAATGGTAGAATAATAGATTCAATAAAGTATAATTTAGATGAACGCAGTATTGCCACGTGGTTGCCATGGAGTAGAGATGAATCAAGGTATTACAATAATAATATCATCATGAATGAATCTCTTTATGATGTTCGTGATAATGATCGGGTTCTTTATGCAGAAGGTACATACTATTATACAAAGTTGAAAAGTAAGAAAGAGGAAGAAGAGGGACTCTTTAGAGTTTATCCTAATCCTAGTACTAAAGAGATTTATATCGAAGAGGGTACACATACAGAAGATATAAAAGTGGAGATATATGATATAAAAGGAGCAAAGGTATTTTCGAAGGTTATATCTGGTAATAGCCCTATTTTATTATCTGAGTTTGAGAAGGGAATTTATATATTAAAAGCAAGCTACAGTGGCAAAACGATTACGAAGAAACTATTGTTGGAATAGTCCATGTTTAAAATACATGTAACCATGAGCAACTCTTTATCTCTTTTTGCTGTCTTTTTCATATGAAAGGGACTAAAAGTAGTTTTACTTTCGATTATTATTGATTATAAGGCAATTAAAATTCTTATAAAGGGAAAATGGTTTTTTATATTAAGGATGATTTATTCAAATCATCCTTTTTTTTTCATTTCATGGAATGTTTTCAGAAAATTGATGTCAAAAGAGTATATGAATATCAATAACCAAATTATGAATTCTTGAATTCGTAATTCAAAAAAGCTAAGAAGATGAAAAAGTATTTATTTCTTGCTATTATCATAGCTCTCGGTACATCAGTTTTTGGACAACAGAGGAGAAATGGCTTTAGAGGTTCTAAAGAATGTTTCAGAGGCCTTAACGAATATGAAATTGCAGCAAAGCTTTATTCAAATAATCAAAAAGCAACCAAGCTTGACGGTATTACTATAGCTAAATATAATGACGATAAATCTATTGATAAGATCACAAAGAAGCAATTATTTACCTATAATGATAAAAATCAGATAGCAACAGAAAGCATTTATGTTCTTCCAAGAAGATCTGCAAATAGTGAATTAGTGTTGAAGTCAAAGAATACATATACTTATTATGATGATGGTAAGTTGAAAACTATAAGCAGAGAACACTACAATCCAAGATTCAATAAACTCCAACAAAAGTCAATCTGCGAATTTAATGCAGAGGGTATAGTATTAAATAAAGAGTCATATAATTATAAGAATGATGACTTAATATTTGGAAAGAAGACTGAATACATTGTAGATGGCGATAATGTAATGGAGATTCATGAGTATGTGAAGAAGCCTAATGCAGAAGATTGGATTGAAGTTGTTAAGTATAATTTCTTCGAAGACTCTAGAGGTACAGACTTATTTCAAGGATTTAAATATGATCCTAAAACAGAGAAATGGAATCTCTTCGCTCGTAGAATTATAACAAACACCCCAACATTGAAATCAGATATCACTTATCTTATCAATGATGTTGAAGATGAGGGTACTTTGCTTAGAAGTCTGATAAGAACATATAATGAGAACGGTCAACTTATCTCTTGTGAAAGAAAATTTAATGGAGCTAAAAAAGGAAAATCTCATACAAAGAAGAATGAGTTTGAATACAACATGGATTACCTTTCAAAAGTAAGTCACTTTGTAATACCTCCTCAGGGAACAGATTATGTACTTATCAATACTGAAGAATACACATATGATAAGGATATGAACTTGATAGCATTTACGACAAACCCAACTAAACCACAAGGCTTTTGCGATAATTATAGACATGGCAAAAGAGGTAAAGGCAAGTATGGTAGAGGCCAAGGCAGAGGAAGACATGGTAAAGGTCAAGGTAATTGTGATGGAAATGGTAATGGCAAAGGTCAAGGTAATGGTAAATATGGTAAGGGTGGCTGTTATGGTCAACATAATGGGATGAAAGGGAAAAAGCTCAGTTTTGCTAACTTCTTGTATACAAAATCAACAGAAATGACAGATGTAGCTTTACCTATTCATAGCCTAAAACCAATCTATAATACAAAAGATCAACTAGATGGATTTGATATCTTATCTGAAGGGGAACCTTTTTGCAAAGTTACCATGTTCTATTCAGGTGTTGGTAATGATTCAAAGAATCAACTTTTAGGGCTAAATACTATTGAAGAAACCAAGTATGATATTTATCCAAACCCTGCACTTAATGAAATTAGTTTTCAATTTGCAAACTCTAATAAAGAGTATCAAGTAAAGATATCGACAATCGATGGCAAGGTTCATTTCAATAATAAAATTAAAAGTGGACAAGAAGTTGATATTTCAAAACTCCCTGCAGGAGTTTATCTATGTAATGTAACTATTAATGGCAAGCAAGTGAGCAAGAAACTTATTGTAAAATAATATAGGCATAATCCATGATTTGCTAAAGGGATATTCTTTGTGGAATATCCCTTTTTGTTTATCCTTATGAAAAGATTCTTACAATAGATCTTGTGCTTATTTAAAACCAATAATAATAATTGGTAAGGATAAAGTATAATCTCATGTTTGTTATAAATGATTGTTTTATAGTATGTTGTATTTTGATTTCTTCACTCAATTTTTTTGATAAAAAGTTGTTTATCTTTGACAGGAGTTTGAATGGTTGAACGAAACTAAAAGTAAAGATAGATTAGTGCTGGACATTGGATAAATAAGAATTAAATTATCTTTGCAGACTTAAAAAAGGTTAAAATAATTTTGTAATGAATAGAGATACAATAATTGGTAGTATTTTAATAGCTGCTATATTTCTTGGATATGTATTTTATACTAGCCCCTCTGCTGAAGAGAGAGCTAAAATGAAGAGAGCCCAAGACTCTATAGCAATGGTTTCACAAAGAAAAGCAGACACGGTTACTAAGGCCAAGGCTATTGTTGAGCAAGAACTTCAAAAGGTAGAACCTGATAAAGTTGAAAACACTGTAGAGCTAACTACATCAGATAAGTATAAAGAATTACAGCAGGCTTATGGTCCATTTGCAGGTTCTGTCGAGGATAGCAATAGATTTTATACAGTAGAAACAGATCTATACAAGCTTAAGTTTTCAAAATTAGGGGGTAGAATAGCTTCAGTTGAGTTGAAGGATTATGTCACTTACGATTCACTTCCTTTAGTTCTGTTTCAACCAGAGTCATCAATTTTTGGTTTGCAGTTTTTTGCTCAGAACAGAAACATAAATACAAACGATCTCTATTTCCAACCATATGTTAATGGTAAGCCTGTAGATAAATCAGATATAAAGATTTCAGGCGATGAGACAGCGCAATTTTCATTACGTTTGTTTGCAGATGCTTCTGATAATGCATTAAATAAAAGTAAGTACATAGAATATGTATACGATATAAAAGGTAATAACTACATGATGGATATGG
This sequence comes from Hyphomicrobiales bacterium, assembly GCA_041725915.1. Classification (GTDB taxonomy): domain Bacteria; phylum Bacteroidota; class Bacteroidia; order Bacteroidales; family JBGRPZ01; genus JBGRPZ01. The sequence continues at coordinate 10,088 of JBGRPZ010000065.1, read as the reverse complement.
ATATCAATTTCCATAATCTTGATGGTGTTATTGACAAGCGTACAGACTTTATAAACTTAGACTGGAAAGCTGATCTTCGAAGACAAGATAAGACTTCAGGTGTTCAGAATGGATATAGCATTTATTATAATTTCGATAATGATGATGTAGAAAATATTACTGAAAACAAAGAAGGTTCAGAAGAACTTAAGACAAAGGTAAGATGGGTATCTTTCAAGCAGCATTTCTTTAGTTCAGTTATTGTCGCAAAGGATGCTTTTCTTGATGGTAATGTGAAATCTTCATTGAAGAAGAACCCAAAGTCTGATCGTTATCTTACAACTATGGAAACCAATCTTGGAATTCCATATAATGATAATAGTACTTTTGCAATGCAAATGTACTTTGGCCCTAACAAGTTTTCTACTCTTGAGCAATATAATATTAGCTTAGAAAAGCAAGTTCCAATTGGTTGGGGTTTCTTCTTATTAGCATGGATAAACAAATATATTGTTATTCCTGTATTTGATTGGTTAGGCAGCTATGGTTGGAATTATGGAATTGTAATTCTGATTATGACTATTTTGTTGAAGCTTGTATTATTCCCTGTAGCTTACAAGACTTATCTATCTTCTGCAAGAATGAGAGTTCTAAAACCAGAGATTGATGAGATAAACAAGAAGTTTCCTAAGCAGGAAGATGCAATGAAGAAGCAACAGGCTATGATGGCTTTATATAAAAAGGCGGGTGTTAACCCTATGGCAGGATGTTTGCCTATGCTTTTACAGTTGCCGTTCTTGATTGCAATGTTCCGTTTTTTCCCGTCTTCAATAGAATTACGTCAGAAAGCTTTTCTTTGGGCTCATGATCTTTCAAGTTATGATAGCATATTTAGTTTCCCTGATGGCTTTTCAATTCCATTTTATGGAGATCATGTGAGTTTATTTACTCTTTTGATGACAATTTCTACTCTTATTTATACAAGATTGAATCAGAAGATGATGGGACAGAGTAACTCAATGCCAGGAATGAATTTCATTATGTATTTAATGCCAATAATGTTATTATTCTGGTTTAACAGTTATGCTTCAGGATTAAGTTATTATTATCTATTGACTAACTTGATTACTTTCTTCCAGATGTTCATGATTAGAAGGTTCATCGATGATGATAAGATAAGATTGAAGATAGCAGCAAATAAAAAGAAACCAGCAAAAAAATCAAAATTTGCTCAAAGGTTAGAAGAAGCTGCTAAAAAGAGAGGTCAGTATCCTAGAAAGTAAATTGAATAAGATATTTTAGAATAACTAAGGGATTGCACGTAGTAATTATGTGCAATCCTTTTTTGTTGATAGTATTCTAGTGCTTAATTGTGATATTTTAGTCTTATAGTAGACTTATTTATAATGGATTCAAGCCGTGTGGCTTGGAGTTTGTGACTTTTCGCTTGTTTTATTTTTTAATTTAGAGGTCATTACATTGACCCTAAAACATTATTAATTTAATATAAAATGGTTAGAAGAATATTTTTACTATTTACGTCCTTATTTATAGGTGGTCTGCTTGCTAATGCACAAGAAGTAGAGGTTGTTGATATTGTAAGTGGAGAACCTATAAGTCATGTAACGATCTATGATGTTCATAAAAAGAACTCATCATTGACAAATGAAAAGGGTATTGCTGATATCTCTAAGTTTCATTCAGATGCGAATATAGTTTTTCGTCATACGGCATATCAGGAATTGATACTTCCATACACTGCAATAAGAGACTTTGGTTTTAGGGTGTCTTTACGTCCCGCCTTATTTAACTTAGATGAAGTAGTTATCTCTGCCAATAGATGGGAAGAGAAGAGAGATGAGATACCTAATAAGATTGTTGTTATAAACCAGAAGGAAATAGCACTTAATAACCCACAAACATCAGCAGATCTGTTGAGTTCTTCAGGAGAAGTATTTGTGCAAAAGAGTCAGCTAGGAGGAGGAAGCCCTATGATTAGAGGTTTTTCTGCAAACAAGGTGCTTCTGGTTTATGATGGTGTTCGCATGAATAATGCAATCTTTCGTGGAGGCAACTTACAAAATGTCATCCTTATAGATCCTTTATCATTGGAGAATGCTGAAGTTATCTTTGGCCCTGGATCAGTAGTATATGGTAGTGATGCTTTAGGTGGTGTGATGGATTTTCATTCTACCAGAGTTAAATTGCAAGGAGAAGATGATGAGGAGAAGAATGTATTTGGTAGTGCTCTTTTCAGAAAATCATCAGCAAATGATGAGCTAACTGCACATATAGACTTTGGTATTGCAGGAAAAAAGTTTGGATCATATACAAGCATTACGTTTTCAGATTATAAAGATCTTAGGCAGGGTTCTAATGGAAACTCATATTTGAAGCGAGAATCATATGTTGATACTTATAAAGGTAGAGATACTTTACTTGTAAATTCTGATCCGAATGAGCAGAAATTTTCAGGTTATTCCCAAGTGAACTTCCTTCAGAAGTTTAGATATAAACCATCAAAAACAGTTGATTTGGGAGCTGAATTCCTTTATTCAAATAGCTCTAACATTCCAAGGTACGATCGTCTTATCCAAGAAAAGAAGGGGAAACCTAAGTATGCTGAGTGGTATTATGGTCCTCAAAGATGGATGTTAGGATCAATCAATGGTAAGATATCTGAAAGCAATATTATGTTTGATGATATGAAATTCAATCTAGCATATCAGAACTATGAAGAAAGCCGCAATAAAAGAAAGTTCCAAAATAGTAATCTTGATTCTCAGGTTGAAAAGGTAAATGCTTATTCATTGAATCTTGACTTTACAAAAGGCTTATTTAGTAATGTTGCATTATTCTATGGCCTAGAAAGCATAGTTAATACTGTAGATTCTCATGGAGAAAGAAAGAATATAAACTCAGGAAGTACAAAAGAACATAAGAGTAGATATCCTGATGGAGGTTCTGATTATTATTCTAATGCTGCTTATGCAAGTATTAGGTGGAATCTTTGTGAGAAGTTTACAATTAATTCTGGAGTTAGATATTCACAAGTAAGTTTAGATGCAAAGTTTGATAACTTATCATTGTTTGATTTGCCTTTTGATAAAGTGCCAGAGTTGAAAAATATCAAGCTGGATAATGGTGCATTAAATGGAAGCTTTGGAGTGGTTTACCGTCCATTCAAAAGTTTGATTTTAGATATGAATCTTTCTAGTGGCTTTAGAGCTCCTAATTTAGATGACGTTTCTAAGATCTTTGATAGTGGTGATGGTATTCTTGTAGTTCCTAACCCTGATCTAAAACCAGAATATGCAAATAATATTGATCTTGGATTAACTATAAATATTGCTGCAAAGGGACGCTTAGGTGTCAGAGGATTCTATACTAAATTGAAAGATGCTATGGTTAGAAGAGACTTTAACCTTGGTGGTGTTACTCATATCAATTATGATGGTACTCCTAGTAAAATTCAGGCTTTAGTGAATGTTGGCAGTGCAACTATATATGGAGCTTCAGCAAGTCTTAGCTATGACATCTTGCCGTTTATGAACCTTCATTCTTCATTCACATATACCCAAGGAGAAGACGAAGATAAATTGCCTTTACGTCATGTATCTCCATTGTTTGGTCAGACAGGACTTACATTTACTTTTGATAAGATAATCTTTGAGTTATGGCATGAATATAATGGAGAGATATCTTATGCTAACTTAGCTCCTTCAGAAAGAGATAAGGCTTATTTGTATGCTGCTGATGGAGATGGTAATCCATATTCTCCTGAATGGATGACTATTAATGCGAAAACTTCTATATACTTATCAAAAAGAATGCAGGTTAATCTGAGTGTAACGAATATTACAGATCAGAGATACAGACCTTATTCTTCAGGAATTAGTGCAGCAGGAAGAAACTTTATTATTTCTATAAAAGGAACAATTTGATGATATAGCTGTTTTATCTTCGTTAAAATGATAATGTTATTACAATGAAGATAGATACAGATACCAATTGGTATAACAAAATAGGCGAAGAAAACATTAGAAAGCTTATCCATGAGTTTTATTTAGGTGTAAAAGATGACCAAGTCTTAAAGCCTATGTATCCGGATGACCTTGATGGTGCAGAACTTCGCCTATTTTATTTTATGGTTCAATATCTTGGTGGCCCTACAACATATTCAGAGAAGAGAGGACATCCCAGATTGCGCATGCGTCATGTGGTTTTTCCTGTAAATAAGGAAGCTCATGATGCTTGGTTAGGGAATATGAAGAATGCTTTGGATAAGATAGATATTGATAAAGAATCTTATGACTTCTTATGGAATTACTTTGTTGAGACAGCTGGGTTTCTAAGAAATAGATAAAAAGAACGCTTGCCTTTTAAGGTAAGCGTTCTTTTATTGTAGTTATATAATTATATCCAGTTTAAATGTCTTGGGGTGATGTTTTTTCGAATAGATAATGGCTTACTCTCCATTCATTCCCATTATTGAATCCAAAACATTCAGAGCAGGCCATAAAGAATACTCTCCAATAGGTTTTCCATGTTTTATATTCTGATCCATATGTAGCCTTGAGGATAGGGGTGATGGTGCCAATCTGTTTATCCATTTTATTCAACCATGCTTCAAGAGTTTTTTGATAATGTAGCCCTGACACAGTCCAATGGCTTTTAGTTGTAAATGAATTCTGTTCTGCAAAGTATGGAAGAAGATCTTCTGAAGGCATTGTGCCACCAGAGAAGAATGTTTTCTCCATCCAGCTTTTTGAGTTTTCCTTGAAAAGATAAGCATAGTTCTTATGGGAAAATATGTGAACGAATATTTTGCCATCCTCATTAAGGACTTTATGCAGATTAGAGAACAGCTTTTTATAGTTTCTTATGTGCTCAAACATCTCTACAGAAACAATCCTGTCAAATTGCTCATCTAACTGTAGCTTATTAACATCGCAAGTAATTACATTAACATTAGTGAGGTGATGTTTTTTACAGTAATTATCGATGTACTCTTTCTGAGAACTTGAATTAGATACAGATGTAATATTGCAATTAGGGAAAGTCTCAGCAAGGTATATAGATAAAGACCCCCAACCGCAACCTAGGTCAAGGATTTTGTGGCCATCAGTAATCTGACTTCTCTCGATATAAAGTTTCATCATATCTACTTCCGATTGATCTAGAGTGATAGACTCATCTTTCCAGTATCCTGAGCTGTATTTCAGTCTACTACCCAAAATAAGTTGAAAGAATTCTGTTGGCAGTTCATAATGTTGGTCATTGGCTTCATCAGTTTTTATAGCTATAGGATGATCACATAAAGAATCGAAGAATGATTTCTTATAGTCTTTTCCATGTTTCTTTATGAGTCTTTCCTGTTGCTTAAGCTTGTTATTCATCATATGATGAATAACTTTTCTAATTAGAATATCAGGAATGATATTTGTCTTCAATAGAGTGTCTTCAATCATTTTTATGGGCAATATATGGTGATACTTAAGGAGAGAAGAGAAGGAGAGACTTACTATTTATAGTTGTAGCAACTTATTATGTATATCTAATACTTGTGGTATAACAGGTTTCTGACCATCATTGATGATAGAGAAATCAGAGTTATTCAGTTTTTTCTCATCACTCCATTGTTTGTCTATTCTGTTGAGAACCTCTTGTTCTGAACAGTTTTCTCTTTGGATCACTCTTTGTACTCTAATATCTATAGGTGCAGTTACAGTAATTATATAATCAAAGTTCTTATAACTACCGCTTTCATGAAGGATAGCAGCTTCCATTATGGTGTAGTGTGAAGAGATATTGTTTTTGATAAACCGTTGATATCTTTCTTGTACTGCGGGATGAATGATATTAGAAAGCTGAGCTAGGAGTTCTTTATTGTTGAAAGCTTTATTACTTATATATTCAGTATTCAGTTTGTTTTCGCTCTTATAAGAGTCTTCACCTAAGAGTTGTATTATTTTAGCTTTAACTTCATCATCAAAATAGCAGGCTTTGGCTTCAGAATCGGCAAAGAATATAGGGATATTTAGATTCTCGAATACTTTAGCTATTGTGCTTTTACCACTTCCTATAGTACCTGTAAGTCCAACTTTAATCATTTTTTATTTTATTATTAAATATTCAACTTCCTTAGGTTCTGTTTTCTGAATCTTAATATAAGAAGGGTATTTCTTTAATGAGAGTGTAGCTTTATTTGTATTATTATCATCTTCTATTGCTATAATTTTAAACTGATTAGGTTTAACCTTTTTATAATCTTTTATAGCCACCTTGAAGGTTACTTTTGCAGTAGAAGGGAAGAACTTTATCTTTAATTGTCCAAGTGAAGTAATCGGGATGTCTAAAGACTCTTCTGTAAATTTCTCTACTGGTATATCTATATCGATATTATATGTAGAGGCTTCGACTTGTCTTTGATTAGGGATAATTAAAGAAGCTGTAATTTCTTTTGATCTATCTAAACCATGCAGATTTATCTTCTCTGTTTGGATAGAATTAATTTCGTTCAATATGCTATGAGGTCCCTTTAAAGTGATGCTGTCAGGAGATAATATTATAGAATCATAAAGATCATATTGTTTTCTATAGCTCACATTGATATTTGGAATAATAGGGACTTTCTTTGAATTTGAAGTTTCTAGCACAAAAGATAATGTGTCAGTTAATATGGTTGTATTATCCGGGCTTAGATCTTTGTCTTCGTATATGATCTTTGGCAGATCTCTTATCAATATATATTTGCTGAATGAATATTTATGATTATGGATAAGTATTCTGTCCAGAGGTATAATGATAGGTCTTTGTTTATGGAAGAATTTTTCTGAGAATAATACAAACCCTTGTCCTCTTAATCTTACATCAATTGTAGAATCTATCTTTTGACTTAAGTATTGATTTTCCGGAATATCTGTGTACTTGACAGGTAGGGTAAGGGTAATTGAATAGTCATTGGAAAGTTTAATCAGAAACCAAAAAACAAAAGAAATAACCAGGCATATCATAAAGATATATCTTTCTCTAGTTAGCCAAGATTTGTATTTTCGATGAATACGTGAAATCATAATACAAAAATAGGGGTTAACAACTTGTTAACCCCTATAAAAAGAAAATTATTTTTTCGCTTGTAACGATTGCATTTTATCATTAGAAACAGCAGACTTCTCTATAGTTATCTTTGTGGTTCCAAGATCTAATACAATTGTAGCTTCATTGATTTCAGCTATTTTGCCGTGAATACCGCCAATAGTAACAACTTTATCTCCTTTTTTAAGAGCTTCACGGAACTTCTTTTGTTCTTTTGATCTCTTTACTTGTGGCCTGATCATAAAGAAATAAAATACAACAATTAACAACCCAATCATAATAAATTGAGAAGTACCACTGCCTTCAGATCCTTGTTGAGGCGCAAATAATAAGATGTTTAATAGATTCATGATTATAATTAAATTAAATATTATCTCTAATTTACATACTTTCTGGACGTACTACTTGTGCTTTTATTGAAAGCACTGTCAGGTTTGGCTGTGTATTGGCCATAATTCTGACACTTTTATTTTGAAATCCTTTTCTGTGATCGCTGTCAAAGCTTACTTTTATCGCACCTGTTTTCCCCGGTGCGATAGGATCTTTAGAAAACTCTGTTGCAGTACACCCACAGCTAGTACTTATACTAGATATCAAAAGATCTTTATCTCCCGTATTTGTATATTTAAATGAATAAGAAACCTTTTCTCCTTGTATGATTTCTCCAAAATCATGAGTTGTTTCTTCAAATTTAAATTTTGGAAGATTGCTTTGATTTGTTTTATCCCCCTCGGTTATAGGATTATTTATTATATCTGTAGATATTTTATTACCACCATTATTACATGATGTCATAACTAAAACAGCAAAAAGAATAAAACTACAATAAGATAAGACTTTTTTTCCCATAATTAATAATTTTTCTGTTCCTCTATCTATGAAACTTTTCTTTTATCGAAATATTCTTCTATTTGTTATTATCTTTTAAATACTGTAACACTTCCTTTGAGAGTATTATCCATAGTAAATCCTGTGCATTCTATTATATAAAAATAAACCCCTGGTTTTATTTCTGATGCAGTCCAATCGTTCTTATAATCTGAAGTCTCATATACTACTTTCCCCCATCTGGTAAAGATTCTCACTTTACATCTTTCATAATATCTGTTGAGGTCTTTTATTTCATCCCCATTTTCATCTGTTTTGAAGGAACTTTGAGTATTATTATTATTATTTCCTCCATTGTTTCCCCCGTTACTTCCTCCATTATCAGGAGTGATTTCCCATTTCTTCCCTTGTATAACATATTTGGGAACTTTTAAATTGACGGGTTTTACTTCATAATCTAATGTAGCAGTTGTGTCGCAACCATTAGTTGCTCTGGCAAACAGTTGAATTGTTTTTTTGCCAAGAGAAGAAAATATAAATTGAGGATTAAGTTCTTCTCTTGTAGTATTATCTTTTATATTGTTGTCTTCACTCTCGAATTTCCACAACCATACATCAATAGGAGTGTCTGCATTTTCATTCTCATATTTGAATCTGGCAATAGGGTTTTCTCTGTATACATGTTCTTCAGGATCTGCAATAATTTTAGGCTTAGGGATATCAAGAATTTCAGTTTTTGCATATTTTATTTCACACATATCATCACCCTTGGTGATCTTCACTGCAAAATCTCTTTTCCCAGACAATGCAAATGCTCTGATTACCCCACTACCACCATTAGGACCATCTAAGTGGAGCTTATCATCATAATCATTGAGGTTCTTGTAATTCTTTCCTGCTTTATAGAACCATGTGAAAGTATAATCAGTAATATTGTCTGTGTTTACCTTAAGAATAGCGTTATTATATTGTGGTTGGGATTCATCTACTCCTGTTTCCTCAAAACTTCCAATAAAAGCACAGGTTTTCTGAATTGATTCTAACGTCAAATCTATAGGAGCAGCAATCTCTATAAGTATTGAACTATTACACTCTACATTGCTAGTGGTTTTATCAACTATGTTTAGTGAGTAATCGGTAGTTTCTGTAGGCTTTACAACAATCTGTTGGGTTGTTTCTCCTCCTGGCTGCCATTCAAAAGAGTATTTTGAAGGGTCATAAAACTTATTGGGACGTAAAGTTAAGGAGTCGTTTACACAAAGCTTTCCTTCTAAAGTAGGATCAGTGACAATATCACAATCAGTACCTTGACTGAAAACATTAAAGCTTGATAGTATAAAAGTGAGAATTAAGATCTTCTTCATCTTAGTATCGAAATTTATTTACGGTCAAATTTAGTGGGCTAATTTACTTATTTTTTAACACAATGGAGATTGATTTAATTTCAAATCTATTATAAACTGATTTATGTATTAACATATAATATTTTTATCAAGGGAATTGAAGCGCAACACTTCAATCCATAAATTATTCAACATCTTGTAAAGATAATATTTATTCATGGCTTCCCCGAAGCCTGATTATTAATATTTCCTGTATACTTATTAAAATACTTGTTAAGCTTATTTTAAGATGTAATATCTCGTTTTGTAACCTTATAAATTTATGTGTAAAATGATTTAAATAGATTTGTTTTGATGTTTTTATATTAGAAGTGATTTAGAAGTCGGATAAAATCAAACAAAAGATGCCTGAAATACTCGATGCTTGGGCTACCCACACAAAAAACATAAAAATGAGTAAACAGACTGTATCATAAATAAGCTCTTTGACAAATCATACTTCACCTTTTCATATCAAACTACTTTAAAAGAAAAACACTAGTTTTTTCTTCATTTCATGCAATCATTAACCTAAAGATCAAAAGCCTAAAATCTGCTTTCCTCTGCATTTTTGCATGTTTTCACTAATCTACATAAATGCCTTATAATCAATGCTTTTCAGGTGTATAACAACAAGATGTATCTTGTTACTACAGCATGTTTTATCAATAATCAAGCTCAAAAGTTAAGCGAATAAATCTCGTAGGTCTACTGATTAAAGGTAAAAGTCTAGGAGTTTTGTTTTAAAGTCTAGGAGTTTTATTTCAAAGTCTAGGAGTTTTATTTCAAAGTCTAGGAGTT
>JBGRPZ010000064.1:0-24824 GCA_041725915.1 Hyphomicrobiales bacterium | reverse complement strand
AGTTCAGAGGTGTGCTCTTCCGATTTTATGGAAAACAATCTCCATTTGTACTAATTCTAAAATTTACTCATCATAAATTAAATGCATACAGTAAATAACAAGCCTTTTGAGTTATTTCATAATTAGTACAAATGGAGATTGTTTTACATATTGATTTTTCTATGATGTTTTTTATTTAGATTTGCTGGTCTTTATGTGTGGGGGACATTATTAACAGTGGGTTTAAGGACAATCAGAGATGAAAATATCACAAACAAACTATACTTATTATGAAGAAATTTATTACTCCACTAAGCTTGTTCCAAAGGAAGAAGAAAAGTGATTTATGGTTACGAGTCATGTTTCTATTTATCATTCTTTTTCCGGGATCAGTAATAGGACAAGATAAGTCTACACTTAGCGGGTTTATTAAAGATGCTAAAACTGGAGAAACATTGATTGGGGCAACCGTTTATGTTTCGGATATCAATCAAGGGACTGTTACAAACACTTATGGGTATTATTCACTATCTATACCAAAGGGAATTTATCAAGTCAGCGTACATTATCTGGGTTATGATCCCATTCAAAAAGAGTTAGAGCTAAACTCAGATCAAGAGCAATTATTCTTATTACAGCCATCTTCATTTGCTATTGGAGAAGTTGTGGTAACAGGTAATAGGGTTGAAAAAGAACATGTCGAATCTACACGTACTGGTGTAGAGACAATATCGCCAAGAGATGTTGAATTTTTACCTGATGTTTTTGGTGAGAAGGATATTATAAAAGTATTTCAATTATCAAGTGGTGTTAAGTCTGGTAATGAAGGATTCTCTAATATGTATGTAAGAGGGGGGAGATCAGACCAGAACCTTATCATACTTGATGAAGCACCTGTATATAACATTATGCATGTTGGTGGTCTGTTTTCTGTCTTTAATTCGGATGCTATAAAGAATGCTACTTTAATAAAGGGAGCGATGCCATCTCGTTTTGGCGGTCGTTTATCTTCTTTATTAGATATTCAGATGAAAGATGGTAACAATCAGGAGTTACATGGTCAGGGTGGTTTAGGTATACTCTCTTCTAGATTTATGCTTGAAGGGCCACTAAAAAAGGGAAGAAGCTCTTTTATGGTTTCTGGTAGAAGATCTTACATTGATGCGTTATTAGCCCCAATAATGAGTGGTAATAGAGCATATTTCTATGATTTAAATACAAAATTCAATACATGGATAGGGAATAAAGACAGACTCTTTGTTTCTGCTTATCTGGGAAGGGATGTTTTGAGAATTGTAGATGGAGAGTCTGGAATGGATTTAAATTGGGGTAATAAGACTGCCACTGTTAGATGGAATCATCTCTTTAATAAGAAATTATTCTCTAATGTATCTGTGATATATAGCAACTTTGAATATTATATAGCTCCTCTTGATAAGAATGGTGATGTAGCTGTTATTGATGATGCAGCTGATGGTGCAGGACTAGTGAATGGAGGAATAGAAGATATAAATGCAAAGATTGATTTTGAATATTACTTAGCTCCAAAGTTTACACTTAAATATGGCATTAGTAGTATTTATCATAGATTTACTCCAGGATCTGTTAATAGAGTTAATAATTATGAGCGACAACCAAGAATTCATGGCTTTGAAAGTGCTTTATACCTGACAGGGATATATCAACCTTCTGAGGTTTTTACATTGGAAGCAGGGATAAGATATAATGACTTCTCTATAGTGGGGCCTTATGATGCATTCAGTGCTGAAAGAGGTGTGGATTTAATACATACTAAACATTATGATGCTGGTGAACTCGTTGATCAGTTTAATGATTTTCAGCCTCGCTTATCTATGGTTTATTTGTTGAATGAATCATCTTCATTAAAGGCTTCTTATTCAAAAAATAGTCAGAATATACATACTTTAAGTACATTTAAGTTTAGCTCACCTCTTTCTTTACATGTTCCTTCTGTCAGAGGTATATCGCCTTCTTATGCTGACCAGTATTCTATAGGATATTATAGGAATCTTTTTGATGATAAGTGGCAGTTTTCTGCTGAAGCTTATTATAAAGAATTATTCAATCAGAAAGACTTAATGCCAGGAACTGATACATATACAGATAATGTTATTGAGAATGTAATTGAGGGTGATGGTAGTGCTTATGGCATTGAGTTATCAGCAAAGAAAATGAAAGGTAGATTAACTGGTTGGGTTAATTATACCTATTCTCGTGCATGGCAGAAGGTTGGTGATCTGAATAATGGAGAAAAGTATCCTGCTTTTCAGGATAGACCTCATGATGTAAACATTGTGCTAATGTATAAGCTCTCAAAAAGAGTTAATGTAGCTGCTATATGGGTATATCAAACAGGGCAGCCTTATAGTTTGCCTATTGCCCATTTCAGGGATGGAAGAGTTAATATTCCTATTTACTCTTCTATTAATGGTGAAAGATATAAAGACTATCATCGATTGGATTTAAACATCTCTGTATATTCAAAAAAATCCATGAAACGAAAGTTTAAGAGTTACTGGAGCTTTGGTATGTATAATGTTTATGGAAGAAAAAATGCCATGATGCATTCTTTTGGGCGAAAGAAAAAGATTGATGAGTTGGGTAGAAATGGGGAGATCAGTAAAGCTGCTGTGTTGATGTTTGTTCCTACTATTACTTATAATTTTAAATTTTAACTGCTATGATGAAGTATATATATATAATTCTGGTAAGCTTTGCAATTACATTGACTCTTAATTCTTGTATTATAAATGAAGATCTGGAGTTGAATAAGTATCCTGAGTATTTAATTGTAAAGGGAGACTTGCCTCTTGGAGAATTTGCAACTATAGATTTACAATACTCTCTTGATTATGCATTACCTTTTGAACTTCACTATAATAAAATTAACGATACCAAGATAAGCAATGCCCGTGTTATCCTTAAAGATAGTAATGGGATTGAAGAGTTACTTACTGAGTCGACTTCTGAAGATGAAAAGGGTAGGTATTATAGTAAGCTTATTAAAGGAGTTGAGAATACCAACTATGAATTGCTTATAGATGTTGATGATAAACATTATTCTTCTACCAGTAAAATTAGTCGACCTATTGAAATTGATAAAATCAGTCATGAAAAGTATACAGCTGAATTCGGAGATATAAAGGCTAAGATAAGCTTATCATGGAAGGATAGAAAGTATCAGGATAACTTTTATATGGTGAAAGTTGGAGTGAAGTATTTTGATAAGAATAGAATGGACTCTTGTTTCTATTATAGAGAAACATTTTTGTTTTCAGACCTGAATAATGATGGGAATGTAATTAATGTTACTTGCAAGGTTGATCCTCTCTCTATACATCGACAGAATCAAGGAGATGGCCTATATGTTTCACTCTGTTTAATAGATGAGGATACCTATAATTACTTTAATGGAGTTGCTGGATATGATATAAATAGTGGAGATAGTTATAGCGTTAGTCCTGGTAATTTACCAACTAATATCAAAGGACGTGCTTTTGGTGTATTTAATGCCTATCCAATGTCTACTAAAAAGATTAATATCAATAAAGAAGATTATTATAATTTCTAAAGAAGAGTTTTGTAATCTGTAATAAATAATATTTTAGAAAGAAGTGCCCCAATCATTATATTTAAGTTGTTGGGGTACTTTGTTCTTAGGTTGTTGTATTTATGAACAAACTATATTTATGACGAAGAAATTTACTGTTCCCTTGGCTCTTTTTAAGGGGAGGATTAAAAAGAGCTTATGGCTTTACATCATGTTATTAGTGATTGTATCAATACCAAGGCAGAGCTTTTGCCAAAGTAATTCAACCATAAATGGATTTATAAAGGATGCTAAGACCGGAGAGACTTTAGTTGGAGCAACTGTTTACATTTCTGATATTAATCAGGGGACGACTACTAATACTTATGGCTATTATTCTTTATCAGCTCAAAGAGGAGTATATCAGATAAGTGTGTTTTATATGGGCTATGATCCTGTTCAAAAGGAAGTTAATCTTAATCCTGATCAGAATCAAGACTTTCTTTTACAACCTACTTCTTTTACTATTGGAGAAGTTGTTATCAGTGGGAAGAAAGCTGCAAAAGAGCATATAGAATCTACACGAACAGGAGTAGAGTCATTATCACCCACGGATATTAAGTATTTACCAGGTTTGGCTGGAGGAAATGATATTATAAAGGCTTTTCAGTTATCGAATGGGATAAAAGCTGGAGATGAAGGTTTCTCTAATATGTATGTTAGGGGTGGAAGGGCTGACCAAAACTTAGTTATACTTGATGAGGCTACTGTTTATAATATCACTCACATAGGCGGTCTGTTTTCTATATTTAATTCTGATGCAATAAAGAATGCTACATTAGTTAAGGGAGCTATACCATCTCGTTATGGTGGTCGCTTATCTTCTTTACTGGATATTCAGATGAAGGATGGTAATAATCAAAAGCTAAAGGGAAGTGGCGCTATTGATATATTATCTACAAAATTTATGCTTGAAGGACCATTGAAGAAAGGAAAGAGTTCTTTTATGTTCTCTGGAAGAAGATCATATATTGATATACTACTAGCTCCTGTGATGCATGATAATAAGGCATACTTCTATGATTTTAACTTGAAGTTTAATACTTGGATAGGGGAAAAAGATAGACTTTATATTTCTTCTTATTTGGGTGAAGATGTATTGAATATAACTCCAATAACTAAAGGTATTGATTTGAACTGGGGAAATAAAACTGCTACTGTAAGATGGAATCATATTTATAATAAAAAACTATTCTCTAATGTATCTATTGTTTATAGTGATTTTTCTTATTATTTAGAATCTTTTGACCTCATAAGAAATGGGAGTACAGATGTAGAGCGTGCTATACTGGATGGTGGTATAGAAGATTTGTCTGCAAAGATTGACTTGGAATATTTTATAACACCTAAATTCACTTTAAAGTTTGGAGGCAGTAGTATTTATCACAGGTTTACGACTGGTCTTGTGAGTAGAGTAAATAATAAAGAGAGACAGCCAGAGGTTTTTGGCTTTGAGAGTGGTCTATACTTTTCTTGTTTGTATCAGCCTAATATTAAATTAGTTATTGAAGGGGGAATAAGGTATAATAATTTCTCTATAGTAGGCCCTTATGAGAAGTATAGCCCAGAGAGTGGAACAAATAGGATTGCTACTACACATTATTCTAATGGAGAACTTATCGATCAGTTTAATGATCTTTCTCCTAGTTTATCTGCGGTTTATTTATTGAATGAATCATCTTCTATTAAAGCTTCTATCTCAAGGAATAATCAATATATTCATACTTTGAATAGCTTTAGGTTTAATACACCACTATCTTTATGGATTCCTTCTTTAGAGGATGTATCTCCTTCATATGCTAATCAATATTCTATTGGATATTATAAGAATTTATTTGGTGGTTTATGGCAGTGCTCTGTTGAAGCTTATTATAAAGACTTATATAACCAAAAGGATTTAAAACCAGGAACTGATACATTCTTTGACAATGTCATAGATAATATTGTTGAAGGAGTTGGCTCTGCATATGGAATTGAGTTTTCTGCAAAAAAAATGAAAGGTAAGTTAACTGGATGGTTCAATTATACCTATTCTAGGGCTTGGTATGAGGCTGATGAGTTGGATTATGGACGAAGATATCCTGCTTTTCAGGATAGACCTCATGATATTAATATCGCATTGATGTATAAGCTGTCGAAGAGATTAAATTTAAGTGTTCTATGGGTCTATCGATCTGGGCAACCTTATACATTACCTATTGCTCAGTATGAAGAAAATGGAGTGGTTGTTCCGATCTATTCTTCAATTAATGGAGAGAGGTATATGGATTATCACCGATTGGATCTGAATTTTTCTATTTATTCGAAGAAATCTTTAACCCGAAAGTTTAAAAGCTATTGGAGTTTTGGTTTATATAATGCGTATGGTAGAAATAATGCTCTATTACATATATATGATGAAAAGAATAAGCCAGATGGATTAGGTAGAAATAAAACAATTAACAAGGTCTCATTATTTAAGTTTATTCCTACTGTTTCATATAACTTTAAATTCTAATTGATATGAAAAAGAGTATTTATAATATTTTATTAATTCTTATCTCCATACTTGCATTTAATTCATGTATAGAAGAAGAAGACATAGAGCTTAATAAATATCCTGACTATTTGATTGTAAGAGCAGAATTATTGCTCGATGAGTTTGCTGTTGTAGACTTGAATTATTCAAGAGATTTTGCCTTGTCTTCTAATGATGGTAATTCTGACCAGATAAATAGATCAGCTGTTAGCAATGCACATGTAATTCTCAAAGATAGTAATGGAATTGAAGAGCTACTTGAGGAGTCTACTTTTCCAAAAGAAAATGGTAGATACTATAGTAAGTTGATAAAAGGAGCAGAGAATACTTCATATGAATTATTAATTGATGTTGACGGTAAACATTATTCTGCTACTAGCAGAATAGGGAAGCCTATAAAGGTTGATAAGGTTAAATTTAGAAATGTAAAAGGGAAATCTATTGATAATAATATAACAGAAGATATTGAAATAGATGTGTCATGGAAAGACAGAAAGAATGAGAAAAACTTCTATTTGTTGAAGATTAGAGAGCGAAATATTAATAAAGAAAAGAATGAACTTATTTTTATTGATAGAGAGACATTTCTATTCTCAGATTTAAATAATGATGGTAATGATATTAAGTATACTTGTGAAATAGCTAATGCCTATTATCTTGGAAGTTATTATAACAACGGATATAGAAGTCTTTATGCTTTTCTTTGTTTAATTGACGAACAAACATATACTTATCTTAAAGGAGTTAAAGGACATGGTCGTGTTGATAATAGTATTATTACAGCAAGACCCGGGAATCTTCCTACTAATATAAGAGGACACGCTTTTGGTTTGTTTAATGCTTGTCCAGCTTCTTCAATGGAGATTGATTATACTCAATAAAAGATGTAATCTTTATTAATAAAAAAGCCGCTATCAGTATGATAGCGGCTTTCCTATATTATATATATAATAACATATTACTTATTCACATATTCTAGAACAGCATCAGTTATATACTGTAATTGCTCATCATCAAGCTCTGTGTGCATAGGAAGAGAGATTACAGATTTACATAAACCTTCTGTTACAGGGAAATCACCTTCCTTGTATCTTGGATCTTCAAAAGCCTTTTGCATGTGCATAGGTACAGGATAGAATACACAAGCAGGAACACCTTTATCAGTTAAATGTTGCTGAAGACCATCTCTGTCAATTCCTTTTATAACCATTGTATATTGATGGAAAACATGAGTAGAGTTTTCAGAAATGAAAGGTGTTTGTAACTTATCACATCCTTCAAATGCTTTTGTGTAGAATGCAGCAGCATATTGTCTAGCCTTTGCATACTCATCTAAACGCTTCAACTTTACGTCAAGAACAACCGCCTGAATAGTATCTAGACGAGAGTTTACACCAATGTAATCATGATAATATCTACGAGCCATACCATGATTTACAACAATTCTCATTTGCTCAGCAAGCTTATCATCGTTTGTGAAGATAGCACCTGCATCGCCATAAGCACCTAAGTTCTTTGAAGGATAGAAAGACATTCCAGCAGCATGACCTATAGTACCTGCTTTCTTAGTCCATCCATGTTTAGATGTATAATCAGCACCAATAGCCTGACAAGTATCTTCTATTACGAATAGATTATGCTCTTCAGCAATCTCCATAATAGTATCCATGTCTGCACATTGTCCAAACAAGTGAACAGGGACAATAGCTTTAGTTTTAGGAGTAATTGCGTTCTTTATAGCTTCTGGATCAATATTGAAAGTCTTAGGATCAACATCAACAAGAACAGGAGTTAACCCAAGTAATCCAATAACTTCTGCAGTTGCTATAAATGTAAAAGATGTGGTAATTACTTCATCGCCTGGCTTAAGCCCAAGAGCCATCATAGCTACTTGTAGAGAATCAGTACCATTCGCGCATGGAATAACATGCTTAACATCTAAATATTTTTCCAAGTTTTCGCGGAAACGATGAACGGCTGGACCATTAATATAAGCTGCATTAGTTAGTACTTCTTGAATACCTTCATTAACCTCATCTTTAATCTTTTCGTATTGGCTGACAAGGTCAACCATGTTAATCTTTCTCATATTATATCTTTATTTTGTTCTCCTTGGAATATTTATTTCCGACAAGTTTATGCTTTTGTGGTCTGGGTTTTTACAAGACCAATGCAAATGTAAATAATATGATGTAATAAGCAAGAGTATTCTGTTAATTATTTCACAGTAATTATTCTTGTGTTAAATTTGCATATATATAAAGGGAATATATTCTATTTAGTAGGAATAAAAAATTTATAGAAACATGGGATTCGTAAGAACCAAAGCTTTCT
Organism: Hyphomicrobiales bacterium; assembly: GCA_041725915.1. Classification (GTDB taxonomy): domain Bacteria; phylum Bacteroidota; class Bacteroidia; order Bacteroidales; family JBGRPZ01; genus JBGRPZ01. The sequence goes on along the minus strand of JBGRPZ010000064.1, from coordinate 16,383 downwards.
TCTTTTTGTTAAAATAGTTATAAGAATATATAATATTGTGTAACTTTTCTTCTTTTATTGTATCAGATAAAATCACTATACAGTGTAACAATTAAGGCTTTTTTAATATTTTAGTGTAATTTCGAATATTCAATATACTAAACTTATTTATTGTTTTTAATGAGAACTAAACCTACTCCATATCAATTTTATGATGACCCATTAAGATTTTATAATGCTATTTTCTCTGATATTCTGAGAGCTAAAGAATATATATACCTAGAAACCTATAGAGTTGGATATGATGAAATAGGAATTAGGCTACGGGATCTATTGGTTCGTAAGGCTCAGGAAGGAATAAAAATAAAACTACTTATTGACTCTTGGGGAGGGAATGCTTTGCCCGGATACTTTTTTGATACTTTTAAGAAGTTTGGTGGAGAAGTGAGATTTTTCACAAAAATCAAGATAAATTCTGATTTCTTTACTCGTAGTCATAGAAGAAACCATAGGAAGTTATTGATCATTGATAATGATATATCTTATATAGGGTCTTCTAACTTTACTGCTTATAATATGAATTGGAGGGAATCTGTACTTCGGATAAGTGGTGGGATTGCTAATACTTTTAAAGAGATCTTTAATCAGAATTTTACTCTTTATAATAAGTATGTCTTTGAGTTACCTAAATATACAAAGACAATATATAGTGAAGGTTTCGAGATTATAAGAGATGTTCCTTCTATTGCTATTCAGAAGATTAAGAAGAAATATATAGAGATTATCAAGGAAGCAAAGCGAAAGATAATTATTGAAACACCTTATTTCCTTCCTGGATTTCTATTAAGAAAAGCTTTGACAGATGCTGCAAAAAGAGGTGTTGAGGTAAATATTATTCTTCCCCGACATTCTGATGTTGGAGTTATTGACATTTTGCGTAACAAATATTTAGGGCCTTTACATAGTTCAGGAGTAAAGATTTTGTTTTATCAAGAGCATAATTTACATGCCAAGTTGATTCTGATAGATGACAGTCTGTTTTCTATAGGGTCATCAAATTTCGACTTTAGAAGTTTTAGATATATGCATGAGATTGTTATTCTTGGCAAGAATAGAGCTGTAACTAAACAGTTGATAAAGCATTTTCAGTTTAGCATAAATAATTCGATTCCTTTTGATTATTTTAAGTGGCAAAGCAGGTCTTGGATAAACAGGTTCTTTGAATGGCTTTTATTGCCCTTGAGACATTTGTTATGAAAAAAAGGCTTTTATTATCGAGTTTTTAACTATTTATGTGGAAATACTCATAAACGTTTATTATCTTTATATATAGTAATTCTGTCTTATCCAGAGATATAGCTTAGGTATACTCTTATACTAACTTCTACTAAAACCAACTTGCTATGATATATCTAATAAGACATCCTCAGCCTGCTATAGAGAAAGGTATTTGTTATGGTCAATCTGATCTTGCACTTAGGTCAGGTTATCAGGTTATTATTGATAATATTCAAGCAACAATTTCATTTCCTCCTTCATTCTTATTATGGACATGTCCTCTAAAGCGGTGCAATGAGTTTGCTAAGGAATTATTCCCGAATATAAGACCTGTGCTTATAAAGAAGGAATTACTTGATATGGATTTCGGTAAATGGGAAATGCAAAAGTGGTCAGGGATTGATACGGATGACTTGAAAAGCTGGATAGAAGATTTTGTTCACCAGAATCCTTATCAAGGAGAAAGTTTTCTTGATCTTTATCAAAGAGTATCTGTTTTTTGGGATGCTATGAATAAGGAAAAAGATATTGTTATGGTTACTCATGATAATGTGATAAGATGTATCTTATGCCGTATATTATCTATTCCTTTATCCAGAGCTTTCTCATTATTTATTCCTTTTGGAAACGTTATTAGAATACATTCGTTTAATAGCGATAATTATAAAATTGAGTTTTTGCCTGTTTTTAATTATAAAAGAGATATAATAGAAATGAATTATGGACTGGTTGAAAATTTATAAAGGCTCAAGTTCTATGAAGATAGGGCTTGTATTAAGTGGTGGTGGTGCTCGTGGTATTGCTCATATTGGAGTAATAAAAGCACTGGAAGACCTTGGTATTTCTCCGGACATTGTATCAGGTACTAGTATTGGTAGTCTTGTAGGTGCTTTGTATGCTAATGGGGAGAGTCCTGAAGAGATGTTGGCTCACTTTATGAAAGAAAAGCATGTGAAAAGATTTAATTGGTGGCATCCAACAAAAAGTTTCCTGAGTATGAAGTTTCTGCATGATCTGATTGTAGAGGCGATTCCTCATAATGATTTTGAGCACTTAAAGAAGAAGTTATATGTATGTACTACCAACTTAAATCAAGCCAGATGTGAGTATATTCATGAAGGTAATCTTGCTAAATGGGTCATGGCGAGTATGTCTATACCTATGATCTTTGAACCTGTTGAGATGAATAAAGATACATATGTTGATGGTGGGGTGATGAATAATTTTCCTGTAGAGCCCTTACAAGGGAAAGTTGATTTTATCATTGGTATAACTCTTAATCATGTAGAAAAAAGTAAAGAGAAATTCAATACTATCATTAGTACTTCCATAAGAACCTTTCATCTTGCTACTTCTTTGACAACTAATATGAACTTGAATAAAGCGGATTTAGTTATAGAACCTCCAAACATACAAGAAGCTAACTTCTTTGATTTTGATAATGCTGAAGAGTTGTATCACACTTCATATATTCATACAATATCTCAACTTGAAAAGATGCTTACTGATCAGGATAATAGAAGTAAACTGCTAAAACTAAAGAAGAGATAAGATGTAAGTTTTTGATTTAAACTTTTTCCTATGAAGTATTTGTTTTCTGTATTTCTATTATGCACGATTTTATCTTCTTGTTCGAATCGTACTCAAGAAGAGACTTCTTCTTTGAATGAACATGATAAAGATTTACAAGATACTTATGCTATAAGATACAGAGTCGTCATTGATGGTGAAGCTTCTGTAGATACAATCATTTTTACAGATGAGTATGGAGTCAATGATACTGTTATTAATATGGATATTCCATGGGAGAAGATTATAGAGCTCAATCCTGATTCAGCATCTACTTGTTTATTGAGAGTTATGTGTGATATTGAAGATGGGAAAGTATCTTTGTTTATGGATGGCTCTGATGGCTTTAATACCTTTGATAAGGAAGATTATAAAGATTATTATTCTGAAAGTGGTGATTCGAACTATTATACTATAGACCTATCATCTAAGGTCAAAAGATAAATATGTTTATCTATAATTGTTATCTTGTAGAAGTCTCAGGTTTCTAAACTGTTGTATTGGATTTGAGATTATCAATATTTTAATAGCTATATACAATAATATAGGTAAACATAGCATTATAATACCTCTAAAATCTCTAAAGTTTGGATAAATTAATATCATTTAAATGATGAAAAAGCTACTTTACTGTACCTTACTTATATTGTTGTGTACATTCTTTTCTACTAATATTCCTGCAAAAACTGCATCTTTACATAAAGATAACTCTATAGAAACCCCGCAGGATAAGCAACATTTACATAAGAAAATATCAGAGATTCGTGTTATTGAGGTGGAGAATAAAATTATAATAAAAGACTCCTTATATGTAAGTCCTAATCCTATAAAAAATAAGCTCAAAGTATCATTGCCGTATCTTGATAATGATAGCGCTTCCCTTGAACTCTTTAATATTGTTGGTGATTCGGTTATGAAAGTACAGGCATTAAAAGAGAATCTTATAGATATGTCTATTTATGATAATGGATTATATTTCCTGAAGATTGATAATAAAGGTACTGTGAATGTTAAGAAGATACTAAAGATATAGAAGTAAGTCTTGATATGATCAATATGTGATAAGCATATATTTGCTTGTAGTTCTTAATGACTTTTAGATCTCACCTGTTTCAGATTTAAGAGCTTTATCATTATAATTGTTACCTTTTATTAGTTTTTTAATTTAAAACCATCTTATATTTGTAATTATCGTTTTGTGAGATGCTTTATTATCTCTAAATATTCTTAAAATGGAGGAAGACAGTAAACAGAAGAAGACAACATTATCATTTAATAAGGAAAGACCCATTCGTCGTTTAAAAACCAGTTTTGCACATCCTACCGCTGATAAGGATATCTTTGAATATTGGAAAGATTATATAGGTCTATGGGAAAGTGAATCCTATTCTATTCTTATTGTACCTAGAAAGAGAAGAATAATTAATGAAGAAGATTTCAGCTCTATAAGTGCTTTTATTATTGATGATAAAGAAGATGATCAAGTTCTTTGGTTTCCAGAGACCAATAAAGAGAATAAGAAAGGATTGTATTTCTATATCGAAAGTAGAAAGATAAAAACAAAGCCTGCTTGGTTAAGAATCAATGATGACAAGCTTATTCTTAGGATTTCAAAAACTGATGAAGCTATAGAGTTTCAAAGAAGCTTACAACATATAAACTATTCTTTACTATCTAAAATCTGTATTATAGGAAAAGGAGGCTTGTCTATAAACAATAGATTGGAAAACTCTAATGATGCTTTTGTTTATGCATGGGCTTTTGGGGCTAGTGGCGTTGAAGCTGATATTAGTATTGCTACTGATGATACAGGAGATGAAGAGAAAGAATACTTGATGATCTCTTCTGAAGATAAACTAAGTTCTAATGCTGCCAAGAGTGATGCAGTAGATTTCACTGATTTTATAAGCAGCCTTGCAGTGGATTATCATCTTCAGAATATCTATTTTGATATTCGTAGCTTTCGTTATGAAGCTAAAGATAAGCAACGTGAATTGATAGAACGCCTATTCTCTGATATACATAGTAAGCTTGATTCTGATCTTGACATCAATCTTTATGTTAATGGTTATGATGATGATGTTGCTGATAATATATTTAATTCAAGATTCTTTGAATCTGCATTAAAGGAATATCAACTGGAAGATAGAGTATCATGGATAGCAGAATGGTCAGAAGAACGCCCAAGGTTCTACCTGCGAAATCTTAAGCGTAAGTTGGCTTCTGGTAAGCGTGTAATTCTCGATGCTATAGGAAGAAACAATTATATCCCTCCTTCTGCAATTGCCATTAATATTTCAGGTATTGAAGGTATTAACCTTAATTTCTGGAAAAGGCTAACCCGTACTTTTAATAAAAACTTCTCTGCTGAACTGCTTACTGATATAAGACAAGATATCATCTTCTATACTATTGAAAGCAAATATGAGAATGTAAACCTTCTTATTGAGCTATTGAGAGATATTGATTATTTCAACTTTAATGAAAAAGTACTCGGAATTAAGGCAAATGAACCTCATCATCTGGTCAAATATCTTGCTTTTAATTCTGTGAAGATTATCCAGAACTATGATTAAATGTTTTTATATGAAAGAAGTGATTTAAAAGTATTTTGCTTTTTGTGCAAAGTCTATTTATTACTTACTTGGCTTATTGATATTTCGTGATGAATGGAGTGTTGCACGATAGAAAAAAAGGAGGCCAAATTTTATCCTTTTCTAATATTCAGAAGCCATTTATTGTATATAATTCTATTTCCATGATAGGTTCTACAGTGAATATAGATACTAAATGACATTTAGATTATAGGCTCATTACAAAAATATATGTAGTCTCAACACAAGAATATATGTATATAAATTGCCCATGCATATCTATATATATTCGCAATAAAGTTATATATATAATTGTGTTTAGTATGTATACTCACCCGAAACACCTATAAAGATTAGCTTAGGGGCTTATTGATATAGATTCAAAAACTTTGCTACTTTTGCAACAAATTAATTAAGGAGTAAAATGATTGAAGGTTTAAATATAGAGAAGTTACAACTTGCAGCAGAAAGATTAAGAGCTATGGCTCACCCTATGAGAATAGCTATATTAGAACTATTATCAAAAGCTGATGAGTTAAATGTTACAGATATTTATACTAGTCTGAGTATTGAACAGGCTACAGCTTCTCACCATCTTAATGTTTTGAGAAATAAAGGAATATTAGAGTCCAGAAGAGATGGGAAAAAGATATATTATTCTTTAAGTACTAAAAGCTTATCAGAAGTACTATCTTGTATAAATAAGTGCGGTAAATAGTATTTTTGTAATATTACTTATATGTGCTTTAGGCCTTAATACTCTTACCATTCTATATAATTAGCCTTAAAAAATATCTTCCTGTACACCCGAAAACAAGCTACAATTCTGTTATTATATTACACTCATGTTCAGAGCTATATAAATATATGTATTTATGTATAATAGCTCTACTACTCCCATATACTATATTATTTTAAAGGTAAAGCTTATATAATACCATACTCTTTGCCTTTTATCTCCTAATCACTGTAAAACTATGGAGGGATATTAATGGATACTAAAGGTAAACAGAATCCAGAAAGTAGCCTAGAGAATCATATCAAACAAGTTATTGCTGGCAAAAGAAGATTTGAGAATGTATACGAATCTTTGACCAGAATGATACTCGGTGACTCAAAGAAAATAGAGAAGATACTTGTAAATGGTAAACATACCTATGACTTTAAGGTCTTTAGAGAAGGTGCAAGACACCTTGTAGGTATGTATGATGAAATTAACAGTTTTGTTTCTTATATCAAAGATGCTGCTGAAGGAGGGTCATCCAAAGAGATGGCTTTTGTTCTTATTGGAGAGCCGGGAAATGGTAAGACATTCTTTGTCGACTACTTAAGTCATCTTTATAGAAACTTTTGTGCCATTGAAACTAATCGTAGATTTTCCTATCAATTCATAAACCTTGACAAGATAGGAGGCTACGGAAAGATTACTAAAATAGAGTCTCAAACTTTTGAAGATCCTATGGTTCTGGCAATGAATCTTTATGGTAATCAAGAGGCTAGCATGAAGTTTCTTGGAGAACAAGGAGCTAAAGACAAGCAGATTAATACTTTTTACAAAAATTACCGCCCTCTTGGTGCTTGTTCTGATTATATTCTTGATGAGATCAAAGCCTATTGTAATGGGGATTTGAATAAAGTGATGGACTTTATCGAAGTCACTCCGATTCCTCTAAGTGAATCGAGAGGTACACTTACAGGCAAGTATGCTGCTAAGGATAAAATTACTTCCTCTGCTGTTGATCTTTTGGGTGAAGAGTCTATCACTCGGCTACTTCATATTTCTGATAGTAATAACCCATATAGATTTGACCTTAGACGTGGTGCGTTAGCTCGTGTTGCTGGTGGTGGTATTCACTTCTCTGATGAGATATTTAAGAATAAGAAAGACCTTGTACAAGTCTATCTTGGTGTTATCCAAAACCGTACTATAGAGGTAGAAGGTTTTAAGTGGCCTTTGGATACTCTTGTTATTGCTACCAGTAATAATGCTGAGTTTGCCAGATTCCTTGAAGAGAAAGAACAAGCTCCTATTGTTGATAGGTGTAGATTAACTTATATGTCTCACAATACTGACTATAAACTACAGAAAGAACTTACCCAGTATGCTATTGGTAGTAAGGAAAAGACCAATTTTAGTGGTGAGAAGATGCATATTGATCCTAACCTTAATTATGCTATTAGTACATCTGTAGTACTTACCCGAATGCCTGCATCTGAAAAACTTACTCCTGTAGAAATGATGAAACTTTCTGCTGGTGAGGTTGCCGGAGAGAAAAGTATTAAAACGCTTACAGAGGTTATTGATGGTTTGAATAGCGATCCTGATATTACTAAACGTTTTGGTCAGAAGGGTTTGGGACATAGAAATTTGGGTAGAGCTTTACAGATACTACTTGAGCGTTCAGAAACTCAGGAAGGCAAGTGTATGTATGCTGGTGATGTATTTAGATCTTGTGAGATGGTAATCCTTGATTATGTACAGGATCCTAAAGACAGACAGAAGTACATGAATGATCTGAAGATAGCAAAAAGCTTACATCGTAAGAATGTCATGACTACCATATTCAATGCATATATGGATGAACCTGATGCTATTGAAAAAGATGTCCTTAATTATGTCAATATGATTATAGGTATGGATGCCCGAAACCTAGGCATTGATAAAATCTGGACATATAAAGACCCCCAAACAGGAAAATTAGTATCTCTAAAGATAGATCAAACTTTTGTTGATAGTGTAGAGTCTCGCCTTGGTCTGAATAGCAAGGAGCAAAAGCAGAGCTTCAGAACTACCATTTCAAAGATTTATGGGCAGAAGATGATCTCTGATCCTGAATATAATTTCATGGATAACAATGAACTGGTGAAAGCGGTAACAGATGTACGTTTGAAGTCTGATGTAGCTGGTGCTGGTAGTTTGGTTGGTGCTCTATCGAATAGAACCAACGAAGAGAATCAAAAGCTCTATAATAGAATGGTAGAAACAATGGTACAAAAGTTAGGATACTGTTCTACTTGTGCACTGAAAACAATAGAATATTTCTGTACTCAGGATGATGCTACTTGAATAGAATTTAACATCTAAAGACATGAAGAAGATAAATAATAATCAAAATTCTTCTGGTTCTGCATCTGATCTGGGTAATAAAATGGCCTTTCCTGAAGGATATGATAACTTTCGTAATCCTACTGAAGAATCGATATCAGTGGGTCTTTCAACAGCAAAATTCAAGACTCTTGAAGAATTGCTGGAGCAAGATAAGCTTAGAGAGAAGGATGGGTTTCCTCGTAAGATCAAACTTGGAAGAATTGTAAAGCCCGGCAATGAAGAGCAAGGGCAAGTTGTGGTTGTGCCTACAACTACTGAATCTAAGTTCTATCATGATGACTCAGTTACTGAGGATAATGAGGATGAATCTACTGGAGGTTCCGGAGAAGAACAGGAAGGTGAGATTATAGGTAAACAACCTGCAAGACCTGAACAGGGAGAAGGTCAGGGAGCTGGGCAAGGTGGTGAGGAAGATCACAAAGTCAGCTCTGGGGCTTTTGAACTTGGTAAGGTGCTTACTGAGCAGTTCCGCTTGCCTAATCTTGAGGATAAGGGGAAGAAGAAGTCGCTCACTAAGTATATTTATGATCTTACTGATAGAAATAGAGGCTTTGGTCAGGTATTGGATAAAAAAGCTACTCTTAAAAGAGTTATAAAGACCAATATCTTACTTGGTCGTGTTGATCCTGATAAGGAAATCAATACAGAAAGTATGATTATAGATCCTAAAGATCTTGAATTTCGAATTCTATCCCCTGAAAAAGATTTCGAGTCTCAAGCTATTGTGTTCTTCTTGCGTGATTATTCTGGCTCTATGGAAGGGAAACCTACAGAGGTTATCACTACTCAACACTTGTTTATTTATAGTTGGCTGATGTATCAGTATAAATCTAATGTGGAATCTAGGTTTATTGTACATGATGCTCAGGCTAAAGAAGTGAAAGATTTCTATACTTATTATAGATCTCAAGTTGCTGGTGGTACTCAGGTATTTCCTGCTTTCAAGCTTGTAAATGAAATTGTAGAGAAAGAACAACTACACAAGGAATATAATATATATGTATTCTATGGCACTGATGGTGATGACTGGGATAGCTCTGGAAGATTTACTATTGATGCTATTAAAGAGATGCTCAAGTATACAAGTAGAATAGGCATAACTATAGCAAAGAATACATGGACACGTGAAGGTGTGGCGACTTATGTTGAAAAGTATATCAAGTCATCCGGACTTCTTGAAGAGTTTGAAAAACATATAAAACTGGATACTATCGAATCTTCAGGTGTTTCTGAAGAGCGGATAATTGAAGGAATTAGAAAACTTGTAGAATAGTCTCACTATGGAACTCTTAGATCAACACGCAAAGAAGATCATGGAAGAATGTAAAGTCAGAGCCAGAGATGCAGGTCTTAGCTTTGACAATGAGTCATTGGAGTATATTGTAACCAACAGAGATCTGTTGGAATTGACTCCTAAAGGTATGATTCCTACACTCTATGATTTCTGGGTAAATGATGTTGGTGTCCTGAAAGAAAAAGGGAAATATCAACTTTATCCTCATAATCCATATGAGACTGTTATCAACAGTCGTCCTGCCATCTCATTCTATAATGATAACAATCCTGATTGGCTGAATATAATGATATTCTACCATGTGCTAGGGCATATTGATTTCTTCCAGAATAATCAATTGTTTAGGCATACATGGAATGATGATTTTGTTGGCCAGGCTTTAGCTGATAAACGTTATCTGGCAAACTTAAGAAGTACACATGGTCGTTGGGTGGATTATGTGATAGAGTTCTGTAGGTCTATAGATAATATTATTGGTTACTTCCCTACTTTGTTTGAGTTAAATAATAGAGATCAGTTTCAGGATGTCAAGCGAGAGGAATATTATTTTGGTGATTTCCATCAAAACTATCTTAAGACATCCGATATAAAGTACTTTGAGGAGGTAGAGAAATATAATCGGCTTATAGAATCTAGTGGAGAGGTGGGAGATGCTTTATTCTTCTCAGAGATCAAGAAGAAATATCCTGAGTTTGAATCCAGATTTAAGATCTATAAGGAGAAGCTCACCAAGAGAGCTACAGATATTGTTGAGTATATCAGAGATAATAGCCAATTCCTGAATAAGGATGAAAACAACTGGATGAAGGCCGTTATCAATATTATTAGAAATACAGCATTATATTTTGCTCCTCAAATAAGATCTAAGATCCTTAATGAAGGATGGGCAAGTTATTGGCATGATAAACTATTTAGAAGTGATGAAAGAATTGCAGGTCATGAAGTCGACTATGCAAAAGTAAATGCAATGGTCACTTCTATTAGTCGTGTAGGACTTAACCCTTATGCTATCGGACTTCGATTGATTCAGCATGTTGAAGATATAGTAGGTAAAGGTCAGCTTTCGTATTCTTTTCAAAAGCTAATGAATAGAGAGAAACGTAAAGAATTTGATAATCATACTGGAAAAGGTATGGAGGCTATCTTCTTTCTTAGAAATAATTTCTCTGATCATATGCTTATTCAGACTTTCGTTGATCAGGACTTCATGAATGAACATCAGCTTTTTGTTACTGGCAGAAGACTAAATCAGCAAGATGGCAATATTGAATATTATGTAAAAAGCCGCAAAGCTGAAGAGTACCAGAAGATGCTCTTAAACCAACTTTACCACCCTCCTTATATTACCATAGATGAGGAGAATACCAGTCAGGATAACTTATGCCTTGTACATCACTTCGAAGGGAAACAGCTTGTTCAGGATATGATATTTGAAACCCTTGTAGGTATAGAGTTCCTATGGGGCAATCAGGTTCAGTTAGAGACTACTCAGATTGTAAAAATTCAGGATAGAAATCCCCAGAATGTGAAGTTTGAACTACGGAAAGTCCTCTTTACTGTAAAGGATCGTAAGTTGACAAAGAAAAACTTATAATGATGAAAGAAGACAAGAATAAAGATATAAACAATCATAAAGAGTCTTCATTTGATGATGCACTATCAAATCTTTCTGAGCAAATACTACAGAAAGAGGGGAGAAGTATAATTACTTTTGACGAGTTCTTATCTTCAGTTAATAGTAACCCAGAATTGGTGTTTAGAGATATCTTTCAGCTAGTATATGATATGGTACAGTATTATATACCTGAGGAATCATCCCGCATTGAAAGTAAGGAAGCTTTGACAGCTTTTTATGATTGTTCTTCTCTTTTTGTAAAAAACTGTGATGATCCTTATTTCATGGATAGATTGTTCTCAAACAGATTCATAAAGCTGATGAGAAGCTTTAAGCAAAGTAGCCAGAAAGGCTACATTTATTTGTTTGAAGGCCCTCCCGGAAGTGGGAAGAGTACATTCCTGAATAATTTTGTCTCTAAATTTGAAGAGTATACTCGTAAGAACGAGGGTGCTTTGTATGAAACAGTTTGGTCTTTGGATGTACAAAAGCTTGGTGGATACAAGTTTACTGAGTCTTCTTTGCTTAAAGCTATGGAGAAGACAGATTTATCTGACTTGGGTAAACATCTTGCTTTGATGAATATACAGCAAGGAAAGGCTCCTAAGAGATATGTTGAAATATCTTGTCCTAATCATGATCATCCTATTGTACAGATCCCAAAGGCTTTTAGGAAAAAGTTTCTACAACAGATTATTCCTGATGGTAAATTTAGAGAGAAGCTTTTCAGTAGAAAGGAATATGAATGGGTTTTGAAAGAACCTTCTTGTAGTATATGTACATCTCTGTTCAATACACTGCTGGATAGACTTAAAGATCCAATGGAGGTCTTTAATATGATTAAGGCACGTAGGACAATATTCAGTAGGCAATTTGGTGAAGGTCTTACTGTATTTAATCCCGGTGACCCTATTCGTAATAAGCCTATCAATAATATTCAGATTCAAAGTATACTGAATGATCTCTTTGATACTGATAGAGTCAACTATGTCTTTTCAGATCTTGCACGTACCAATAACGGGATTTATGTACTTATGGATATCAAAGAACATAATGTTGAAAGGCTAAAGAAACTTCATGGTATTATTAGTGATGGAGTCCATAAGGTCAACATTATTGAAGAGAGAATAAAGGCTTTGTTCATGGGGCTTATTAACCCTAATGATAAGGATGTGTATGAAGATGTTCCATCATTCAAGGATAGAGTTATTACAGTGAATATACCTTATGTGCTTGATTATAATACTGAAGTAGCTATCTATAGAAATAAATTTGGACAACATATTGATGGCTATTTTCTTCCTGGTGTATTGGAGAACTTCGGTAGAGTTATTATTAGCTCAAGACTTAACCTAAACTCTCCTACAATACGTAACTGGATTAGAAGTCCTCAACAATACAGAAAGTATATCGATCCAAATTATTTGTTACTGAAAATGGAACTGTATACAGGTAGGTTACCTAAGTGGTTAAGTGAGAAAGATGTTAGGTTTTTTGATCGTGAGAAAAGAAAGGGTATCCTCGCTGAATCAGAGAATGAAGGTTTCAAGGGCTTTAGTGGTCGTCAGTCATTGAATATATTCAACACATTCTTGTCTAAATATAGTAAAACAAAGAAACTGATAACTATGGAGATGATCAGGGATTTCTTTAGGAAAAATAAACATCTGGATAAGTTTGTGCCTAAAGACTTTGTTCGCTCTTTGGAGGATTTATATGATTTTAATGTTCTTCAGGAAGTGAAAGAGTCTATATATTCATACAATGAAAAGCAGATCTCAAGAGATATAAAGAACTATTTATATGCTATAAACTTTGAAATTGGAGAGGCAAAAACGTGTTCTTATACAAATGATATTATAGAGATTACCGAAGAGTTCTTTACTGCAACAGAGGTTATTGTCCTTGGTGTTGATACTCCTATAGAGGAACGAAAACAGTTCCGTGAGGATACTCACAGAGATTATATATCCAAGATATTGGCACAGGAGATAAATATTGAAGGTAAAGATATTATAGATACATCTTTATATAAATCTCTGTTTGATAAGTATACACGTAACCTGAAAGAAAATGCATTAGCTCCTTACTTCGGTAATGAGAACTTTAGACGTGCTATTCTTGATTATCATACTCCTAAGTTTAACTCTTATGATGCCCGAATGAAGCATGATGTTAACTTACTAATGCTAAACCTTAAGGATAAGTTTAAATATACTAGAGAAGGAGCAAGACAAGTGTGTATCTATGTTCTGGACAACAAACTCGCTGAGAAATATAAATAGGTCTGTGGGTTTAATGTAACTTCGCATTTCAACTAATTATATTATAAAAATCTACTAATAGTGAATAACAAACATATTCTATTTAAGAAAGCAAAGATTGTATATACTGTACAGGGGCAAGGGGACGTAGTATTTCTTGTTCATGGTTTTCTATCTTCTAAACAAACATGGAATTATATAGGAGAGCAACTAGCTCGTGACTATAAAGTAGTTTGTATTGATCTTCCTGGTTTTGGAGAGAGTGAATGTATAGCTCTTCATCATACAATGAGTCTTATGGCTGAGGTTATCCATCAGGTATGCCTTGAAGAGAATATTATAAATATGGTTGTTGCAGGCCATTCGATGGGAGGATATGTAAGCTTAGCTTTGGCTGATAAATACCCTGATTTGGTTAAAGGTCTTTTACTGTTCCATTCTCATGCTTCTGCTGATACTGATGAAGTAAAGGAGAATAGAAGGCGTACTGTCAATATTGTCAAGAATGACGGACTTAAGTTTATCAATAATTTCACTTATGAGCTATATGCTCCTGAGAATGTAGAGGCTCTTGATGATATTATAAAAGCAAATATTGATAATGCAAATAATGCCCCAAAAGATGGTATTGTTGCTGCTCTTACCGGAATGGCTGAACGGAATGACCATCTGAAATTACTTATGGATTTCAATAAACCTATAGGCTTTATTGCTGGTAAACAAGATAGCCGTATTCCTTTGGCTAAGACTTTGGCTCAGATAGGATTGGTCAAGCATGCTGAGATACTTGTTCTTGATGAATGTGGGCATATGGGCATGGACGAAAAACCTGAAGAGTGTTATAAGTTCTTAAAAGGGTTTGTCTATAATTGCATTTAAGTGAATAAAGAGTAGTTGTATGTGTTAATTCATGATTAGTTGTTTCTCTTGTTGTAACTAATTTAGTTCAACGCCGTCTATTTGAATAGATGAAATAAACAATAGAACTATTATGAAAAAATATATACTATTTACTCTTATCTTATCTTTATCGTGTGCACTTGGATATTCTTATAATAATAAAGGATTTATTTACGGTAAAGTAACAACCATATCTGGTAAATCATATCAAGGAGCTATTAGGTGGGGAGAAGAAGAAGTGTTTTGGTTTGATTTTTTTAATGGTACTAAGACTGATGATTTTTTCTCTAGATATATCCATTCTAGGGATCAAAATTCTTCTCATGATAGTGCTTTTAGGCAGTTAGATGGATTTATAGCTCCTTCCAAACGATATAATAATCGAAAACAATTCAATGTAGAGTTTGGATATATAAAAAGCATTGTAAGATTTAGTTCTGATTTATTTTATGTTACAATGCAAAATGACAAAAGGTTTAAAGTTGAAAATGGTTCGAATGACTTTGATTCTGATATCTATATATTAGACAAGGGTATAGGAGAAGTTAAGCTGTCTATAAGAGAGATACAATCAATAACATTTATTCAGGAATCTGAAGAATTTCAATCCTTTGGACAAGCATTGTATGGAGAAGTAGCAACTAGAAACGGAGATAAATTTACTGGATATGTTCAATGGGATCATGATGAAAGATTAACTACAGATATACTTGACGGAGATTCTGATGAAGGTAAAATGAAGATCCCATTTGGTAATATTAAGTCTATTAAAAGTAAATACGATGGTTCTTATATTACTCTGAAAACAGGCCGTAAGATTTTCTTATCTAATAGTAATGATGTTAATAATAGAAATAAAGGTGTTATTGTAAATATTCCTGATGTAGGTAGGGTTGATATTCCTTGGAAGCAGTTCACTAGTGTTAATTTCTTTATGGATCATGATAATAGTGGTGATGGATACGATTATTATAATGATGTAAAGAGACTTGTAGGTACTGTTAAATCTAAGAACAAAAAGTCTCATATAGGTGGTGTTGTTTATGATTTAGATGAAAACTGGAACTTTGAAATATTAGATGGTAAATCTAATGGTATCTCTTATATGATTCCTTTCAGAAATATTAAATCTATAATTCCAGAGAATTCGAATTCTTCCGAAGTTATCCTCAAGTATGGAGAGACTTTCCACCTTGCTGATGGTAATGATGTTAATAACGAAAACTCAGGAATCCTAATCTTTACGAATAAAGAAGCTCCATTATATATTGATTGGAAGCAATTAGGTGTTATCACCTTTCGCTAGTTTGGTATCATAATTAAAATGTGGGGGCAGCACATTGTGTGTAGCCCCTTCTTTATTTCTATCAAAATAGAAACTAGTAACAGCATATCCCTACTTTAATACTTCACTTATCTTAATCTAAGTATCTACATTGAACTCTGTGATATGGGTAAAAAAGAATAAAATTGGTCTCCTGTTTTTCTCTCATGCAACACTTCATTCACTACGAAATATCAATAAGCCAAATAAGTAATAAACACACTTTTTAAATCAACTCATTCAGATATAATATACTTTTACAATTAATTCATCTTGGTAATCCAGTTATTATTGAAGATTTAGGCTGGGAGTGAGTTTGCCTCAGATCTCTATACTTGTCTATTTATAAGCCTTATCACTTATTTTTAATTGCTGTATAGTGCGATAATTCGGCTTTCAATTTTAAAATTGTAGATTATCGCACATATAAGCCCAATGTTATGTTAAATAGCAAAAG
>JBGRPZ010000063.1:0-25335 GCA_041725915.1 Hyphomicrobiales bacterium | reverse complement strand
CGACAAGCTCAACCTTCGATACATCATCTGTCCCTGAGCGTAGCCGAAGGGCAATTCCACATTGGTGCGATTCAAAGGATAGAGGCACTTTACCAGATAGGGGTGTGTTAGTATTTCAATTCCACATTGGTGCGATTCGGTTTCGACAAGCTCAACCTTCGATACATCATTTGTCCCTGAGCGTAGCCGAAGGGCAATTCCACATTGGTGCGATTCAAAGTGTCTTTCCCTTTTAATATACTTATGTTGTTGGCTCATTTCAATTCCACATTGGTGCGATTCAAAGCATTGTAAGGGAAATAGAAGAATATGGTATATGGGAATTTCAATTCCACATTGGTGCGATTCAAAGCTGTAGATGTTGAAGGGGATATCGCGGCTTTGCTTCTATTTCAATTCCACATTGGTGCGATTCAAAGCATATACCATGTCTGATATAGAATTGACCTTACTGGTATTTCAATTCCACATTGGTGCGATTCAAAGAAAAGACAAATAGCTTTACCGGATTTTATTTTAAATAATTTCAATTCCACATTGGTGCGATTCAAAGAAAACCTTTTGTAGTAAAGAATAATCTTAATTTATATTTCAATTCCACATTGGTGCGATTCAAAGTTTGCTCGGGTTGCCCACATGCAGTCTATGGAACTTAATTTCAATTCCACATTGGTGCGATTCAAAGTCATGTTAGTCCGGATAAAACAGCCTTGATAAAGTGATTTCAATTCCACATTGGTGCGATTCAAAGCCAGTCAGTATGATCTCATCATGCATAAAGATGTAATTTCAATTCCACATTGGTGCGATTCAAAGGCGATCGACGACTATTTATAATATATTGATAAACAAATCAAAGCGATCGATATAAGATGTAAAAAAAGAATACAAAAGTCGTCGACCATCAATAACATAAAAATCCCTGAGGATCGACGACTATCATAAAACCCTTTAATATCAATACGTCAAAGAGCTTTTTACTTTCTGAAAGCAAATATAACCATTTATATATGATATAAAAATAATAGATCGACGACTTTCTCTAGAGCAAGTATAAATTGAAAGTGCACGCAATAGTTGATGTATTAATTAACGTTTTTATAGAGTGGTAATGCCCTTAAACCTCATAATCTTACCATAAAACCAATATAATAGGATCATAATAAATACAGCGAAAAAGCCCACACTGCTTTTATTAGATCTGAAATACTCACACCAATAAGTATAACTTTAAATGATTCAGCGATGAACTATTATTCTTCCGTAATCTTTGTGAGAGATATTGAGCTTTCAAGAAGATTCTATACAGAGCTGCTAGGCTGTAAAGTTGAATATGATATGAATCCATATATTACTTTTAATAATGGCTTAGCAATATGGCAACTACCTACTGATCATGTAATATATAAAAATACCAGAGACAATAATAACTCTGTAAGAATGGAACTCTATTTTGAAACTGCGGACATTGAAGATAAATATAAAATGCTCCAGAAATCTAATATCCGTTTCCTTCATGAACTTGAATTAGAACCTTGGGGACAATATACAATGAGATTCTTTGACCCTGATGGTCATCTTATTGAAGTTGGTGAACCTATAGATGTCTATATTCAACGTATGCATAATGAAGGACAAAGTTGTGAAGATATATCACGACAAACAGGAATGGAAGTCGAAGGTATAAAGAATATTCTCAAGAAATAAGTATAGAGGCTGTCTCTATCTTGAGTCAGCCCTCATTTTTATTTACCTTTATAAGGAAGTTCAATAAAACCATCTTCTTCAGGGATCTTCTTTAGGATATTTTTCTCTGGATAGTATGTATATCTATGAAACATTCCGTCAAACTTATAACCTAAGTCCAATTTTACCATACGATTAAGGATAAAATCAAATGTATATATAGCATATTTATCACCTAGTATCTCCGCCATATTTTTCAATACTTCTGCATCAATTTCGGTTTTATCACAATCAAATAATACTTCTCCATTATCCTTAAATAAAAACTTACAATCGAAATCTTCAGCTACTGCATCTTCATCAAATAATAAATGAGTACCAAACAATTTGTTTGAAGGACTACCTAGTATAACCCATGTGTTTATAGCTAATGTAGCCTGCTTGACAAACTGATAGTAAGTAAGATTATTATGATCTACAGTATATTGTAAACTATCTGAAGATTCATCCATCTCTATCTCATCAATCTTCACATTATAGATAGGTTCTGATAAGGTACTCTTGTCTAATTCTCCATTGTCATACACAACATTGTATCCATACCTTCGCAAACTGCTCATATATTTATTTACAAATGTATTCAAGTATTCAGCCTCATCAATATTCTTAAGGGCTAAAGTCCTTGCATAACTGATGGAATCCAATAAGTATGGATCAGTAATGGTGTCAAGATCTGTATAGACATTAGAATTCTTCTGAAATATAACTGTAGGAGCCTTAACAAGAATAGTTCCTTTATCCATATTGCTTACATATCTTGATGCTGCCATTCGTTCTGAAGAACAAGAGCTAAGAAAAGCAATAATCAATATAGTGGATAAGGCTATATATAACCGTTTTACCTTCATCATTATTAATGTTTGTTAAGTGGGGGTAAAGATACAAATTAGATTCTTTTAGTCTAAACGTGTATTCTTATTATAATACAACAAAAAAGCTGCCAATGTTGGCAGCTTTTATGATAAAATAATATTTTTATAGAAAACCTATTGCCCTATTAACTCTTTAGCAAAGGCTCTTCCATATTCTATAGCCTTCATAATATCATTACCATCAGGAGTAAACTTGATAAACACACCTTCTTCAAAATACTTCAACTTAAGATTGGTTAGGTTACCTTTAATTAAGGTGCTTCCTTCTCCACTCCATCCATATGAACCAAATCCACCTGCAAGCTTACCTTTGTCACGAAGAGGGCTAACAACAGCAAACACTTTATATATAGGCAGTAAGATATTCTGATTGATAGTTGGACAACCAACAATAAGACCTGTAGACTGTGTAATCTTCTGGTCTAAATCTCCTATAGGAGTCATCTCGATATCCATTACATCAACCTCAATATCCGGATCAATTTCCTTAATCCCTTTAGCTATACTTGTTGCTATAATTCCTGTCTTCTGATAAGCTGATACATAAGGAATAAATACCCTGTTCTTCTCAGGATTCTTCATATATTCCTTTGCTCTCTCCTCTGAATAATCAACCCACTTCTTCCAGTCATTTGTCAATAAAGGACCATGACCAGTACAAATAGCTTCGATATCCAACGGGCGAATCTTATCTATCGCTTTCAATAAGAACTTACTGAATGGCTTCAATATCACATCAAAGTAGTAATCAAATGCATCCTTGAAATCTCCTACCTGATCATCATACATATTCTCATGTGCATAATGACAACCGAAAGAATCACATGTAAACAATAACTTATCTTCTTCAAGATATGAATACATACTATCTGGCCAATGTAGGTTTGGTGCACTTATAAACCTTATTGTCTTGTTGCCCAAGTCAAGAGTATGACCATCTTTTACTACTAGATGCTTGAACTCAAAACCCAAAAGGTCTTTCATGTATCTTATAGCATTTCCAGAACCAACAACTGTTGCATTAGGTGCTATCTGTAGTAAATTCCTTACATTCCCTGAATGGTCAGGCTCTGTATGGTTCAGAATAATATATTCTATCTCCTCAGGATTCACTACCTGACGTAACTTAGCTTCGTATACATCCCAAAACTTCTCTTTTGAAGTCTCTACAACAGCTTTTTTCTCAGCATTGATAAAATAGGAGTTATAAGTAGTTCCGTACTTTGTCTCCATAACAACATCAAAAGTTACTATATCAAAGTCTAATACTCCTATCCATTTAACATCATTCGTAATGTCCAATACCTTGTTATCCTTCATACTATACCTAATAATAGATTACTACTATATATTTCTTTATTTGCTTTGAATAATTTGCGGCAAATTTAAGTAATATAATGCCTAAATCGGTTCTAAATTAGACTAATTCTTAAAGATATTATTGATAACATATTGAATAAACTGAATATAGAAACAAAATATTCTATAAGACAAGGGGTTATGTGTATTACAGAACCATTAAATATGGCTTTAGAAGATTAATGATTATATATATTCTGCAATATCCCTCTAAAATCAATTATCATAAACAATTATCCACATAATACTTATAACTAACTTTATATTCTATTTCATCTATTTGATAAGTATTTATAAAAGACTCATATCCTAATTCAAAAAACCTAGTTCCTGCTAATCTTAATAAAGATTGCATTGTTTTAGGCACAGCCTTTTCTTTCGTACCTATAAACAATAAAGATTGTATTATAGCCCAATTTGTAAGAGCCAGAGGATCTTCTTGAAAATTTAAAGTCCACCATTTTACTACCCTTTCTTTACTGGAATTGGCAACTTTTATTCTATCCAATATTTTATGGAAATGATGAAAAAATTTAGCTTTACTTTCTATGCTAATCTTATTCATTTCAATAATCTTTTCTAAGAATATCTGATGCGATATACCTTCTTTAACAACAGTTTCGACAAAAGACTTTAAGTCTTGATTTACTCCATTTACAAACCTAGGGTTATTTCGCCAATTATACCTTATATCTTTTATAAACTTCGTCAATTGGAGTTTTTCCTTTCCTAAAATAACTCTTACCCAACTTATAGAATAAGATCCATAACCATTATTTTTCCCATATGTCAAACAACAGCCTAAAGCAAAATCTCTTGAAAACATTTTATTGAAATAAAATATTTCTTCTACTATATTTAACGTTTCATGATACTTAATTTTGCTACGAGATGTGTCTATTCTATTAGAGTTATCCGAGTTGCATATTTTAATAAACTCATTCCTAAATTCAAGTTGATTTGTTGGCTTAAAAAATTTACTAACAATTCCATAGATCCAATTTTCAGCGTTTTCAGTATAATAAATAATTACTAAATTTTTAGATTGTAAAGCAGCATGAATAAAAATCCTTTCTACAAGAGATTCAAAATTCTTTACCCAATCTTCTTTTATAACAAGCTTTTCTAAATTTTCATATATTTCTTTAATTGAATTGGTTGTATCACACCCACTATAATCATCGCATAACTCATTTTCATTCAAAACTCTTGTCCAATCTATTCTAGAACCAATCTGGTGTATAAATATTCTATCCAACTTTGTACGATATACTTTGTCCTCTATATATATTTGTAATTCTAGTTTCTCTAAATATTTATCAATATCTATCCCTCTCCATTCTTTAAAATTAAACAACTTACACTTAACTTCAATACTCACTTCTAAATAAATACAATCATCCTCAAACTCAATTAATCTCTTTAGCTCTTCCATTTCTATTTTTTCCAAAGTTAATAAGAGCTTCTAAACTAATCTAATTTTCCCTATCTTCAAGGACTCTATACAATTCAAAACTAAATAACAAAAGCAATTATGAAATTGAAATACTGTTTACACCCCCTACCTATATCAGATAAAGAAGAAGAATGTTACGCTAAATTTCAGGAAGTCAAAACACTTAGTGAAGAAGAGCTTATCAATGAAATATCAATGTATGCAGGGGTAAGTGAACCTCAGGTAGCCATGATTTTGGCAGCAAGAAACATTGTAATAAAACAACAACTAGAGAAAGGAAACAATGTAAGGGATAGTATTGCACGCTACTACCTTAGCATACAAGGAAAGTTCAAAAACAAAGAAGACCGTTTCGATAAAAAAAGACATAAAGTTCTGGCTAATATAAGTTTTGTCAAATCTATACGATTCAATTTTGACCTATTGAAGCTAACCAAGATAAGAGCGCAAGGCAAACTCCCACAGCCAATAAAGATATACGACACTGCAAGTCAAAAGACAAACCAATATATCACACCCTCAAAAATATCAACTATAAAAGGTTTTGATATGCAGTTTGAAGACAATGACCCCGAACAAGGTGTATTTATAAAAAATCATACTGAAACCATTAAGGTAGAAAATATCATACAACATTCTGCAAAAGATATCATCCTATTTATCCCCGATCAGCTCCCAAAAGGATCACTCAGCATTATAGTTGCAGGTAAAAACCACAAGAAAGACAAAATAAAAAGGGGTACTCTCCCATATACAGTCAAAGAAGCACCAAAACACTCCCGATAAACTGATTCAAGTAAACCGATGTTTCGATTCAAGTAAACCGAGAAACTACTTCTACATAAGGAAAGTTTCGATGATTCAGACAGGGACAAGTGAAAACTAAAGCAGGGATAAGTGAGAGCTTAGGCGGCGATAAGTGAGAGTTTAGGCAGCCTAATGTAAATGATGAAGCTGCTTTATCGATAAGATTAGGCAGCCTAATGTAAGAGTTTAGGCTAGATATAAATTTCTTTAGAGCCCCTAATGTGCTCTAAAAAACGCATAAGTATATGAAACACAAGAACATTAATCAGACTGTAAGATACAAAAAAGGCCGCTAAAAAAGCGGCCTTTTTAAATATATCTTAAGGTATGGTTGATTATAGTATACCTTGATCCATCATTGCATTAGCAACCTTAAGGAAACCAGCTACGTTAGCACCTTTAACGTAATCTACATAACCGTTTTCTAAAGTACCGTGCTCAACACAAGCAGAGTGAATATTCTTCATGATTTGGTGTAGTCTAGCATCAACTTCTTCTCTATTCCAGTTAAGTTTCATAGAGTTTTGAGTCATTTCAAGACCTGAAGTAGCAACGCCACCAGCATTTACTGCTTTACCAGGAGCGAATTGAACACCAGCTTTCTGGAATGCTTCAATAGCTTCTGGAGTAGAAGGCATGTTAGCACCTTCAGCAACAAAAGTACAACCATTAGCGATAAGAGTCTTAGCATCTTCACCACCTAATTCGTTTTGTGTAGCACAAGGGATAGCAACATCAACTGCAACTTCCCAAGGACGCTTACCAGCAACAAATTTAGAACCTTCGAATTTCTCTGCATAAGGAGCAACGATATCTTGGTTAGAAGCTCTAAGCTCTAATAAGAAATCGATCTTTTCACCAGAGATTCCATTAGGATCATAAATATATCCGTCAGGGCCAGAGATAGTAACAACTTTACCACCTAGTTCAGTAGCTTTAAGAGCAGCACCCCAAGCAACATTACCGAAACCAGAAATAGCAACTTTCTTACCTTCGAAAGACTCACCTTTAGTAGCTAGCATTTCTTGTGCAAAATAAACAGCACCAAAACCAGTAGCTTCAGGACGGATTAGAGAACCACCCCAGTTAAGACCTTTACCTGTAAGAACACCTGTATGCTCACGAGCAAGTTTCTTGTACATACCGAATAAGAAACCTATTTCTCTTCCTCCAACACCTATGTCACCAGCAGGAACATCAGTCTCAGGACCAATAATTCTACTAAGTTCCATCATGAAAGAATGACAGAAGCGCATTACTTCAGCATCAGACTTACCTTTAGGATCGAAGTCAGAACCACCTTTACCACCACCCATTGGAAGAGTAGTAAGAGCGTTCTTGAAGATTTGCTCAAAACCTAAGAACTTAAGGATAGATAAGTTCACAGAAGGGTGGAAACGAAGACCACCTTTGTAAGGTCCAATAGCATTGTTGAACTGAACTCTATAACCAATGTTCACGTTAACTTTACCATCATCACCTACCCAAGGACATTTGAAAGTAAGAACACGGTCTGGCTCAACGATACGATCGACGATACCAGCAGCTTCAAACTGTGGGTTCTGTGCAACAACATCCTCAATAGATTCTAGTACTTCGCGAACTGCCTGTAGATATTCTACTTCACCTGGATGCTTTTGCTCCAAGTTGGTCATTATTTTTTCTAAGTTCATTGCTGTAGCTTTTTTTTATTATATTCTAACGCTGTTTTAAACGAACACTGTTAAATTGTTAACAGGGCAAATGTACATTTATTCAAATAATATATCCAAATATAAAAGTGTCTTTTTTCACTTTTTTTTTCAACTAAAAACCATTCTAAATTACCAAGTATAATAAGACTTCATTATCATGATGTTAACATAATTCAAGCATTCAATTATAACCATAAAAACTATTCTATATAGAAGAAAAAAAGGGGCTACTCAAAAAGTAGCCCCTGTATATTATATCATACTAACAGAAATAGCTATTCTAATAAAAAGCCATCTTTATATGTGCGTATATTTACCAGTTTGCCTTTAGCATCGAACATTTGTTCTTTTCCATCCTTTTTATTGTTCAGATACTCTACGGTTCTAATAAGATTGCCATCATCATCATAACCTTTAAGCACACCTTCACCATTAGAGAACTCACCTTCACCAATAATCTTTCCTTGATTGTTGTAGTAAGTCCATATACCATCAAACAAACCTTTGTTATTTTTTCCAGAAACCTTAATCTGTCCATTAGGAAAGAAGAAGCTAAAATCACCATGTAAAGTATCATTAACATAGTTTTCCGTTTTGACTTTATTACCTTTAAAGTCATAATATTCAGCCTTTCCCTGAAGAAGGTTATTTTCATAATACAGGTCTTCCTGTAATAATCCATTCTCAGAATATCGAAGAAGCTTTCCCTCTAACAAGTTTTGTTTATATGTACATTCCTGTTGAAGCGTTCCATCTTCATAAAACCAACGACAAACTCCATCATAATTACCGTTATCATCTTTTGATAATTCTGATTTCACAATACCATTATCATAATGTGAAAGAACTGCATTGTTTTTCTCTTCACATGAAACCAGAAAAAACAAACAAAATACAGATATCACCCAATTCTTATTGATCATAACAAAATTCTATTTTTCCGGAACAACTTTTATTTGCGCCCCTTGATAAAACAATATTCTCCAATGAGTATTCTCAAAGCTTTCGTTTTCTGTTTCTTTAAAGTCAATAGGTGATTTTATAAGTTTAGGATGGTAATAGTCCATGAATTTGACAAAGTTAGCTCCAAAGTTTCTTAATGCTCCAAGGAAGTAATAACCAATATCAAAACCATCAAAAGCAAAGATGCCTGGTTCAGTAGAATACTCTTTACGGAATGTTCTTACAAAACCTCTTACATCATTATCTGAATAGTCAATATATCTATCACTCAAGTATGCAGTATGCATATTGATCAGATAGTCAACATCAATATTACTCAGTGAAGACCATGAAGGAAGACCAAAAGCAGAAACATCCATAGAATCACGTAACTGGTTGAGTTTATCAAGAATTTCAAGAACCTCAACATTGTTTTTAGAATAAACTACAGCTACATTAGGTCTCATCAAGGAAGCCGCCCTGCCAAAGTTTTTCATAAAATCTTTTCCAAAAGGAACTTCTACAATATTATTATTAAACTGAGTGCTACCATAAGGGTCTTTTTTCATTGCATTCAGATCAAAAGTTCTTCCTTCAGTATTTACAGTATTATCTTTATAATTTCTGTTTTCCTTTTTGAATCTATCAACAAGATCACTATTATTCAATGAGATATCTGTAGGAAGATTATAATAAAGATTCGATTTCAACAATTTATAATTGCTATCATTCCTGCTCTTTGCTCCCGGAATAAGAACAACTTTATTAATTGGGAATATAGAATTCAAAGCCTTACTTACATATTCTGTTTGGTATTGATTCCCGGGTTTCACCTTAAATACGCCTGAGGTTTCTAATACCTCTTCACGTGTAGTCAAAGGATTTACGATAGGAATATTAAACAGCTTCGCATAATTAGATACCTGTTTAAAGTTTCTACTATAGAAAGGCCCAACAATAAGGTTCATCTCTTTAAACTCAGGACGCTGGAATAGTTCAGCAGCATCAGAAACCTCTTTACCTATATCATATACATATAAATCAAGATTTAATCCCATCTTCACAAGAGAGTCAGCAGCAATCTTGAATCCTTCATAGAATTCAATAAATTGAAATGAATCACTATTGAACACCTTCTCAGGGAAAGAGTTCATATCACGATAAAGAGTATCAAGATTTTGAGATTCAAAAGGAACAAGAAGAGCAACCTTATACTTACCACCTTTATTCTTCTCTATCTCTTTATTGATAACAAAACTATCGATATCCTCTTCTGTTACTTCCTGAGGTTCTTTTAGCTCTTCTGTTTCTTTCTTTGTCTCCTTAGGAACAAGACGAGGAGAAACAGGTATCTTCACTAGATCACCAGAATACACCTTACGGCCAAATTCAGGGTTCAGCTGTTCAATCTGCTTATAAGAAAGACCATATTTACGAGCTAGTTTACTTAACCTTACTTTTCTTCTTTCAACTTTATGAACAATATAAGGCTTTGTAATCTTTGTAGGAGGGATCTTTATTACCTGTCCAATATTAATATCTTCAGACAAACCCGGGTTAAATGTCTTTAGTTCATCAATAGTAACCCCATTAGTACGAGCAATGCTATATAAGGTCTCTTTCCTTTTGACGATATGCTCTTTTAGTCTCTTTGGCTTTTGGTTTTGTTGCTGTTGGTACAGCTCATCTTGAAATACAGGAACCTCAACTTCATTATCTAGTTCGCTAGATATAATAGGTATAATTATAGTTTGTCCTATCTGTAGATTATTTGTCAGTCCGGGATTTTGAGCAGCTAACTGATCTCTTGTACACTTAAACTTGCGACAAATGCCGAATACAGTTTCTTTAGGGTTTACTGTATATTCAAGAATCTTAGAACCATCTTCAAGGCTTATGACATTTTCCTGATCATAATCCTTTTTATCATCTTCAGATGCAATCTGCTTTGACTCTTGTTCACCTTCATCTTTTACAACAGGAATCTTTATATATTCACCTTTCTTTAAAGGCTCCTTTATATCATTATTAGCTAACTTAACATCAAAAAGAGATACACTATATAATTTAGCTAAGCTTTTATAAGTATCACCAGCATTTACGATATGATATACAAAGTCAAAGTCTGCACTATTCATCTGGTTTACAATCTCAGTTTCATGATTAACAACTGGGATTTTTAATACCTGATCTGGATAGATTCCCGCCTCAGCAGCAGGATTATACTTATAAATCTCTTCAATTTTAACATCATATTCTCTTGAGATAGAATAGAGTGTTTGTTTAGACAATACCTTATGCAAGAAGAAATCTTTACCATTTTCGTTTATAATTTCTTCTGATTTTTCAACATTTGTTACTTGGGCTTTTAGTGCAGGCGTAGCTGCCAATGCACAAAGCAATAGAAATATCCAGATTCTTTTCACGTCTCTAAAATTGGTTATTGAGAATTCAACGAAATGATTTAATGTAGATTGTTGGAAAGAAGTTAAAGAGGCAAGAAAATTCCTGCCTCTTCAAATATGCTATATAGTCTATTCCCATTCGATAGTTGCAGGTGGTTTAGAGCTAATATCATAGACAACTCTGTTAACACCTTTAACTTTATTTATGATTTCATTCGAAATCTTACCAAGGAACTCATAAGGAAGGTGAGACCAATCAGCAGTCATACCGTCAGTAGATCCAACCGCACGTAAAGCCACAACACTCTCATAAGTTCTTTCATCACCCATAACTCCTACAGAGTTTACAGGTAGTAGTATTGCACCAGCTTGCCATACCTTATCATAAAGACCAGATTCTTTCAATCCATTGATATAGATAGCATCAACTTCCTGTAATATTCTCACCTTCTCATGAGTAATATCACCAAGGATTCTGATACCTAATCCTGGTCCCGGGAAAGGATGACGGCCAATAAGTTCTTTTTTGATCCCTAATGCTAAACCTATTCTTCTCACTTCATCTTTGAACAAAGTATTTAAAGGCTCAACAACACTTAGTTTCATATAATCAGGTAATCCCCCAACATTATGATGAGACTTAATTGTTGCAGAAGGACCTTTAACAGAAATAGATTCTATAACATCAGGATAGATAGTACCTTGTCCCAGCCATTTTGCATTAGACACTTTATGTGACTCTTCATCAAAGATCTCAATAAAAGTCTTTCCAATGACCTTACGCTTCTCTTCTGGCTCGGTAATTCCACTTAATGCATCAATAAATTTGTCTTTTGCATCGACTCCTTTAACATTAAGTCCAAGATCTTTATAAGAATCTAGTACATCAGTAAATTCATTCTTTCTGAGTAATCCGTTATCAACAAAGATACAATGAAGATGTTTTCCTATTGCTCTATGTAATAATACTGCTGCTACACTAGAATCAACTCCCCCGGATAATCCAAGAATAACTTTATCATCACCTAACTTTTCCTTTAACTCCTTGATGGTGGTTTCAATAAATGAATCAGGAGTCCAAGACTGTTGACATCCACAAATGCCAACAACAAAGTTTTTCAACAATACGTTTCCTTCTGTAGAATGGTATACTTCAGGGTGAAACTGAATACCATAAGTAGTCTCTCCTTGGATATGGTAGCCTGCAACTTCCACGTCCTCGGTGCTAGCAATTACTTCATAGTTCTTTGGAACAACTTTTATTGTGTCCCCATGTGACATCCATACCTGGCTTCCTTCACTTAATCCTTTCATTAGAGGAGATTCCTGATGAATATATCTCAGATGAGCGCGACCATATTCACGAATCTTTGAAGGCATCACTTCTCCTCCACCTACTTGTGCTAGGTACTGAGCACCAAAACAAACTCCTAATAATGGTAATTTACCTCTAATATTAGAAAGATCTGGCTTTGGGGCTTCTGAATCTCTTACAGAAAATGGGCTTCCAGAAAGGATAACACCTTTTACATTTTCTATATTTTTCGGGATTTTGTTATAAGGATGAATCTCACAATAAACGTTTAATTCTCTCACTCTACGCGCTATTAGCTGCGTATATTGAGAGCCGAAATCGAGTATTAAGATGGTTTCTTCCATGCTGCAAAGATAAACATATGATATAATATTACTAAAGAAAATAATCTTAATTTTGAATATGTAAACTCCTAAATTCTAATTCGATATATGGCAAAGAAGAAAAATTACAAACAACCACCTCCAAGAAAGCAAAGTCGCTTAGGTGAGTTCATTACATGGATTATAATAATTATTGTAGTTGCAGTAATAGGATATTTTATTTATGACAGAAGGCTTAGTGATGCTCCGAAAGTAGAGAAAGAAACTGAAGCTAAAAGCACTAAACCTATATCTGGTCAGATAAGGTTACTGAATGGAACATGGGACAACAACAGCGGGAGAAGTACAATCACTTTTACCAACAATCAGTATTCGATGGATTTCCCTTCTGTTGAAGGTGGACAAAGTCTAACAGGAGCTTTTCAGGTTAGCAATGATACTATTTTCCTCTATACAGATTCTCAGTCTAACTTATGTGCTGGCACAAATGCTACATATGTCTTTAGTCATGATAAGAAAAAACTCAATACTAAACTTGTAAATGATAATTGTCTAAAGAGAAGTACACAAATGCAAGAAGGTTGGCATAAATAATTTTACCTCTATATAGATAGCGAAAGTAGAAATTGTCAATAATAACCTTATATAAATTGGGCTTATTCTTTGAATAAACTAACCCCTTTATTCTATTCACACTAAAAAAGCTACTCTCAAGAAGATTAAAACAGCTTTTATCTTAAGCCTTCATATTGAAACATACTGACAGCCAGCCATTCTACTTTGGTATTTACAAAAAACAATCTGTACAGAATTTAATTTAAAATAGAGAAGAAAGCATAAATAATTCAACTTTATTTAAGGTTTTAAAACCTAAATCAAGGTAGCAAGAGAATATCATCTTTCTACCTTGACTTATATTTGTATAAAGAATAAAGTTTATTCAACTTCTTGTGTTACTTCATTCAAGATAATCATTGTACCATTGATAGCTTGAATATCATATTGAGTTGAATAATAATATACATTAGCAAGATCTTTACTATTGTGTATCTTATATTTTTCCTCTTTATCATCAAATGAATAATCTAAAGAATTACCTGCTTTACATGTTACTGTATTTTCGTTGTCTGAAAGATAGATCACTTTATTAACAACTATAAACT
The DNA here is from genome assembly GCA_041725915.1 of Hyphomicrobiales bacterium. Lineage (GTDB taxonomy): Bacteria > Bacteroidota > Bacteroidia > Bacteroidales > JBGRPZ01 > JBGRPZ01. The sequence goes on along the minus strand of JBGRPZ010000063.1, from coordinate 11,253 downwards.
CTTTCATCTTTGCTTCCAAAGTAATGATAAGCTCTTCTGGTATATCTTTTACATTGTTAATATCATGCTCCTTTAGAATTGCTGCCATAATATAGTTATCAGGAACAAAGATGGCTTTTGCAGAATGGTTTTTTATAAGTACTTTGAATTCATTGCTCAAGCCTTCAAGAGCCAGGAATTGAGAAAACATTGATAAGTCCGGATTTGAAAGAATATGATTGTATAAGTCTGGATACAGAACTCCATCAATAGGTAAATAGGCACCTTGAGAAAAAGCATTAGCATCTTTTGTATCAGAAATATTGAGGAGATTAGATGTCATTATTTTATTAGTTCCTTCACTATTACCACAATATAGCTGTACTTTTCGCTTTCCATGTAATGGGTCTGCAAATGTATTGGTATAATAGTTTTCTGTTAAACTCAGATTATCTGTTTCTACAATATGATATCTCAACAAGCTCTCTTGCATTGATTTTGGTAAATCTGTAACCTTCTCGCAATTCTCTGGCAGTTTATACTTCTTGAAATTCTCATCATTTACAATATACAATACATAAGTATTCCCCTCTATTATCTTATACATGCCACATGAAGCCATCAAATCAGTCATAGTTTTATATATTTCCTGCTCTTCTATACTTGCAAACATACTTACATAATTAATATCTATATCCTGACTAGGTTGTTCTCTTCTTGGAGTAGTCTCTTTTACACAAGAAACAGTAATAGTCGATATTAGAAATAAAAATAGATATAACTTCTTCATGTTTTTTGATTTAAGGTTATTACAAAAGCCTGTACTTTACACTAAAGTAAATGAACTAATAATAGTAATGCAGCTAATATTCAAATATATTAAATAAAATAAGACTTATGTATATAAGCATACTTTTATAAAAAGATCTTTACATTCGCATAGTGATAAATATTATTTCTATGGAAAAACACGAATTAGAGGTATGTCTTTCACCTCAACTTTTTGAATATATAGGAATTAGCAAACCATATACAGCTGTAATTGTTGATATCTTCCGCGCTACTACTTCAATTGTTGGTGCTATGGATGCAGGAGTAAAAGAAATCATTCCTGTAAAAGGCTTTGATGAAGCAAAGTCATATAAAGAGCAAGGATATCTAATTGCAGCCGAGAGAGAAGGTATTGTACCTGATTTTGCTGACTTTGGTAATTCTGCTTTTAACTTTATGATTCCTGAGGCCAAGGGGAAAACAATTGCCTATAGCACTACTAATGGAACAAAGATTACAAAGATGGCTGCTGAAGAAGCCGAAGAAGTTATTATTGGTTCTTTCTCAAATATTCAAGCAATTGCAGACTATGTAAAGTCGAAGAATCAAAATTTATTGATCTTTTGTGCTGGTTATAAGAATAAATTCAATCTTGAAGACACCATCTTTGCTGGAGCATTGACAGAATTAGTCATGAATGAAAGCTTTGATATTCATTGCGATTCTGCTTGGGCGGCTTATGACCTATGGCAAACAGCAAAGAAGGATGTATTAACTTATATTGACAAGTCTTCTCACAGATATAGATTACGCCATCTGGTTAGTGAAGAATTGGTAGAATATACATTCAAAATGAACACAACAAAGGTTGTTCCTGTTCTAAAAGACAACAGGATAGTTGCATTATAAAACTATATCACTTCATCGAAAAACAATACTCACTTCGAATTAATTTAAAGCTTCCTTTACTGCTTTCAAATTAGTTCTATAATAAATTCAAACAATCCATGTCAAAAGAAGATGTAAAAAACGTAGAAAAGAAAGATGAGTTTAAATACTTTTCTGAACAATTTGCTGATCTGAAAATAATAAGATATAAGGTTCCGGGCTTTGATGAGTTAAGTCTGAGTCAGAAGAAACTTCTTTATTACTTATATAATGCTGCAATTTCTGGTCGTGATATATTATGGGATCAGAACTACAAACATAATCTACTTATCAGAAAAACTATTGAGACTATTGTAAAGAATTACACTGGTGAAAGAGCTTCTGATGAATGGCAAAACTTTATGGTCTATACAAAAAGAGTATGGTTCTCCAATGGCATTCATCATCATTACAGTATGAAAAAGATCACTCCTTCATGCTCGAAAGATTTCTTTATACAGCTTATAGAGGCTACAAATGGTTTTGATCTTCAAGGAAAGTTTGAGAATAAATATAAACTTGGGGAGTTTCTTCTACCTATCATATTTGATCCTGATGTTGATGGGAAAAGAGTTTGCCTTGATCATGGTGTAGATTTAGTTCAATCTTCAGCTTGTAACTTCTATGAAGGAGTAACTGAAAGCGAGGCTACAGAATTCTATTCATTCCAAACAAGCCCCAACCCTGATGAACCATTGTCATTTGGTCTTAACTCAAAGCTAGTGAAAGACAATGGAGAGATCAAAGAACTCGTATGGAAAGTTGGCGGTTTATACTCTAATGCCATAGAAAAGATTGTATACTGGCTGGAAAAAGCTGTCACTGTTGCTGAGAGTAATATTCAAGCTGCTGCTTTTGAAAAGCTTATCAAATATTATAAGACTGGTGATCTTGCTACTTTTGACGAATACAACAAGCTTTGGCTAAAAGATACAGACTCTATTGTTGATGTGATCAATGGTTTTATTGAAGTTTATGGTGATCCATTGGGAAAGAAAGCAACTTTTGAATCTGTTGTTAGTATTCGTGATGTTGAAGCTACAAAGAGAGCACAACTTGTAAGTGAGAATGCACATTGGTTTGAATGGCACTCTCCTACTGACAAAGTCTACAAGAAAGAAGAGATAAAAGGTGTAACTGCAAAAGCCATAAATGTTGTTATGGAATCTGGTGATTGTTCTCCTTCTACTCCTATTGGTATCAACTTGCCAAATGCTGATTGGATGAGAGCTGATTACGGTAGTAAGTCTGTTACAATATCCAATATAGTAAGTGCTTATGATGAAGTAAGCAAAGATTCTGGAGCACTTAAAGAGTTTGCATGGAATGATGATGAAGTTCAATTAAGCAAGAAATATGGCACTTTGGCTAGTAACCTTCATGTAGATCTTCATGAAATTGTTGGTCATGGTTCTGGAAAACTTAAGCCTGGTGTGGCTGATCCCGGCGAGACATTGAAGAACTACGCTTCTACAATCGAAGAAACTCGTGCTGATTTGGTTGCTCTTTACTTTGCTATGAACCCAAAGCTTGTTGAACTTGGTCTTATGCCTAGCATTGATGTTGGTAAAACTGAATATAATGCATACTTCCGTGGTGGTCTGATGACACAGCTTGTAAGAGTTGAACTTGGTCACAATATCGAAGAATCTCATATGCGTAATCGTCAGCTTATCGCTAAATGGGTATATGAAAAGGGTCAAGCTAATAATGTTATTGAAAAGAAAGTTCGTGATAATAAGACTTACTTTGTTATCAATGATTACGCAAAATGCAATGAACTTGTTGGTGATCTATTGAAAGAAATCCAAAGAGTTAAGTCTGAAGGAGACTATGAAGCTGCTCGTAACTTGGTAGAAAACTATGGTGTTAAGGTAGATCAGGAACTTCATGCAGAAGTATTGAAGCGTTGGGAAGCTCTTAACATAGCTCCTTATGGTGGATTCCTTAATCCTGTACTTAACCCTGTTATAATAAATGATGAGATTGTCGATGTCAAGATTAGTTATCCTGACAGCTTTGAATGGCAAATGATGCATTATACAGAACAATATTCCTACTTATAAATATATAAGTAATTAACTAAAGTTAAAGAGATTGCATACAATGTAATCTCTTTTTTTTGTACCTTCATATATCTATTCAGAATACCAAAATATGGAAAGAAAGATAAAATATATCAGCTTATATTTGACTGTATTTCTTTTTACTATCCTCTCTATTTTGGGATGCCAAGGTGAAAGAAAACCAGTCCGCCCCTCTCCTATTGATATATCAAACTACCAGTTTATAGAGAAATTAAACCTTAGCTTCAGAGCTTCTGTATCTGATTTTAGGGTTGAAATAGAAAACGATAATTATCTCTTCAAACCGCAATCTACCAATAATATCATCCTAAATGGTACGCCTTTAGAGTTGAAACAATTCTATTTTATGCATCCATCAGCACATACCCTCAACGAAAAGGTATATGATGGTGAAATACATCTTGTCCATCAATCTGAAAATGGCAGGTTATACAATATTGCTATACTTATAGATAGAGAAGCAAGAAATAGTACTATCCACAACTTCTTCCATTCCGCCAATGAACCCAATATAAAAAACCAGCTCACTCAATTGGATGTCTATAAGACTATTCTCCCTTCTGACAGAAGTTACTATCAATATTTTGGTTCTCTTACAATCCCTCCTTATAATGAACCTGTCTACTGGATGGTAATGAAACACCCTATAGGTATTACTGAAAGCCAACTCTACAAACTTATAAATCTTATTCCCCGATACACTCGAAAAACACAAGACCGCCAAGGAAGAAAGATTACATATGTTTATCAATAGTTTATGGAATTGGGATGATTACCTTGAAATGACTCCCTTTTGTTAAAGTTGACTTTACTTTCACCTTCCCACTCAAAGCATCAATAAAGCCTTTTGTCAGAGTTAGTCCCATACCTGTACCTCCATACTCTCTGGTGTTTGAACCATCAACTTGCCTGAATGAGTTCCATATAATCTTCTTTGCATCCTTAGACATACCTATTCCTGTATCTTTCACCTCAAGGATCAATTTGTTTCTAACTTTTCGCTGTACAACTTTTATCTCTCCTTCATGGGTAAACTTTACTGCATTTGAAAGTAAGTTCTTGGCTATATGCTTCAAAGCAAAGGCATCAGAAACAATATCTCCCTCAAATTCTATTTCACTATGTACAGGTATATCTTCTCTATGGTATTCCTTCTTTATACCTTCAAGGTCTTTCAATACATCTTTCAGGATGTTTGCAGGGTTCACAACATCATATGAAGCATGATAATCTCCTGCTTCTATCCTTGACAGTTCTATCATATCATTAACAAGAGCCAGCAAACTCTTTGAACATTGATTCATTGATTCTGTATACTCTTGCTTTTCTTCTTCTGTCAGATCTTCCTGTACAATCAAATCTGCAAACCCTAATATTCCATTCAAAGGAGTACGGACTTCATGCGATAGGTTAGCAATAAAAGCAGATTTCAGCTTATCAGATTTCTTTGCATTTTCCTTTTCAAGCAGATAATGTCTTCTTGTAAATAGAGTAAACAGGAATATAATTACAAATACTATAATAAAAACCAGATACTGATCTAATGGTGTGGTATCTAATATCGGCCGTGAACTCAAGAAAGTAGGATAGCGATATTCTACAAAGAACAACAAACTCAGTATTACAAACAGTACTATAAATGCAGGAAAACGTTGACGTAATGGGAATATCCACATAAATATTGCCATATGTGCAATGAATGTATACAATGTCGGGCTTGATGTTCCTCCTTCAAATACCCACAAAAGCACAAACAACAGAGTGAAGACAATATACGCAATCCATGTTGTAGGCATAAACCTCTTTTGTATTCTGGCAAAAAAGAATAGTATAAGTGATAAGACAAAGAAGATTATATTTGCTATAAATATATGAACCTCATAATCTATATAATAATTGATAGGTAAAGCTATTAGCAGTCCTACCACTGCAATCAAACAAATGAAATTCAGGAATCGGTGTTCAAGTGTAAACTTTTCATTCGAACCTAATAAAAAGCTAATCACACCTTTTACCATTTTCTTTAGCAGAGATCTCATAACTTAGGTCTTTAAACTTTATATAACCAGAAAAGAATTGTATAGAATAATGGATTCGTCTTGAATAGAAATGAATAGTTGTCAATTTTATTTTAGATAAGCTTTAAGTTTAATTCAACAAGTGGTATTAGATAAATTAGTTTTGACAATTATAGTTAATCAAATATAGTATTAATTTAAGTATCAGGGACACTATTAATCTAAGTATCAACCAAAACACTATATAAAGGTCTATCCATTGGATTCCTGCCTTTTTGCAATAATGAATTTATTCCTTTTATTTGCCCAACTTAACATTAATACAAATAACCCTATTAAAAGTAAATCATATGGGTAGATACGCAAATGAGGATTGGTATATTGAATTCAGTAGTAAATTAATTGATGAATATGGAGGTATTCCTCCACCTTGGATATATGAGCCAAGCAGTCATCCATGTAGTATGGGGTGGAGAATGGGAGGAGGAGAAACTCATTTAGATATCTTACGCGAATGGCTTGATCAAAAGAATTTAGATTTCAATGAGCGTCTAGAGTATATACGAAAATACCCTTGCCCTCCACGTTGGTATGAGTGGGTTATTGATTTCTTATGGGATATCAATGATGATGACTATCTACCTTTCTTCAAAAAGCTAGAAGAACTAGGCTTTAAAAATGTTTCAGACTTTGAAAAAGACTTCAATAGAGAAGATCTTATATAGAATACCAAACTCAAAGAAAGGCTATTCCTATATGAAATAACCTTTCTTGCTTTTTCTATTGAATATCTTTTAACCTTGCAAAATATAACCTCTTCATTGGCTGTCCATTCTTTACAATATCATTCTCTTTCCAAACAATAATATTGTTTAGCCCACCAAGATAGGTAATCATGCAGCCTTTTTGCATCAAGATATCTCCTGTTTTCTTCTTTCCATCAACATAAACATCAAGATAAAAATGCAAATACTTATTAATTACTTCTCTATAATTATTTTTAATTTTTGTATGAGGTAGCTCTTCATCTAATACATCTTCTGGCACTCCTGGAAAATACCCCGTCATTATAGTATCTCCTTGTGAATAGAAATAATAATAATATGTGTTTAGTGCCATCATTCTACTACAAATATTTGCATCTGGGCGTGTCTTTGTTGCTTGAAATTGCTGCTCTGTAAAATGATTTGGATCTAATTGTATATAACTATAAGTCTCTGGATGATCTAATGGAAATGAAAACAGCTTCTGATCTGCTGAATATAATATATCTACTCTACCCCTTGATTTATTATAAGACAATCGAGGCTTAAACCCCTCAAATGCTCTATTCTTTTGCATTATAATACTCTCTTTCGGCAAATGCCCATAAGGTCTGGTAAAATTACTATCAAAAGAGGCTACAAAGAATTGTGGTGCTTTCTGATAAAAGACAGATTCATCAGGGAAGTCTTCTAAATCTGCTTTTGTATAGGTGTTATCCCCTTGAAAAACATACTTATCTTTATATCTCCCCATAATCATTCTTTTTGCTGTTGGATGTGCTGTATCTATCCTCACACTCTTTATAAAATTTCCCTTATAGTCATAATACTTTAAATATTGATTATTATTTATCATTATTGAAGTATCTGTATCAAATCTTGGCGATGATTTCCTAAAAAATAAACTATATGAATATTCTTCTGGTCCATTACCAAAACGATTAAATCTAAATACTTCTTTGTCTTTTGAAAAGCATACAATCTCTTCACCAAGAACACCTAAAAACAAATCTCTCTTTGCATCATAATCGAATACTTCAAAACCTCTTGCATCTGGCAAATCAATACTATCATATATTGACAGCTCCATACTTACAGGCATATCCCCTTTTACACCTGAATTATTACAAGAAAATAATGTAAATACAATTAGGGCATTTAATAGAATTAGAATTCTTTTCATATTAGTTAAATATCACATATAATATTAATGAGAGCTTTCATGCTCTCATTAATATTTATTTTTTAATTTACTGAAATTACACAATAACAAGTTTTCCCCTTTTCTACTGTACAATCACAACCTGTTAAGGTTGTTTCTCCATCAATTCTTAATTCAAGTTCTCCAAGTCTTTCTTGTTTGATCTTAATAGGGAATAGCTTATCAAGCTGGTCTTTTACTGTTCCTGTATAAGGCCCCATATTAGAAGCTTTTACTGTTTTAGTTCCAAAATAACCAATTCCTAAAGCGAGCACTAAAGCTCCTGCATAAAAAAAACTCTTTTTCATAGTTTTAGTTTTAAAATTAATTTATATATAAACATTGCATAAACAAATACAATGATTCTTAAAGTCTGTTAAAGGCAATGCAATTATATAATTTTTTTTTAGAACAAACAAAATATTATTTAGATATTTGTATTAAACAATTCTAATAGTTGTAACAAATATCAATGAGTATTACATTATTTACACTTATTCAAGTCTAACGAAAAACATCAACACGCATGAAAAAAACAATGCAACTAATTATATTTTTAATAATTATTATAGCAGGATTATATATCGGCAATCATATAGCAAATACCAATTCAAATTATAATAACAATAGTATTCTACAAGTAAAGCAAAAGGATTTCAATTTTGGAAAGATTAAAAGAGAAACTGTCTATCATGAATTTGTATTGAGAAATATAGGGAAAGACGAATTGCTTTTAAAAGAAGTTAAACCTTATTGTGGTTGTACTGCTATCGAATACCCTGAAGAACCTATCTTACCCGGAGACAGTGGATTAATAAAAGTAAATTTCGTTCCTTATGATTTTGGTATCTTCAATAAAAAGATTGAAATAATAACGAACTCTTTAAAAACACCTATCATCTACTTATCTGTAAGAGGGCAAGTAGCATCATAAATACAATTAAGAAAATAAAATTCTTGCAACCTAAAATTTCTAATTCTTGCAACGAAGAAATATTTTTCTCTGTACGAAGAATTTTATTTCTTCGTACAGAGAATTATTTTTTTAGGTACAGAGAATTATAATTCTTCGTACCTAAAACTTTTGATTTTAGGTACTGAAAAAATGAAATTCTTACTACTTAAAATATATACATCCATTAATTATAATGGTAATCAAAGCTTTACTTATATATTAATAGCTGAGCCTTAGAATTCAATATTTAAGTGCGTCCCCTATCCATATCGCAAATATAAATCTTTGTAATCCTATTCAATTATTTGCAAAGCTTTTCTTAGATGAAATGTCAGCTATATTAAGTAATTCAGAATTCAAAGAACAAAACACTTCACATTATACCTCCAACAAAAACTATATACTTATTAATTTTATCCAATACAAATACAAGTAATGGTATTTAATTTTCACTTTTACCATCTCTCCTATTTATACTTTTATTTAATTTTGTTTGGTAGTTATTGGGGAGAAGATATAAATCAACTAGAATATCATTTATAATTATTTCACTTTCTTTTGACTGAATTATTGCACTAAACAAACAAATCAAACATTGCTTTTTATGAAAAATATGTTGCTGGCTGTATTGGCATTTCTGTTATTTAATCCTGTATTTTCACAATCTCAACAATGGGATAAGAACTATTTCAAATCTCCTGTAGACTTTGAAATCCTGCTAAGTGGGACTTTCTCAGAACTTAGAAGCGATCATTTCCATGGTGGTATTGATATAAAAACATGTGGTGTGCAAGGAAAGAAAATCAAAGCTGCTGCTGATGGATATGTTTCCAGAATCAAAATATCTACTGGTGGATATGGAAAAGCCATATATATCAACCATCCCAACGGCCTGATGACTGTCTATGGACATCTGAAATGCTTTAGCCCTTCCATTGAAAAGTATGTAAAAGAACAACAATACAAGAAAGAAAGCTTCACCTTAGATCTGAAAATACCTGAAAACACACTGAATGTAAAGCAAGGTCAGCTGATTGCCTACTCAGGAAATACAGGAAGCTCAGGAGGCCCTCACCTACATTTCGAGATAAGAAGAAAAGATGGTGCTATTCCTGTAAACCCTATGCACTACGGTTTTCTTATTAGCGACAAGCGCAAACCTAACATTGATCTTATTGCTATCTACCCAAATAACGACCTTGCACAAGTAAACAATAGCCCTGATAACATTTACCTCAAGACAAAAACCGTAAATGATAAATATATCATCAATAATAATAAACCTATCTCTGTATATGGTGATATCTCTTTTGGCATCTACTGTTATGACAGGCAAAGTAAAACAAGGAATAAAAACGGAGTCTATGCCATAGATCTATTTGTAGATGATAGCTTAATTTATAGTACATCTATGGATGAAATGCCTTTCTCTAAGACAAGGTATATCAACAGTCTTATTGATTACAAATACTATAAGAAGAACAAAAAAAGGATTCAACGCTCTTGTATCGATCCAAACAACCATCTTGATATATACAAAACTGTAAAAAACAATGGGATCTATTCCTTTACAGATACATTGACCCATATAATAAAATATGTTGTCAAAGATATTGATGGCAATAACTCTTATATTGAATTCCCTGTTAAAGGTGAAAACTTTACAAAGATCCATAGATGTAATGCGAAGAAAGGCTCATTTATAGATCATTCCAAAGCTTTCTTTATCAATGATACTGCCTTTAGCTGTAACATGCCTTCAAACTCTCTTTATAAATCTGAGCATTTGAACTTCTATAATACTCATAATAAAAGTACGTGTGGATATGATATTATTCAGCTTGGAGATGAGAATATCCCTTGTCACAAATCTTTTACATTAACCCTAAATATTGACAGCATCCCCGCAGATATTCAGGACAAAATATATGCTGTTTACATCTTAGACACCAATAAAGAAGCTTATGCAGGGGGCAAGATCAAAGATGGAAAGCTTGAACTTAGAGCCCGAAAGTTCGGACAATATAGTATTGCTATAGATACAATTCCTCCTTTTATCCAAGGTAGAAACGTTCATAATGGTAAAGATATCAAAGGATATAAAGCCATAAGATTTGATATCAACGATAAAGAATCAGGAATTAAGTCATATAATGCCAAACTTAATGGCAATTGGGTACTTATGGAGTATGAATCCAAAACAGGAATACTGTTCTATAATACAGATAATAGAATGAAGAATGGTAAAAACATTTTCGAGGTGGAAGTGGAAGATATGAAAGGAAATACAAGTTCAGTGAAATATGAACTGATCTATTGATAAACTGATTGTAATAAGTAGCCAGCTAAAAGATATTATCCCGAAGAGCACCAAAAGTACTTTTCGGGATATTTTTATTCTAAATAATCTTTATACAGCTTCAAACTCATAACAATCATTATATCTACTTCTTATACTTAAAGAAAACAAATACTGAAAGTATAAAAATTATAGTTATTATCAGAATTCCTAAAATGGCAGATATATATCTATAATTTTTATACTTTCAGT
>JBGRPZ010000062.1:0-25421 GCA_041725915.1 Hyphomicrobiales bacterium | reverse complement strand
TTTAGGATTCTGATCTTAATAACAAAGCTTATTTTTCATTTGAATAAAACCAAAGTTATAATCTCTTATAGATTATAACAAGTTTTTATTGATAAAAAATTTGTATAAATACATAACTGCGTGTTATACAATATGATTTCAGTTTACTTTATTAGTGGGTGAGTTATGCATTAAAATAAATCTGTTGTATTTTAATTTATGATGTATTTACATATTTAGGGTAGTTATACCTACTATATGATAAAAAAATCACCTCTTTTTTTATATTAGTGTTCTTTCTTTATTGACAAGTTTTATATTTTATTTAATTTCACATGATTAAAAGTAACTTAAGCAAACTAACAAGAAGCAATAAATAAGAGTTTTAATTTTTCTAGCATTTTTTTATTTAATTTGGGTTGTTTTATTCTTCAAAAAGATATCATATGAAAAGTATTGTAATCTTTGTTTTTTTCTGTGTGGGTTATAGTTTTATTTCTTATTCTCAAAATGACAAAGCCTTTCTGGACTACATAATAACACATAAAAGAGATACTATTTATGGTAATCTGAAGATTGTAGATGGATTTAGATTGTTTTCCAGAGATGTAAATGTAAAAGATACCATCGGGAAGAGACAAGGATTTTTATACAAGGATTTCAGGAAGTATTCTAAGGACAGGATTTCATATGAGACTATTTTCGATGATCGTATTCAAAAGCCATTCAAACGTTTTTTTGCTCCAATCGTAATTGAGGGAGAGATAAAGCTAATGGCCGTAGAGAATGAGAGAAATGTTGAGTATGAAAAGAACTATATGAAGAATAATAAGCGGAATACAAGATTTACCTATTATCCTGTGATGGATTATATCTTGAAGTTTCCGGGAGATGAAGAGGCTGGGTTTTATATCTCTAAAAGAAGATTTAAGGCTAAGTTGCTATCAAAGTTGACAGAACATCCTGAGGTTGTAAAATGGATAAAAGAAAGAAAGTTTGTCTATTCCCAGATTCCAAAACTGATGTATTTATATAATGGGGGAGAGTTTAATAATGGTAATAAATATCTTGATGATATTGTTATCAATAAATGGGGCGATACTATTATAGGACAGATTAACCTTAGTAGACGATTGAAGATATACCCAAAAGATGAAAACAAAGTTATTCGGTATTCGTATTCTCAAGTAGACTATTTCAGGCAATTTAGTGCTAACTATGAGTGTATGCGATTGAAGGGCAAAAGAAGTAAAAAACCTTTCTGGATGGCCGCTCATGGTGCTGTAGATGTGCTTGTTGAAGGGGTGAATCAGTGTTTCTCATATGATGTTAGTGGTGATATCAATGGAGTGATACATGATTCAGGTATTTATTATTTGCGTAAGGAAGGCAGCTTGCATGGTCCAATAACAAAAGGGAATGTGAAGAAATATATTCGTGAGCTTATGGGGGATTGGCCTTTCTTGAAAGAAATAGATTCTAATAGGGGTGGATTGATTAATGATTTAATACCTTTAGTTAAGTATTATAATTCATGGCATAGAACTTATTATTAATAGTTTTTATATGTTTTTTGGAACATTTCCTCTGGTAGGATTATAATCCTACTGATTTATATTGCATGTCTATTTTTATAAGTATATTTTAATATTCCTGAAAGGCCTATCTTATAATAGATACAGTAATAATTCACATAAAAATTACTCCTTTTGTAAAGAATTTTCTATCTTTGATATACTCTCAAAATATTACCTCCTAAATATTTACGTTAAAATTCCAACCGATTATTTTACTCTTTTACTATTAATCAAAACCTAAAGTTACTTTCTTATGATAGAAAACTTTGAAATTCGTCCTGCGACTCTGGAGGATATGAGACTTTTTACAGATTTGGTTACTCAAACTGGTAGAAATCCGGGCGTCAATGATCATGAGACTTACTATAAAATTGACCCTAACGGGTTCTGGGTTGGTTGTTTGGGGGATAAACCAATTGCCTTTATTTCTGCAATTTCTCATAAAACCGGCTTTGGTTTTATAGGCCACTTCTTTGTTGAACCTGATTATAGATCGATGGGATTTGGAAGAAAGATGTTTGAACATGCTTTTTCAAGTTTACAAGGATATAATATATGTGTAGATGCTCCTGTAGAATTTGTGAATACACTACAATCAATGGGCTTTATTGTTGCTTATTCGAATCATAGATATCATGGGATAGTAAAAAACAATTCTATACTCCACGATGGTGTGTTGCCTTTGTCGGAGATAGATTTCTCTTTGCTTTATGAATATGATTCCCATTGTTTCCCTGTGACAAGGATAAAGTACCTTCATTATTGGTTGACTCAGAAAGGGGCTAAGTGTCTGGTGAAATCAATAAATAGTGAAATTATGGGCTTTGGCCTGATAAGACCTTGTGTTGAAGGTTATAGGATAGGCCCTCTTTTTGCAGATACAGAAGAGGTCGCTCTTGAGTTATATGAAAGTCTTACTGAAGGTCTTCAGGGTAATTCTATCTATATTGATGTTCCTGAAACTAATCCGATGGCAGTTGACTTTGTTAGTCGCCTTGATATGCGTGAAGTTCTTGAGACTGTAAGAATGTATAATAGATTTGATTACTCTATTGATGAAGAAAAGATCTATGGTCTTACTTCTAATGAACTAGGATAGTTAGGATCTGAATATTATAATGAAATAGATCCATTGACAATATGTTGATGGACTTTTTTATTTTATGACTGTACAGAATTAGATATAAAAGCCTACGATACGAATAAATAATATCCGAAAACTAAAGACTGACGATTATAACTGTGGATATAATATTTTATTAAATCATTGTAATCTAATTATATAAACTTGCTTAATTATAGCTGGCATTAGTTTTGATATGGCTGGTAGAGTTTAAATTAACACTATATCATCATGTTGAAATTTTTCGGAATAGTATTAGTAATATTAGGTATATTAGTTCTTGTCTTTGGATCGAAGATAAAAGACTTATCAAGGAAGAATAAGGGGTTTGATTTTTTATCAAGGAATCAGTTGAAGGTTTTTATTTCTACAGTGTCATTGGGTATATTACTTTATATGTTACCATATCTATTTTTCTGGGCAGAACCCGGTTATCAGTATTTCCTTGCTCATCCATGGGGTTCTAAATCTGTTGTTTTTGATGAAGGTGTAAGATGGAGAGGATTCGCAAAAGTGACTCCATGGAGAAAGTTTATAGAAGTAAAAGTTGTTGAGCCAGAAGATATAGAAAGCTTTATTGGTGCAATGGATGCTATTCCAGTAAGATTTATTGATCAGGTGACTGCAAAAGCTAAGATTTCAGCCAGATTTAAACTTCCTCAGGATGAAGTAAACTTTGTAAACTTGGCTATTGAATTCAGATCATTGGAAAACCTTGTAAATACAACACTTATTCCTACAGTAAGAGAAGTTGTCTTTAACACTGGCTATATGTTCGCTGCTCAGGACTATATTAGTGGTTCTGCTTCTGACTTCCGTTTGTCTATAGATGATCAGTTGAAGAATGGTTCTTATAGTGTTGAGAAAGTAGAATATAGAGATACTATAAATAACTCAATCAATGTCGATACAAGAAGCATAAAGGAAGTAACAACCAGATATGAGGTGAAGCAAAGAAAAGGTAATGATGGTAAAGTTATTCGTATCCCTCATGAAATCAAAGAAAATAGAATTGAAGTAGCTCAGGTTGTTGTTGATGAACTTGTCCTTGAAAAGGTGTTTAAAAAGAGACTCGAAGCTCAAAGAGATGAGTCTGCCAAAAGACAACTTGAACAACAAAAGATAAAAACAGCAAAAGAAGCTCAGGCGCGTATTGTTGCTGAAGGGGAAAGAGATAAAGCAGCAGAGAGAGTAGCTCAGGAGAAGGAACAGGTAAAAGCTCTTATCTCAATTGAAACTAAGCTCAAGCAAGAAGAAACCAATAGAGCATTGGCGGAAATAGCATTGAAAACAGAAAAGCTAAAGGCAGAAGCAGAAAAAGTAAAAGCTGATGCAGAAGCTTATAAGAATACAAAGCTTGTAAATGCAGGTTTAACACCTCAAGAGAAAGCATTAATAGAAAAAGAAACTGCTATTGGGGTAGCTGCTGAGCTGGCAAAGATTGTATTCCCTTCTACTATGATAATTGGAGGAACCAACGGAAAAGGAGGATCTACACCTTTAGAATCTCTTATTGGTGCTGCCATGGCTAAGCAACTTGGTCAGAAGTAACGATTAAGTACAATATAAAAATATTATATTTGCGTGTTTTGCTGCCTAATGGGGATTAGGTAGCATTTTTATATATGGATAATTATTTAATCATTAAACTAACTTAATGCTATGTCAAAGTTTCTTAAAACCTTAGTTCTTGTTTGTTTTGTTTGCTTATTTGGGGGCAATGCAATGGCTCAAACATTCGATGCAAACAGATTGCCTAAGTATATTGTAATTACTGCTGAGAATACCAAGTTATTTGGAGGTATTAACCCTATGATTGATGCAAAAAAGTCTCCTCATAAGGAAGCTCTTAGAGATTTTGAAGACTATATCGTTTCAAAGAGAACTGGGGCAGGAGTAAGAAACCTTACTGATTTATTGAATGTGATGGATGGATTGGGATTTGATTATATTGATTCATTTAATGCTGATTCAAGTTCTTATAGTGATACTATGGACGATGGAGATGGTTTTTCTGATTCTGTATCTGATTCTAAGTTTAGAGTGAACTTAGTATTCAAGAAAAGGCAATAAAGAATTCTAAAGCTGTTAAGTTTTCTTAGCAGCTTTTGTTTATCTAAAATAGAGGCATATGAAAACATTGTTTAAATTTTTTATTTGTAAAGTTTTAATCGTTATAGTAGCATCGAATTCTTTTGCTCAGGGGGATTGTGATATAATAAAGATGGTAGGTAGAAAAGGGGATTTATATCTGTATAAAGATTGTAGAGGAAAGACAATCACTGCCAAATATAAACCTGATCAACAAGCAAAATTTATTGGGGGATGGGATGCACTTGTAAAGTATGTATATAAGAATTTAGATGCACCAACAGAGAAAGATGGTGGAATTGTTGAGGTGTTGGTATTAGTGGATAAAGATGGGAGTGTATTGTTTTCAAGTATTCATGAGGGAATGGGAAAGCCTTATGATCAATTGGCTTTAAATCTCGTGAATAAGATGCCAAAATTACAACCCGCAAAGCATAAAGGAAAGAATATACGATCGGTAGTAGTGTTGGAAATCCCTTTTGCATCATGAGGATAGTATGTTTTCTGAGATAAATTATTGTTCTGTTGATTTATATTTATTCTTGAAATCGTGGATTTAACTTTGAATATAGTTGTTATATTTGTTAATCAAATTTTATAGATAATAAATTTTTAGAAAATACCCCTAACTGTATTTTAGTTAAAAAGTATGATATTCAAAGGTTTTCATGGAACAAGCTCTGAAAATGCACAAGAAATAATTAATGATTCGTTTAAACCATCTAAAGGAAATGATGAATGGCTGGGAAAAGGTGTTTATTTTTTTACTGATGGTTTAGGTAATCCACAATATCAAGCTAAAGATTGGGCTATTGCTGAGGCTTGGGATAAAAGAGCCAAAAGAATGAAGTATTCAACGTTTTCAATAATAGAATCAGATATTAGTGTAGACAAAGAAAGGCTTATAGATTTAGGAACAAATGAAGGACAGAAGTTGTTATCTTATATAAAAGAACAGTTTGTAAATAAACTTTTTTCTACAGGAAAAGCAATTAAATTTGTTGAAGGTAAGCTAATAGATTATGTTATAGGTGAAAAAATATTGCCTATAGAGGTAGTGAAAGGGAATGTTTTTATTGCTTTTAAGAAAGATAGAATTTGTAAATTTCGCCAAAGAACTCCAAACTGTACAATATGTTCGGTAGTTGATCCTTCTAAGAATATAAAACAAAGTAAATTGATTTTGACAGACGAAATACCTGATTTAAGATGAAACTAGATAAAGATATAAAAGCCCGAATTGATAATTACTTTTCGAAAATTTCTGCAGAAGAGTTATTAAAGATATCGACAGAAAAGTATGGGTTTGAGCTAGTCGATGATCTTAAAATAAAAGATAAATATGTTTCAAATATTGAAACAAAGAAATACTCTAAGCAAGAGTTTCAGGCTTTCGAATCAAACTGTGATATTTTTGATTATTCATCTGCTGCATAAATTATATTTGTTATGAATGTACAATTAAATTCCTGGAGAATTGTTGATTTAGCTTTTAAAGAAACTTTTGATGCAGAAAATGAACATACATTTGAATTAAATGCGGGTCATTTTTTCCCAGAAGAAGATAATAAACAATTCTTTATTCACTTTGGATTGGATGTTTTTCATCCTGATTATTGTATAAAATTAAAGGCTGAATTCTTATTTGAGATGGATGAAGAAATTACAGAAGAATTTAAATCTTCTAACTTTCCTAAAATCAATGCTCCTGCTATAGCCTTTCCTTTTCTGAGAGCATTCATCTCTAATCTAGTTTTACAATCTGGTTTTGAACCAGCAATTCTACCTTCTATTAATTTTGTGAAATTGGCTAATCAAGAAGAAAAGTAATTAGTAAGCTGAATTGATAGGATATTTCATATTGGGCCGAATAATGTATTATAAGAATTGCAATTTGTATTATATAGTATTAGAGATTCGATTCCCTTTTGCATCATAAAAAAAGAGAGAGTATAGTCTCTATATACTCTCCCTCTTATGTAAAAATTATAGGTTAATTACTCAGGATATCTCTAATATACCCTGGGCGGTTAGTAGTGATACCTTTAACACCTTTATCGGCAAGCTTTTTAGCATCACTTTCCTTATCTACAGTCCAAACGTAAATAGGGATATTTCTTTTCTTAGCTTCATTTATGAATAGTCTTGTTGTTGTTAGATAATAAGTATCAAGACCATCAAGATTGTACTTACTTACAACGCTAAATAAATAAGGAATATTTAAAAAGTAGTTGTAAGATACCAAGACAGCTGGTGTATTAGGTATTAGTTGTTTACTTAATTTAAGGGCATCAAGTTCAAAACTAATGATAGTCATTTGACTTTCTTTTCCACTTTTCTGTATAATGTCTCTAACATATGGAACAAGCTCTTCAGCATCCATATCATCACCAGATTTAAGTTCTATAAATAGCCTTTTCCCCGGAGGTACAGTTGCTATCAACTCTTCAAGGAAAGGCATTTTTTCTCCAGCATATTTATCGCTTTTATACTTTCCTACGTCTAAAGTTCTAAGAACACTAGATTGAGTTTTGGGTATTGAGTAATCCACGCCTGTGATTCTTTTAGTGGTTTCATCATGACTTACCATCACGCGTTTGTCAGCAGAAAGCCAAACATCACATTCAAGAATATCAGCGTTTTCTTCCCATGCTAAGCGAGCAGAAGCAAGGGTGTTTTCAGGTGCAAATTCATTTGAACCTCTATGAGCAATTATCTCAGTTGAAACTGAGGCTGTTTTTAACGAATTATCCATAGGCTTTTCTTGGGTTAAAAGTTCTTTTTTACAGGATGTAGTTAAAGTAGCAGCAGCTCCTATTAATAGGAACATGAATAGTTTATTGATTTTCATAGCATAACGAGTTTGTTAAATTAACGATTATTTTTAGTTCTTTGGTGTATTGGTAGATTCTAATGAGCTTGCATTAACATCTTGTTTAAAGCATGGTAGTTGTGTAGTATAGTCTTATTTATAATAAAGGTTAATAAGAGTAGGCTATAAAAAGTGACATTGATATTTAATATCAAAAGAAAAGGGGAGACATTAAATGCCTCCCCTCTGAATATATTTTTTAATCTTAAGGATTATTTCCTTATCAATGATATGATGTTTTCCACATGATGAGTTTGTGGGAACATATCTACAGGCTGAATCTCTTCAACTTCATACTTTTCTGTAAGTAATGCTACATCTCTTGCCTGAGTTGCAGGATTACAGCTGATATAAACGATTCTTTCAGGATTAACTCTCATGATCTGTCTCACTACTTTTTCATGCATACCCGCACGAGGTGGATCAGTGATAATTACATCAGGCTTTCCATTGGCAGTGATGAATTCATCATTAAGTACCTTCACCATATCGCCGGCATAGAAAACTGTATTATCAATGTTGTTGATCTTTGAGTTTTCTTTTGCGTCTTCTATAGCTTCAGGGATATACTCAATACCTACAACTTTCTTTGCTGAACGTGCAACAAAGTTGGCTATGGTACCTGTACCTGTGTATAGATCATATACTGTATCTTCTTTCTTCAGCTTTGCGCATTCAAGAGCTTTCTTGTATAGATTGTATGCCTGAGCAGAGTTGGTTTGGTAGAAAGACACAGGGCCTATTTTGAACTTTAGATCTTCTTCGCCTTCAACGCCAGCCTTCATGTTTTCCATGATGAATGGGTTACCCTTGAATAGTTGTACAGGAAGATCAGAATAGCTATCGTTTTTCTTCTCATTGACCACATACATAAGTGATGTGATTTGAGGGAATTTAGATTCAAGATAACTCATGATATCCTGAATAGCTTCTTTCTCATTCTTAAGGACAATGACAATCACCATAAGTTCGCCAGTAGAAGAGGAGCGTACAACAACATTACGCATTAAGCCTTCCCAGTTTCTGGCATTATAGAATGTATATCCTTTTTCAGTAGCATAATCTCTCAATGCTAATCTGATTTCATTAGATGGAGATTCTTGTAACCAACAATGGTCGATATCAAGAATTCTATCGAACATACCCGGCAAATGAAAACCTAGTCCATTAGCATTAGGGTTCTTTTCTCCTTCTTTCTTTGGTGCTTCAGTAAACCATTTACGATCTGAGAAAGTAAACTCTAGTTTATTTCTATAATAGAACTGTTTTTCTGATCCTATAATAGGTTGGATTGAGGGGTAAGGGAACTTTCCTATTCTCTCAACATTGTCAACAACTTGTTTCTGTTTATAGAATAGTTGTTTTTCATAAGGCATATGTTGCCATTTGCAACCGCCACATAATCCGAAGTGTTTACAAGAAGCTTCTACTCTATCTTCTGATAGCTTATGAAACTTCATTGCTTTACCTTCATAGAAAGATTTCTTCTTTTTCGTTACCTGTATGTCAATAATATCACCAGGCATAACAAAAGGCACAAATATCACTTTGTCATCTATCCGAGCTACAGCCTTACCCTCAGAGCCAGCATCGATAATTTCGACGTTCTCAAAAAGTGGAAATGGTTTTCTTCTTCTAGCCATTCTTTTATACAAATTTTTAAATCGCGCAAAACTACAATTTATTATCCTACAACGGATGAACTTAATTATTAATATGTGCATTTAATTTAAAGTTTTCTTATGCTTAGTTCACATAGAATTAAACTTCGATTCGTTATAAAAGAGTAATTTTATAGCTATAAATAAGCTTATATTATGATAAAGATACTCCCCGTACATAAGATCCGTGAAGCAGACGAATATACTATAAAACATGAGCCTATAAGTTCTGTTGACTTAATGGAAAGAGCTGCCACTCGTTTGTTTAAATGGATCTTGAAAAGACTAAAGAAGGGTCAGAAAGTAAAAGTTGTTTGTGGCCCTGGCAATAATGGAGGCGATGGATTGGTGATCGCTCGCTTTCTTGTTGAAGCTGGATTTGATACCCAAACCTATATTGTAAAGTTTACGGATAAGTTTTCGACTGATTTTGCTATAAACTATGATAGACTGAAGACTTTAGATGCTTCATGTTCTTATATTACAAGTAAAGATGATATCCCCGAGTTTGAAAATAATGAGCTTGTAATTGATGCAATATTTGGTAGTGGTCTGTCTCGTATTGTTGATGGCCTTGCCGGAGATGTTATTGAAAGTATAAACTCTAGTGACGCTTATGTTGTCTCTATAGATATTCCGTCAGGTTTGTTTGCTGATAGCACTTGTAGGAAGAATGGAGGAAAGATTATAAGAGCAGATTATACTCTTACGATAGAGACTCCTAAGCTGGCTTTCTTTATGCCAGAAAATGATGAGTTTGTAGGAAGATGGGAAATTATACCTATAGGTTTACACAAGGATTATTTCGATAAGGCAAAGATTTCAAACTTCTTTGTTAGTATGAATGATATTACACCACGATTACGAGGGCGTTCAAAGTTTAGCCATAAAGGCACATTTGGACATGGTCTTTTGATCTCTGGTGCTTATGGTAAGATAGGGGCTGCTGTGCTTGCTTCGAAAGCTGCCCTTAGAAGTGGGTTGGGTTTGCTGACGGTTCATGTTCCTAAATGTGGATATAATATTATACAAACTGCTGTGCCCGAGGCGATGGTGAGTATTGATAGTGATGAAGAGAATTTCTTCTATCTACCTAAACTTGATCCATACAGAGCTATTGCTATTGGCCCGGGTATTGGTCAGTCTGAAGGTGCAAAGATGGGGCTAAAGATGTTGATACAGACTTATAATGCTCCTATTATTCTTGATGCTGATGCTTTGAATATCATTGCTGACCATAGAACATGGTTGAGTTTCCTTCCTCAGAATAGTATCTTGACTCCTCATCCCGGAGAGTTTGCACGATTGGCGGGGACTCCTTCGGATGACTTCGACCAGATCGAAAAGGCTCGATATATGGCCATTAAGTTCGGTATCTATATTGTGCTGAAAGGCGCACATACACTTATCACAACTCCTGATGGTCGGTGTTTTTTCAATTCAACCGGAAATCCGGGAATGGCTACAGGTGGTAGTGGTGATGTGCTTACTGGTATTATATTGGGTCTGTTGACACAGGGTTATAATTCGTTCGATGCTTGTGTTGTAGGTGTTTATCTTCATGGTTTGGCTGCTGACAAAGCAGTATTTGACAAAGGTTACAATTCATTGATAGCTTCTGATATCATCAACTATCTACCTAGTGCCTTTATGGAGATAGAATGGAAGTAACATTATACTTTGATAAAGTACAGTTTATAACTCACCCTTATGACAGTAGTTCGTGTAGCGCATAGCCTTTGCGTCGTACGACGCAAAGGCTATGCGTCGAGGGACGCAAAGATCGTGCGTCGCCGACGCATAGTCAATAGGTTTATTGTCGTAATGATGTGTTATAGTAGATATATAATAAAAGAGCTGGCAGTTTTGCCAGCTCTTTTATTATGTGAAGATATATTTTATTTGAAGAATGTAGATTCTTGAGGTCTTTTACCATCTATAATTACTTTGATAGTATATGATTTACCTTTCTTTAGGCCATTTGTAGGTATGCAGTGTATAGCTTTGTTTTCCTCAGTAATGTTGTATTCCTTAATTACTTTATCGAAGAAGTCACAAATCTGTACAGTAGCCTTATTGCTTTGTGTTTTACCAAAGTTGACCAATAGTCTTTTATCGAATACGCCGGGCACTAAGATTAGTTCATCAGCTTTATGAGAGAAATCAGTACCGCCTAGAATCACTTTTGCAGTGATAAATGTTTTTGTCTTTTGTTGAGTTAGATTTGAGATGATAGTGATCTTATCTTTTAACTCACCAGTTTTAAAAGCAAAGTATTTTCCTTTTACATACATTTTTTGGTTAGGCTCTAAAGTCTCAGGGTATGAGCTTATGGTTATGTGTTCAGGAGTATCTATATCATAAATAGAAACTTTTGTGTTGTTTGGGTTTACAATATAAAAGCTGAACTCTTTTGTTGAACCAAGGTTTATAGATGGGATATCTACTTGTTTTTCGATAATAAGTTTGTTTTGAGGTTCATATTCATCTTGTTTAACAACATCAGCTTCAATGATAATTCTGCTATTGGTAGGGATATTGTTGCCATGCAGAGTGATATTGTCGAATATATGACCGTGGGACTTAGGGTTTATAGAAGCATATAGAATATAAGTTCGATTAGGAGCTATTGTAAATTGTGAGTTTTCAAAAGAGATAAGTTGAGAATGAGAGATGTTGTCTATAGTGATATAATCATTACTAGTATTCTTTAGTGTGATGCTAAATCGTGTGCTCTCATTGTCTTTTACGTTTTCAATTCTGATATGATCTGTAAACTCAAGCTTTCCTTTCTTGTTGGTTTCTTCTGTGTCTGCATCTTCTTCTATATCATTAGTACCTGAATTTGCTTTCAATCCTTTATCGATAAAGATTTCAAGTAGATTGTGGGTTTTATTTTTGTTTATGGAAGAAGTATATAATATTGGCTTGATAGTAGAATTTGTATTGTCAATATATGTGCTTAGGTATAAAGATTTACCTATCTTATTCTTTATATCCAGATCTTTAGAGTTCCAGAACTTATGGTATTTGTTTTCGTTGCTATCAAAGGCATATAGATATAAAGAGCCTTTCTTTTTATTGTGTTTAGGAGCAGAGATAGCAAGGAAAGCATTGTTTACAGATAGTCTTTTCCCAAAGCTAGGGTTGTCTTTTTTACCAATGGTTTGAAGTCTTTTCCATTGTCCGGAGTTGTTGATCTCATTATATATAAATACTTTTCCCTCAGCACTAACGAATAGTAAGTTGCTTTTGCTGATAATAACATTTCTACCAAAGAAAGAGTGTTTCTTATTCTTGAATCGTTTGATCTTCTCTGTATGAGACTGTGAATTCAACTTATATAAGTATACAAAAGATTTATTGATATCTTCGTTTGGTGCTCCTATGGCAACAGTATTATTATTTACACTTATAGACTTTCCGAATGCGTTTACATCATTTTCCTTAGGTTCAATAATGTCGATTTGCTCCCATCTGTTTACTTTGTTTTTTCTGAATACGAATACACACCCTTTGCCTTTATTGAAATTAGGAGCACCTATATAAATAAGGTTTTTATGTATACCAATAGAATACCCGAATCTTCCTTTGAGTTGATTCTTTTCAGGTTTTAGTTGAGTATCATATATCCATTTACCTTTTTCTTTTGTGTATAGAAATACAGACCCCCTTACAGAACTTTTGTTAGACCATCCGGGTTGACCAATAGCAAGCAACTTAGCTTGTTTATCTACAGAAAAACCAAAAGCACCATAATGCTTTTCATGTGGGCTTGTTATTTTCTGTTTGACATCTTCCAGTGATGATGTATTATAGATATATACAGCACCTGCTTGTTGCCATTTCTCATTACTTAAAGGGGCGGTAACAATTGTTTTCTTGTTCTTATTGTATTGTATGATAGTATGCCCGAATTGATCTTTTTGTCTTTTCCCCTGTAAAGAATATTCTTCAATAGTTGCTTCTGTTTGTGCATTGATATACCCAAGAGGTAGGAGTAAGATAATAAATGCGATAAAAATATGTCTCATATTACTAAGTTTTAATCATCTTTTACAAAGACTACGCCAATAATATGATTTAAGTGTATTTCTGAGATATATTAATTGATAAGATTTAAATACAAACATCTTTATATATTCATCCACAGACAGTCTTGCCAGTCAGTGAACATATGAAATAATAATCCAACTCCAAAGATTCTTGTTTTAGGGAAGAATAAAAGTATAAAGTATGCTCCAATAGCGTAAAAAGAATGAAGAGGGTGAAAACCTATACTGCATCTGCCTGCTTCAAACATAGGAGTAGCAAACAAATGATCTAAGTCAACAAGCATTGTGCATAGTAGGATGATATAAGCCTTCTTCCATATCTTCCTAAAGAAGATATACGCAATTATAGCAGGAACAAGAAGATGCAATGAATAATGTACAATAGTCTGTAGTATAGATAAACATTCATGTGAAATCATTCTGCAATTATAGGGAAAGAAAAGGGAATGGCAGATAATAAGTTGTACAAAAGAGTCTATAAGTTATTGTTTAGTAGCTTTACATAAATTTATAAATGAAAAGTTATGGAACATACAGTTTATTTTTCGAATAAATCTACGATGAGTGGAAGTATTTGTATATACTTATCCAGTACAGATAGTCAAAAGTCAGATGTTTACTCTTCAATCTGGATTTCAAAATATGTTCATTCACAAGTTAATGTTGTTTTCAAGTGGGATCCTATTTATTCTTTTTGTTGGACTGAACTATTATCAAGTAAATCCGGTGTTCAGGTTGGTGCCTTTCAAGCTTATGATACAGATTTATCTGAAAGTAACTTGATAACACTTGATTATGATAAAGGCTTTTACTTTGAAAATAAAAGAAAAGAACAAAACACTTATCTTAATATAGATCAAGATGTAAATGTTCCTAATAATAGGGGATATTGTGGTCTTGGAATGAGCTCTTTCCCTGCAATATTAACGAATACACATCCAAATATAAAAGAATCTTTTGATCCTAAAGTAATTTATAATATGGTGTTTGGAAATTATGAAAGAGGAGAATTACATAATATTACTTCTTTCTCAAATACCCAAGAATTAGATTTCCCTTCCAATGATCCTACATTATCAATCATTCTTAATGAAAGAAATCAGTGGGAAGTTCAACAGGGGAGAAGTAAGCGGATAAAAATAGAAGATTGTATAAATGTCTATTTAAATAATGAACCAAATTTGATTTGAAAACCCTTGATAAGTACTTTTTTATCCTGTTTCTTTTTGTGAGTATAACTTTTATAACCCAATACCAAGATAAAATACGTGTTTAAATATGATTTAATATACGAAAAAGCTCTTGCTATAATTCAAGAATTTCCTCTCTAAAATTCTGATTTGCTATCAATTATCTTTGTAATTCAATTAACAAGCAGATTATAAATGATTTTGGCAGATCCTGAAAAGCCATTAATAGAGTAGGGAAAATTTTAAAATAGTATTGTTATGGATCGTTATACGCTAAATGTAATAAACAACTCAACACAGAATGGTAATTTTTGTGTCTTCCAAGAGAATCCTGATATTACAGATCCTTATGTAATGTCTTTAGCATGGTTTAATAAATATGCATTCCCAAAAACTAAGCTTTCTTTTAATTGGACTATTGATTATGGATTTGTTTGGTCTCAGACAGGTAGATTGACAAAAGGTGTTATTTTTAATGCATCTCAGGACTTTCCTGCAAATCTAAAAAGTACAAACCAGATTACTATTAGTAAGGAGCAAGGTGCTTATTATTTCCATGATCAAAGAAGAGGACCTAAAGAAGGTACTTTATACATTGAGGAAGATAATACTATTCCTTCGAATCAGGTATCTGTAGGTATAAGTATGTCAGGGAAAGGTACTTTTGCTGTTCAGGGACAACCTAATATGAGCGCTTTATTTACTCCACATCCAAAGTATTATGTTGTTTTTGGTAATTTTATAGATGGTGAGGTTCTTGATGTAACAAAAATTAGTAATAAGTTTGAAATTGATTTCCCTCCAAATGTATATTCTGTGACAGCTGTATTTAATCCAGATAATACATGGAGTATGATGACTACAGAAAAATATAATAGTCAAATTATAGCTAAAGAAGAAGCTGTTCACTAAATTTAATCTAATCTTAAAAAATGCATCTTAATTAATTAAGATGCATTTTTTATAAAGTTTATTTGCTATGAAAAATAGAAATATATATCCCAATATAATGTTAGATGGAAACATAATACTGGGAAGTGTGATCATGTTTACAGGTCATATTTATGATGATGCTGACAATGGAAAATATAAACTGAAAGATTATATTCGTCTGAGTGGTTGGCTAGAGGCTAATGGACAATTGCTATCAAAGTCTGATTATCCAGAGTTATATGAAGTAATAGGAGATATATATAATTGTGATAACACAGATAGCAGTTTATTTAGGATTCCGGATTTAAGATCGATGTTTATTAGAGGTGTTCAAAATGAGCCAAGAGAAAATAATAATAGATCTTCCCTTGATGATCCTGATGCAAGTGAAAAGAAGAGATTAGATTATATAACTCTCAAAACAAATAGTTCAGATTCAAAGGAACAAATAGGAACTATTGAGAAAAATGAGTTTTCAGAACATACTCATGAAGTAGGTAACTTAATACCCGCTACTAATGGCCCATCTCCTTCTCAAGGAATGCTAATCTCTACAACAGGGGGATCAATAGGGCAAACGACACCTACAGGAGAAACAGGTTATAAAGAAACAAGACCTAATAATATTGCTTTATATTACTTGATTAAAGTGAGTTATAATACACTGAAGTAATTTGATTACTAGCAATAATAAAACTATAAATCTTATGATTTATCCATAAATAAATGGATTCCTTAAATCATACTTCATATGGTAATATGATTGGTGACTTCAAGGATATAATTATAATACTTCATGTGTTTTGATTCAAGTAATCTAAAAATAGTTATTCTTGCCTATAATTAAAATAGGAAAGATGATTTTATATCTGGTTTGTTGAATAATATTTTTATTCCCAGTCCAATAACCTTTGCTCACCTTTCAGATTACGAATATAAGTACCATCATATGAGACTTCGATAACTCCTTTGTAGTTGCCATCAGCATCTCTTACAGCAAAGTATTGTATAAGGATAAACTTATCATTGAAGTTGATCCAGAAGTCAGCCTGATTCTTTTCGCCTTTCTTAAAGGATTCTACTATTTGCACAACCATATGCACGCTTTTTGGGGGGTGGCATTTATCTACAGACCTTCCTATGATTCCGGGACTTCTTGGGAATACTCTTTCTTCACCTTTATTATAGTAGCGCACTTCGTCAAACTCATCGACATATGTAATATCAAAAGGAAGATATCTAAAGATAAGATTGATTTGTTCGGGAGTGATTGCACCTACTTCTAAGTCTATTCTTCCAACATGATGATGTCTTGCATTGTCTTTATCAAAAGGAACAGCCTTTGACATCTGTTGTTTATGTTCCAGACCTTCTATATTTAGCTGGCTTGGGTGTGTCCAATTAGGATTCCAACCGGGAGGGTTAGGGATGATCCATCCTATTTCATCTTCACCATGACGAATATCAATCCAATCTTCCTGAGTAAGGATTTTTGCAGATTTAGGTAGTAAGATCTTTTCTTCTTTAATTGTCATCTCGAAAGCATCTTTAGCCAGTTGAGGTAAGATAGCTTTTGCGATTTCCTCTTCATCAGCTTTGATAGCTTGAGAGAAGTCTTTTGCAAGTTTTCTGATTTGGTCATGGATAGACCACATTACAGTACTTGGGTGGCTAAAACCTCTTTTCTCGAGATAAGGAAACAGCTGGTTTTCTTTCCTCAGATAATGAATGTCCAGTTGTAGAAACTCTTTACTAATCAGAAACCAATCAGAGTTAAGAGTTCGATAGCTGTTATCATCTAATAATAGCTTATTGGCTCTATCACAAAATCCTTTGATTATAACATTCTCCTCTAAATAGCTATGAATAGGATGGCCTTCAGGGAAAGAACTTAGGTCATGCTTAGGCATTTTACTATCAATAAGTGCAAAGACTCTGGTTTCAATATTTTGATGGTGGTTAGGATCTTTGAATACGCCTTTATCATCAAGATATTGGGCTACTTCGGTTATTTCTTCCGGACTTATAGAAGGGACAGTTTTCAGGAATTGATCAATAAGGTCTTTTGCATCTTTACCCTGACTTAGTTGGGTCATTATTTCAGAAAGTAATTCTAGCTTATCCATGTTATAGTATTTAGAAATAGGACAATAGGATGAAGAATATTTAACTCTGTAACAGGTAGCAGGGTGAATTGTTTGGTATTGGTGATCTATTTATACTTTTGGTAGGCATGTTTTAAAAGTTGTTTTATTCTTTTATTTAAAGACGGAGGGCTTAATACCTCTAAGTCTGGGCTAAACCCTAGAAGCACCCTTTCTAGTTCAAGATTAGGAATTAATTTCAGTGATATCTTCACTCCATATTTCGATTGTCCAATTACTTTTTGTGAGTGATGAATAGGTTTTGTTATAATATATGGAGCGATCCTATGATTGATAGAACATATAATAGTTCTGGCTTGTAAACCCTCATCTTTTGTAACCCCAATGATATTATCGTAATATGTGTTAGGATCAAAGTAAATGTTATCAACGTAACTATCATTTATTATCTCAAATCCTTTTATCCTATCTAAGGCAAGGTGCTTAATATTATTGATGTTATTTTCAGGCTTTCCGGGTTTTAAGCCTACAACATACCATCTGTTATTAAATTCCTTCAATAAGTATGGATGTAGAGTAAATGAATTAGGTTTTCTTGCTTTATATGATTGATAAGAGACAGATATTACTTTACGATTCAAGATGGTTTGGTATAGTTGATCCAGATATTCGATTCCTTTAAGAGCATCATTAGTTTCGATATGTACAATAGTTCTGTTGTATTTACTTTTGTTGTAGTATTTATTTTCCAGTTTATGTACAAGGCCAGACATTTCCTGAAAGTGGTTAAATCCTTGAAACTGTTTCAAGATGTCAATAGCTTCTTTCAGTTTTCCCAGATCATTATCAGTTAAAGGCAGCTTTGTAATAGAATAGTCAGCATCTTCATATGTATAGTATTTCTTTTCAAGAACAATAATAGGGGCATTATAACCCAACTTATCACTGCGCATATTTTGGATATCTAATTGTGTAGTTCTTTTGCTGACACCCTTATCAATACCTTCATATTCATATAATGCATCAGAGCAAGCTTCTTGCAAGTCTTCAAGAGTCCATCTTCTATACTTGTTCCTAAGGCATTTATCTATTGTAGTGTATCTGATTAGAGCGTTTCTATTGGTTGGCATGCTTTCTTTTTATTTCAAATCTATAAAAAAGTTTGTACTGCGCAAAAACATTGCGTATGGGCTATAGATCTTTGCAAAGTCGAAAGGAAAGACGTTAATATGTATTATGGAAAGATATTAAAGATTGATAAGAAGATTATAGTTTCTGAATAGCTAAACCAATTTAGATCTTTATTCTCTCTGTTAAGTAATAAATAGAAATATGAAACAAGTTATAAGTTCAGAAAGAAGGCCAATAAAGATGTGGCTTTCCGATATAGAAGAAGGGGCTTTAAAACAAGCTAAGAATTTGGCTAACCTTCCATTCATTCATAAGCATGTGGCTTTGATGCCTGACTGTCATGAAGGATATGGGATGCCAATAGGTGGTGTTATTGCGACAAAAGATGTAGTGATTCCAAATGCTGTTGGGGTTGATATAGGCTGTGGAATGTGTGCAATCAAAACAAATATTGAAGACTTATCTACTCCAGATGTCAAAAGAATAATGTCAGGAATTAGAAAAAGAATTCCATTAGGTTTTAATTGGCATAAGAAAGAACAGGATGCTGCCTTAATGCCTCAAAGGGATAAAATGCCTTTGATTGCTGGAAGAAACTATAAGAAAGCTTTATGTCAACTAGGAACTCTTGGAGGAGGGAATCATTTTATAGAGATACAGTATGGTTCTGATAATGCAATTTGGATAATGATCCATTCAGGTAGCCGAAATATAGGCCTTCAGGTAGCAAAGTATTATAATAATATTGCCAGAAAGTTAAATGAAAGATGGCATACTTCAGTTCCTTCAAATCATGATTTGGCTTTCCTGCCTATTGAGATAAAAGAAGCATCAGACTATCTTGATGAGATGAACTATTGTGTTGAATTTGCCTTTGCTAATAGAAAGCTGATGATGGATAGGACTAAGGAAGCCTTTAGAGATGTTGTTCAGGATGTTGAGTTTGGCGAACTTATTAATATAGCTCATAACTATGCTTGCATTGAAGAGCACTTTAAGGAGAAGGTAGTTGTACATAGAAAAGGAGCTACAAGTGCAAAAAATGGAGAAATAGGAATTATTCCAGGATCTCAAGGCACTAACTCCTACATTGTTGAAGGGAAAGGTAATTTAGAAAGTTTTATGTCTTGTTCTCATGGAGCAGGGAGGAAGCTGGGACGCAAGCAAGCACAAAGGACTTTGGATCTTAAGGAAGAAATATCCAGACTTGAAAAAAAAGGAGTGGTTCATTCTATCCGTACCCAAAAAGATCTTGATGAAGCCTGTAGTGCTTATAAGGATATTCATACTGTGATGGAAAACCAAAAAGATCTTGTAGATATAAAAGTTACTCTTGAGCCTTTGGCTGTGATTAAAGGTTGATCTTAGATAAGATTTAACATAACATTGGCCTGTATAATCGAATTTATTTGTCTTATCTGATATTATATAGTAGTCAGGCTATGTAATAAGCAATAAAACGAGCTTCTTTTATGGTGAATTCTCTTTTATTGCTCTTGTTTATCAGTGGATTGATGGGAGTGATGTGTGAAATTAAAGTGTACAAAATATAGAAGTAAATAGCATAGATATAAAAGAAAAAGCCTTCCTGAAGTCAGGAAGGCGTAATATTCAAAAAGAGATCAGGAGAATATTATAGTTTAACTTCAAATCCAATATTTCCCCCAATCCATGAGCTTACGAGTATTTTCTTGCTTCTGTATTCATATATCTTATAAGGGATGTTAATTGTACCAAGTTCTCCATCATGTTTTACTTTCGATACATAAACATTTAGGGTAGGACCTATAAATAATGACATTTTATCGTTGATTGAGTATCTGTAATTGGCGATAAATCTATTCAGGATATTAATCTTATCATCCCATTTATTATCAAAATGTAATTGATCAGTAACCAGATCAAGGCTGATTTTATGTTTTTCAGAAAGGTTGATTATGCTACCAAATCCTGCGCCAGAGCAGAATATAGGTTTCGACTTGTAGCTGGAATACCCTATTCTTACTATTGAATAGAATTTACGAACTCCCATCTTATAGCTTAGATTGGCATAAATGATTTCGTCAGCAGAAACTTCTGTAGCATAATATCCATTCCTGACAATGTTTAGAAGCCCTATAGGGGTATGGTTTTCACTTTTATCAGCTATGTTTATTAACCCAATCTGAACACCTTTTGCTTTGCTTGCTATGTTT
The DNA here is from genome assembly GCA_041725915.1 of Hyphomicrobiales bacterium. GTDB lineage: Bacteria > Bacteroidota > Bacteroidia > Bacteroidales > JBGRPZ01 > JBGRPZ01. Next base: position 4,509 of record JBGRPZ010000062.1, on the reverse strand, counting down.
ATAGCTCCAATCTGAGTTCCTTTCAAGCTATCATTTGCAATATTTATAGCACCAGCCTGAATTCCTTTACATTTCTTACCTGCAATATTTATAGCACCTACTTGGCTACCTCTTACATTATTGGCGATATTGATTGATCCAATTTGTACACCATCACAATCACCAGAAGTTATATTTAAGCCTCCGGTTATACTAACACCATTGGTGTATCTTGAGATGTTTCCGGAAGAAGCAATAGCAACGCCTTCAATAGTATCATTTACTATATTCGCACTTCCTGCAATTAAAAGTCCTGATGCTTTTTTCATATCAAGATTTGCCACACCTGCAATTTGCATTCCATTTACTTTTCCTTTTTGCATATTTAGAACACAACCTATTTCAGTTCCTTGCAGCCCTCCGTTAATACCCATGATGAGATTGAAAGAAAAGTTATTTGCATACTTAACTGAGTTGACGCCTTCTGAAGAGAGTGGGTATACAAAAGAGAATTGTGATTTATTGACTTTTTCCTGAGCATATGTACATGTACAGAATAGGAAGACGATTGCAAGTGATAATAGCTGTTTCATTATGTTAATTCTTAAATTATCTTATTTGTTTTATAACTTAGATACTCTAAAGAATATATACCCCCATCCTAAGGTTGAATTTTTTTTTAATCTTTAATTTAAAAAGCAGATCTTTGCAGTAATAAGTAACATTAGTTTTATTCAATTAATAAGAAGATCCCTTTGAATAATTCAAAAGAGCTAATTATAGATCAATTTAAATCTGGCGATGTTAAAGCATATGAGAATATGTTTAAGCATTATTATTCTGCCCTGTGTCTATTTGCAATGAAGCATTTGCACTCAGAAGAACAATCTGAAGAGATAGTGCAAGATCTTTTTTGTAAGCTTTGGGAAAATAGAGAGGATATGGAGATAACAGTATCATTGAAATCATATTTGTATGGTGCTGTTCGCTTAAATTGTCTTCGTTATCTAAAGACAAAAGAACTACATAGGAGTCATCATAAAATAATGATGATAGAAAATTCTGAAGCTGTTGATGATAATCACATAGAAAGAAATGAATTGCAAGCAAATATTCTGAAAGCAATAAGTGAATTGCCAGAACAAAGAAGAAAGATATTTGAATTAAGTCGTTTTGAGCAATTAAAATACAAAGAGATTGCAGAGAAACTTTCATTATCTCCAAAGACGGTAGAGAACCAAATGGGTAAAGCATTGAAGTTCCTAAGAGAACATCTAAAAGACCACTTACCTACAATCGTTTTTATCATCTATCTATTCTCAAGAGAAGGGTAGGGTTTTTTATTTCTAAAGTATCTTTATATTAAGGAAGTTAGCAAATGGAAATACACGATATAGATAATATTATAATTAGACATCTGTGTGGAGAAGCTTCAGAAAGTGAAGAAGCTCTGCTGTCTGATTGGTTAAAAGAATCAAAAGAGAATAAAAAATATTATAAAGACCTGAAGAAGATCTGGGAAGAAAGCCAATCTGTGGGTGCATTTACCAAAGCCTCTTTTGATGCTGAAAAGGCATGGCGTACAATTCGCCCATACCATGAGAAAAAGAGTAGATTAGTATTCAAAATAATTGCTTCTCTTGCTGCTGTTGCTATAATCTTCTTTTCTGTTTACTACTATACATATTATAATGAGGGTTTAAGGAATGACCTTATTGTTGTTTCTACTTCTAAAGGTGAGGAAAAGAAAATAACTTTACCTGATAGCTCTCACCTTATTTTAAAAGAGAACTCTATACTGAAATATCATGATACTTTTGAGGCTAAAGCAAGATATGTAGAGTTGTCCGGAAGTGCGTTTTTTGATGTTTATCCTCTTCAAAGTAATCCTTTTATTATAAAAACGCCTATTATTAATGTTAAGGTTTTAGGTACTAAGTTTCTGGTTGATAATTATTCTAAAGACTCTGCTGTAGTTAAAGTTACTGAAGGTAGTGTGAGAATGTATACTTCTGAGACTGCTTTAGGTTATTCAAATGGTATAGATTTAAGTATGGGCGAAGAAGGCTTATTTGTAAAGAAAGAGGATAGTTTTGCTTCTGAGCCTTTTAATATCTCTAATATTGATGCAAAGGAAAAAGGGATTCTTGAATTTAAAAACACACCTTTGCCTTTAGTAGTTAAGGATGTTGAAGAGTACTTTCATATAAAAATAGAAATACATTCAGCTAGATTATTAAATCAAAAATTTAATGCCCGATTTTCTGATCCTACATTAGAGAAAGTGTTTAATTCTATTGAAGTTAGTTTTAATTGTCAGGTCATTCCTGATTCAGGGGGGTATATAATTAAGTAAATAAGTATTATATGAGATTAACTTTATTACTTACTGCATTTCTTGTCGTTTTGGGGAGTGTAAGAGGGCAGAAATTGTTGGATAGATCAATAGTTGCAGATTATAAAGGTGATAAGCTGGAGAATGTTCTGGCAGATATGAGTACTCAAGCAGAATTCGATTATGCTTTTAACTCTTCCTTATTTAATGATAGCTTAAAAGTGAATTTAAATTCATCTGAGTTGACAGTCAAAGAAGCTTTAGAAGAGTTATCAGATCAATTAAGCATTTCTTTTAAAATTAGAGATAATGTAGTCCTTCTTAATCCTAAAGATCACCAACAATCATTAAAAATCAATCATCATATTTCAGGTGTAGTATTAGATCAGAAGACCAGACTCCCTATTCCGGGAGTAATTATTTCAGATAAGGAGATGGGGGATTTAGTGATTACAGATCAGAAGGGTAGATTTCATATTGATTTTAATGCAGAGAGTTACAGGTTTAAATTGGCTTTTAGAAAATGGGGGTTTGAGCAGAAGATAAGAAGTATCAATTTACATGAAGATCAGGATTTAACAGTTTTGCTTAGTTCAAGAGTAGATTTCTTTTATAAGAAAAGTGTGCGAAAGATTCCAAATGGAGAATTAAGCTCATTTAAAACAATAAAATTGAATGATAATGAACCTGAGTTTAGTAGGCTTTTATTGCCTACAAAATCTATTGATTTAAGTCAGTATGATGAATTACAGACCAAGCCTTTTCAAGTTAGTTTCCTGCCTTGGATAAACTCTAATGGAGTAGAGAGTCAAATTACAAAGAATCGCTTTTCTTTCAATATGATTGCTGGATATTCTGGTAGTCTTGATGGTGTGGAAGTAGGACTAGTAACCAATGCAGAGAGATATAATGTGAAGGGTCTACAAATTGCAGGCTTTAGTAATCATGTGGGAGGTAACCTATCAGGAATTCAGATTGCAGCATTTATGAACACTGCTTTACTTAAAAGTACTGGCTTGCAAATTGCAGGAGGTGCAAATTGGAGTTCAAAAGGATTTGATGGTATTCAGCTTGCTGCTGCTTTAAATGTTAGTCATGGTGCTATGACAGGATTGCAAATCTCAGGTTTTAGTAATTTTAGTGAGGGAGGAGAAGGGCTTCAGATTTCTAGCTTTTGGAATGAAAATGGTATAAAACAAAGCTTTTATGGCTCTCAAATTTCTGGTTTTGGTAATAGAGTGCGCTATGATATAAAAGGATTTCAGGTTTCCGGAGGATGTAATATCTCCAATAAAATATCGGGATCACAGATCTCAGGCTTTCTGAATATCTCTAAAGATATTGAAGGGGTTCAGGTTTCCGGAGGAGTAAATATTTCTAAAAAGATCAAAGGTGCTCAGATAGGTATATTGAATGTAGCTGATACTATTAGGGGTTTTCAGATTGGAATAATAAATTTTGCTAAAAATCTGGAGAAAGGTGTATCTGTAGGTATAATATCATTTGTCCGTGATGGCTATAAAAGTCTAGAGTTTAATTATGATATATTAGGGCTTTATAATGTTAGTTTAAAGACAGGAAGTAGCAAGTTTTATAATATATTGACATTAGGGTATATTCCTAATAAATTTAATGTTTGGACTCTTGGATATGGTTTTGGTACTAATCATAAGATATATAAAAACTTTAGTGCTTCTGTTGAGGTAATTAAAAAGGTTGTTAATTATGATGGTAATCTATTTAAGGAAGAAGACCACTATTTTAATTTCAATGGTAATTTGAACTACAGGATAGGCAAACATATTGAGCCTTATATAGGTGCTTCAATTAGTACTCATATTTATGAAGACTCAGAAAAGAGTATTCTGGATTTGACAAATAAGAATGCTATAAGACTAAAAGAACCTCATGTAAAAGAAAAAAACTTAAAGACTGTGACATGGATAGGCTATCATTTTGGAGTACGATATATCTTCTGATTTCTGTTTAAAGCAGTATACTCTTAGGGTTAACTCATCTCATGAATCCAATTATTATTGAAGATTTAGGCTGGGAGTGCTTTTGCTTTAGATCTTTATATTTCCTTATTTATAAGCTTTATCACTTATTTTTAACTGCTGTATAGTGCGATAATTCGGCTTTCAATTTTAAAATTGTAGATTATCGCACATATAAGCCCAATGTTATGTTAAATA
>JBGRPZ010000061.1:0-25666 GCA_041725915.1 Hyphomicrobiales bacterium | reverse complement strand
GAAATGAAGAAAAAACGAGTGTTTTTATTTTAAAGTAGTTTGATATAAAAAGGTGAAGTATGATTTGTCAAAGAACTTGTTTATGGCACTTTTTCCTAATGCTTGTTTACTCATTCTGTATGTTCTTTGTCGTAAATAAGAAGCTTTTGCTATTTAACATAACATTGGGCTTATATGTGCGATAAATTTTCAAGTATCAAAAACTTATAAATAGAAAAATCTACCACCATACTGATAATCCTACAATATCTAGGTACAGAAATCTATTCATCTCTCACATGGGGAATGAAAGCTTATCATTTTCAATTTTCAACAAACAATTTGATATCAAATCAAGTTTAATAGATAGAATAAGAATACTTAAGTATCTCGAACATACTTCCCAAAATCTATATAACTATGATTTATGTAACTCGCCGTGAAAGATTCAACTCTGCCCATCGTTTATTCCGACCAGACCTTTCTGATGAAGATAATATGAATGTTTTTGGTAAGTGTTCAAATCCAAATTGGCATGGGCATAACTACACTCTTTTTGTCACTATAAAAGGCAATATAAACCCCGAAACGGGGTTTCTTGTGAATATTAAAGACCTAAGCAGTATATTAAAAGAAAGGGTCATTAGTAAACTGGATCATCGAAATATCAATCTCGAAGTAGACTTTATGCAGGGACTTAATCCTACTACAGAGAACCTTGTAAAAGGAATCTGGGAGCAGATAGAAGGCCCCATAAACGATCTTAAAGCAAGTTTACATTGTGTAAAGGTATACGAAACCGAGAACAATTATGTTGAATATTTCGGTGATAATAACACTCAATACTGAATAAGATGAATGTCGATGAAATGAATGTCGTAAATTACGAAAAGGTAGATCTATACGAACCAGATATGATGGAAGGTTTAAAAGAACATTATCGAGAAGTGCTTTCTCTTATTGGAGAAGACCCGGATAGAGAAGGACTTATAAAAACTCCAGAAAGAGTAGCTAAGGCATTGCAGTTTCTTACACAAGGTTATAGTCAGGATCCAGTAGCTATCCTTAATGCTGCAAAGTTCAAAGAAGATTATCGTGAAATGGTCATCGTAAAAGATATAGAGATCTTTTCTTTATGTGAGCATCATATGCTTCCATTTATAGGCAAAGCACATGTAGCATATATTCCTGATGGTTATATCACTGGTTTAAGTAAAATCGCAAGAGTTGTAGAAGTATTTGCAAGAAGACTTCAGGTTCAAGAGCGCATGACAACGCAAATCAAAGACGCTATTCAAGAAACCCTTAACCCTCTGGGAGTAGCAGTTGTTATAGAAGCTAAGCACTTATGCATGGCTATGCGTGGAGTACAGAAGCAAAACTCCTACACTACAACTTCAGATTTTACAGGAGCTTTCCGAAGAGCGGAAACAAGATCTGAATTCCTGAAGCTGATTTCAGGAGATTTTCATTAACTTATATTTTCATTAAAACTATAAAGGACTATAATTAAATAGATATCAAGTTGTTTTTAATTTCTTGAGAACTATTATATTTGTCCATACAAAAAAATATATCAACAAACTCCTATTATTATATTGATAATAGGAGTTGTTTCGTTTTAGGTAAAATATTTTATGCAAATGATAAACAGAGAAGGTTATAATACTTATGCAGCAAATATAAATAGTGCTGCAATGTCCAAGACATTTATTGCTAATGTATTCTCTTGGATGCTAATCGCATTAGGGATCACAGCAACAATTAGTTATTATGTTGCTACAACTCCTGAGTTATTAAGGCATATGATAAATGTAGAGACAGGTGGTATGTCTATTTTAGGTTATATCATTGTCTTTGCTCCACTAGGCTTAGTATTCCTTATGAACTTAGGATACCAAAAACTAAGTGCTAAAGCACTCTCGGTAATTTTTATTATCTATTCAATATTAATGGGGGCAAGTCTTAGCTTTATATTTCTGATTTATACAGGATCATCTATTGCTATCACATTTGGAGTTACGGCAGCTACATTTGGTGTAATGGCAATTCTTGGATATACAACAAGAACAGATCTTACTAAATTCGGATCCATACTAATTATGGCTCTTGTTGGAATAATCATAGCATCATTGGTAAACTTATTTTTACATAGTGAAGCTATCAATTATATAATAAGCATCATTGGGGTACTGGTATTTACCGGTCTTACTGCTTATGATGTGCAAAAACTAAAAAGAATTGGAGCTGGGGTTGAGTTCGGAGCAGAGAACACACGTAAGCTTACCATTTTAGGGGCTTTAACTCTTTACCTTGACTTTATCAATTTATTTTTATTTTTGCTGCGCTTTTTGGGTGACAGAAAGTAAGATATAGAAAAACAATTCACTACAAATCCTAATATATGAAAGCATATGTTTTCCCTGGTCAGGGAGCACAATTTGTTGGAATGGGGAAAGATCTTTATGAGAACTCTCCAAAAGCAAAAGAGTTATTTGAGAAAGCTAATACTATTCTTAAGTTTAGAATTACAGACTTAATGTTTGATGGAACTGAGGAAGACCTTAAGCAGACAAGAGTAACTCAGCCTGCAATCTTCCTACATTCTGTAATCCTTGCCAAAACTCTGGGAGAAGATTTCCGTCCAGAAATGGTAGCAGGACACTCTTTAGGTGAATTTTCTGCTTTGGTTGCTAACCAAACTCTTTCTTTTGAAGATGGTTTAAACCTTGTATATAAGCGTGCTCTTGCTATGCAGGAAGCTTGTGAGCTTGCTCCATCAACAATGGCTGCTATTATAGGTCTTGAAGATTCTGCTGTAGAAGAAATTCTTGATTCTATTGAAGAAGAAGTTGTTGTTGCTGCGAACTACAATTGCCCTGGACAATTGGTGATTTCTGGTTCAATGAAAGGAATTGAGATTGCTTGTGAGAAACTTAAAGAAGCAGGAGCAAAAAGAGCTCTTCCATTAAAAGTAGGGGGTGCTTTTCATTCTCCACTAATGGAGCCAGCAAGAGTTAAGCTTGCTGAAGCTATCGATAACACAAAATTCAAACAAGGAGTTTGCCCAATTTATCAGAATGTTACAGGACAATCTGTAAATGATCCTGAGATTATCAAAAAGAATCTTATTGCTCAGTTAACTGCACCAGTAAGATGGACTCAGATCATGCAAAACATGTTGGCTAATGGTGCTTCATCTATCACTGAAGTTGGTCCTGGAAAAGTACTTCAAGGTCTTTTCAAGAAAGTTGACAGACAGCTAAACACACAAAGTGCTGAGATTGAATTCTAGTAAAACAAAACAATAAAAAAACGAAGCCTTACAGCTTCGTTTTTTTTATATCATTCTAATTATCTTAGTATTCACGAATATAATCATCCTTTACTTTACTTTCATATACTTTACCATCCAAAGTATTTAACCTCAACTTGAATCTTACAGTATAGTTGTTACCTTTAGTAGAAACATAATGCTCATTGACATTAATATCTTTATCTGTTATTGTAGATATTAATATCGGATTCTTTAAGTTTTCATCATCTATAGTATAACCAACTACTTCTATAGACTTAAAGTTATCACCTTTATAATGTTCCCATTCTATTCTTATACAGAAGTTTGCAAAGCCTGAAAATACTATTTTTCTAATTTCAATCATTGAAGACTTAAGGTTAATAGTACTCTCTGACTGATAGCCTTCATTATCTGTGGCTATAATAGAAATCTTATGCTTATTTGGAGATAAATCATCAGTAGCAAATCTTACAATTCCTTTATCATCAGATTTCCCCTTATAAATCACTCCCTCAAAATCAGACTTCACTTCAACATTGACATTCTTTGCTGCTTTATTAAATTGACTTACTTTAAATAGAAATTCCTGCTTTTCTTTGTACATTTTATCTTCAATAAAGTAAGGACACTCTATTTTCAAATACTCATTCAAGAGCTTACCTTCTTCAATCATTACCTTTCGTTGTATACTTCTGGTTTCACCTATAGAAGTAACAACAGATCCTCCACCAAATCCTTTCTGAATTGCATAGATTTCATATTCACCTGCAATGACATCAGAAAAAGTAACAGATCCACTTCCCTTTAGTGTCTTTACCTCTGTGGATGGATTTGTAAAAACAACTATCTCTTGTTCCTGTGAATTATTACATTCAACATTAATTGTAAGACTGTTTACTGGATCTTCTTCATTCTTCTTACAAGACCCCACAAATATCATCATAAAAGCAATTAAGCTTATAGTAATAGATCTTCTCATAATATTTATCTAGTTATATGATCAAGTGCTAAAATACGATCAAATAAAAAAAGTCACCCTAATCAGGTGACTTTTCTTGTACATTATATCTTATATGAAATTATTCGCTAATTGAACAGCTTTATAATATCATTACCATTGGCAAATATCATCAAGGCAAAAAGGATTATCATACCTACCATTTGAGCATATTCCATAAATCTTTCACTTGGCTTTCTTCTAGCAATAACTTCATATAGAAGAAATGCTACATGCCCTCCATCAAGTGCAGGTATTGGAAGAATATTAATAACAGCAAGCATAATTGATAAGATAGCTGTAAGTGTCCAGAATCTCACCCAATCCCATGCAGCAGGGAAAATATTTCCTATTGATATAAAACCACCTACATGCTTATATGCTCCAACTTCAGGGTTAAACAGAAGCTTCAGATTCTTCAGATAACCATTAATTTCTTTGTATGTTCTATCTATACCAGCAGGAATAGCCTGAGCAAATGTATAGTCTCTATGAGAAAGTTTAAAATAGTCATACTTTGGGTATACTCCTAGTTTTCCCGTTTCAGGAACAGTAACAGGTAAAGAAAGAGTATCATTATTACGAATAATCTTAAGGTTCACTTTTTCACCTTTATCCTTTATAAACTCTCCTCCAAAATCAGTAAAATAAGGGATGCTTTTATCATTGATACCTATTACATGATCATTCTTCTTCAATCCAATTTCCTGAGCTAAAGATTTTGACATTACACTATCAACAATAAAAGGAAAAGCAGGTTGAAATAACGTTAAAGACTTTGAGTCTATTAATGCAGCTAAATCTTTATCTGTAATAGGAACATTAACGTCTTTACCATCTCTTTTTACTGTAACAGTCTTTGCTTGGTTGAGAACTATAGTACCTATTATCTGTGAAAATTCATTTATTTGCTTTCCGTCAACAGAAATGATTTTATCACCATCCTCAAAACCCATTGAATGCCCCAAAGAATCAGTAACAACACCAAAGTTATTATTAACTTGCTCTGTAGGAAGGTAAGTATTCCCATTAGCCCAGGAGAGACCAATAAAAATAGCAAAAGCAAGAATAATATTCACTGCAACACCACCAACCATAATTATCAATCGCTGCCATGCAGGTTTACTTCTAAATTCATAAGACTTTGGAGGTTGTTTCATTTGTTCTTTATCCATAGACTCATCTATCATGCCTGATATCTTGACATATCCACCCAAAGGCAACCAACCCATTCCATATTCGGTTCCCTTGAACTTAAATTTGAATAAGGAAAACCATGGATTAAAGAATAAATAAAATTTTTCTACTCTTGTTTTAAATATCTTCGCTGCAATAAAGTGTCCAAATTCATGAAATACAACAAGAATAGACAAGCTTAATAGCAGTTGTAAAATTTTTATTAATATCTCCATTATAATATTATTTACGCTTTAATAGTTTAAATTAGCTCCGAAGCTATAACCCTTGTTAATTTATCTGAGTTTGAATAATCATCAAGAGAAGGGTCAGAAATATAATCTATCTTACTCATACACTTTTCTATCACCTCTGACATCCTCAAGAACTCTATCTTATCATTCAAAAATGCTTCAACAACAACCTCATTGGCTGCATTAAGAACACATGGAATATTACCTCCCCTATTCAAAGCTTCAAAGGCCAAAGCTAAGTTCTTAAACTTTGTTGTATCTACTTGTTCAAAAGTCAGCTCTGGATAATCAATAAAACTAAAACGAGGGAAATTTGTTTTTAATCTTTCCGGATAGGAAAAAGCATATAATATTGGGATCTTCATATCAGGAAGTCCAAGCTGAGCTTTTAATGCACCATCTTCGAATTCAACCAAAGAGTGAATAATTGACTGTGGATGAATAATTACCTTTATCTGCTCTACATCAAGATCAAATAACCATTTAGCTTCAATAACTTCCAAACCTTTATTCATCAAAGAAGCTGAATCAATTGTAATCTTATTACCCATATTCCAATTAGGGTGTTTCAAGGCTTGTTCTTTGGTCACTTGTTTCAATGCACCATAGGAAAATGATCGAAATGGCCCTCCAGAAGCTGTTAAGTGAATCTTCTCTATATTATTATCTTGTTCCCCTGTCAAACACTGGAATATTGCAGAATGTTCGGAATCTACAGGATAAATATTTACACCTTTCTCTTTTGCCAGTCTTTTCACCAACTCCCCTGCAACAACTAATGTTTCTTTATTTGCTAATGCTATTGTCTTTTGAGCATTTATAGCTGCAATGGTAGGTCTCAAGCCAGCGAATCCCACAAGAGCAATTAAGCAAACATCTACTATATCTAAGCCTACAACTTCTTCTAATGACTTAGCCCCTTGAAGAACAGTTATATTATGTGGCTCAAGAGCTTCTTTTACTCTGGGATAACATAAGTTACAATCTATAACAACATATGAAGGAAGGAATTTAATCGCCTGTGAGATTAATAAATCTGCATTAGATTTTGCTGACAAAACACTAAGTTCAAAATGATCTTTTTGTTCTGCAATCACTTCTAACGCTTGAGTTCCTATTGAGCCAGTAGAGCCCAAAATTGCAATGCGTTTCTTTTTATTCACTTGATAGTTTATTATGAGTTACAATTCTATAAAAGAATTGTTTTTTTAAAATACTATATATTCTGTTGGATTAACAGGAGTTCCATTGTACCACAATTCAAAATGCAAGTGAGGGCCATAAGCTAAATGTCCTGATTCACCAATAATAGCAATAGGATCTCCTGCACGGATATGTTCTCCAGTCTTTTTGAGTATAACACTATTATGTTTATATACAGAAACAAAATTCCCTGAATGCTGAACTGCTATAACATGACCATCATCAGCTGTCCAATCAGAAAATATCACTGTACCATCTTGAGCAGCTTTTATTGCTTCATTTTCCGGAGCTACTATATCTATTCCAAAGTGAGAATTAACAATATCAAAAGAATCTGTAATAGTACCAATCAGAGGAGCGATAAAAGTCATATTCTCTACAGTGAAGTTATTCATGTTATATAACTTCTCAGAATTTGAAAGCCCATATTTATGTTGGTTTTCAAAATCTAACCTCAAGTTTGAATCTGCTTTTGATTTTTTCAATGTAATAGTATCATAGTTTATCTCTTCACCTTGAGACTCATCACTATTTTGAATACTATAGTATTTATTAGGTAGACTATCAGTAATTATGTGTTTTATGTTATTTAAATACGCCTGATTTTGTTCTAACTGCATTGATACGCTATCAGAAAGCTTCATTATCGAGTAATACTCCTTATTATAATTAATATCCATATAGCCAGGGATCAGGTGTCTTACTGGCGTATATATTATAATACATGAAGTAGCTAGAATAACAAAAAGAGCAAACATCAAAATATAAAGAGCTACTCTTCCCTTTGAGATTATAATATTAGCTCTTTCTTCAAAAGTTTGATCATTTTGAATTGCTATTCTATACTTTCGTGTCCATTTATCTGTCCACTTACTCTTTTTATTGAAAAATCTTGAAGCCATGTAGTATTTAATTTTGCCCGACAAAAATATAAAATAAAATGAATCACATAATTATGTTTATCCTATAAAACATATTATACGGCATAATAGTCTCATGAAAAGACATTGAAAGACTTATTCATTATTCAAATAAAGAAACAAATTTAAATTCATCTCCATCAAACAACCCTTTATCACTCAATTTCAATGTTGGAATAACAAGTAAGGACATAAATGAAAGTGTCATAAAAGGAGCTTTTAAATGAGTACCTAGATTTATGGCTTCTTGATTCAATCTTGCATATTTATGTCCTACATTCCAAGGAGTATCAACAGCCATCAGGCCGGCAACAGGCAAAGGTAGAGTATCTTCATTATTATGATCAACAATAGCAATACCTCCTTTATTTTTTATAACTAAGTTTATAGCTCTTGTTATTTCTTCATCAGAACATCCCGTTGCAATAATATTATGACTATCATGTGCAATCGATAAAGCTACAGCTCCTCTCCTAAAGCCCATATTATTTATAAACGCAACTGCCGGTGGTTGGTTTGTATATCTGTTTACAACCACCATCTTAAGCAAGTCTCTGTCTATATCTGTAACAGCTTCATTATTTACAATCTTAGGTGTAGTAACAAATGAGTCTGTAACTAATTCTCCTTCTATTACCTTTATTATTCTTAGTTTATCAGATTCTGCTTTTATCTTAAGGTCTTTTTCTGTAATTGCATTATCTATAAAAACATTCAATGGTTTAATATCTACGGATTGAATCAGAGATTTGCCTCCCTCTGCTACTAATTCTCCTTTTACATAAGTTTGTAGAACATTAAATTCCTTTAAATCTTCAACAATTATAAAGTCTGCATCATCACCTTTTTGCAAAAGACCAACATCAAGTCCATAGTGTTCTACAGGGTTAAGGCTTGCTATTCTAAGAATTTTTATAGGATCATGACCTAAAGAGACTGCTTTCTTCACCAATAGATTTATATGACCATGAATCAATTCATCAGGATGTTTATCATCTGAACAGAACAAGATATCTTTATCATTATCATATAATAATGGTGTCAAAGCATCAAAGTTTCTGGCAGCACTTCCTTCTCTAATCTGCACTTTCATACCATATTTTATCTTATCTAAAGCTTCTTCAATAGTGTAGCATTCATGATCGGTAGTAATTCCAGCTTCTATATATTTCTTTGCTTCCTCACCTATCAATCCGGGAGCATGACCATCTATAGGCTTGTTATACTTCTTTGCTATAGCAATCTTCTCCATCACTATTGGGTCTTTATGAATAACACCTGGATAATTCATCATCTCTGACAGATACTTTATATCATCTCTTTGCAAAAGCTGATCTAAAATGTCAGGTGTAATCTTTGCGCCTGAAGATTCAAAATCTGTTGCAGGAACACAAGAAGGAGCACCAAAGTAAAACTTAAAAGGAACTTCCCTACCATTATCTATCATAAACTCTATTCCTTTAACCCCTAAAACATTTGCTATTTCATGAGGATCTGACACTGTTGCTACAGTACCATGAGTAACTGCCACACGAGCAAACTCTGAAGGTACCAACATAGAACTTTCTATATGAATATGAGAATCTATAAAACCAGGGATAATATAATGGCTTGAAGACACTTCTTTTTCGATAATTGAATCAATCTTCCCATCTTTTATGAGAACCTGACCGCCAAAAACCTTATTACCTATGATGTCAACAATTTGACCTTCTACTTTATATGCTATAGTTTCCATTGGTGAATCGTTTGTTTGTTATCCAAATGCAAAAATGCACATAATTATAGATTTGCTTCTAAATAAAACAGAAACAGACATCAATATAATATGTTTTATATTTGCATAAGTATTAGAAAAATAAGAGATAACCAATAATCTACTAAATATATGTGCAATTCAAATAACTATTTCGCACACGAAACTTCCATTATTGATTCAGGCTGTAAAATTGGAGATGATACAAAGATCTGGCACTTTAGCCATATTATGCCTAATTGTGAACTTGGCGAGAAATGTAATATAGGCCAAAATGTTGTAATCTCTCCTAATGTAAAACTAGGAAGAAATGTTAAAGTTCAAAATAATGTATCTATATACACTGGGGTAGTTTGTGAAGATGATGTTTTCCTTGGGCCTTCAATGGTATTTACAAATATTATAAACCCTAGAAGCGCTATTATAAGAAGAGATCAATATGTTGAAACTTTAGTTAAAAAAGGAGCTTCAATTGGTGCCAATGCAACAATCGTTTGTGGAAATACAATAGGCGAATATGCTATGATTGGTGCTGGTGCAGTAGTCACAAAAGATATTCCTCCTTATGCTTTAGTAATAGGCAATCCTGCAAAACAATCCGGATGGATAAGTGAATATGGACATAAACTTACTTTTGATAACAAAGGGATCGCTGTCTGTCCTGAAAGCAATGAAAAGTATCAACTACTCAATAATTGCGTTACAAAGATATAGGTACATCTAATTTATCATAAAGATATGAAAGTATTAGTCACTGGTGGTACAGGATATATAGGTTCTCACACCGTTGTTGAGCTTCAGCAAAAAGGTCATGATGTTATTATTGTTGATGACTTATCAAATTCATTCATTGATGTTATTGACAATATTGAAAAGATAACCAATAAAAGACCAGAATTCCATAAGGTCAATTTAGCTGACCCATATAAAACTTCTGAGTTCTTCAATCAAAATAAAGATATTGAAGCTATAATTCATTTTGCTGCTTTTAAAGCTGTTGGTGAGTCAGTCGAAAAACCTCTTGATTATTACCATAATAATCTTTTTTCGCTCGTCAATGTACTGAAAAACATGCAGGAGCACCATATAAAACATATTGTATTCTCTTCTTCATGTACAGTATATGGACAGCCAGACAAACTCCCTGTTGATGAATCTGCACCAATAAAAAAAGCTGAGAGTCCATATGGCAATACCAAACAAATTGCTGAAGAAGTATTGTTTGATACCTCTAAAGTCAATGATATTAATGTTATTGCTCTTAGATACTTTAATCCAATTGGAGCGCATAAAAGCGGATTAATTGGCGAATTACCTCTTGGTGTTCCTAATAATCTTGTTCCTTTTATCACACAGACAGCCTATGGTATCAGAAAAGAATTGAAGGTGTTTGGCAATGATTATAATACTCCTGATGGTACTTGTATCAGAGATTATATTCATGTTACTGACCTTGCTCAAGCACATGTTGTTGCTGTCAACAGACTTCTAAAGTCAAATAATAAATCTAAATTTGAAGTCTTTAACTTAGGTACTGGCAAAGGCAGCAGTGTATTAGAGGCTATTAATGCTTTTGAAAGATCAACAAACGTAAAACTAAACTACTCATTTGCTCCACGTAGACAAGGAGACGTTGTTGAAGTCTATGCTAACACTGATTTTGCAAACCATGAATTAGGATGGAAGTCTAAGCTTTCTTTAGATGATGCAATGGCATCAGCATGGAAATGGGAGCAGTATTATAGAAACCACAAGAAATGAAGAATAAAAAAAGAATATTAAGTACCGGGGGAGCTGGCTTTATTGGGTCTCATGTTGTAAGATTATTTGTAAACAAATATCCTGAGTATCATATTTTCAATCTTGATGTATTGACTTATGCTGGCAATCTTGAGAACCTTAAGGATATAGAAAACAAAGAAAACTATTCATTCCTGAAAGCTGACATTACTGATACCAATGGTATCAAATCATTATTTGACGAATATCAATTTGATAGTGTAATACATTTAGCTGCTGAATCACATGTAGATAGATCTATAAGCAATCCTACCGAGTTTATTATCACAAATGTGTTAGGTACTGTAAACTTAATGAATGCAGCTAAAAACACATGGAAAGATAATATGGAAGGAAAGCTTTTCTATCATATTTCTACTGATGAGGTTTATGGTTCTTTAGGTGATGAAGGTCTTTTTACTGAAAATACATCTTATGACCCAAAAAGCCCATATTCTGCTGCTAAGGCCAGTTCTGACCACTTTGTGAGAGCTTATCATAATACTTATAAGTTCCCGATAGTAATTTCAAATTGCTCAAATAACTATGGCCCTAATCAATTTCCTGAGAAATTAATTCCTTTGTTTATTAATAACATTAAGAATAATAAACCTCTTCCTGTATATGGAAAGGGCGAAAATATAAGAGATTGGTTATATGTTGAAGATCATGCCAGTGCAATAGATATGGTTTTCCATAAAGGTACTGTAGGAGAAACATATAATATTGGTGGATGTAACGAATGGAAGAACATTGATCTTATCAAGGTGCTTTGCAAGGTTATGAACTCTAAACTAGGTCGTGAGCAAGGAACTTCTGAAAAGCTTATCACTTACGTTAAAGATCGTGCAGGTCATGATATGAGATATGCTATTGATGCATCAAAAATTGAAAAAGAACTAGGCTGGACGCCTTCTATTCAGTTTGAAGAAGGAATCGAAAAAACTGTAAATTGGTATCTCAACAATGAGGAGTGGCTCAATAATGTTACAAATGGAGATTATCAATCCTATTATAAAAAGATGTATACAGATAGATAGATGATGTATCTCTTAAAATATAAGGTCACTATGAAGGCCTTTGAATCAAAGCCAATAAGTGTATCCTGCTTATTGGCTTTTTTATTTCTCTTATAAAATTCTGAAAAACTTATCACATGATCATACAGTCCGTATTTCACCAACTTACTAATGCATGAAATTACATCAATAAAAACAGAGGTTTTTTGTCAAAAAAGGCTAACATCAGATCATTTTCACTCCATACTTGGATGCCAAACTAGTATTTTTAGTTCCTTAGAATCGATTCTGAAGCTCTTTTTTCTACGACAAATTCCATGTAACTCTAAACGTTATATTGAAAAGCATAAGGAAACAATGAACACATTATTCATTTCTGATTAAAATCATCCCAATCAGAAGTATCTTATACTACTATAATTTGTTGAATTACTTCCCGAACAAACGACCATCTCTCCCCGAACAAACGACCATCTCTCCCCGAACAAACGACCATCTCTCCCTGAACAAACGACCATCTCTCCCTGAACAAACGACCATCTCTCCCTGAACAAACGACCATCTCTCCCTGAACAAACGACCATCTCTCCCTGAACAAACGACCATCTCTCCCTGAACAAATCACCATCTCTCCCTGAACAAATCACCATCTCTCCCTGAACAAACGACCATCTCTCCCTGAACTATTCAACTATCCTTTTACTATAGAAATATATTCTATAATAAGTAAAACACATCTTAATCGTAATTAACAACCTGATTCATAATCATAAACCAGATATCTGAAATTCAAATAAAATTTGAAGACTTCAAAAGATAAAGATCTCTTATAAAGAGACACATCATTTTTAGCAAATGAATAATTTGAATATCTCTTCTCAAAAGAAAACCATAAATAGGGAAATCAACTCTGGAATCTATAATTATTCTCAAGTGCATATCTCAATAACTAAACCATGAATAAAAAAGACAATATTTTTTCTTTACAATGACAAACAAAAAAACATCCTGTTTCATTCAGAATTTTAACCCCAGAATACAAGCAAAGCAAATTCATTTTTTTAATTTGCTGTATGAAATAAAAAAACACTATAATTGTTTGACTGTTTAATTATGAAATATTGCAAACTCATTTATCAGGAGGAACAAAATTGAAAAGAAGAAATTACATCAAATATCTACCCTTTTTAACTTTTTTGATCGCTATATTAAATCAATGTGCTAATCCACAATTACCCGGTGGAGGTCCTAAAGATGAACTCCCCCCATTAGTTGTCAAATCAAAACCTACAAACTATTCCACTAACTTCACTTCAGAAAAAATAGAGATTGTATTTGATGAATTCTTCACTTTGGATGCTCCAGACAAAAATATTATTATCTCACCTCCTTTGGAAAAAGCTCCTCAATACAGAACTTATGGTAAAAAACTCTTTATCACATTTAGAGAAACATTGCTACCAAATACCACATATAACATCTTTTTTGGTGATGCAATAAAAGATTATAATGAAGGGAATGTGCTTTCAAACTATCAATACGTCTTCTCTACTGGTAATAATATTGATTCTTTAAGCCTTGTAGGGCAAATATATAATGCATTTACATTGAGACCTGAAGAAAATGCATTTGTAATGTTATACCTTAATAATAATGACACCATTCCTTTTGATTCTTTACCTTACAAGGTAAAGCCCCGATATGTCAGTAAAACAAATAAATCAGGGCAATTTATCCTAAGTAATTTAGCTAAAGATAAATATAAGATCTTCACTATAAAAGATGAATCATCAAGCTATATATATAATATGACAGATCAGTATATTGGATTCTTGGATTCACTACTAACTCCTGAATATATTAAGCCAATAAATACAGATACTCTTGTATATGATTCTTTATCAAGAGATACTGTAAAAATTGAACGAAACATGTTCGCTGATTCAAGTGTATTGGCAAATAATTCATTATATACATTATTTACTTTCAAAGAGAACCCCACAAAACAAGAACTGATTAAAGCACATCTACCTGTGTTGAATATTGCAGAATTTGATTTTGCAAAGCCAGTTGAAGATCTTCAATTTGAATGTTTGAACTACCCTGAGCTTTTTGATCATATTTACCAAGAATATTCAGAAAACAATGATACAGTAAAGTGGTATATTGAAAATATTAATGTTGATACTTTAAATCTGATTGTAAAAAGTAAAGAATTGTTAGGAGACACGTTAAGTCTTTCATTATTAACTAGAGAAGAAAGACAGCGTATACAATTAAATCAAAACAGAAGAAAGAAAAAAGAAAGACTTGTTCAACCTATAAGTATTAAAAATAATACTAGTGCAGGCATCCTAACTCCTGAACAACAGTTGTTATTAACTTTCAACTTTCCTATAAAGTCTTATAATTTCGATAGCGTGATGTTAATTGCAGGTGAAGATACTGTGACACCAAAATTATCATTTGCTGATTCTATACATAGAAAGTTGTTACTTGATAGAAAGCTTGAAGAAAAAACAACATACAACTTAATCTTTCCTGATAGCTCAATGGTAAATATTCTTGACACAAAAAATGATTCTCTGAATGTTTTCTTTAGCACCAGAAGTAATGAGGATTATGGTAAAATATTATTGACCTTAAATCTCCCAGACACAAATAATAATTTCATCCTTGAACTAATTGATGAAAAAGACAACACTAAGGTCAAAAGAATTATAAAAGAAAGTGGAGAATATACCTTCACATATATAAATCCAGGAAATTATTCATTCAGACTAACAGATAATACTTCCAATTCAGGATATTGGGAACCCGGAAATTATCTACAAAAGAGACAAGCTGAAAAGGTCTACTACTTCCAGAAGATATTAAATGTAAAAGGAAATTGGATTGTAGATGAAACATGGAACATAGACCCTAATATATTTATCCCACGTAGTCCAGTCGATATGTAAAGACACAATAAGGGCTGACCTATTTAGGATCAGCCCTTCTAAAATTATAAACCCAAAAAATTATTCAGAAACCTTATCCTTATCTTCACATCATTTTCTTGCAAATACAAAGTACCACCATTATATATCTACAAATTTAGCAATGCAAAGCACACGGATAATTCCAAAAAATCACAACTTTATATCAATCAAACCTAACCTGATATACTCCTAAAAAAGAGTTTCTCAGGACAAAAGGGAAGCAAAGATAAAATATTTTCTTTTTGATAGACAATCATATCTAAAAAATAATACCATAAGCAAGAGTAATCGTAAAATCTATAAGTCCCATTGTTTATATATACTTCACCATCTCAATTATCATGAGATAATAAAAATACCTTCTCACCAACTTGCCAATATATGGAACTTAGATACTAGCCTGCATATCAGACAAACAATATAAATAGCCATAATCTTCAAGCTTTATCTTTAAATAAGGAAAAGAGTTCTTATACTACTATAATAAGTACTGTATCAAAGCTTTCCGAGTATATATAAAAACACTCATCTATGTCTTTAAAATAAAAATAAACATTAAGAAAGATAAAAAAAGGGCGACGACTAAGATCTCAAAAGACCATAAATTTATTAAGAATTTGTCGTAAGAGTTATTAGAGATTTTATCACTTCCTATATAAATAAAACGATGCTGAGTTATTTTAATAAATCAAACTAAAAAAAACAAACTCAATCAATAACAATAACAATTATTATATATAATATAAACAAAAATTAATATCTGTGTCGCAAATACACAAGTAGCAGGGCTTTAACATTTTTTAAGTAAAAAAAAACAACTAAAGTTTCACTCAAATTGAAAAAAAAGATGTAATTTCATCTTATTATTTAAACTGATTTCTAATTAAACAGTGTGAATATTGATAAACTTTTACAGATAAAATCATAATCATTTAGCTATAAAACAATAAATTAAATGATTTTAATGTGCTTTTGCTTCGCTGTATTGCTTGCATATTAGCCAGAAAAATTGTTAATTTAGCCCACTTTAATAAACTAACCAGGAGAGTCTAAATTAATGTATTGTCCAAAGCGAATTACTTTTATACTCATAGCACTTATATTTGCAGGAGCTGTTAAAGCTCAACAAGCTCCGCATTTTACCCAAAATATATTTAACCAAGTTTTCTTTAACCCTGGTGCAGCTGGGATGAGTGGTGCAATTTGTGCTACCGGAGTTCTCAGATCACAATGGGTTGGTTTTAAAGATGACGAAGACAACAGAGTTAGTCCTGAAGATTTTTTAACCACTATAGATGCTCCAATTCAGAAAATACGTGGAGGTGTTAGTGCAGCAATTCTTCAAGATAAAATAGGATACCGAACCAACTCTGGTATACTTCTTGGTTATTCTTACCACAAAGAGCTTAATAGTGGTACTTTGGGAATTGGAATGCAAATAAATATGACGAGTAGAAAAGATGATTTTGCAAAGTATGATGCAGAAGGTTCTTCAGATTTAAGTGGTATAGGAGACAATAGTACAGCTATGCTTTTTGATGTCAATTTTGGACTCTACTATAAACGCCCTAACAGTTATTATATGGGGGTTTCAGTAGCAAATTTACTCGAAAGCAAATCAAAGGCACTAAATGATAATGGTTTAGCGTTCTACGGTGACAGAACATTTTATGTAACGGCCGGATACGATTATATGCTACCTAATAATCCCGAATTTAAAATTGAGCCTTACCTCTTGGTTGAAACAGATGCAAAAGAATTTCAAATTAATATAGCCAGTTTGGTAAAATTCAAAGATAAGTTTTGGGGAGGAATAGGATATCGTTATCAGGAATCCATCTCTTTTATGGCTGGATTGCAGATAAAAGATATCCGGATAGGATATGCTTATGATATAGGCTTGTTAGACATCGGATCCGGTGGATCTCACGAGATAATGGCAGGTTACTGTTTCAAGCTTAACCTTAACAAGGGAAAACGAATATATAGGAATACTCGTTTCTTGTAAGCATAATTAAATAACTAAAGAATATATTTTAAAGGACAAATAACCCTGCTTTTTTTATTATTTTTGGCCTTTAGGATAAAAATTAGGTTGAAGACTATCGGTTTCACTAAGTTTGAATTAAATTAATTAGGAGTCAGTATGAAAAGAGTTTTTTTGTTTCTAGTGGCGATTCTCTCACTGGTAAGCTGCAATAACTCAGGTAATGGGGAACTTGTTGGTGCCAGGAAGAAATCAAAGCCATTTCACCAAACCATACCATATGGGATGGTTTTTATTCCGCAAGGAAGTTACACTATGGGTGTTGGTGATGAAGATATTGCTTATGGGCAATTACACCAACCAAAAACTATTTCCGTTTCTTCTTTCTTTATGGACGAGACAGAAATAACTAACAATGAATACCGACAATTTGTTAATTGGGTGCGTGACTCTATTGCTAGGCGCATTCTTGGGGAAGTTAATCCTGAAGATTATTTAATTGAAGAGAATTCTAAAACAGGTGAAGTTTATGATCCTCCTTTCCTAAATTGGAAAACTAAAATAGATTGGAAGAGTAAGGATGAAAACATTCGTGATGCTTTGGAAGAATTATATCTTCCTGAACACGAAAGATATTCCAGAAGAAAAGAAATTGATGCACGTAAACTATTCTTTGAATACTATTGGATAGATTTAAATGCTGCTTCAAGGAAAGACTTTTCTGAAAAAGGAGATTATCTTAATGCCGCTCTTGCTAACAGACCTCAAGGTCTTAAAGACCGTTCTGTATATGTAAGAAAGGAAATGATCAATGTTTATCCTGATACTCTTGCTTGGATTCATGACTATACTTACTCCTTCAACGATCCAATGACAGAAAAATATTTTTGGCATCCTGCTTATGATAATTATCCTGTTGTAGGTGTCAATTGGCAACAAGCCAGAGCATTTTGTATCTGGAGAACTGAATTCCATAATAATTATTTAAGAAGCAGAAGAGGTGAAGCAGGTGTTGCAGAATACAGACTTCCTTCTGAAGCTGAATGGGAATGGGCTGCTAGAGGTGGTTATGAAGCTAGTCCATATCCTTGGGGGGGCCCTTATACTAGGAATGAAAAAGGATGTTTCCTTGCTAACTTCAAACCTTTAAGAGGTAATTACATTGACGATGGGGGGCTTAGAACTATGATTGTAGCCCATTTCTCTGCTAATGAATTTGGATTATATGATATGGCTGGTAATGTATCTGAGTGGACAAATAGTGCTTTCGACCCTGCATCTTATAACTTCACTTGGGATATGAATCCTAATTACACATACAATGCCAAAGAAAATGATCCTCCTGAAATGAAGAGAAAAGTTATTCGTGGGGGTAGCTGGAAGGACATAAAATACTTCTTACAAGTTACAACCCGAGATTATGAATATCAGGATACAGCTAAGTGCTATATTGGCTTTAGATGTATGCAACCATACTTAGGACGTAACCTTGGTGACAGACCAAAAAACGCTTCTAAAGTATACCACTAAAATTTTTTTCCAATCCTTAAGTTTTATATTTAGGGGTAACCAATAACTAGTAATCAAATAATCAAACTTTAATTTACATTATCATGGGTTTACAGAGTTTAGTACAAAGCAAAGGGTACAAGAATTTTATGGCAAAGCTGTATGGGTTGGGTGCAGCAGTTGTTATTATAGGTGCTTTATTCAAGATTCTTCACTTACCTGGGGCAAACGAAATGCTTATTCTTGGTTTAACTACTGAAGCTGTCATCTTTGCATTTTCAGCTTTTGAACCTCCACATTCTGAGCCAAATTGGTCTCTTGTATTTCCTGAACTTGCAGGAATGGAAACAGGCCCATACTCAAATGCAAAAGGGGGTAATGTTTCTAATGAATTAGACCAAATGTTAAGTGAAGCTAACATTACACCAGAGTTAATAGAAAGTTTAGGTAATGGTATTCATAGATTGAGTGAGAATGCTGCTCAATTAGGAGATGTTACAGACGCAGCTGCCGCTACTGCTGAGTATGCTAACAATCTTCAAAATGCAGCTAGTTCAGTTGGTGAACTAGATCAATCATACAGAATCGCTGCTGACTCAATCAATCAAGAGATAAGAAATTCAGAACAGTATCACGAAAGTTTACGAATTGCTTCAGAAAGTGCTGCTACATTAGCTGACTCTTTCCAAAGAGATTTATCTGCTGCTGAGAATTTCTCTAACAGTATTCAAGGTGCTGCAAATTCTGCTCAGCATTTATCAGAAAGCTATAACAAATCT
Organism: Hyphomicrobiales bacterium; assembly: GCA_041725915.1. GTDB lineage: Bacteria > Bacteroidota > Bacteroidia > Bacteroidales > JBGRPZ01 > JBGRPZ01. The sequence goes on along the minus strand of JBGRPZ010000061.1, from coordinate 6,029 downwards.
GCTGAGATATTAAGCAAATCTGTTGAAGCTATTGATTTTACAGCTGTAGAAGGACAGACTTATAACGAGCAGCTACAGAAGATCTCTCAGAATCTTTCTGCTCTTAATGCTGTTTATGAACTTCAACTTCAAGGTTCAAACCAAGCAGTAGAATCTACTGGTAGATTACAAGAAACTCTTGAAGGATTCCTTTCTAAACTTGGAGAGTCTACAGAAAATACAGATGTATTCCAGAGACAACTTCAAGAACTCAATGATAATATGGCTTCCTTGAATAGAGTATATGGAAATATGTTATCTGCCATGAATGTTGCTAGATAATATTCTAATAACAGTTAGTTGGAAAGAAAACATTTTTGATTATCTATTCATAATTATATAAGGCTATATGTCTGGAGGAAAAGAAACACCACGGCAAAAAATGATAGGCATGATGTACTTAGTACTGACTGCCCTACTTGCGCTTAATGTTAGTGTTGAAATACTTGATGCTTTCAACACAGTAAATGAAGGAGTTGAACAAACTAACACGAGTTTGTCTAAAAAGGTAAATGATCTTTACAGAGATTTCAAGTACCAATATGACAATCAGACTGAAAAAGTTGGGGATAAATACTTAAGTGCTTTAGAAGTTCGTAAAGAAGCAAGTGAGTTAATTCAATATATTGAAGAGCTTAAGTTAAAGCTTATAAGAAGAACTGAAGGAATTAGTGAAGAGGAAGTAATCAATAATTACTATACTATCAAAACAGAGCCAGATCCTTTAGATCCAGGAAAAACAATTGAAGTAAGAGAAATCAATCTTAACAAGATCCGTGGTCGTGATAAGTATGATGAAGCTACAAATGTTTTGATTGGATTTAACAACAATGGTGATGCTTATGAGCTTTCAAAGAAGATGACCAAGTTCAGAAATCTTGTTCTTGATAAATTAGAAATTAAAGATAAAGATTCTGATATAATAGGTCTGAAAACTCAACAAAAGTATAAAGCTTCTGATGGTAGTGTACAAAATTGGGAATATCATAACTTTTATCATGTTATTCTTGTAGGTGACATTACAATTCTAAACAAGATCATCAATGAAGTCCGTACAGCAGAATTTGATGCTGTAAATGGATTAATGATTGGTATTAATAAGAGTGACTTTAAGTTTGGTAACCTACAAGCAAAAATCATCCCTCAATCTACCTATGTTCTTCAAGGCGGTAAATTTAACGCAGAAATATTAGTTGCTGGTTATGACGAAAGTTCTAACCCAACTGTTAATTTAAAAGCTGGTAGTAGTACTCGTACTATCGAAGGAACTGCGGGAAAGGTAAATATCTCTCTTGATGCAAGCAGAGTTGGTGTTCAGGAATATTCTGGTAAGATAAATATCAGAGATCCTAAGGATCCAAGTAAAACTGTCCCATTTAATTTTAATGGTAGCTTTACTGTTGCTCCACCATCTTTAACTGTTGCTGCAACAAAGATGAATGTATTCTATATTGGTGTTGATAACCCTGTATCTATTTCTGTTCCTGGTGTATCACAAAATGATATACATCCAAATATTTCTGGTGGAGGAACATTAAGAAAGTTATCAAACGGAACCTACGTTGTCAGAGTTAACGGTAGCTCTAAAAAATCTGTTATATCTGCTACTGCAAATATTAATGGAAAAGAACAATCAATGGGTAGAGCCACTTTTAGAGTAAAAAGAGTACCTGATCCTATTGCAAAAATTGGAGGCCAAACTGAAGGCAAAATTATCAAGAATAAACTTCTTGCTGCAAGGTCAATTATCCCAGCAATGCCAGATTTTGACTTTGAACTATTCTTCAAAGTAAAATCTTTCAACATGGGAACAATTGTTAATGGAGACTTTGTGACTAAGAAATCCAGAAGTAATACTTTTACTCCGGATATGATAGATCTTATTAAAAAGGCAAGATCTGGTCAGAAGTTTTTCTTTGAGAATATTGTTGCAGTTGGTCCTGATAAAAAACCACGTAATTTGGCATCTGTTAACTTAGAACTACAATAATATCATGTAAAAACTTAGGAGGAATTATGAAGAAATTGTTTAAAGCTGCTTTTGCACTAATTGCTGTATTTATAACAGTAATAGAAACTCAAGCTCAGGTTCTTGAATCATCAACTCCAACTAATGGCTTATTTGCTGATAATGGAACTATTGATAAAAAACCTGTGCCTTATCCACCATTAAGACAGTCAGATGTCTTATGGCGTAAAACTGTTTGGCGTGAAATAGATTTTCGTCAAAAAATTAATTTACCTTTTTATTATCCTATAGAACCTCATGATAATTGGAAGAGTTTTATTACAATTATTATGGACGCTCTTAAAGAAGGTAAAATAACTGCATATGATCCTATTCAGATTGATGAGCTTTCTGTTCCATTAACTTACAGTGATGTTATTAGTGCACAATCAGACTCGACAATTCAAAGGCTTCAAAGACCTGAACCTCCTTATGAAGAGTATGACACTGTTATTGTCAGTGAATTTGACAATACTAAAGTCATGCGATTAAGACTTAAAGAGGTGTGGTATTTTGATAAGCAGCTTTCTCAACTTCATGTTAGAATTATTGCATTCTGTCCTGTATACATCAAAATTAAAGATGGTACTCCTGTAACAGAACCTTTATTCTGGATATATTTCCCAGAATCAAGACCTATTCTAGCTAAAGAGCAAAGCTATAATCCTTCAAATAGTGCACGAAGAAGAACATATGATGAAATTTTCTGGAAGCGTATGTTTAGCTCATACATTTACAAAGTTGAAAATGTATATGATAGACGTATAAGCGAATACGCCACTGGTGTAGATGCTCTTCTGGAATCCGAAAAAATCAAAAAAGAAATCTCTGATTTTGAATTTGAGCTTTGGGAATATTAACTTATTATATATTTCTCCTAAAACTCCTCCATTTGGAGGAGTTTTTTTATTTAAATTCATTTCTGAAAAAGTTGTTCCAATCTTATAATAACTTTCTTAAATGACTAATCACATTTTAGACACCCAAATTGAATATTTAAAAGGCATTGGACCCAAGAGAGCCGAGATACTAAAAAAAGAACTTGGGATATTTTATTATAGAGATTTACTACATCATTTCCCCTTTAGATATGTAGATAAAACAAAATTCTATGATATAAAAGATATAAGCTCTTCTTCTGCTTATATCCAAGTTAAAGGCATTATTTCCAATATCCAACTTATTGGTGAAAAGAAGGGACAAAGACTTACCGCAAAACTTACTGATAGTACAGGAAGCATAGAGCTTATATGGTTTAAAGGCTTCAAGTATTTAAAAGACAAGTACACCTCTGGGAAAACATATATTGTTTATGGAAAGCCTTCTGCATTTGTTGGTAAATACAATATTGTACATCCAGACATTGAAGACCCTGAAGAGAATAAAAATAATATCCCCAATCAATTCGAAGCTGTATACAATACAACTGAAAAGATGAAAAACATAGGGCTTAATAGCAAAGCTATACATAAGTCCATGAAAGTATTACTAAATCAATGTTTTGATTGTATCAATGAGAACTTACCCTTAAGTATCCTGAATAAATACAAACTCCTCAATAGAAAGAACAGTTACCTACAGATTCATTGTCCGACGTCTTCAACCTTACTAAAGCAAGCAGAAAGAAGACTTAAGTTTGAAGAGCTATTCTTTATTCAACTTCAATTGATACAATCAAAGCTATTTAATTATAAGAAACTTAAAGGTGTTAAATTAGAGAAAGTAGGAACATACTTTAATAACTTCTATAAAAACTGTTTGCCTTTTGAGTTGACCAATGCACAAAAAAAGGTCATCAAAGAGATCCGAAAGGACACCAACACTGGTCATCATATGAATAGACTTGTACAAGGTGATGTTGGAAGTGGCAAGACCTTGGTTGGCCTAATGGCGATGTTAATCGCAATTGATAATGGGTATCAGGTATGTATGATGGCTCCTACTGAAATACTGGCTAATCAGCATTACAATAGTATTTCAAAGTTCATTAAAGATCTAAACTTAGAAATAAAGTTGCTCACAGGCTCTACTAAGACTAAAGAAAGGAGATCTATTCATGAAAATCTATTATCTGGCGAGTTAAAGATACTCATCGGAACTCATGCCCTTATTGAAGACACTGTACAATTCAATAACTTGGGTATGGTTGTTATTGATGAACAGCATAGATTCGGAGTCTCACAAAGAGCCAAATTGTGGAAGAAGAACACTATCCCTCCTCATGTCTTAGTCATGACAGCAACACCTATTCCAAGAACATTGGCCATGACTCTTTATGGAGATCTAGATGTATCTGTTATTGATGAACTCCCTCCGGGAAGAAAACCTATAAAAACATTTCATGGGTATGAATCCAAACGTCTCAGAGTCTTCGGATTTATTAAAGAGCAGATAAAAGAAGGCAGACAAATATATATTGTATATCCTCTGATTGAAGAGTCTGAAAAATTAGACCTCAAGAATATAATGGAAGGATATGATGCCATTACCAGAGCTTTCCCAAGTCCAGAATACAGAGTAAGTATTGTACATGGTAAGATGAAGCCAGAAAACAAAGACTACGAAATGGATCAGTTTGCAAAGGGAAATACTCAAATTATGATTGCTACTACTGTAATTGAAGTCGGTGTAGACGTGCCTAATGCCACTACAATGGTCATAGAAAATGCTGAAAGGTTTGGCTTGTCACAACTCCATCAATTGCGAGGACGTGTAGGTAGAGGCGGTAATCAGTCTTATTGTATCCTTATGTCAAACTATAAACTATCTGCTGATAGTAAAAAGAGAATTGAAATTATGGTTGACACTAATGACGGGTTTATTGTAGCTAATGAAGATCTTAAACTTAGAGGCCCTGGAGATATTGAAGGAACCAGACAATCAGGAGTACTGAATTTAAAAATTGCCGATATTATAAAAGACGAAATACTAATAAAATATGCAAGAGAAATAGCTCAGGAAATACTAAAAGATGACCCTAATCTCACAAAGTCAGAAAATAGTAATATGAAGCAGTTTTTGGAACAAATAAACAAGAATAAAACTAACTGGTCACGCATCAGCTAGAAACCATAACACTGTTATAATCAATTATTTCCTAAGTGATTTCCTGTATTTTGAGTTCGCAATAATATATGAATAATACGCTTTTTTACCCATACAATTCTTTATCTATCAAACCTTTACAAAATAAAGTAGGGTGTAATGCCCTTCTACCTTTGAAAATACTCAAAAATAGTACTGCAATATTTAAATTTTGGTGCCGTTTTTTCAATGTATCAAGTTCAAAAATGAACTGACAACCTAAAAACCTAAGTTCTAAAATCTACTGCTAATTCATAAATGGCAGATGAACTAAATGCTAAATAAAAATTAAACTAAAGCAAACTTAATGCAACAATATTTATAGGGGCAGAATTAGGATAGATTAAAAAAACAAATAAAGATATTTACATAGTTGATCTGATGAAGAATCATGATTTACTAACAAAAGCAATGAATCCCTAAAATTACCTATATTAATTATTAATACCAATTAATACTCTTGTTTAGGCTCGGGCTTTATCTGGTTTGTGATCTTCTTACCTATAAAATGTGTAATCCTCATACCAGACAAATTCTATTCCCCCTACAATTTTAATGCTTGTGTAGTTTCCCTACTCCACTATAGTATTACAAACGGGATAAAGCCCACTTTCCCCCTAAAATACGAGCTTAAACACTTTTTCAATCCTCTTGTACTCTCGCCAAAAGCGAGAGTTTTTTTTATACCTAAGAAACTCCTATCTACTTTTAGAGTTAACTCATCTTAATAATCTAGTTATTATTGAAGATTTAGGCTGGGAATGCTTTTGCTTCAGATCCTTACATTTCCTTATTTATAAGCTTTATCACTTATTTTTAACTGCTGTATTCTGCGATAATTCGGCTTTCAATTTTAAAATTGTAGATTATCGCACATATAAGCCCAATGTTATGTTAA
>JBGRPZ010000060.1:0-27622 GCA_041725915.1 Hyphomicrobiales bacterium | reverse complement strand
CAACTTTAAAATTGAAAGCCGAATTATCGCACTATACAGCAGTTAAAAATAAGCGATAAAGCTTATAAATAAGAAAATACAAGGATCTATAGCAAATTCACTCCCAGCCTAAATCTTCAATAATAAGTAGATTATTAAGATGAATTAATCGTAAAAGTATATTATATCTGAATGAGTTGATTTAAAGAATCTGTTGTGTTTTGTACAAAATCTATTTATTGCTTATTTGGCTTATTGATATTTCGCAGTGAATGGAGTATACATGAAAGAAAAAAAGGAGTCTAATTTTATCTTTTTTTACCCATATCATAGAATTAAATATCAGGTATTTATATCAGGATAAGTGAAGTAGTTTTTAAATCACTTCAATATAAAATAAGGGCACAAGACTCTATATTGATCTATATAGGGGTGTCAATTGGATGTTTTTATGTCCTTAAAAGCCGATTTTAGAAACTCTTTTTCTTATAATTTATTCATATAGCATAAAACGTTATATTATATATGTGAAAGAATCTAAAGGTCATACTCTATTTATTAAAGTACATCTAATGATCCTGATCATTTTTCAACCTGATTATAGCCATTTTATATTCCTGAATATACTCACCTCGAAAACTGTCCCTAGTCAGTTCATGAATTCATAGGATTGAATTTATAAAGTGACCCTATTCAGTTATCGAACTCACAGGGATCAGTTTTTGAAATCAAGCCTGTAAAATCAAAAAATAAAGTAGTAAGTTCTTATAGATCACAACCTGAATATCAATTCTTGTATCTTTTATTGGAGATAATGAATAAAAACGATATATTTTTTTCACACCTTCACTTAAATAAAAACACAATATTCTATATCAAATATCATACAGCATTAATACTAGAAACCAATAAGCACAAAAAAAAACCAACTCTAAAAAGAGCTGGTTCACTTAAATCATTTTATATCTTCAATAGATTGTTTATTTCTTCGCAACTATTAACTGCATATTTTCGAAGCCTACAACAGTTATCTCATCACCCATTTCTATATATCCAGTACGGGCAACAGCATCATAAACATCTCCATCAATTTCTACTTTTCCAGCAGGACGTAGAATCGATTGAGCTACACCATCAGAGCCAATCAATGCTTTTAATGAAAGATCTGCCGCTATATATCCATCCTGACTATCCTGTTCTTCAGTAACTTTAATCATACTGAATCTATCACTCTTGAATAGTCTTCTCGTAATAAAGAACGACCCAATAATAGCAACAGCAGAGGCTATTACAACAACCAGAAATGAAATAATAAGCCTGTCAATGCCATTAGGATTATAAGAAAAGTCAAAAGATCCCGACATTGACAATATAAGACCAGCAAGCATAAACACTATTCCCAAGATGCCTGCAACACCAAAGCCGGGAATAACAAAGATCTCAACGGCAATAAGAATAACACCAATAATAAAAACAAGTATTTCCCAATATGAAGCTATACCTTCAAGGTAGAAAGGCGCAAAGAAAAGAATTGCCGCAACAATAGCTGCCAACAATGGAAAACCTACACCAGGAGTCTGTAGTTCAAAGTAGATTCCTCCAACAATGACCATTATAATGATACCACTTACAACAGGATGAATTAGAAAACCAATGATTTTATCTACAAAAGTTTCCTTATGCTCTTTGATCACATAGTTGCCAATTCCTGCTTCCTCAAGGATCTGTTGCTCACTATCAGCAATACCATCACAGAAACCATACTCCTGAGCTTCCTTAGCCGTAAAAGTCAATACTTTTGTTGAGTCCACCAAGCCAGGAATAGAGATAGTAGGATCTACCATAGCTTGTGCTATATTAGGATCTCTATGTTTAGTTTCAGCAGTAGAACGCATCAGGGATCTCATGTAAGATTGATACTTGTCAGGTAACACCTCCCCTTTCTGATCTACAACTGTTGCAGCACCAATATTAGCAGAAGGCTTCATAAAAATACTATCACAAGCAATGCTAATCAAAGCTCCGGCAGACGCAGCATTATTATTTATAAACACCCAAACAGGAATCTTAGACCCAAGTATCTTTGTTCTTATAGAATCGGCAGCATCAAGTAGGCCACCATAAGTATTCATATTAATAAGGATGATATCAGCATTCTGCTCTTTGGCTTCAGCAAAAGCTTTCTGAGTCAACCTCCATACCGGGGGTGCAATTTCCTTATGTATATTAAACTTGTATACGACTGTAGTATCATTATTAGCATTGACACTCAATCCAAATAAGGAAAGTATAAGTGTTAGCCCTACAACTAAATATAGTATTTTCTTCATATAAACATTAATTACAATACACTTTAACAAAACAGATCTTCTAAAGATCAAATTAAATATTAAAGTTGATTAATTACCAAATTTAAGAAATCCCGCTACAACTTAGTCAATGGAAACGAATCTTTTATAGGAAATCACCCTAAAAGCTATATATAATAAGGAGTGTTATTTTATAATCATATAATCGACAACAAAAACAAAAGGGTTGTCTGATTTAGACAACCCTTTTATTCAAATCTTTATAAGTAAATACAGTTTATGCCTCAGCAGCATGCATTTTTCTGTATAACTTCTTCCATGCTCTTTTTCTTAAACCAGAGGGAACCCAGGTTTTCCCCCATTTAATGTTTGTCCACATCCTTTCATGTAAATAGTAGGCAACTAACTTGGCTACCATCTCAACAGCAGTAACAAACGAAGCTGTCTGTAAGGTTTCTGAACTTGTTTGTTGTGAGTATCTTCTGAATATAACGTAAACCATAAGGAATGTAATTCCCGAAGCGATAACTCTCCAGCTAACAGCTTTTAATATGCTTCTTGTCGGACTGTCTTTAGTCCTTGTATCGTCCTTTTTTGTTTTCTTTCCGTTCATTTATATAAATCTATGCAAGGCAAATAATAATCTAATTTAACTTTTATAAAAAATATTGTTGAATCATTGAAGTGAATGTGTTATTTAGCTTCTCATTAGTAGCTATAATTTCACGTCCAAATATATAATTATTCTGTTTACTAAAGTCAGAAACAATACCTCCTGCTTGTTTTACAATTATGCTACCTGCTGCAACATCCCAAGGACTTAACCCATATTCATAGAAGCCGTCGAAACGTCCACAAGCGACATAGGCAAGATCTGTAGCGGCAGAGCCCAAACGTCTTATTCCTCTGGACTTAACAAGCAAATCAGCGAAGAATTCCAGATAGTTGGATAGCTTTGAAAAATCTGTGTAAGGGAAGCCTGTAGCAAATAAAGCATTATCTATATTTGTTGTAGGAGTGACATTAATAGCCTTTCCGTTTAGATATGCCTTACTGTCTTTCCATGCATAAAAACATTCATCACGTATTACTTCATACACGACACCTAATATAACCTCGTCACCATCCATCAAAGCTATACTTATAGCAAAGACAGGGATGCCATGAATAAAGTTTGTCGTGCCATCAAGGGGGTCAATAATCCAATTATAACGATCTGCTCTTTTTGAATTGGGGCTTTCTTCTGCAATAAAGCCAGCTTCAGGTAGAATTGAGGATAGTTCCTGTTTCAATCGTTTCTCTGATGTTTTGTCTACATATGTGACTAGGTCATGAACTCCTTTCTCTTCAACATCGTCTTTGGATATCCTACCAGACTCTTGTCTAATAAACATTCCAACACCACGACAAACACCGCAAACTTGTTTAGTTATTATATCTAAAAACATAATAAGAGATTTAAAGTAACTTAAAGGCAGGCAAAGCAAAATATCTTTTCTGCTTTTATAGAATAACCAAAGCTACTGAAATTAGTTGTTCTTTCTTAAATAAATCTATTTTATCTGAGGCCACAATAATGAAACCATAATTCAAAAATTATAGACACACCTACAATATAAACAATAATTTATAATAATTATATCCATTTCTGCTAGTTAAAAGCTAGATTACTTTGGCAAGAAACACACCATCCTCGTCTATGTTCAATAGATTTACTCTTTTTATTTTATTCCTCAAGCCTGCTTGGAATTCTACTTTTACTCTTAAATAATTATCAGAAAAACCCTGAATATGTCCATCATGAACGTCTGCTTCAAAAAGTACAGTAACTTCCTGACCTATAAAAGAGTTATAAAACTCTATTTTCTTCCTTTCACTAAGAGAATGTAGTTCCTGACTTCTACGTTTCTTCTCTGCACCATCAACTTTACCATCCATATTCACTGCAACAGTACCAGGTCTTTCAGAGAATGTAAACACATGTACATATGATATGTCAAGGCTGTCAATAAAATTGAAACTATCCTGAAAATCCTCAGGAGATTCCCCGGAAAACCCAACAATAACATCTGCCGCAATACATGCATTAGGCATAAGTTCTTTTATCTTCTTTACTCTATCAGCAAATCTCTGTCTGGGATATCTGCGCTTCATCAGTTTGAGCACATTATCAGAGCCTGACTGCAATGGAATGTGAAAGTGAGGCATAAACTTCTTTGAAGCTGCAACAAATTCGATGATCTCATCAGTAAGAAGATCGGGTTCACATGAAGATATTCGTATCCGCTCTATACCTTCAACTTTGTCTAGCTCTTTTAATAGAGAAAAGAAGTTCTCTTCAGTACCTTTACCAAAGTCACCTATGTTGACACCAGTAAGAACCACTTCCTGTATGTCTGTTTGTCCGATTTCTTTTGCTAACTCGATTGTCTGACTGACAGAACCACTTCTACTCCTACCTCTAGCCATAGGAATAGTACAATAGCTACAGAAATAATCACAGCCATCTTGTATTTTCAGAAAAGATCGGGTTCTATCTCCAAGGGAATAACTAGGGAAAAAGCGTTTATCCTTAAGAATGCTACCCGCACTCACTTCTTTATCACTAGTTTGAAATATCTGTTGCAGGTGATGATAAAGGTTAAATTTCTCAGAACTACCTAAGACAATATCAACCTCATCCATATTTGAAAGCTCTACAGGCTTTAGTTGAGAAAAGCATCCTACTACAGCAATTTTAGCCAAAGGGTTTCTCTTCTTTGCTTGACGAATGACAGTTTTACATTTCTTCTCAGCATTTCCTGTTACTGAGCAGCTATTAATAACATAAACATCGGCAGGTTCATTCCATTCCACTAAAAGAAATCCATGAGATTTCAATTCTCTTGAGATGGCACTAGTCTCCGAAAAATTCAACTTACAACCAAAAGTTTGAAAAGCTATTGTTTTATTCATATAACATCAAATTCTATTACTTTAAAGGAACAAGCATTATATGATTTTATTTTATGGAGTATAAAAACAACTAATGTGGGATCGCACAATTATATCACGACCTCACATTAGGCTATTCACTTAAGGAATATAAATAATAATATCTATAGAAGTAAAATAATAGGTAAGCTATAAAAAGACACTCAGTCTTTCTTTATCTAACTTATCGTCTCCAAATTTTTCTTTCAATGAATCAAACTTGATAATAAAATGGCATCCTTCTTTATATTCACTACAGCCATAAGCAGATTTACCCTTGAGCATCTTACCTTTATTGCATTTAGGACAAGTCAAAGAAGGCTCTTTCTTCACTTTTGAATCTTCTTTAAAGTCAACTTTAAAGTCATCATTCAATAGCAAGTATCCGTTCTTCTTTTCTCCATCCACAGTAAAACCTTTAAGGCTCTCTGTTTTCCCTTTATTTACCAACAACTTTATCTGCTTATCAGTAACTCTTTTCTCAAAGTGTGTAAAGGGAACAATAAACTTACAACCATCTTTATATGCAGAACATCCCCATGCAGATTTACCTTTAAGCATCTTACCATTCTTACAGACGGGACAAGTAATATCAGTACTTTCAGTTTTCTTTTTTCTCTTTGAAGACTTCTTCAACATAGATGCAATATCTTCCTGCATCTCTATAGTCTTATGGTTTTCATTTTTCACCTCAACGACAAGATCCCAGACCATCTTTTTCATTTCCTCAATGAAGGTTTTAGCATCATATTGATTGCTTTCAATCTGTCGAAGTTTCTTCTCCCATTGTCCAGTAAGCTCAACTGATTTCAGGAGTGGGTTATGGATAGTCTCTATAAGTTGTATTCCTGTAGTAGTTGGTTCAAGGCTTTTCCTAATCTTACGTATATAGTTACGTTTAAACAAAGTTTCGATAACAGCAGCACGAGTAGAAGGTCTACCAATACCATTTTCTTTCATTGCATCACGTAGCTCGTCATCATCAACATGCTTACCTGCAGTTTCCATCATACGAAGAAGAGTCGCTTCAGTATAAAGTTTTGGAGGTTGAGTCTGTTTTTCCTGTAATTGAGGTTTGTGACTTCCCGACTCCCCTTTTACAAAGGAAGGCATAATTTGAGCTTCATTGTCGTTGGTTGTTTTCTTCTTCTCTGCTGAAGGATACAATACTCTCCATCCCATATCAAGAATCTCTTTACCTGTAGCTTTGAATTTCACCTTTTCACTTTCTCCATGAACTATAGTATTTGACACAATACAATCAGGATAGAACACAGATATAAACCTACGGGTAATAGTATCATATACTTTACCTTCATAGTCATTCAGTGAACCAGTGTAAACACCAGTAGGGATAATAGCATGGTGATCAGTAATCTTCTTATCATCAAACACCTTTTTACTCTTGCGTATCTTATTGCCAAGAAGAGGGTTTGTATATTCAGAATAGCTTTTAAGTCCTTTCAGTATTCCACTGACCTTAGGATACATATCATTCGGGAGGTATGTAGTATCTACACGAGGGTAAGTAACAAGTTTCTTTTCATATAGTGACTGTATCAGCTTTAAAGTTTCATCAGCAGAAAAGCTGAACTTCTTATTACATTCTACCTGAAGAGAAGTTAAATCAAATAACCTTAGAGGAGCTTCTTTACCCTTCTTTTTTTCTGAACTAAGAATAACAAAGGGCTTATCTTTAATTAGCTCAACAATTTCATTACCCTCTTCTTGAGTTTTGAATTTACCCTTCTGTGCCGAAAACAAAGTATCTCTATAGATAGTCTTCAGCTCCCAATATTTCTCAGGTTTAAAGTTTTGAATTTCGTTGTGTCTCTCTACAATCATTGCCAATGTAGGGGTCTGAACTCTACCTACAGAAAGCACACCTTTATTTTGAGCATACTTAAGTGTGAATAGTCGGCTTGCATTCATTCCAAGCAACCAATCACCAATAGCTCTTGCATTACCAGCAGCATAAAGTAAGTCGTATTCCGAAGCATCCTTAAGCTTTTCGAAACCTTCCCTGATAGCTTCCTCAGTAAGAGAAGATATCCATAATCTCTTTACAGGCTGCCTACATTTAGCCTTCGTCAATACCCATCGTTGGATCAACTCACCTTCAATTCCGGCATCACCACAGTTTATAACCTCCTCACTTTTTTCCACCAACTCAGTGATGATGTCGAACTGTTTTTGAACTCCGGAGTCAGGAATTACCTTAATTCCAAACCGGGCGGGTATCATTGGAAGGGAAGCCAATCCCCACGATTTCCATAATGGAGTATAATCATCAGGAGCTTTTAAAGTACATAAATGACCGAAAGTCCAACTAATCCAGTAGCCATTACCTTCAAAGTATCCATTTCTTTTTGATTTAGCACCAAGAATGTTTGCTATTTCACGTGCTACACTGGGTTTTTCTGCTATACAAAGTTTCACGAAAAGAAGAATTTATTTCGCAGCAAAGATACTATAATGATACAGATTTGTCAAAAAAGAAAAGCTCTATAGGAAAGTAGTATAAATATTTTTCAATTATTTTAGTAAAAGTTTCGTTAGTAAGATACAACCCCAAACTCTCCCTTCCAGAATCTTAATCGTCGTTATTGTATGAAACAAGATAACTATAGTACAAACATACTGGATTCTTTAAAAGATATAAATCTCATTTGTAGTGATCACCTTGATCATATGAAGGATATCGCATCAAGGATTCCAGATGCAATACCTAATCAGTTTGCTGTAGAAACTTTAATGAGCAAAGAACAGTATCAGGCAAGGATATACTTTGAGACAATACATAAGGAAGCACCTCCAGATTTCCTTACATGTCATCCTGATGAGCATGGTCTTTGCGGAAGTCTTCCCGAGATACTTGATTACTTCTATAGAGAATGGTCTATACAAGATTCCTTTTTAGATAGGCTTTTAGGCTCTGTAGGTTATAGAATGAATTATGATAATAAGTCTGATTATATAGTGAATGATTTTTTCTTTAAGTTCTCAAGTATATCAGAGTTAACTGAATATGAAGAAAATCCTTTTGATACTCTTTCATTTGTAAAAGAGATATATCATCTCATTGTACAGAAAGAACTTCCACACCTCAACTCTCAGACATTAAAAGATTTCTTTGTCACTTTATATGCCCATAAGGGAAGTTTTATAAAGATGAAGCTTATCGATTTATGCATACAAAAGAAGCCCAGGTTCTTTTTCACTTTACAGAACTGGGATGACATATTTGAAGTATTATCAACAATACAATGGCCGGGAGACTATCAGATGCTTAGAAACTTTGACTCTAAGCTTTCCTCTCTATTCAACAAGTGGATATTCGAAATAGAGATAACAGACTCTGTACAACCTTATCTAGGTATCAAGGGAATGTTTCCCAAGGAAAACGAGCTTTCAACAAAGCTTGAAAGTGTTATATCAACCAGCTTAGAGTCTGATTTCCTCAGTGATGGTGATAGAAGAATATTCGATAAGAAAGCACAAAGTTTACTTGATGACCGCTTTCTTATGAAGAATATAAAAGATAAGATTGAATACATGAAGTTCGATATGTCAGAGGAATTTGAAACCAGAATCAGACTATTGTTTGATATTCCGGATAATTGTCGATAAGTTCGAATAAGAAAGGGAGTACCATTAAGTACTCCCTTTCTCTTTATAATTTTATTTCTTCTATTATAATATACAATATAATATAGCCATAAGAGGAGCATAACCCAATACAAGAGATAAAAACCACTTGGTAAAGCTACAAGCCCTTCCCTTCGTCAACATCTTATATATAAATATAGGAAATACAGAAAAGAAAGCGGCAAAGAATATAACTCCTATGTATCCATTCGAATGGTTACATATAGCATTAGCCCCACTATCTATCATAAAGACAACTGTCGCTAACACAAAGCTCAACCCCATAAAGAAGGCATAAGCCATGTGATTACTATACCTTTTAATTGCAAATGTTCTCATTGCTCCTAAGCTTAATAGTTAACCAACTATTATATTTAAATTAAGTTAATCGTTATCATTTTTTAAAAACAGGGTGCAAAACTAAAAAAAAAATCATTCGACAAAATAAAACAGAAGTTTCTTTTTATTCGCACGTCCTTTTCTCTTACTAATTCTTTATTAGTAAACCGATTAACTTGTCCCTCAATGATCAAACAATTTCAGTAATCATAATATTATATCATTCTATATTAAATAATAACGTAGTAATTTATTCATCAATAATAGCCACTGAAAGAGAGTTTAGGAACAATAGTAGTTTAAGAGAATTTCAAGGCTATTTTTCCTCTGTTATGACCTAAAGACAATCTCTTCAGGCACTGTTCTATTTCTTCAGGAGGATATACTTTTTCTACCTCTACTATAAAATCTTGGTTCTCGAAATAGTAAAGAAGTTCTTTAAGGTCATCACCACTAGACTTGACAATCATAAAGGTCGCCTTTATATTCATTGCCTCTGCAAGTTCAATTTCTTCTTGTGTTAAGCTGGCAGTAAAGTTTACCAACATACCATAAGGGCGCATTACTTTCAGTGATCGCAAGGTGACATCACCACCAATTGTATCCATCACATAATCAATATCAGAACATTCATCCTCAAACATTGATGTAGTATAATCAATAACCTCATCACATCCTATAGATTTACAGAAGTCATGATTCTTTGCCGAAGCAGTACCAATCACATAAGCACCGATTTTCTTAGCTACCTGAACCAAGGCATGCCCCAAACCACCAGCAGCACCATGAACCAATACACGTAGTCCTTTACGTATCTGGGCAGTATTCACCAATGCTTGCCATGCAGTAAGGAATACCAAAGGGGCAGATCCAGCTTCTTCCCAAGTAAGTCCCATAGGCATTGGGGCAATATGATCTTTATGAGCACTGACATATTCGGCATAACAGCGGCCATCACCAGGAAAGTTAACTAATCCAAAAACATGATCACCTTCTTGAAAGTCTTTCACACCAATACCCACCCTTTCTATAGTTCCGGCAATATCCCAGCCAAGGCATGCGGGCAAAGTGCATAATTCACTTACACCTTCACCATCTTTAGTTTTTAGGTCTATAGGATTTACTCCTGCGACTTTAGTTTTTATAAGAACTTCATCAGCTTTAATATAGGGTAAGTCTTCATCAGCAATACGAAAAGCAGCATCTTTACCAAAGGTATCAACCAATATAATCTTCATAGCAAAAAAATTAGGTAGGTAATAAATAGTTTGTTCTTTAGCTTAAATAAACAGTGTATTCATTTATAATGTTTTTACAGCTTCAAAGAGTATCTTAAAGTTAAAAAAGCTTTTCATCAATATCAATATAAAGTGAGTCAAAACTTTATAAAAGTGAATACAACGGGAAAATAATCCATATTTTTGAAGGGACTTTAGGTATAAAGTAGCTTATCAGCTACTTATAATGTAGAAGCTGAAAGGCTTATTCTATGTATAATTAAACTACGGTTCAAGTTTTTAAAGAGGTTATGAAAAGTATTGTTATTATCTTAAACCTTATTTACTCTTGACATGATAGTTTTTAAATTAGTCCTTTATAAAGATTGTTCTCATGGAAAAAGAAGAAGAAAGACAGAAGAAGAAACAAGAGACTCTAAATATCATCAAGGAATTCTGCCTTGAAAGGTTGAATGAAGAATATGCAGAATTATGCTTGAAGTTGGCAAACTTTCTATTTACAGAAGAAGACCCTCTGAAGATAAATGGTAAGCCCAAGAATATAGCAGGGGCAGTAATACATGTAATTGCTACCGTTAATTTACTTTTTGATGTTGAAATGCCTTTACATCTGACGATAAAAGAAATTGCGGAAAGGTTGGTTGTTCCTCCTGGTCCAACGGCTTCAAGGTCTCGAATGATAAGGCGCAAATATGGCATCCTATACTTTGACTCCAATTATTGTAGTGAGTTTGTTCTATCTATAAAACCCGAAAATAATCCCGAAGGAGTCAATTTAAGTCCGGATAGAAAGAAAAATATAGATGATGAGGAGTGGTTACCTAACAACACTTGGGAGATCATTCTTCATAGTAAAAGAAAAGTAACTTCCAAAGCACTTACAGCAGTAAGGAGTGAAATCAGAGACTTGGCAAATGTTCCTGTCAAAGGAGAAGCTGAAGCCGATCTGTTGAGATACAAGCTTGACGGGAATTACTTCCGCATAAAGGTGCTGTTATGTCAATCTGATGCTGAATATTTCAAACGATGGCTGGAAATACATCTACCCAATATGAGTATTGTAACAATGAAAAGAGTATGATGACTTGCAATAATTACTACATTATTTTCATTGTTACTTATAGCTGTTAAAGCTTAAAATAATCTCTCAAACAACCCTTATCTCTCAATACTTATGAACAATAGAATAACAAAGATAGGATATGCACTAGGAGTTCTGGGAACTGCTATAATACTGATCTGGATAGGAATCTTTAAATTTACCAATGTTGAAGCTTTGGCAATAAAGCCTTTAGTAACGAATCATCCTGCAATGAGTTGGTTGTATAGTATCTTTTCAGTGCAGTGGGTTTCTAATATATTTGGTATTGTTGAAATAATCATTGGAATTGCTTTATTATTATCATTCTGGTCAAGGAAAGCCGGACTTATAGGCGGTATATTATCTACTCTTACCTTCATTGCAACTTTCAGCTTTTTATTTACAACACCAGATATGATAACTTATAAAGAAGGTATTCCTGTTATAGATTTCTTTATCCTGAAAGATCTAACATTGCTAGCTTTCTCCATTATGGTATGGGGTCGAAGCACTAGATAGTTAAAATAATAAAGTTGATATTATCATTGTAATGATAATAAAACTTTGTTATAACAAAGATCATATCTTCATTATAGCCAGAATTGAACTTTATTGTAATAAGACTCCATTCTGGTTATAATGAAAGTTAATCCTTATCACAATCATTTCCTCCAAACTCCCCTTACAAACTATATAAATAAGCGGCTCAGAATTGCTGTTTACAGGGCTCAAAATTCCTATTCTCCCCCTATAAATCTTTAGTTATTACTAGATGAAAGTTCAAGATACAAGAAAGGTATCTTTTTCTCCCTCCTATTATATTTATATCTATCTAGTGAATGTTGTAACCAATGAATATATTTGTAGTCAATAAATATAACATTAAAAGACGAAGACTACAATATGGAATTAGAATCTTTACTTTCAGAAGAAGACTATAACAAGGTGATGAAGTTATTAAGATTAAAGAACATCATCTTTTATGTGACATACATTCCTTTGTTCATATTATTCATTATACCAAAAGAATATTTACCTATAGAGAAGGAAGGAAACGTATTGAACTCGATAAATAACTACATATTAATATTTGTAGTGATAAGTGTAGTTTTATTAATTGCTATTGACGCAATAAATATCTTTAAGTGTAAGCGCGAGAAAGATCTTAGTAAGAAGATTGCACATGTAAAGAAGTCATATTGGAACAGGATACTTATATTCATACCACTATTAACACTGACAGCATCAAATTATATAGTCACTGGCAATAAGAGTATGATTGTTTATTTTCTGGTGCAGATAATGTTATGTAATACATTTATGATTAACAAAAAATCCTTCACCAAGCTTTTAAATACTAATGATGATACACTAACTAATTCGTAATAACATATGAAGAATCTAAAAGATAAGCACAAAAATGAAGTATTCAACCACATTGCATTAATACTTCTACAGTTTTCATTTCTGTCTTTAGCTCACATCTTTCTTTTCAAAATTGATGATGTTGAGATAATTAATGACGGAATACAATATATTTCTATATTATCAGTACTTCTTATAATACTAGGGATATATACATATATCAGGATGCTTTTTAACAAGAAAGAAGTTATGACATATGAGGAGGCAGCAAGAATAATATATAACAAAACAAAAACAATTCTACTTATATCAACATTAAACTTTGCAGTTTTAAGTATTTCATATGCTTTATTCGAGAGCACAACTACAATTGTTTTACTTATAATCACAGTACTGATACAGATATTAAGCACTCCTTCAATGAGGATGATAAAATACTATTTCAACAAACAAGAAGGTATAATCAAAGACTATCCATATGGAAACGACGAGAAGCAATAATATTAGTAACAAAGGAAGAATTCAGCTACTAAAGAAGAAACAATATTATATCATTGCTTTAACAACATTATTCAGTGTATCTAATATAGCTATAGCAGAGTTTTATACAAGCTTTCTTGATATAAAGAGCAGTGAGATGAGTATTGCTTTTAACATTATCCTTCCCTTGATTGCGGCATTCTTTGGATCTATTGGTTTTTACTTTATGATGTATAAGTCTCCAATGAAGGACTCAGAAAAGACAAAAGAAGAAAAGTTAGAGAAATTTATTAAGGATACAAAACTGGGGATGTTCTTTATGGCAATGTTTCCAATCTTACTTTCAATAAGATTACTTACAGACGTTAGTGTTCTCTTTCCATTCTTTGGAGTTTTAATAATGATACTAGCGTTTATGGCAAGAATAAGCCCAAGAAACCTAAAAAAAATTATGTAAAAAAGACACTTTCATATATACAAAAAATAAGATCACTAAATTGGTGATCTTATTTTTTAATTCTATAAATATATATTTAAGCTAGAACATACTCTTTATAAAAGCAATCAGATCATTATTATGGCTAAAAGCAAAGATCAATAGAGCACTGAGAATAACAAATAGGAAAGAAGCTATAATGCTTTGAAATATACCTAAAGAAAACATCCACACCTTGCTTCCAATGGTTTTCTTTGGAGAGACCTTACAAACACTTTCCCTTTTCCTGAGATTACTATCCCTTTTATCGAGTTCTTTCTTCTGTTTATTGAGGTTCGTCTCCCTTTTACTTAGTTCATCCTTTTTCTTTTCCAAGGAAAGTTTTCCATTTTTTAATTCCAATTCACGCGAAGCCAGAATCTTTTCTCTGTCATCCAATTCGACTTCTCTAATGGACAATCCTATATTTTTGTCGTTTAATAGTTCATTAACAAAAGTTGTAGTAATCGTCTCCCCTTGACTTCTCAGAGTTTTTATTGTAGAAGGGACACATTGACTATACTGAAAGGTTTCTAATTCACTATGGGTAGGTGTATTTCCATTATTCTCATTCCTGAATCTTTCTATATATTCTACTTTACTTTTCTTATAATAGCAATAAGCTATCATACCGATAAAATTATCCAGATCTCCCCCATCATAGCTCCCCGTTAACTTATTGAACATAGAAGAAGAATAATTATTTTCTTCCATATCAAACCGACTTTATAGCTACCTGCCAGGCCTTATTCAATTGTTCTTCCGAAAAATTCAATTTACTGTCTCTTGAAGAATTAAAGTCTACCCCTTTTCTTATAAGATTTCGGTTTGCTTTTAATATATCATCTAAAGTAAAAAGTTCCTTTTTGCTTGCCATAAATAATACGTAGTATTAAGGGTTAAGATAATGTTAAACAATGTAAACTAACTAATATGAACTACTTTAATCAAATAAGAATTCACTTAAGATAAATAAAACAATAGTGAATATTCTATTGTTTAAACCTTATTTTATCATAAATGATCCTGTAATCATTCACAAATGTATAAATATTATAACATAAAGCAATTACATAGATAATAATTTAAGCACCTTCACATCACATCTTAAGGACAAGAAAGCTCGAAAATAAAAGTATTGATAATAAAAAAGCCTGACTAAATTTAGTCAGGCTCTAACCTCATATCTTATAAATAACTAGAAACCAATTTGAGTTCTTACTTGAAGTACTCCAATATTCTTATCTAAATATTCATGACTATCAAGCTTCATGTAGTTATAATCCAACATGAATCTGATATTTGGTTTCCAGTAATAATTTAAACCTACGCCATAAGTGTCAGCCACACCGCCAGAAATAGAGTTGTTTGGTTGTCCTGTTCCCACATTTTCATAGAACTTACCAGCAAAGTATTTACCATCAATATCATCAAGATTTGTATGGTTATACCTAGCAACAAGCTCTAAAGAACCAGCAGGAGTTTTAGACAACATACCACATTTCTTATCTAAACTATAGTTCTGACCAGTGATGATCCAACCTGCTTGAACATAATAACCATCAAAGTTAAGAGTATTCATTTCTCCATACCATTTGACGAAGTTCTCAAGTTTCACCCAACTAAACTCACCACCAAGTTGCTCTTCGAATAGTCTTTCATAGTCCTTTTCACGAGTAACACGAGCAGTATTATATTCAGCAATAAGATGAAAGTTCTTATAGAAACCAACAAGATCAACACCTAATTTCATTTGATCTTTTGCATAAGGAATATGCGCATCCAAGAAATAAGTATTGTCTTTTGAAGATTCTAACTTTGATCTATAAGAAACCAATGTATTGTAATCATCATCACCATCTTTTACACCTAACGTAGTTGCAGTTCTGTAAGATGCAGAAACACCTACTTGCAACATATAGTTATCATTATTCAAAGGACGATAAACACCCCTTGCAGTAGCACCATAACCTTCGTCACCACCTACAGTTTCATAGACATCATTACCGAAGATACCACCTTCAAACCAATACTTATCACCAAAAGTACGATAAGAGATACCTAAGTGACGACCAGGAGCAAAAGCCTGAACAGTCATAGGGCGACCAATAAATCTGGTTTCACCACTACTTAACATACCTATAGGAGAAAAAGGTTCAGCAAAGTGTCCCAAAGTAACAAAGCTATTATCATTAATATGATATCTACCGAAGATGTCAGCATAAGTAACAGACTTACCTCTAAAATCTACATCAATTTTAGCGGAGAAGTTCTTATAGAATGTACCTTCAGCGCGAAAACGAGCTTCACCAACTTTAGTTCCAGAGCCTAAGTCTGTAATATCATCAAAGTAATATGCAGCATCAAATGCAAAGCGAGCACCAATTTTCAGTTTAACATCTCCATTATCTGAAAGAAAGCGAATACTTCCATTCTTTGCTATAGCATCTGCATCCTGAGTATTATTATCTACAGACTTATCTACATTTTGACTAAAGCCAATAGCTGAAGCCAACAAAAATACCATTGAACTAAATATCTTTCTCATTTCTATCCCCTCCATATTAATAACCAAGACCATTAAGAACTACTTGCGCACTGGCTGCTGCTCCATTATCTCTTAAGTTTAGACCTTTGTAAAAGTCTAATGTAGCATCAGATTTGTTTGTAAACATACCATCAGTTAAGAATTGATCTCTTAGATAGTATTGACCAGAGTACTTCTCCATTTGTTGTCTTGTATCGAAGGAATAAGCATGTATAATCATTCCTGTCTTATGTACTAAGTCAGCTTGCCATGGTTTCAGTAAGTCATGGTAGTTATTTGGAGCACCACCAATAGAAGGACCAATAATAGTTGCACCATATTGAATACCATAGTTCACCCATTCAGAATATGTCTTTGGATCATCATTAGACATATCAGAAGGTCCTTTCCATAATAACAAACATGTAGGTATAGCAGGTTTGAACTCTTCTTGCAAAGAAGCTAAACTTGCTTTAGAGAAAGTCTGTAATATAATTCTTGCTTTTGTATTTGCAATACCTACTTTCCCAGGAGTTACTTGTATAGGCTCAAGGTTATCAAGACTATTACCATACCAACCTAACCTCTTCAACTCAGCAGCCAAGTCAGCCTCTATACCAGGAAAGAAATAAGGTTCTTTAGTTTCAATATAAACACCAGGACGATTACCATTATCAGCGTCATCCCTTACATATTCGAATTTATATCTTTTCTTACCATTCTCTTCAACGATACTAAATACACGATCACCTCTTCTATGAGAACCATCAGGAGCATCAGCATCATAACGCTTCAATTTATATCCCTTTGCAATCATGATAACATCTTCCAAAGTAGATATACTTTCACCCTTAAAGGATTCTCTTGCATTTTCAGGAACATCAATATTGAACCAAGAACCAGCATCTAATGTAGAAAGCTCACTCCAAGTAAAAGAAGATACAGGATCTTCCTCACGACCAGGGAATTTCACCTCAACATCAGAAGTACGCTTCAGGTTGTTATCATGAAGAGCCAAAAGAACAGAAGGCTCAATAACATTACCATTTTCGTCTTTTACTTCTTTTGTTCGTTGTAGATCTATCTCAAGATAATCAGCTCCAATATTTCGTGCCCAACGAAAAGCTGCTTCGGTCTCCTCAGGAGTCCAGAAAGTAGAGCCACGGTGAGCAATAACAATATTCTTCGGAACAAGATCTCTTACTCTCTTCATTGCAGGAGTTAGCTCCTTAACTTCAACTTTATTTGCTAGTTGTTCATCAGTAAGATCAGGAGTATCTTTCTTACAACCTGCTACACCAAACGCCATCGCAGCCCCAATAATAGATAAAGCAACATAATGCTTTACTTTAATTACATTTCTTCTCATAGTAATCTTAGTTGAGTTAGTATTATTTTAAATCTTTATTATTTAAATGTGCTATTTCTTTTTTCCATGTCATGCCTATAAGTAGGATTGATAGTACACAAGCAGCGATCATCACACTGAAGCCTCCATTCCATCCCATATTATCGACAACAATTCCCATAGCGATATTAGCAAACACAGCACCACCCAGATATCCAAATAAGCCTGTAAGTCCGGCAGCAGTACCAGCAGCTTTCTTTGGAACAAGGTCTAAAGCATGCACACCTATAAGCATTACAGGTCCATAAATCAAGAAGCCTATTGCTATTAATGCAAAGTTGTCAACCCAAGGGTTTCCTTCAGGATTCAGCCAGTATACAAGAACAGCAATCAACACAAGCCCCATATATAAAATACTTGCAGGTGCTCTTCTCCCTTTAAATACCTTATCAGAAATAAAACCACATAACAATGTACCGGGAATACCAGCATATTCATATAGTGCATATGCCCATCCAGATTCTCTCACACTAAAGTGTTTCACTTCTTCAAGATATGTAGGTGCCCAATCTAAAACGCCATAACGTACCAGATATACAAAAGCATTAGCAAAAGCTATGTACCATAAAACTCTGTTGTTTACAATATACTTCAGGAAGATCTCTTTTGCAGAGAACTCTTTCTCATGAGCTTCATTATATTTATCAGGATAATCATCCCTCCATCTTTCAATAGAAGGCAAACCACAGGATTGAGGAGTATCCCGCACTGTGAAATAAACAAATACTGCAACTATCAAAGCCACAATTCCAGGACCAAACAACTTAGCTTGCCATGTACCAAATATCATAAATGCAACAAAAGCAATATTAGCCATCAATCCACCACCAATATTATGAGCGACATTCCATATAGACATCTTTGTCCCCCGCTCTTTCCCCGAGAACCAATGTACCATTATCCTTCCACTTGGAGGCCATCCCATACCCTGGAACCAACCGTTTATCATAAGAAGAATAAACATAATACCTACAGAACCAGTAGCAACAGGCAACAAACCCATAACTATCATTGTCACAGCCGACAATGCTAATCCCAAAGACATAAATATACGAGCGTTACTTCTATCAGAAACATTACCCATCAAAAACTTACTCAATCCATAAGCGATAGAAACCCCTGCTAAAGCAAACCCCAATTCTGTTTTAGAGAACCCCTGATCAATAAGATCAGGCATTACCAAAGAAAAGTTTTTTCTTACAAGATAATATCCTGCATATCCAAAAAAGATCCCTGCAAAAACTTGCCAACGCAACTTCTTATAAGTAGGATCTACTTTTGACTCCTCCATAATCTCTTTATGAGCAGGAGGCCTTAAAAAGTTTAGCATATTTAGTGTTTTTAGTTTGTGTAGTCCAAATACTTGTTAGTCGAGAAGATAAACTTTAGCCAATTCAGCATATGATCTAACCTGCTCCTCTTCCCACTTCTTATCTTTGCCCAACTCCTTAGCCATAACCTCAGCAACTATAGGAGCAACTTTTACACTCTCTCTTGCATCAAGTAATAACATCCTTACTCTTCTTGCAAGAAAATCTTCAATGTTACGAGCCATTTCTTCTCTTACTGCCCAAACAATCTGAGCTTTTATATAATCGAATTGTTTAGATATCTTCTCCCCCAAAGAAGGATCTTCATCAATAAGATTCATTACCTTAGGTAAATCAGCACCATAGAAATAAAGAGGATTAGAGAATTCATGAGTCTTAGAAGAGCCATGTATCTTCAAATCTTTAGTCACAGATCTTACAGAAGGAAGGCTTCCCACCTTAGCAGCCTCATCAACTGTTTCTTCAGACATTTGCCTGTAAGTTGTCCACTTTCCACCAGTGATTGTAACAAGCCCAGAATCAGAAACAACAAGCTTATGTCTTCTTGATATCTCTTTTGTTTTCTTACTATCTCCCTTAGGCTTAGCTAAAGGTCGTAAACCTACAAAAACACTTAATACATCAGAACGCTTAGGTTTTCTTGTCAAATACCTACCGGCAGTTTCAAGAATAAAGTTAACCTCTTTATCAACAGCCTTTGGTTCAAGAGAAGGTTTCTCTATCAAGGCATCAGTAGTTCCAACAACTACTTGATTATGCCAAGGGACAGCAAAAAGAACACGTCCATCATCAGTCTTTGGAATCATAACAGCTGTATCGCCAGGAAAGAACTCTTTACCTAACATTAGGTGAATTCCTTGACTTACTCTTACCATATCTTCAGCCTTAGGGTCATCCATACGTATTACATCATCAACAAATACCCCTGTAGCATTAATGATAACACTCCCTTTTAGCTCATATTCCTTAGATGACTCAAGATCTTTTGCTTTAACTCCTTTTACTTTCCCATTCTGATCTTTTATAAGTCCTGTTACAGGGAAATAGTTGATTGCTGTACCACCATTATCTTCAAAAGTTTGAAGTAAGTTGATAGCTAAACGGGAGTCATCGAATTGTCCATCATAATATGTAACACCACTATGAAGGCCTTTTTGATTTACTGTAGGTAAAAGTTTTACTGTTTGTCGTTTTGATGCATGTTTAGACTTTCCAAGGCTTAATTTACCCGCAAGCATATTATATAATGTCAATCCAACATAATAATATGGGCCTCCCCACCATTCATAATTTGGAATAATGAATTCTTGATTCTTCACCAAATGAGGAGCATTTCTTCTTAAAAGTCCTCTTTCTCTTAAGGCTTCTAAAACCAAGGAAACATCCCCTTGTGCAAGATATCTTACACCTCCATGAACTAATTTGGTACTTTTACTGGATGTAGATTTTGTGAAGTCGGATTGTTCTAATAGTAAAGTTTTATAACCTCTGGTAGCAGATTCTACTGCAGTACCAATACCTGTAGCTCCTCCTCCTATAATAATAACATCCCAATTAGTTTTCTCTGGAGAGATGTTCTGGATCATTTTTTCCCTTCTCATAACTTACTGTATTTACAGTTCTTTTAGAATTTAAGTTAAGAATAATCTATACGTAGATTTATAGGTATCTCACTCTAAAACAAATGCTATAACACATTCTTAGAAGAGAAGCCAAAACTAGTATGCTTTATAAATAACATGTATAGACTTTCGTTCTATTTCTACTATCAAATTCAGTAAACACTTATTAAGCTATAAAGCTTAATAAACTAAGAAGTTGCAGTGATTTTAATAGTTAAGTATAGTAAAATAGATTTATTCAAGCTTATCACTTATATCAAATAAACAAATGCATAAAATGCAAAAATTTAAAGATATTAACCCCTTATATGTTTTATCAATAACCTACACTTATATAATAAGATACAGGTAACATCTAAACGATAATGATTTACTTTTTTGTATATAAAAGAACCTCTAATTATGCATACAATTGCTTAATTTAGAATTAATATAAAAACATTTCTCTATAAGAGATAGAAGTTAATAGCATATTATATAAGAAGGCAAAATATATTCTTTGTTTTAAATAAACCAATAAGTTACTCTTAAATTTTAATGCAAAAAAAAGCTGATCTTACTGATCAGCTCTATATATCTTATAAGAAAGTATTAAAGTCTAAGCTCTTTCTTCCTCAAGTTCTGCTTGCATCACCACCTCTTCAGCTTCTACTTCTTCTTTATTGAATCTATCAACAATAACAGCACAACAAGCATCTCCAGTAATATTCAATGTTGTTCTAATCATATCAAATATTCTATCTAAAGCATATAGAAGAGGAAGTCCTGTAATAGGAATATCCGCAGCTATCAGTACTGCCGCCACCAACAAGGTAGGTCCGGGAACACCAGCCTGACCAATCGAACCAAGAGTAGATGTAAGTATAATTGCTACATATTGCCCGGTTGTCAAGTCAATATGGTAAATCTGAGCAAAGAATGTAGCTACCAAAGCATAATAGATAGCATTTCCTGCCATGTTTATTGTCGCGCCTAAAGGAAGCACAAAAGAGCTTGTCCCTTTAGAAACACCCATTTCCTTTTCACATACTTCCATATTTTCAGGAAGTGCAGCCATAGATGATGCACTACTGAAGGCTATCATTTGAGGCTTTGTCATCGCGGAGAAGAACTTTCTCAAATTCGTCTTAGAGAAAAGCTTTAATGTCAAAGGAAATACTCCAACACCCATAATTGCAACAGCAACAAGATATACAACAAGCAGTTTAGCCACTAATCCTAATATACTGAATCCAAATGTACCTATTGCATCGGCCATAAGTCCAAAGACTCCAATAGGAGCAACATACATTACTACTTTCACCATCCATACTAAAGCTTCAGTAATATAATTCAGGCCATTTATCATTACGGTTTTCTTCTTCTTATCGAGTACAGAAATCCCTATTCCCATAAACATTCCGAAAACTATAATCTGAAGGATATTACCTTCAACCAATGCTTTAATTGGATTCGTAGGAATAGCTCCCAGTAAGGATTCCCAAAACCCTGGTGCTGTCGCAGAGTTTGCACCTTCAGGCATACTAAATATACCTTCCATTGAATCAAGACTTAAACCTGCCCCTGGCTGGAACACATGTCCTAAAGTTAGTGCCATAATCACAGCAAAAGCTGTAGTACCAAGGAAGTACGCAAGTGTACCTAAACCAAGTTTACCTGCAGACTTCGTTGCACCCAAAGATGCAGCACCAGCAATAATAGAAACAAAAACCAGAGGAATAACCAGCATCTTAATTAACTGGATAAATAGAGTACCTAATGGAGCAAACATACTTGCTTCCTTATCCATAACAACCCCTACAACAATACCCAAAAGCATTGCAAGTAAAATCTGAAAAACTAAATTCTTTGCTATTTTCTTTATGTGCGTCATAATCCCAATTTTATCAGCCTAACTAATAAACCTTCTTATTCTTAAAAAATTATGTGGAGTTAGGTATACATATAATACTAATCTGCAAAATGTTATACTTACAGCATCTGCAAATTAAACTATTTATTAACTATAATTAACATTCTAAAAGCTTAGCCCTTAACATTTATAATAATTACAAATAAATGATTTTATCTATAAATTAATATGGGGAAAGATCTAATTTGAGGCTATTATAGATCCTAAAAACAGAATTAAATATGAAAAATAATTCGTATATTAAATAGTGAACATTATTGACCACCTAATTCTTAGCAAGATGGAAAACAATATAAGTCATAAGTCGCCCTTTTACTTATTTGTGTTAGTATTTGCTTTGAATATAATAGCAATTATTTTCTCTGCTTCGCTAAACCTGATTATTCTTGGTATATTCTCCCTTATTATTATTATCTCCTATGGATTAGTCAGCCTAAATCGCCCTAAAAGCACAGTAGACAAATCATATCAATTACAATTCAAAAGTAAAAGAAAGAATAAAGGTATTGGACTATTAATTATAGTACTATTATTATTATTAATAGCATTCAGTATAACCAAAACTATTCAATATGCAGACACTCCTGTTGTGTGGAGTAACAAAAGAACTGCGATCAGCATTGTCATTATACTTATGACCATTATCATTGCTGTATTTTTATTGATATATATAAGAAAAGAAGATAACCAAGCAAGCAGTAAAGCGTTAATTCCCATAGTAATTCTTACAAGGACTTATATACTATCTGCTATCATCATTTCATTTTTATTACTTATACTTGTAGTCACAAAATTCAAATGGCTCAACTTTTTAACCTCAGCTATTATTTCGCTATACTTACTATATACGACAATTGAAATAATCAGAGCCTATTACTATTCACACAAAGGCAAACCCGCTATGGACAAAATAAAAAAAATAGACAAAATCATAAGTAACATTATACAGTCTCCTATTAAATATAGTATCGATACAACAAACACATTCACTAGAATAAACTATTATGAGATCACTCTAAGATTACCAGATAATGTTACATTAGGAGAAGCTGAATATCTATCTGAATTGATAATACAGGAAATTAACAACTCACTACCTCATACTGAAATATGTATAAAAATAGAGCCTTCATAAATGAAAGCTCTTGATCAGATCTAGTTTATTATCAACCTCTGAGTAATTTGATATAAATCAGTTTCAAATTTCAACAGATATATGCCATTAGGCAATTCCATCAATGGAATATATTCATCAGTAGGCTTTAAGTCCCATAACTTTAAAGTAATTCCCAAAGAATTCATAAGAATGACTTTACAATTCTCTTTTCGTTTTGATATATGTAGCCTCCCACTAGAATTAGGGTTTGGGAAAACAGTTATTTGAAATCGTTTTTCATTTATCAAGTCTTCTGTTCGTGTACTGCATTCTATATTATTTGCATCTAAAATCTCTTGTATATATTCAGATCTCTTATTCCAAAAAGATTTCAATCCTAAGATTTTATTTGGCAATGAAATATCATAATAACTCCCATTTCCATACGCTTCATCAAAATCCTTATTGGTACAATCTTTTTTCTGATCTTCATAAACATGATCGGATATTAGAGCTTTAAGCTTATCAAGTTTACCATAGAGAGAAACAGTATTGAGACTAGAATTCAATATCTGACAAACTTTATTTAGATATTTAGCTCTCAATATACTATTTGATAAAATGCGACTCACAAGTGGACTATTTTCAAACTTTGGATTATCAATTATCTTCTTATATCCTACATAATCAGGAACATTATCAAATATATAATTCATGCATAAATTGTAATCCCAAGGAATCCATACAGTTTTATTTGTAAGTGTATTTTCATACATATAATAATTCTTGCCTGCCTGCCAATATTTATCTACGTCTAATAACATCAGATCAACAGCTAATACAGTTAGAAATTGATCAAGTTCAAACTGAGATTCTATTCTTTGCATAAACTCATCATCAGTAGAATTATTAATCGCATCAAGGAATGTTACAAACCTATTATATTTTGGATTCTTCTCATTCGTCTTAAGCAGCATCCCATTGACAAGACTCATAGTATCTGCGGAGGTTTGAGGCTGACCAGTAATATTCCAAGTAAGAAACTGGGAGGTAGTTGGAGATTTATACAGGTTGCCTTTTTTATCCTTAAAGTAATACTTTAAAAACGTCTTGTCTATCTGCTCAACAATACTATAAAGTCCCCAATATTGATCATTAAGATAAACTCTGGCAAAAGAAACTCTTGGCGCAGCAATACCTTGTTCTCGCATTATATCATAAGCAATTTTATCTCTAATCATAGAAGGATCAGATCTTGCATTATGAAGATTAAATTTCTTTAAATCATCATACTTTTGATCATCATTAAACTTATTAATATCAATCTTTATAGGCTTTTTTTGTCCTAGAGTTTGAGAGAATGACGTTTCTCCTTTAAATCTTACACCTACATTGCTGTCTAGTTCTTTTCCATCAATAATAATCTTTACCTCTCTATATATCTTTTGACCATTGTTAAATAGATAATTCTCATGGTCTTCATAAAGTAGGTCATATATGTTATCCTGTGAAGAATTTATCTCAATTTTATGAACAAAAGAATCATCAAACAACTTTTTTCCATCCTGAGCAAACAATGTACTTGTAATGATGCACAGCATTATAATTACATATCTCTTCATGCTTTTTTCTTTTAATGACAACAAGATTTAAGATAGTTGCAATCTTGATCTGAAATTTATTCTAAAATAGTTTTTAAGCTATCTACAGAATAAAAGTTAATAACCTTATTTCATGAAGATTAAACTAATGCTTGAGTTTTAAAGGCAATTATGAAAAGTACTTTAACACCTTACTTTTAGAGATAAGTTATTATCATTTTGAAATAGTAGCTTTTAAATCAACTCCAACCAATAGACTATAAATAGAAATATTCTAAAAACTTTTAATAAATTGCTTTTTTACTAAAAAAAATAAACACATATACTATAATTATGGATAATATTATATGGTCATATGGACAGCAAATAAAAATAAGTAATATCGAAAAGACAAAAGGGAGCTTTATTTTTGATTCTAATGGCAAAAGATATTTAGATTTCGAATCTGGTGTATGGTGCACTTCTATTGGACATAACCATCCACTATTGAATAAAGCTATTCGTGATCAAATTGAAAAGATTATGCATTCTGGCTTTAACTATACTACACCTATTATTAGTCAGACAGCACAAAAGGTTTTAGATTTAATTGACTTTAGAAATGGGAAATGTGAATTCTTATGCTCAGGAAGTGAAGCTGTAGAGTTCTGCATGAGAATTGCCGAAATAATCAATCATAATCACAAATCATTTACATTCAACAATTCATATTTTGGCGCATATGGTTTAGCACATACTAAAGACCCAAAAGCATGGCATCTATATGATTACCAAAACTGTTCATGTAAAGAAGATACATGCCATGGAAATTGTAAAGAATTCAATAGTATTCCCTTTGAAGAAATAAAAACATTTCTTTTCGAACCAGGTAGCTCTTCAGGATTTGTAGTCTTCCCTTCTCAAAACTTAATTGACAAGATTTGTGAGAAAATAAAAGAAAATAACGGCCTTGTAATCATTAATGAAGTCACAACAGGAATAGGAAGAACAGGGAAATGGTTCGGTTATCAGCATTATAACATTAAACCTGATATGATTGCAATAGGAAAAGGGATTGGAAGTGGATATCCTGTAAGTATTGCTGCTGTCTCCAAAAATGCCTTAACTCAATTAGGTGATCAACCAATAAACTATGCCCAATCACATCAGAATGATAGTTTAGGAGCAAGAGTAGCTAGTGAAGTTATTAATATTATACAAAAGGAAGATTTAATTAGAAATTCTAAAGAAAAAGGAGAAAATTTAAAAGAAAGACTCTTACAATTAAAAGAGAAGTATCCAATAATTAAAACTATTAGAAATCGAGGATTATTAATGGCTATTGATTTTAAACATTCAAGTGATAAAATTACTGATCAACTATTAGAAGAAGGCATAATAATTATAAAAAGAAGAGACTCAGAAACAGTAAGAATAGATCCTCCTCTAAATATTTCACATGAAGAAATAGACTTGTTTATAAATACATTAGATCAAATACTAAGCCGACAATAATAATTTTGAAAGGCTGTTCAAGTTTTGGACAGCCTCTAAATATATTTTATTTTGATTCCCTGATAGCAAGCTGAGCAACCTGATGCTCTCCATTCTTCTCAAAATATTTCAACACCTGCATTCCTATTTTCTCAGCTACACGTTGTGAAGGCACATTCGGTAATATAGTATAAGAAAAGACTTTTGAATAATCTAAAGCACTAAAAGCATATTCCCTACAAGCTTGAGCAGCTTCTGTAGCATAACCTTTATTACAGTATTCTTTTATGATATGAAACCCTATCTCTGGTAGTATTTCACCGTCTATATTTTGCATTGTTATGCCACAATCCCCAAGAAACACATCTCCTTCTTTCAATATTACAGCCCATAACCCATGATTATACTTTTTGTAATTATCGATATTCCAGTTGATCCACTGTTCTACTCTCTCCTCTGAGAAAGGATGAGGATAATATTGCATAGATTCAGGATCAGAAAGGACTTTCATTAAATCATTCTTATCTTCTACTGTTAACTCTCGCAGATATAAGCGTTCTGTTTCAAGAATTCTCATTTTACAATTGTTTTATGGTAATGAATTTAATTAAGACTTGACAAAATAATAAATAGATATGCAAAAAGTATAAACACAAAAAAGACTTCACAATCAATTGCAAAGTCTTTCTGTCGGGGTGGCAGGATTCGAACCTGCGACCTCCTGCTCCCAAAGCAGGCGCGATAACCGGGCTACGCTACACCCCG
>JBGRPZ010000059.1:0-28364 GCA_041725915.1 Hyphomicrobiales bacterium | reverse complement strand
TATTTAACATAACATTGGGCTTATATGTGCGATAATCTACAATTTTAAAATTGAAAGCCGAATTATCGCACTATACATCAATTAAAAATAAGCGATAAAGCTTATAAACGGGTAAATATAGAGCTCTATAGCAAACTCACTCCCAGCCTAAATCTTCAATAATAACTAGATTATTAAGATGAATTAATTGTAAAAGTGTATTATATCTGAATGAATACCAATATATGTATAT
Organism: Hyphomicrobiales bacterium; assembly: GCA_041725915.1. Classification (GTDB taxonomy): domain Bacteria; phylum Bacteroidota; class Bacteroidia; order Bacteroidales; family JBGRPZ01; genus JBGRPZ01. The sequence continues at coordinate 28,132 of JBGRPZ010000059.1, read as the reverse complement.
TATATATACATCATACATATGGTTATGTTTGTGTTATGGAAAAGCGTTGGAAAGGCTCGTAAAGTTATGTGTATAATTAAATCATGTGGCTCAAAAAATTCATCCCTCCCATAAATGAGAAGGCTTTCTTTTTATTTTATTGTAATAAGATTAATAGATTTATTCAGATTTCTTTGTATTCAGGCAAAGTATGTATAATTTTAGAAGGTTTACAGTAAAATTGATTGATGATTTTGATATACCACAAACTTTCAAGTCACTTCATTATTTATTTTTGACAAATAGAACAAAAGCTTTAAGTTACTTCAATATATTGCATATGAAAAGATTGTTATGTCTTTTAATCCTATTTCTTCAAATTAGTTTTTCTTATGCTACTCATCAAAGAGCTGCAGAGTTTAGTTACAAATACGTTGGAGGATTAACCTACGAATTCACTCTTATCTCTTATACATATACACCAAGTCCTATCAATAGTCAAAGAGACTTTCTTACAGTGAAGTGGGGAGATGGTTCAGAATCAGAAATTCCAAGAATAGAAATAAAAAAGTTACCTGATGAGATTTCATATAATAAGTATGTAATGCAGCATACCTTTCCTGCCCCAGGATCTTATAATATCTCCATGGAAGATCAGAACAGAAATAATGGAATTACAAATATTCCTAACTCTGTAAATATCCCTATGTATGTAAATACAAAGGTTGTTATAAATCCTTTTATGGGTCATAATAATTCTGTGAAGTTACTAAACTCTCCTGTCGATCTTGCATGTGTCAATAAACTGTTTGTGCATAACCCTGGTGCTTTTGATCCTGATGGAGATAGTTTATCTTATAAACTTGTGAAGTGTAAAGGTGGTGATGGAAAAGATATTCCCGGATATGCTACTCCGAAAGCTTCAAATAGCTTTAAAATAGACGAAGTTACTGGAGATCTTTTCTGGGATACTCCTATTATTCAGGGAGAATATAATATTGCAATAAAAGTTGAGGAATGGAGATATGGCGTATTGGTTGGCTTTGTAGTAAGAGATATGCAGATAGAAGCCGTTGCTTGTGACAATGATCCTCCTATTATCGAACAACCTATAGATACTTGTGTTGTTGCTGGTGATTATATTGAACAAGAAATAAAAGCATCAGATCCTAATGACGATACTATCTCCCTGAAACTTAGTGGAGGCCCTTTCACTTTTTCCGATAACCCAGCTTTGGCAGATCCTGATCCTGCAAAGGGAAAAGCTAAAGTTACAACTAAATTAATGTGGAACACTTCTTGTCAACATCTACGTAAAGAACCATATACTATATATATTAAAGCAAAAGATGATAGCAAACCTGTTAGTCTTGTTGACTATAAACATTTTGATATAAGAGTTATAGCTCCACCAATTGAAGATATTACAGCAGTAATCAATGACAGATCTTCAAAATTAAGCTGGAAAGCCTTTGATTGTAATACAATAAAGGGATATAGAATATATAGGAGAACAGGAAGTTATGATTGGGCTGAAGGTTATTGTGATACTGGTATTCCTGAGAACTCTGGGTATGAAGAGATAGCTGAAGTGATGGGAGTAAATAACACTTCTTTCATCGATGATAATGATGGTCATGGCTTACTCTATGGAGCTAGATATTGCTATAGGATTACTTCTATTCTTCCTGATAATAATGATGGGAAATCATCAGAAGAAGTTTGTGTTTATCTAAAGAAAGAAGCTCCTATTATTATAAAAGCAAGTAATGTTCATGATGACCTTGAGAGTGGAAATGTTGACTTAAAATGGCTAAGACCTACAGAGATCAATGAGAACCAACATCCAAAACCATGGAAATACATCCTACATAGAGCTATTGAGAACAATAACTACCAAATAATTGCCAGTGATATTAGTGAGATGGACACAACTTACAGGGATACTGATGTTAATATTAACATTAAAAGACCTGTAAAATATCAAGTTGAGATTATTAGTGATGCTACAGGCTCCGTTATCAAATCTGATCCTGCTTCATATATTGAACTTACAGCTACCCCATCAGATGAAAGAATAAACTTAAATACAAAATATAATGCTCCATGGCAAAATGATACATTAATTGTCTATTGTAACTTTCCTAATACAGATACTTTTGACTCTATAGGATATACAACAATAAATACATTCCTACATAAAGATCTTATCAATAAAGAAAAGTATAGTTACTATATAAAAGCTATCGGGCATTATTATAATAATACAAAGAAAGAATCAACAATAAACTATTCGAATATTACAAGTGCAGAACCTATAGACAATGAACCTCCTTGTCCTCCTGTTGTTACTGTTGAAACAGACTGTAATAAGATCACAAATACACTTACATGGAATACTCCACAAGGTGATTGCCCCCAAGATATTGTATATTATCAGATATTATTCAGTGCTACAAAATCAGGAGAGTTCAGAGAAGTTGGCAGAATCGACAATATGAATGATACAATATTCATACATGAATATCTCGATGATGTTGTAGGATGCTATAAAGTGTTGGCTTATGATGCAGAAAACAATGCCTCACAAGAGCAAATTCCTGTGTGTGTAAGTTATGATGAATGCCCTGTATACAAAATCCCCAATTATTTTACCCCTAATGGTGACGGGCAGAATGATATTTTATACCCTATAGACTTTAATTCTACTAATCCACGTGCTATTATAAACAAAATAGATATGCAGATTTTTAATCGATGGGGAAATATCGTCTTCAAAACAAATAACCCTTTGATAGAGTGGGATGGAAAAAGCACAAGGACAGGACAAGACGTTTCTACAGGCGTATATTTCTACACATGTAAGGTCTTTATATCAACTTTAGAAGGAAAAGAAAGTTATACTCTTAAAGGATCTATAACTATATTCAGATAATCAAAGATAAAATTCAATATTTTTTATGTCAATTAAAAAGTTGTGGTTAAATTTATTTTATAAATTTGCCTCGTTTTCAGGGGCTTTTTAAATTATTAATACCATCAACTTAATAAAAATACAATATTTGAAAGTATTTGTACAATTAGTATCGCTATAATATGTATGAAGTAAATCCCGAAGAGGAAAAAAAGGAAATAATAAAGAAGTACAGAAACCTACTGCGTGTCTGGAAAACTCCCAAAGGAGTAAAAGATAAATGGATGGTGCGTAAAGCTTTTAATCTTGCTGTGGAAGCCCATAGCGATATGAGAAGGAAGTCAGGCGAGCCATATGTTTATCATCCAATAGAAGTAGCTACTATTGCTGCTGAAGATATTGGGCTCGGGAGAACTTCTATTATTGCAGCCTTACTTCATGATGTTGTTGAAGATACTGATTATACACTCTCTGATATTCACAATCTCTTTGATGATACTACAGCGAAGATTATTGATGGACTTACAAAGATTGAAGGCATAATTACCTATGAGAATGATTCTATTCAGGCCGAAAACTTCAAGAAGATCATTTATACACTCTCTGAAGATGTTAGAGTCATATTTATAAAACTTGCTGATAGACTTCATAACATGAGAACTCTGGGAGCAATGCCCAGAAATAAACAACTGAAAACAGCATCAGAAACCAGTTATATATATGCTCCATTAGCACACCGGTTAGGATTAAATGCTATAAAATCAGAACTTGAGGATTTAGCCTTTAAATACTCCCAACCTACATTATATAAGACTATCGAAAATAAGGTTAAGTCTAATCAACTATCTTATGATGTCTTTATTAAAAACTTTATCCATCCTATAGAAAACTCCCTCAAAAAACATAAAGTAAACTTTGAAATAAAACCATTCCAAAGGACAATCTACAGCCTTTGGGATAAAATGCATCGTGAAGAGTTATCTTTCGAAGAAGTTCATGGTGTTTTTGGGATTCGTATCATTATTAATGATACTCAACCTGAAAATGAAAAAGTTGAATGTTTGAAGGTGTATTCTGCTATTACAGATGTCTATAGGCCAAATTTAAGCAAGTTCAAGGATTGGATTTCTATGCCACGAGCTAATGGCTATAAAGCTCTGCATGCTACAGTGATGAGTCATGAAGGTAAATGGGTTCAGATTCAAATAAGAACTCAAACTATGGACGATATCGCTGAAAGAGGATATGCAGCATATTATAAGATAAAAGGAGATACAGAGGAAGAAAGTGGTCTGGATAAATGGTTAAATAGAATCCGACAGCTGCTGAAAGATAATAATGAAATTAATGCACTCAATTTTGTCGATGATTTTAAACGTAATCTATTCGCTGACGAAATATATGTTTATACTCCAAAAGGAGAACTAAGAACACTACCAAATCTTTCTACAGCTCTTGACTTTGCTTATTCTATACATACAGATATTGGAAATAAAAGCATTGGCGCTAAGGTGAATCATAAACTTGTTCCTCTGAATCACAAACTGAAATCAGGAGATCAAGTAGAAGTTATTACTTCTAATAAACAAACTCCTAAGACCGAATGGTTGGGGTTTGTTGCTACTGCTAGAGCAAAGTCCAGAATTGAAGAAGCTCTTAAACTTATGAAAAGAGCTCATAGGCAAAAAGGAATCAAAAAATTGAGAAGCTATTTTAAGCAACTTAATATCGAACATAACAAAACAAATGTCTGGAAACTACAACAAAAACTAAATATACCGAGTTTAATTAATCTTTACTATCTGATCGATATTGGGAGCATTGATTATAAAAAAGTAAAATCACTGATGACTGACGGAGAAAAGGGAGGTTGGCTATCGAATATTAAAATGCCATTTTCTTTTTCTAAACAATCACCTTCTAAGAGTCTATCAGACAGTTTAGAAGACACACTTAAAAATAAACCTGAATTAGTTTTTTTAGATCCAAAAAATAAAGATCTTAATTATGTAGTTTCTAATTGCTGTAATCCTATACCTGGAGATGAAGTTGTCAGCTTTAGTATTCCTGGTAAACCTATGCAAATTCATCGAATAAATTGCGAACAAGCAGTTCGTTTGATGTCTCAGTATGGTAATAGGATGGTAAAAACTAAGTGGAAGAAGAATGAATCAGTGGCATTCTTATCTGCAATAAAAATTCAAGGAATAGATACTGTCGGATTTATTAATAATGTGACAAATATTATTTCTCTGGAATTTAAGTTAAATATAAGGTCTTTCCATTTGGAAAGTAGTGGGGGAATTATAGATGCTGTCGTTATGGTATATGTGCCAGATAACGAATGTCTCAACAAGCTAATTTCAAGACTTAAGAAAGTAAAAGAAATACAGAAAGTTATAAGACCTGAAAGGCCAAACTTTGGTTGATAATTATTTTTCTGTAATAAATACAATAAATAGAGGTTTAATTTCTTTTAATAGATAAATTTATTTTTATTTAAACCAAATACGTACTTAAAAAATACCTTAATTTTAGGGGCTGAATAAAATTGATGTGAGATGAAGGAAAATAACAAGGAAACATTTGATACAGTAAAGAAAATCTTTACAGAATACCTTGAGCAAAGAGGACATCGAAAAACTCCTGAGCGGTACACAATTCTTAAAGAAATCTATAATACAGATGGGCATTTTGACATTGAGACGTTGTACATAAGAATGAAAAATAATAAGTATAGAGTTAGCCGTGCTACTTTATATAATACTATTGAATTACTTTTAGATTGTAATCTTGTTACAAAACATCAATTTGGTAATAACTGTGCACAATTTGAACGTTCTTATAAGTTTCGTCAACATGACCACTTTATAAATGTTGAAGATGGATCTGTGTTAGAGTTTTGTGATCCAAGATTACAAGAAATTTTGAAATCAGTTGAGGAGCTGTTAGGGGTTGAAGTTACTCATCATTCGCTAACATTCTACGGGAAAAAGAAATAAAACTTAATTGTTTTTTTTAAATGCTTGTTGATTTATTTCGCAAGCATTTTTAATTTTGCATACCGGGAAAAGAGTTTTCGCTTTACAGAAGTTGATACAATACATCAACTTTTGTAGAGCTAATTTTATGCTTTAAACATTTATTCTCATGAAAGTCGATGTATTATTAGGTCTCCAATGGGGAGATGAAGGAAAAGGAAAAATTGTCGATTTCCTCACACCTAAATATGACATTATTGCCCGGTTTCAGGGAGGTCCTAATGCAGGTCATACCATTGAATTCGACAATAAGAAATTTGTCTTACACACTATTCCTTCCGGAATATTCAATGACACTAATATCAATGTAATAGGAAATGGTGTAATCATTGATCCTTATATCTTAGAAAAAGAGATTAACAGTTTAAAAGATGGAGGAATTACAGTAGGAAAAAACCTACTTATCTCCAGAAAGGCACACCTTATTTTACCTTCTCACAGATTACTTGATGCTGCTAATGAAGCATCAAAGGGTAAGGATAAAATTGGTTCAACATTAAAAGGTATTGGGCCTACCTATACTGATAAGATATCACGTTCTGGTTTGAGAGTTGGAGATCTACTTAGTCCTAAGTTTGATAAAAAGTATTCTGCTCTTAAAGCAAAACATTATGAAGCAGCAGCAACTTTAGGTTACGATGTAAATAATGCTGTAATTGAAAAACTACCATTTGATGAATATGAAAAGAAATGGTTTGCTTCTGTAGAAGAAATAAAAAAGATTCAATTTATAGATTCTGAATATTTCTTGAACAAAAGTCTTGAAGAAGGTAAAAGTATTTTAGCTGAAGGTGCTCAAGGTACTCTATTAGATATCGATTTTGGTTCCTATCCTTTTGTAACTTCTTCAAATACTACTACTGCTGGTGTATGCTCTGGTTTAGGGATTGCTCCAAATAAGATTGACAAAGTGTATGGTATATTTAAAGCTTATTGTACACGTGTTGGTAGTGGTCCATTTCCTTCAGAACTTTTTGATGCAAATGGTGACGAGCTTAGGAATGCAGGTCATGAGTTTGGATCAACAACAGGAAGACCTAGAAGATGTGGTTGGCTGGACTTATCCGCTTTAAAGTATGCCATTATGTTGAATGGTGTTACTGAGCTGATGATGATGAAAGCTGATGTTCTTTCAAGTATGAAAGATATTGAGGTTGGCGTTGGTTATTCTATAGATGGTGATAATACAGATGAGTTACCATTTGATTATAATGATATGGATATTCAACCAGCTTACAAAAAACTTGATGGCTGGAAACAAGATATTACCAGTTTACAAAAAGAAGAAGAATTCCCTAAGGAATTAAAAGAATATGTACAGTTTATTGAGAAGGAAACAGGAGTAAAAATCTCCTTAGTTTCTGTTGGGCCAGACAGAACCCAAACAATCATGAGATAAATAAAATACAGAAAAAGGGAAGTTTACACTTCCCTTTTTTTTATAGCTCATTTGCTAATTCCTCTGTAAGTTCAAGATTGTGGAAAATATTCTGAACATCATCTTCATCTTCAAAAGCATCTAAAGCTTTCAGTATTTTCTTTGATTTTTCAAGATCTAACTCTTTAGTCTCATTAGGGATTCTTTCAATCTCAGCACTCTTAGCTTCTATATTTAAAGCTTCAAGTTTTTTCACCATACTACCAAAATCTTCTAATGATGTAGTGATAATAAAGAATTCATCCTCCATAGAAATATCTTCCGCTCCGGCATCAATAACTTCCATTTCAAATTCATCCTGATCAATACCTTCCTGAGGGACAGTGAATATTCCTTTTGTTTCAAACATAAAGCTCAAAGAGCCATTAGTGCTCAAGTTACCACCATGCTTACTAAATATCGCTCTTACATTTGCAATAGTCCTTTTCAGGTTATCAGTAGTACACTCTACATATACAGCAATTCCATTAGGAAGATATCCTTCATAAGTGACCTCTTGTAGAGAAGCAGCATCTTTATCAGTACCTTTATTAACAGCTCTTGTAATGTTATCTTTAGGAACTGAATTAGCCTTTGCATTTGTAATTGCTAAACGTAATCTTGGATTTGAATCAGGGTCAGCACCCCCTATCTTTACAGCAATTGTAATTTCCTTTGATAATCTAGAAAACAGCTTTGATCTCTTGGCATCAGCAGCACCCTTTTTGCGCTTTATAGTTGCCCATTTACTATGTCCCGACATATATATACAGAATTTTATATTATTATCAATATAAAAGAGCTAAGTCAATATGAGTAGATTCTTTTAAATATTAACGAGGACAAAATTATAAATAATGATATAAAAATAAAAAGCCTCCTGAAGAGGAGGCTTGAAGAAAATTTATTGTAAGCTCCATCCTATTAAAGAAATACCGATGGAGAAAGGGTACAATTCAGGACCTTGATCTTTTTTGAACAATGGTGTTAAAGAATAAGTTGCATAGAGGTTAACTAGCCCATATCCAATTCTGAAAGAAGCATCAAACTTGAATGGATTCATATGAAAGCTATCATGCTGTTTATACTTTTTATTGGATACTCGACTAGAAGCTACAATACCACCAGTAACAGGGTCTACCAAATCAAATCTTTCATCATCATTGCTAAATACATTTTTTGTATGAGTCTGTAATCTTGCTCCAAACATAACCCCTGCTTGTATATGAAAGCCTTTACCATAATGTTTTCCATTTGTTTGAAATTCAAACAAAACAGGAACATTAATATAAGTATTTACAATTTTACTCTTCTTCACACTTGCTCCATCAATGTAGTATCCTTTTATTGATGAAGAATCAGGCACTAAATATGTCCCTCGATTAGAGAATCTGTAATTATGTATACCCATGCTTAAACCTGTAATGAATCCCCATTTCTGATTCTTACTTATAGGGATGTTATATTCTACGAAGTTGATATTCACATTAACAGATTTTTCTAGTCTAAGGTTAAGATAAGAATCTGCTTTATCTAAATTCATATTAAAATCTTTATTGACAAAGCCATTCAATCCTATTTCAACACCTGCAAAGTGTCCATCAAATTTATTTCTGTTTCTAGTAAACTTTACATTTCCAAATTCATCAACTATCAGTTTTCTCTTGCCTACTTGTATAATGGTAGAATCTCCTTCAATCACAGAAATGCCAAAGTCATTCAATCTTATATTGGTAGTATCTCTATAATATCTATTACGGGTACCTCTATAGTATCTCTTTTGTCTATGATAAGTATCTCTGATATCTTCTTTTTTATCGTAATTGATAACATTAGCATCATTATTATATGACACATTTGCTACACCTGTTTCTTTCAAGGATGTAAAAGTTTCTGAATTTACTCCTACATATGAAGCTCCACTAGCATCCACAGCCGCAGTTTTAGCTTTTGCATTTCTCAAATCTACTACAGCTGCTCCTGATACATTTAAATCCATCTCATTGGCAGTTCCACTCATATCAATGTTTGAAGCTCCACTAGCTCGAATATCAAGCCTGTTTATTTCTATGGAAGCATCTATTTCAGTTGCTCCACTAGCTTTCAACAATAGATAATCTTGTTGAAGGACAGTATTTAAAACCTTAAAAGACGCTACACCCTGTAGGTTAATCTCTTCAAGAGATGGAGATGAAATATAAGCCTTTACATAATCAACTTTTTTATATGGGATATCTCTTAAATCAAGAGTATTATTCCTGATCATTATTTCTATATTATCAAGGACTTTTTGCTCACTCTCGATAGTTACATTATATTCCTCTGATGGTGTATACTCTATTTTTATTATACCATCTGCAATAATCTTATTGAAATCTGTAACATCAAACTGTTTCTGGGGATATCCTCTATCATTTCCTGTTTGAGCCTCCACACTTTGATTCAAACCAAAGAGGCAAAATATAATCAATAAACTTAGTGAAAGTAAATTTTTCTTTTTCATAATAACATTAATTAAAGTTCATAAAACAACTTGCTCAATGGTGTTATCTCACTTTTTTGGATCTTACGCTTGCTGCCCCGCTTTTATCAACGGTTATAGTCTCTTTATATGTAACATTAGCCACAGAAGCACCTGAAGCTTTAACATCAACATCTCTAGTAATTAGTTCTTTTGCTCTTAGAATGGAAGCTCCTGACAATTCACATTGATGTCTATCTGCAAATCCGGACAGAACAATCTTTGACGCTCCGGAAGCATCTGTCTGAAGATAATCAACATCGATATCTCCTGACACTGATGTTGCTCCACTGACATCAAGCTCTAATGATTTCGTCTTTAATGTTTCTCCTTCCTCTATAATGAATCTACATGCTCCTGATAAGTCTATTTCATCTAAAAATGGAGCGCTTATATGTGCTTCTATAGTTCTGATATTAATCACATTCTTTGTCTTAATATGCAAGGTGTTACCTAGCACATATGCTTTTATCTTTGATATCTGATCAGCATCAGCTACGATAACTACATCATAGCTGCTTGATGGAGTATAATATACCTTGAATGCACCACCTACTTTAACTGCTGAATATGGTTTTACATCATATGTTCTTTTATCTGTATCTTGACCAAAAGAAAGAGTTGATATACTCAAAAGAAATACCACACTTAATATTGTAATACTTATTGATCTGATATTTGTATAGTTGAAGTTCTTCATAATTATCTTATTTTATCTTTTCTTGCTTTACGGGCAGATTTAAAAAATAGTTACAATACAATTAAAAAAATTATAATTAACAGCCTGAGACCCCCTTATTACATGCTTATAAGCACCAACAAAATCCCTCTTTTTTATTTAATTTTCAATAATCATTAATATAAAGATCCTGCACAAAAAATGCGCTTAACTCTCTTTTTTTGTAAACTTTACTAATTCTATATCCTTCATGTACAAATAACCATATAGAATACTGAATTCCAAGCTATTCTCTGATCTATTTTTATGATTTTAGTCAACCTTTTTAAAAACTTATTTTAAAAACAACAAGTCTTCCCCACACTGAAAAATAGATTTTTACTACCTAAAATAGATTTAGGCTTACTCAATAATTTTATTTCTTGCTACCTAAAAAATATATTCTTGCTACCTAAAATAAATTTTAGCTTACCTAATAATTTTATTTCTTGCTACCTAAAAATAAAATTTTAGCTACCTATAATTTTTTTTCACTATGTCTATTCCAAAACACACAATCGAATAAATACTAATAACCAGACATTTACACAGGTTGGATTATTTCACATATCTCCTAATAATTCTAACTTATGAAAGCTCTTCATAATTCAACATAACATTGGACTTATATGTACAATAAAATCAAATTGCTAAAATAAAAGTATGTTTATTCAACTCTCAGAGCATTTAATATTACTCATAAGACTTATAAGTAGCTAAAAAGGAAGGATTATGAATATTCCAAAATGTAATTATAGTTCTGTTTATTTCGAGTTCTGTTTCATTAATTAACTTTAATAGTGAAACCAAACTACTTCATGCAGAATAGCAAAAAAGCAGATATATTTCACTTTGCTGAATTCATCTTATATATAATTATGTTTTTATGATATTTCTCCTTTCAATTGCTCAATTTCTTTTCCGAGGAAATAAGCAATCGCAGTTCGTATAACAACAATACCAGCAAGTTCGGCAAGGCTGCTCAGATTATGTCTTACAACAGATAGAATAATATCAGAAGCAATTAAAAACTCTAATCCTAAGAGCATATAAGTCCCAACAACGATACGAGCTTTTTTTGTTCCTTCAATTATATCATGACCATGAATACTTTTATATTCGGCTCTCATATGATGAAAAAAGCCTTTCACAAAGCCAAATATAATTAATAGGATACCAATAAGATTAATAACAAGAACTACATATTCTAGGATTTCAACGATTTGTGTAAAATGTTTCATAATAACTTAGCTTTTTTGGTGAATCTTATTTTTTGAGGATTTAGAGAATAAGATGACCATCAAGGCACTAAAACCCATCAGGTAGGGATAATAAAGATACGACATTACATGCGTAGGAGTTATTGCAATGCCAAAAGAAGAGGCTACACTTACTGCTGCAAGTATTTGAGCACCATAGGGAATAATCCCCTGAATCAGACAGGAGAAGGTATCCAGAATACTTGCAGATCTTGCGCCTTTTATTTTGTATTTATCTGCTATTTGTTTGGATATGGGGCCGGTAATAATAATGGCAATTGTATTGTTTGCAGTACAAATGTTCACAAATGAAATCAAGCTAGCAATTCCTAACTCAGCAGCTTTTTTATTCTTTACTTTCCTGTTGATGGTGTATAATACCCAGTCAATACCCCCATTCTGCCGGATCAATTCTACAATCCCACCTATCAACAAGCAAATTATAATTAACTCTGACATCCCGGCAATACCCTTGGCAATACTACTCACAAGCTGCCAAACATCAAAGCTTTTTAATATCAATCCTAAGACTGCTGCGAATATAATCCCCCCAGAAAGTACAATAAAAACGTTTACTCCTATCAATGCGACAATCAAAACACCTATATACGGAAGTGTCTTTAACCAATTATAATGTAACGCACCATGAAAATGACCAGAACCATTATGTGTTGCAAAGGCATATAGAAACACACTTATAATTGCCGCAGGAAGAACAATTTTAAAGTTCATCCTAAATTTATCCTTCATACTACACCCTTGGGTTCTTGTTGATGCAATAGTTGTATCTGAAATAAAAGAAAGGTTATCCCCAAACATTGCACCACCTACCACAGCCCCGACAGTCAAACCTACAGAAAGATCTGTAGTTTGAGACAAGCTCACTGCCATTGGTGCCACTGCAACTATAGTACCTACAGAAGTACCTACAGAAATACTTATAAAGCATGAGATAATGAACATTCCTGCAACAAGAACGCTCTCAGGCATAAACTTCAGCCCTATGTTGACAGTAGACTCTATAGCTCCCATATCCCTACAAATCTGAGCAAAAGCACCAGCAAGGACAAAGATCATACACATCATCATTATTGAAGGGTTTCCAGCACCACGACTAAAGTTCTCTACTTTTTCAGAGAACTTTACTTTTCTGTTCATTGCCAATGCAACAAAAGTGGAGATCAGAAACGCAACAACAACAGGCATCTTATAGAAGTCCCCGGAAATAGTACTACTCAAAAGGAATATTACTATAAAGACTACTAATGGAAGAAGTGCAAAAGGATTGCCCTTGTTTTGTTTTTGAAGACTCATAGGCTAAAGCATCTAATTTTACGAGAACTTTTATGATTTCTAAGATCCCTGAACTTCAATAGGCTTGTTAAGTCCATGCTTATTCTTCTTATTAGTTCTATACAATAAAAGAGCAAAGATTAGCCCCAATACTCCAAGAAGTAATAAGATCAATATTGTCCATGTATAATTATAAAATGCTTTTCCTGAGGCTATCAACTTAGGAGTAACACCTGGATTAGTAACGTCTAATATATATCCAGGAAGGAATGAGAACAACCAAAGTCCGAAGTTCTGTATAAAAAAGATTACTCCATATGCCGTACCTAAGGTCTTCAATGGTGAGATTCTTGCCACAGAAGGCCACATAGCAGCAGGAACTAATGAAAATGCAGCTCCCAAACAAACGAAAGATACTACAGGAGAAAAATTTGTCAATCCAAGAAATAAATATGCAAGGATCATCAATATTGCTCCTAATATCATAAGGCTAACTGCTTTACCTTTATAATCTACAAACAGCGCAAACAGAGGCCCAAATATAATTGTACCTATAGGTAGCGCAGAAGTAAACAACCCACTTTGGGTTAAAGAGAAGTGAAACTTATTATGCAACAAGTCAGGTGCATATTTCAGAAAGGGAATAAATGCAGAATAGAAGGTAAGACATAATAAGGTGATATAAATAAAAGAAGGATTCTTTAACATCTTCTTTACATCTCTCCATCTAAAGGTTTCGTCTTCTTCTGGTTTAGTGTCTACCTTTACCTCTTCTTTTTGATTTAATCGTAATGCTCTCTCTTTTTTGACTCTTCTGGTCTCTATAAGTACATATATAAAGAAAGTGATAACACCTATAACAACCATCCAAAATCCTAACCAAATTCCCATAGAAAATCCAAAGATCGTAATGAAATATGGAGCCAAGGAAATCGCAATAGCTGTACCAAGTCTGGCCAATGATATATTTATACTAATGGCTAAAGCCATCTCACTGCCCTCAAACCACCTTACTATAATCTTTGTAATTATCAGGTTGGCATTCTCTAATCCAAGACCTACAAAGAAGAAACCTATACTCATTAGCTTCAATGCAGGACTAAAGTTTTTCAGAAAGCTATTAAGGAAATGATATAAGAACCCTCCATTAAGAAAGTAAGAATCTGTTGCATAACTTGCCACCAGAGCACCAAATAATGTTAGAATAACAGAAATAGATCCACTCAGTCGTATCCCCAATTTATCAACAGCAATCCCACCAAAGATGGTCATTGCAAGAAAAACATTTGGAAAAGAGTAAGCAGATTGGAAAATACCATAATCTGTTGAATCGAAGTTCAGATGACTAGTCAGAACTTCTTTCAATGAATCAAAATAATCAGAATATAATGTTAATGCTAGATACGTTACACCTGTCAAGATAAGGACAACCCATTTTAGTGATCTCATTCTCGACACGGCAGTTTTATTGCTTTTCATAGGATATTAATTGATTAAAAAGGAAGGACTTATATTACAAACAAAGATATTGATATTTTCATTGCCCTTAGTTAATATTCCCAGAACCACCATTTTGTAACTTATAAGAAAATCAATTCTTTACATACATAATATCTATAGGGCATTGAGAGTATATGATAATAAGAAAAAAACAGAAAAAAATTATCTTTGCAAAGATTTGAAAAGTAACATTTTACTTCTCATTAATTTAAGAACTCCATAATAGTTGGATCAATGATCATAACTAAGAGTAAGTTGTTTCAATATTACCATAATGTCTGTCAGGTACTTTTTGAATACCATAATTCATGACAGATATTAAATGATTGAAAAATCATTCCCAGTCAAAAAAGTTTAAAAACAATAAATATGTCAGAAAAAAGAACATGGACTGCCTTAAAAGAATATGAGGATATAAAATTTGAATTCTTTGAAGGTATAGGCAAGATTACAATAAACCGCCCAAGATACTATAACGCATTTACACCTACTACTACCGCCGAGATTAGCGATGCATTAAAGCTTTGTAGAGAAAACCAAGACATCTTTGTAGTAGTAATCACAGGTGAGGGAGATAAGGCATTCTGTAGCGGAGGAGATCAAAACGTAAAAGGTCATGGTGGATATATAGGTAAAGATGGTATTCCAAGACTTAATGTATTGGATGTTCAACGTCAAATCAGAAGTATCCCTAAGCCAGTAATTGCAATGGTCAATGGGTATGCTATAGGAGGTGGCCATGTCCTTCATGTTGTATGTGATCTTAGTATTGCTTCAGAAAATGCAATTTTCGGACAAACAGGACCTAAAGTAGGAAGCTTTGATGCTGGATTTGGCTCATCATATTTAGCTAGAATCGTTGGTCAGAAGAAAGCCAGAGAAATATGGTTCTTATGTCAGCAATATTCTGCACAAGAAGCCTTAGATATGGGACTTGTCAATAAAGTTGTTCCATTAGAAGACCTTGAAGATACTGTTGTTGAATGGGCAGATCTTATGATGAAACGTAGTCCAATGGCTCTAAGGATGATCAAGATGGGACTTAATGCAGAACTTGATGGACAAGCAGGAATTCAAGAGCTTGCCGGAAACGCAACCTTATTATATTATCTTACCGAAGAAGCTCAGGAAGGAAAGAATGCTTTTCTTGAAAAAAGAGATCCTGATTTTAAGAAATATCCAAAATTCCCATAATGACATTTACAAATACAACAAAGGCAAAGGCATGGTTACATGCCTTTCGTCTTAGAACTCTACCTCTGGCATTTTCCGGAGTGCTTACGGCTGCATTTATTACTATTTCACAAGAGAATATTGACTATGCTATTACTATACTCATTTTAATCACCACACTATTCTTGCAAATACTTTCAAATCTTGCTAATGATTATGGAGATTATAAAAAAGGCACAGATAATGAAGAAAGATTAGGGCCGGAGAGAGCACTACAAAGTGGAAAAATCAATAAAAAAGAGATGAGAACAGCAATCATCATCTTTTCTTTACTATCTCTAATTAGTGGTATTGCATTATTATTTATGTCTTTCTTTAAGGAACTTATATTGGGTGAGGTAATTACATTCAGTATATTTCTATTATTAGGATTAGTGGCAATTTGGGCAGCAATAAAATATACCGTAGGCAAAAAAGCATATGGATACATAGGATTAGGAGACTTGTTTGTTCTTATTTTCTTTGGATGGGTTTCTGTCGGAGGTACTTACTTTCTAAATACTCATTCCTTTCAATGGAATATATTACTTCCAGCAACTTCAATAGGATTATTATCTACTGCAGTTCTAAACCTCAACAATATGCGTGATATAGCCAATGATAAAGAGTCTGGAAAAATAACACTGACAGTAATACTAGGAATCAATAATGCCAAACTATACCATGTATCATTGATTATTGGAAGTTTTGCAGCAATGAGTTTATATGTTATATCCAATTATGCATCTGGCTGGCAATATATCTACTTCATCATGATATTACCTATGCTCAGAGACCTGTATAAAATCTTACTTACCACCAATAACAGAGACTTAGACCCTTTTCTTAAATCTCAAGCAATAAACACTTTTTTGTTTTCAATAGCATTTGGAATTGGTTTGTTAATTAGTTAGGACTTGTTTTATATCCTTCAATCTATGTTAAAAGCATCATACAAAAAATATATTCTGAACTTTAAGGTTCCTGCAGGAACTTCAAGGGGAGTTTACAATCAAAAGGAAACATTCTTTATCATTCTTGAAGATGAGTATAAATCAAATATAGGAATTGGAGAATGTGGGATTCTCAGAGGCTTAAGCCATGATGATATTCCTGATTACGAACAGAAATTGTCATATATCACCCAAAACATCAATGAATACATTGATAACTTTCATATTGAACTTGCAAATCTTCCTTCAATCAGGTTCGGAATAGAAACAGCTTTCAGAAGCTTAAATTCAAATGACAGCTTTCAGCTCTTCCCTACAGACTTCTCTTCAGGAGATGCTGGCATTCCTATAAATAGTCTGGTATGGATGGGTGACACAAAATATATGGAAACTCAAATCAAGGAAAAGCTAGAGGTAGGATACCAATGTATAAAGATGAAGATTGGAGCCATTGACTTTGAAGAAGAATTAAGATTATTGAGGCTCATTCGTTCCAAGTTCTCAAAAAAAGACCTTCAGATTAGAGTTGATGCAAATGGAGCCTTCAACAAAGACAATGTATACAAAAGACTTTCTGCTTTGGAACCTTTAGGTATTCATTCAATTGAACAACCCATAATGCCAAAGCAGTATGAACTGATGCGAGAAATTATAAACAAAAGCCCAATATCTATTGCCTTAGATGAAGAATTGATCGGAGTCAATAACATAGAAGATAAAAAAGAACTTGTTAGTTTTCTTAACCCACATTATTTGGTCTTAAAACCAAGTCTTGTTGGTGGATATATAGCCTCTGAAGAATGGATAGATATTACAAAAAACAATAAGATTGGCTATTGGATTACTTCAGCATTAGAATCAAATGTGGGGTTAAATGCCATCGCTCAATGGACTTATACTCTTGATTCAGATATGACACAAGGATTAGGTACAGGTTCTCTATATACAAATAATATTGAAAGCCCATTATCTGAAAAGAACGGTTATCTATATTATGATAAAGATAGAAATTGGAATACTCAAGCCTTGAAATAAGATGTCTACAAACTGGAAAGAATATAATAGCCTTATAATTAATGATGAATATAGAAAAGGCAAACAACTTGAATCCTTTTGCCATGATAAATTATCTTCAATTACTGAGGAATGGGAGAAGTGTTTTTACACTTTCATTCTATCTTGGCTGGATGATTATCCTCATATCACAATAAGAACAAGTGGTTCTACAGGCAACCCTAAAGAGATCACAATCCTCAAGGAAAAGATGATTGTCTCAGCCAAACGTACAGGAACATTTTTCGGATTCAAAGAAAATCAAAGAGCATTATTATGCCTCCCTAGCAATAAAGTTGGAGGAATGATGATGATAGTAAGAGCTTTTGTATATAAAATGAATCTCCTCATTGTAAAACCTTCTTCTACACCTTTACACACAGAAACTCTTCCTCTGGATTTTGTTCCTATGACTCCTATGCAAGCTCAAAATATTATAAACATAAAAGAAGGCTCAAACTTCTTGAAGGAGATCAATACAATTATACTTGGTGGTAGTTCATTACACACAAAGCTTTCAAAACAACTAACTTCTTTTCCAAATAATATCTATTCAACATATGGAATGACAGAAACTATATCCCATATCGCATTGCACAAAATTGGTGATACAGTTAATTGCTATACTCTACTAGAAGGAATCAACATAAGTCTGGATGATAGAGGTTGTTTGATCATTCATCAAGATAATGAAAAGGATATCATAACCAATGACATTGCAGAAATACAAAAAGATGGAAGCTTTGTTATTAAAGGAAGGTATGATAACATCATAAATACAGGAGGAATCAAGTTAATTCCTGAAGAAGTAGAACACAAAATAACAGAACTATTGAAGCTTGATTCTTCAATAATTGTATTTGGTATTGATGATGACCTATATGGACAAAAGCTTTGTTGCCTGATAGAGTCAGAAAATAACAATATAATCAATCAACATCATATAAACATTCTGAAAGAACACTTGATAAACTATGAAGTGCCAAAAAAGTGGTTTTACACCAATCAATTCAAGCGGCTGGCTAATGACAAAATCAATAGATTTGCTACAATAAATAAGATATTAGAATAAAGGTGTTCAGTCTTTATATTCTACCATACTTTGCAATAGGTTTTTTGCTCTGTATAGTTTTGCTTTTAGTGTCCCCATAGGCAAGTTTGTTTTCTGTTGAATTTCTTCATAAGATAATTCATCAAAGAATCTCATCTTTATCATATCCTGATAATCTTGCTTCAACTGTCTTATAATCTTCTTCAGATGGTGAATTACTTCTTTAGATATATAACTTTCTTCAGGATCTAAATCGTCACATGGAATCTCGTAATCACTATCCACGCTTGAATCATTAATAGAATGAGCTTTTAGAATCTCTTTAAGTCTATTCTTTCTTCTATAAAAATCAATAAAATGATTATTTGCTATACCAAAAAGCCATGTACTAAAACAATGCTCTTCAGAATAATTAGGTAAGTTTCTAAAAGCTTTTGCAAATGTCTCAATTGTTAAATCATCAGCATCTTCATGATTACGTGTTTTGCTATGAAGGTATATAAACAAAGGTTGATAATAAAGATCCATTAGTTCTCCATAAGCACTTTCATCCCTATTGTGAATGGCGCGTTTAACTAATTCAGCATCTCTTAACTTCTTATAATTCGAATCAGAATTTACTTCCATTGACTTTTATTGACCATTAAATTCGAAAATGCAATTATTGGATTAAGGAAAGTATATATTAAATCTAAAACAACTCCTACACTAATCCATTGCTTAATTCCTAGTTTTATTGTACACATCTTAAATATGAAAATCTGAGACAATAACTTTATAGCAAATAAACCTCCAATTAAATAATATTGTTCTGAGAAGTATGCTAATTCAATCAGTGAAAGGTAAAAAATCAAATTAGTAAATTGGTATAATCCCAGCAAAAACTTAAATCTTTTCTTATAGAATTTAGCCTTTATCTTGTTTTCTTTTTGCTTTCTCCACCATTTCGAATAGGATATCTCAGAATCTGAAATAGTATGAGAGATCGAAGAAACCTGAATACGTGTATTTTTTCTATTGCCTATCTGACTCACAAACAGATCATCATCTCCAGATGATATGCCATAATGTTGAGTAAATCCGTTGTTCTTCATGAACAAGCTTCTTTTATAAGCAATATTTCTTCCCTCTCCTTTATATGGAGTACCTATAAGAGCAAAAGATAAGTATTTAATAGCAGCATGCAGATTATCCCAACGAATCAATGCATTCAACAAACCTGGTTTTTTTGCAAAAGGGGAAAATCCCAATACCAAATCTGTATTATCATTGAAAGCTTCTTGCATCTCTTTCAGCCAATATGGACTAGATGGTTTGCAATCTGCATCAGTCAACAAAAGCAATTCGTTTCTTGCAGACTTAATGCCTATGCTTAACGGAAACTTTTTACCTGAAAAAACATTAACCTGCTGATGGATTCTTACAGGTTTAAGCTTAGGGTATATAGTTGCTAACTCTTTCAATAGGCCTTCTGTCTCGTCATCAGAATTATCATCAACTACGACGACTTCAAAATCGGAGTACTCCTGATCTAGTATAACAGGCAAATTCTTTCTCAAGTTCTCATATTCATTCCTTGCACTAATTACAATAGAAACAGGAACTTGCTTTAAATCATTTTTCCTTTTCCTATGGAATGCCAGACGCCCAAATATAAACCAGTAATAAATTAACTGAAAAAAAAGACTAATCCCTAATGCTATTAGTCCTACTAACTCTAAAGTAGTGAAGTATTCAAATGCTAACACTTTATTTCATTTTTAACCGTTGCAAAAGTACCTTTTCTTTATGAATATAATTTATATTTGGCAAAATTTTTTTATATGGATTTCAAACTTATAGGCGAAGACAGTAAATCTAAAGCTAGGGCAGGAGAAATTACTACTGATCACGGAAAGATAGAAACACCTATATTTATGCCAGTTGGAACCGCTGGCACTGTAAAGGCTGTACATATAAGAGACATAAAAGAAGATACTAATGCACAGATTATTTTGGGCAATACATACCATCTTTATTTACGTCCGGGACTTGATGTCTTAGAGCCTGCAGGGGGCTTGCATAAGTTCAATGGTTGGGATAGACCAATACTTACCGATAGTGGTGGATACCAAGTATATTCACTTTCAGGGACACGTAAACTTACTGAAGAAGGCGTTATCTTCCAGTCTCATATTGATGGCTCAAGGCATTCTTTTACTCCTGAGAGAGTAATGGATATCGAGAGAACTATAGGTGCTGATATAATGATGGCTTTTGATGAGTGCACTCCTTATCCTTGCGATTATGATTATGCAGCAAAGTCTTTAGGCATTACTCATAGCTGGCTTGATAGATGTATAAAAAGATTCAATGAGACAGAATGTCCTTATGGTCATAAACAAGCTTTATTTCCTATTGTACAAGGAAGTACATTTAGAGATTTAAGGGTTAAATCTGCTGAATATATTGCTTCCAAAAACGCAGAAGGAAATGCAATTGGTGGACTTTCTGTTGGAGAGCCTCACGATATTATGTATGAAATGACTGAGCTTGTATGTAATATTCTACCTAAAGACAAGCCTAGATACTTGATGGGAGTTGGAACACCTGCCAATATCATTGAAGGTATTTCGCAAGGTGTAGATATGTTTGATTGTGTAATGCCAACCAGAAACGGTAGAAACGGAATGCTCTTTACTAGCGAAGGCATCATTAACATCAAAAACAAAAAGTGGGAGAAAGATTTCTCTCCTATTGACGAGAATGGCCTTTCTTTTGTAGATAGCCAATATACAAGAGCATACTTGAGGCATTTATTTGCTGCAAGAGAAACATTAGGTCCAATGATAGCTTCTTTGCACAACCTTGGTTTCTACCTATGGTTAGCAAAAACAGCAAGAAAACATATCATTGAGGGAACATTCACTGAGTGGAAGAGCATGATTCTTCCTAAATTGACTCATAGGTTATAAAAAACATATATATTAAAGGATTAAGAAACTGATTTATCATAATAAATCAGTTTCTTAATTTTATCTTTGCAAAAGAATTCCTTACATTCTACCATAAGCACGTTATTTGGATGAATAAAATAGATATTTACATTATCAAAAAGTTTTTAGGGACATTTTTCTTTACTATCGCCCTGTTAAGTATTATTATAGTAGTATTTGACTTCGCCGAAAATTATGAGGATCTTTCTCAAGCTCCGATGAATAAAATAATATTCGAATATTACTGCAACTTTATCCCCTACTTTCTTAATCTGTTTCTTTATCTTTTCACCTTCATCTCAGTTATTTTATTTACTTCAAAAATGGCTTCAAGAACTGAGATTATAGCTATTCTGAGTAGTGGGATAAGCTTTAGAAGAATGCTATGGCCTTGGATATTCTCTGCTATTCTCCTTGCACTGCTTTCTTTTACCTTAGGTAACTTTATCATTCCCGAAACACAGATAAACCTCAGGAAGTTTAAAGAAGAGTATATGTCTCAATTAAAAAAAGAAAGAGGACAAAATATCCATCTGCAATTAAGCCCAGGGGAGTTTGTTTATGTAAGTAATTACAGCATAAAATATCAAATAGGATATAAGTTCTCTCTTGAGAAATATGTAGATGATTCACTTGTTTATAAGCTTAATGCAGAGAGAATAGAATACGATACAGCGAACAAGTCATGGATGATTAGGAATTACTTTATAAGAAACCTGAGTAATGATACTACAGAAAGACTTAGTAAAGGTTATTCTCTTGACACCATTATTGACCTTCAGCCAGAAGATTTTTACCTCAACAAAGAGGAGTGGCAGGAAATGAATTACTTTCAACTTAACGCACAGATCAAGGAATTCAAGGAGAAAGGAATTGGCAATGTATCGGATTATGAAGTTGAGATGCAGAAAAGAATGGCAGCACCTTTTGCTACTTTAATACTTACTCTTATTGGTGTATCTCTTTCAAGTAGAAAAGTAAGAGGTGGTA
Source organism: Hyphomicrobiales bacterium (assembly GCA_041725915.1). Lineage (GTDB taxonomy): Bacteria > Bacteroidota > Bacteroidia > Bacteroidales > JBGRPZ01 > JBGRPZ01. The sequence goes on along the minus strand of JBGRPZ010000059.1, from coordinate 5,256 downwards.
TAGGGCTTCATCTTGCAGCAGGTATTGCACTTACATTTACTTATATATTGTTTCAACAGTTCACAACAGTGTTTTCAACTTATGGAGATCTTCCTCCATTCTTGGCAGCATGGATACCTAATTTTATATTCATATTTATAATGATATATCTGCTCCGGAAAGCTCCTAAGTAGGATCAAAAGATATTATAACAAGAAAGCCAGCCATTAAGCTGGCTTTTTTTATGCTTACACTCACATGATACAAAAAGAGACCGCTCTTAAAAAGAGCAGTCTCATATATAGATCGTATAATAAAAGTCAATTACTTTATCTTCAACAGCCATGCATCAGGATTTTCATCAGCTCTGATTCTATTCAGAAGTTCAAGAGCTTCAGGTCTACCTTTAATATGGTCATAAGCTACTCTAATCTTTCCCGAGTTATTTTTAGGGGTAATCCGAGCATTATAACCTTTCGCTTTTAAAGACCTTAGCAATCTATTGGCATATTTATCTTTAGTAAAAGAACCTGCTATAATTTGAAATTCATTAGTTTCTGCTTCAATATTCAGGATTGGACCCGAGCCTAAAATGGCAAGCTGAGGAGTAATACTTTCCTTATTTACAGGAGCAGAAGAACCATCTTTCAAAATATTTGAGGCCTTAAGTAAAGGTGTAGGCACTTGCTTATCAATATGAAAGAGATTTGAATAATTAGTTGAATTATTGTCGAACTCTTGGTTAGTGAAGAACAAGCCACTACCAAATAATAAGAGAAGAGATGCAGCAACACCAATTCTCTTTAACTGAACTTTAATATTATTGGATCTTGAAGAAGCTTTCGCATTGGGATTATTGGGTTGACTCAAATGCTCATCAATATGAGATCTATGCATGCCAGGCAGCCTAAAATCTCTGATGATAGCAGGAGAAATGAAAGAAGACAGGCCAAAAGAGTCGTTGTTGAGATTAGTATCCTCATCCATAATGAAGTCAATCTCATTACTAGAGCTCTTTATTAGCTTCCCTACTTCAGGAAGCACGACGGCTTGATTCTTATCAAGAGTTCCCAATATTTCCTTTACAAAGAACAAAACTTTTATTTCAGCCTCATCGAAGCTTATATTCTCCTGTACTGAGACTTCATTTATAAGCACCTGATCTTTATCTTCATAAATCTGGAAATTAAACGAAATCTTTCGTGAAGGAGGCAAGAAGCTATTCTCTATAGGCTGAATATATGCAGATGTATTCTTTGAGATAAAAGCTCCCAACTGAGGAATAATCACACAATCATATTCTGCGATTAAATCACGTATATATCTGCTTATCTTCATGTTTTAGTAAGTAATTAGTAGTGTATAGTTATACTGTAGTTCTTAAAACTAAATTACTATATAATTATGTGAATATCAAGTTATTTTACAAGTTTTAACAGATCATCATAGGTATCCACGGCGTGGCCTTCAATATCCGTAATCGCTACCTTTATTTTGAATCCATTTTCCAGCCATCTTAATTGTTCAAGGCTTTCTGATTTCTCCAGAGAACTCATATTCAATTTTGTAATCTGTCTAAGCACATCTGATTTATACCCATAAATACCAATATGCTTATAATAACTATGACTTTTCAGTTTCTCTTCATCTTCCTTTTCATTTCTACAAAAAGGAATAGAATATCTGCTAAAGTAAACTGCAAAATCATTTAAATCTTTCACAACCTTGACTACATTAGAATTATTAAGCTCCTCAATAGTATTGATTTGTTTTATCAGTGTTCCTAAAACAACATCAGGATCTTCAAAAAGCTGTGCTATCAATTCAATTTGTTTAGGGTCAATATATGGTTCATCACCCTGAATATTGATAATTGCATCATAATGCTCACCATCATTATTCAGTATTTCAACAACTTCTGCAATACGATCAGTACCACTAGGATGAGATTCTGAAGTCATTACTACATTTCCACCAAAGCTTTCAACATGCTTGAATATTGCATCATCATCAGTGGCAACAATAACATTCTCCAAAGAGCTACATTTCTTTGCTTGTTCATATACTCTTTGGATCATAGTTTTGCCATTAATCATAGCTAATGGTTTACCCGGAAATCTTGTTGATGCATATCTTGCTGGAATGATACCTAATATTTTCATAAGTAGACTTTAATTTTCCTGCAAAATTATAATATTAATGATAAAACTCTTATCTACTCTTAATTTAATTCTACATATTAAGCCTACAAACACATAAGAAGCAAATACAATAGAAATGAACTATATAGAAATGATAAAACTTATAGTTGAAAATATGGATATGCCAGAAATATTCAATTAATTTGCACTGCCATAGGTGTATTTTACAAAAAAGATTTCTATGGATGCAACCTTAATCCTGATTATGTTTTCTAAGGTAGGGAACAATATCTTGTTGTATTTGTTTTTTAATTTGAGTTTCTAAAGATATATATAATATGAGCGGAATTGCTGAAAAAACAGAATGTTTGATTGTGGGTAGTGGCCCTGCTGGTTACACTGCTGCAATTTATGCTGCACGTGCAGACTTAAAACCTATGATGTATCAGGGGATACAAGTTGGAGGTCAATTAACTACAACTACAGATGTTGAGAACTTCCCTGGTTATCCTAAAGGCATTATGGGACCTGAAATGATGGAAGATTTTCGTCAGCAAGCAGAGAGATTTGGTACAGATATGAGATGGGGAAATATTACTGAAGTTGACACTTCTTCTCGTCCTTTCCTTTGTAAGGCTGATGATGGAAAAGAGATTTTAGCTGATACTGTGATTATTGCTACAGGGGCATCAGCAAAATGGTTGGGTCTTGAGTCTGAAGCAAAGTTTAATGGATATGGTGTTTCTGCGTGTGCAACTTGTGATGGTTTCTTCTTCAAAGGAAAGACTGTTGCTGTCGTTGGTGGTGGGGATACTGCTGCTGAAGAAGCTTCTTACCTTTCAAAACTTTGTAAGAAAGTATATCTCATAATAAGACGTGATGAGATGAGAGCTTCCAAAGCTATGCAGACCAGAGTAAACAACACAGAAAACATTGAAATGGTATGGAATACTGTTCCTGTTGAAGTGCTAGGTAAAGAAGAAGGCTTTTCAAAGAATGTTACTGGTATCAAAGTGAACAATGTAAAAAGTAATGAAGAATCAGTAATAGATATTGATGGTCTTTTCGTTGCGATTGGTCACAAACCTAACAGTGATGTATTTAAGGGCAAACTTGAGATGGATGAAGTTGGTTATTTACAAACAAAACCTGATTCTACTCAAACTTCTATTGAAGGTATTTTTGCTTGTGGTGATGTACAGGATACTAAGTATCGTCAGGCCGTTACTGCTGCTGGAACAGGTTGTATGGCTGCTATTGAGGCAGAAAGATTTCTTGGCGAACAAGGTTCTTAAACCTCAACCCTAATATCATTCAAGAAGATATTAATTCTGATTTTATATAAGCTAAGAGAAATAAATCTCTTGGCTTTTTTTATGCTTGTTACTAAAACAAACACAAAACCCAATAAACTGATTATCAGAAGAAATAAACACATATATAAAACTTAGTATTGATACAGTCATTGCATTAGGCTAATGCAGTCTCTGCATTGGGGCTATACAGTCTCTGCACCTTACTAAGGTAATCTCTGCATTAGGCTAACGCAGTCATTGTTTCTTAGCTAGAAGAAATTTATCTGAATATATTTTACTGTATTTCAGAAAGATAATAAAACATTTCATTTATACAGATATATATACAATCTTCGTTTTCTACTTATTGGATGCAAATTTTCTTTTTCACATAAGAAACACACAAGTAAAAGGAGGTAAGAGAATGAAACCATTCGCTTATATATTTGATCTTGAGAGCACTTTATTGACAGATTCATATAAAATCTATCATCAGGAGCTTAAGTTTATAAAACGTTTAGGAGTAAATACAAATCCACATCTCATTGGTAAGCTTCATCAAATGGGTAGTGCTGCTTTTTGGTCAATGATAAAGCATACTTCTGGTTTGTATTTGAGTAAAGAAGAGTATCTAAGGGCTTTAGATATGTTTATATTCAAGTTTATTACCAATCATAGTAGCATCTCATTGAAGCCACACGCAATAGAGTTATTGGAAAAGATAAAAAAAGAAAAAGCTAAGATTGGCATTATATCATCACAAAGTAAATTAAGAACAGAATATATATTGGATCACTTCAACTTGGGTAGTTATATTGATGATATTGCTACAGGTGACGATATCATTACCTTCAAGCCTAAGACTGATATATATACAATCATACTTGATAAGATGCTTGTACATCCTGATTCTTGTGTAAGTATAGAAGAGACAAAAAAAGGAGTACTTGACACAAACAAGGTAGGTATAAGGTCTATTTACATATCACCTAACCTATCAGAAAACTATGAACAAGCACTCTTCAGTGTAAGTCATTTAGGCGAGATTGAACCTAAAAACATTCAATTATATGAAGTTTGTCATCATCAAGGATGATCAAGCATAAATAACTTCATTCATTTTCACATCTAATTCATCATAAGGAACTTCATCGAAGTATTGGATATTAAAGCAGATCCCTATCTTCTGGGAATAGCTATGTCTAAGTAGTTTGTCATAATATGCTTTGCCTCTGCCCATTCTATTATTTTGCTTATCGAAAGCAACGCCAGGGACAATGATAAGATCAATACTTTCCACATCCTTAAACTCCTCACCTTTTGGTTCAGGGATTCCATATAAATCTCCATCATGCAAGTTCTCAACGCCCTCAAAGACTTTAAGAACAAGTTCATCCTTATTCACACAAGGTAATATGATTCTTTTCTCTTTTGCCCATTTTGGGATATACGCTTGTAATTGCACTTCATCACTCATCGACCAGTAAGCCATTATTGTGGTTGCCTGCTTGAAAGAAGGATGACATTCTATAGCTTCACAGATAGCTTCTGATTTGCTGGTTATCTCTTCCTGAGTAAGTTGTTGTTTTCTTTCCTTTACAAGCCTTCTTAACTGCTTTTTCTTCTCGTATATACTTTCCATAACTTCGCTTTTAGAATATAAACGAAGTGATTTAAAAAGTCTGATAAAATCAAACAAAAGATGCCTGAAATATTCGATGCTTGAGTTAGCATACAAAAAATATAAAAATGAGGAAACAGACTGTATCATAAATAAGTTCTTTGACAAATCATACTTCACCTTTTTATATCAAACTACTTTAAAATAAAAACACTCGTTT
>JBGRPZ010000058.1:0-28374 GCA_041725915.1 Hyphomicrobiales bacterium | reverse complement strand
CAAAAAAAGAGAGCTTAAGCTCTCTTTTATCAAAAACAAAAATTACAAATTAGTTTGTCAGCACCAAACTACCTCTTTATAATCTTAATCACATTAATATCGCTTTCAGAATGAATCTTCAATATATACATTCCTTTTACATTTGAAGACAAATTAACAATGGCATTCTTCTTATTTGGGCTTATTGATTTTATCATAACTTGATCAACAGAATAAACATCTATTCTTTCAATAATATCATCCATTGATAAATTTATATTACTATTAGTCGGATTTGGATATACTTTAATCTTTCCATTAACTTCATCTACATCAGTACAATCTTTCCAATTAATAATAATTTCATCAGAAGCACTACAGCTAGTAGAACTAGTTACTGTAAGTTTATAAGTATCACTAGATTTATTATTATAACTGACTTCTATCGATTTCTCTGTAGATCCATTTGACCATAAGTAAGTCACATTATCCTTATCAGGAGCTGTCAAGATCACTTTTTTATCATCACATTCTTCTATATCCTTTCCTAAGTCTATCTCAATAATTTCTGCGACAATAGTAATGTTATCTGTATAATCTACATTATTATACTTTACTTTTAAGACGAAAGTAGTTGTTTCTGAAACAGTAACTTTCACTATACTCTTATCAGAATTAAAGTTATCTTTATCAGAAGACCAAGCAAACTCAGCATTATCAATATCGATACCATTAATTTCTACACTTAACTCTACTTCATCACCAGAGCACACTTTTTCTTTAGATGCTCTTACTTTAACCTCACAGTCAATCCATGTAATATTTATCTCATCATCTATCTTACATCCCTTGTCAGAAGTTACATCAATAGAATAAATTTCACTATCAATATTATTATAACTAACATCAATAGAAGACTCAGTTGCACCAGTAGACCATACATGAGTATAAGTATTATCAAGCTTCGTATCAAGCATTATAGTTTCTTGTTTACATACAGACAAATCTTCTCCTAAATCTAAAGTGGGAACAGAATGTACATTTACGGTAACTATACCTGATAAAGTGCTACCATTTGATGTTACCACAACATTATAAGTAGTACTTTCTGAAGGAGCTACTTTAGGACTTTTCTCTGTTGAATTAAAACCTGCTGGAGTAGATGTCCAAACATAAGTACAGTTCTTTAAATCTCCAATCTCTACATCTAATTGAACTTCTGCACTTGGACATACTTCTTCAGGAGTTGCTGAAGCCTCTAAATCACAATCTATCCATGTTATTGTAGTTTCCTTAAAATCTGCACATCCTTTGGATGAAGTTACAGTAACTGAATACTTATCTGTATTATTAGATCCATATGAAACTTGAATCGAATTAGTGATTTCATTATTTGACCAAAGATATGTGTAGTCAGAATTAGGTTCTGTTGTTAACACCAATTTATTAGACTTGCAAGATTCATATGTATCATTCAATGTAATATCAGGAAGATCATTTAATGTAATATCTACGCTACTAGTATAATCATTACCATTACTAGAAACTACAACAGTATAAGTAGTATTTTCTGTAGGAACTGCTTTAGGACTTTTCTCTGTTGAATTAAAACCTGCTGGAGTAGATGTCCAAACATAAGTACAGTTCTTCAAATCTCCAATCTCTACATCTAATTGAACTTCTGCACTTGGACATACTTCTTGTAATGAAGCTACAGCATTAACACTTGCTATAGAGGTATTTTCTACCACATTTAATATGACCTCAGCTTTTTCTCTATAATGATCAGTACCAATGATTTTTATTGAATAAGGTAAAGGAGCATTTGAAGAACCTGAAATATTACCAGTAGTCTCATCTATATAAAAACCACAAGGAAGACCTGTTGCGGAATAATATAATTGTGTCTGATCCTCATCAACAATAACATTGTCTCCTAATGTATAATCAAATGCAGCACCTTTAACATACTCAACAGTAGGCAAAACTGCATCGCCTTTAATTTCAGGGCTCTTATTCTCTCCTATCTTCACCCAAATTGGAAAATCAAAGCTGTTTGTACCATCAGAAGCCGTAATTGTGAATTTAAATTCTTTTGCTATTGCTGTAGAAATACTTTCATGCCCTGATAGATAATGAAATCCAGGAAGAACAATATTAGATCCTACATCTATTCCACTAACATCAATAGAAGGATCATCACATGTTACTGTAAAAGTATTTGTTCCATAACTGCTCAATTTACTCATAATGAAATTTATATCTGTCATTGGCGTATTAACTGGAATAACATAGCCTTTTAATCCATGAATTAATACTTTAGAGTTAGGAAATACATATACATCAAAAACTGCACTATTTGAAGAAGGACCATTTGAAGCTGTAATAGTAATTGTAGCAAGCCCTAAACCACTAGCTTTTGTTATTACAATCTTATCATCTAAAACCTGAATATCACCACAAGCAATAATATCAGGTCTGGAAGTATTCACAGTAAATACGATATTCGTTTTAGATTTATCAGAAACATTATAATATTCCAAAGGAAATTCAATGTTAGTTAAAGCATCTTCTGTTTTTACAGTACTATTGATGTTCTTAATGTAGATTTCTGGTTCAGCAAATTCAGAATAATAATATACAGCCTTTCCTTCTTCAATTGCTCTATTTATTGAGACAGCTTTTCCATTAAAAACAACACACTTAGATTCTATCTCTAAAGATGACAGCATATCAAAATGTGCATTGCTTAACTCTTCCCAATTTACACCATCAGAAGACATAAAATACTTTAATGTTGATGGGATTACATTCCCTTCTCCATGCTCTGCATTAGGAGCATTTAAAGTTGCTATGTATAATTTATTGTTTAATACAAAATAACCTCTACATTCATCAAGGTTTACATCAAAAGGCATCTCATATCTAGACCAATTACTTCCATCATCCTCTGATATATATATACCTCTACGATTATCATTAAAACCAAAATCAGTTTTATGACCACCAAACACAATTAATCTGTTACCTAAAGAAACTGCTTTAGGCCTCCAAAAATGAGGAAAGTCTGTTGATAATTTATCTGTAGCCTTCTCCCAGTTTAATCCGTCATTTGATCGCCATACATCATTCAAACCTGCTCCACCAATAACAAACAATTTATTATTATGAACTACAGTTGCCATTTTCTTTCTGCCAGAAAATGGCGCCTTATAGGTATCCCAATCTATTCCATTCTCTGAATAAAAAACATCATTTACAACTGTTTCTTCTGGATGTCCTCCTATTGAGTAAAATTTGTTTTTAAACACAACCCCTGAAGACCAAGAATAAATATTATTTACTTTATCTGAAACAAGATCCCAATGCTTTCCATCTGTAGAATTGAATATTAAACCCTTCTTATTAAATCCCCCTGAATGAAAAATCCATAACTTTCCTTCTTTTATAACTAAATTTGTCTCTGAAGAAAACCCCTTTATATCTGCGATTTTCTCTTTTCCAATTAATGGAATACACATAATGCATGTTAACACTATAAGTGTCACTAAGCGTAATTTTTTCATAGAAATCATTATAGAAAGACAATAAAGAATACAATAAGGTTGTATAATTACTAAATAAACAGGCCTATTCTATGTCATTTTAAACTAGTCATCACAAAAAAAGAGAGCTTAAGCTCTCTTTTATCAAAAACAAAAATTACAAATTAGTTTGTCAGCACCAAACTACCTCTTCAACACCAAAATCAATTTTATATATATCTAATACAACTATGTTCATCAGTTAATAGATAGACATCGCGACTTATTATATGGTTGCATATATATTAAACTTTTTTCATTTTTTTTCTCCCCCCCCTTTATGCTTCTCAAAACTCAATACACATTGAAAGGAAATAAATCAAGCTTTATATAGTTAATCAAAAAAATAATTATTCTTTTACAACAAATAATTACTTTTGCGCCAAATTATAGAATAGAAAAAGATACAGATCAACTCTTAGGCTTGATCAAAATATATTTAGTAAAAAGAAGAAGAAATGGCATTACAGTGTGGAATCGTAGGACTACCTAATGTAGGAAAATCAACATTATTCAATTGTCTATCTAATGCAAAGGCACAATCAGCGAACTTTCCTTTTTGTACTATAGAACCAAATGTTGGTGTTATAACTGTTCCTGACGAAAGGCTTATAAAGCTAAACGATATAAGTAAGTCCAGAAAGATCATTCCTACTACAGTTGAAATCGTAGATATTGCAGGCCTCGTAAAAGGTGCTAGCAAAGGTGAAGGTTTGGGAAATAAGTTCTTGGGAAACATACGTGAGACTGATGCTATTATTCATGTGCTTAGATGTTTCGATGATGAAAACGTAACTCATGTCGATGGTTCTGTTGATCCTATCAGAGATAAAGAAATTATTGACACTGAACTTCAACTTAAAGATCTTGAAACTCTTGAAGCACGCCTGAAAAAAACACAAGCGCAAGCAAGAAGCGGAAACGACAAAAGAGCTCAAAGAACTCATGCTTACATGGAACAGTACAGAGATGCCTTACTTCAAGGTAAATCTGCCAGAACTGTTGAAATAGACGAAGCTGCCAAAAAAGAATACCTCAGCGATCTACACCTTCTTACTGACAAACCTATATTATATGTATGTAATGTAGATGAGAATTCTGTTCAGGAAGGAAACAATTACACGCAAGCTGTAATTGAAGGCGTAAAAGGTGAAAATGCTCAGGTGCTTATTATTGGTGCTGCTATTGAAGCTGACATCTCCGAACTTGAAAGCTTCGAAGAACGTCAAATGTTCCTTGAAGATATAGGCCTTGCTGAAGCTGGTGTTTCTAAACTTATCAAAACTGCTTACCGTCTATTGGATCTGGAAACATATTTCACTACCGGTGAAGTAGAAACCAGAGCATGGACTTATAAAAGAGGTATGAAGGCTCCTCAATGTGCTGGTGTAATTCACTCTGACTTTGAAAGAGGCTTTATCCGTGCTGAAGTTATCAAATATGACGACTTTATCTCTCTTGGCTCTGAAGCTGCTTGTAGAGATGCTGGTAAAATCGGAGTTGAAGGTAAAGAATATATCGTTCAGGATGGTGATATTATGCACTTCAGATTCAACGTATAAGAAAATAATTCTATAGATATTAAAAGAAGAGACTATATTTAGTCTCTTTTTTATTTTGCAACAGTTTTTACTATTGAGATATAACAAGCAAAAGAAAATGTACCTAATCAACAGAGAACAAAACAAAATATCAAAACTCGAAGAAAAAACATTTAGTGACTTAGGCTTTAAGGAAAAGGAACATCTACAAGAATGGCTCGCCGATAACCCAAAAGCACTGGGTGAAGACTTACTTATCATACAAAAAGAATTCAGTGGCTTTATGGATACCAACGAAAGACTTGATCTCCTAGCCTTAGATAAACAAGGTAACATCGTCGTCATTGAAAACAAACTCGATGATAGTGGTAAAGATGTAACAGGGCAAGTCCTCAAATACGCATCTTACTGCTCTAGCTTATCTAAAGAACATATACGCAACATATATCAAGAGTTTCTAAACAGAAGTGGTGTTAGTATCTCTGCCGAAGAAAAACTAAGTGAGTTCTTCGACGGTGTAGACTTCGATGAGCTTTCTCTCAATCAGGGAGCTAAACAACGAATTGCTATTGTCGCCGGAAAGTTCAGAAAAGAGGTTACTTCTACTGTCCTATGGCTGATGAACTATAAAATAAGAATTCAATGCTTCAAAGTAACTCCCTTTGCTCTGGATGATCAGCTCTTCCTTAACCTCGAACAAATACTACCTATAAAAGATACTGACTACTTCTCCATCAGTATGGCTGACAAAACTCAGGACGATATATCTTCTCAAGAAACTTTGAAATCCAGACACCACACAAGACTCGACTTCTGGAACTCCTTCCTCCTCGAAAGCAATAAATCGAACTCTCTATATAGAAATATCTCCCCTTCTAAAGATTCATACCTGCAACTTGGTATTGGCTTGGGTGGAGTTACAATTAATATCGTTGTATCTAAACTATACGCCAGATGTGAAGTAAATATAAACAGAGGAAACCAACAGGAAAATAAAGATATCTTCGATCAGTTCCTCAATCAAAAGAAAGCCATTGAAGATGCTTTCTACGATCAACTTATCTGGGAAAGAATGGACGACAAAGTTTCTTCCAGAATAAAGTTCCAGCTCAATGATGTTAGCGTATTCGAAAAATCTGACTGGCCACAAATGATACAATTCCTTATCAATGCCAGCGAACGCATGAATCATGCTTTCAAAAACCCAATGAGAAACCTCAAAAACTATTTGTCGCATAAAAAGAATGGCCATTAAGCCCAAAGTCCTATAAATACTACTATATCTATGGATATACAATTAGAATTTTAAGTATTTTCGTGCCTCACTAAAATTTTGAAGCATATGAGTATAGATTGGTTGTGGATACTAATTGGTATAATATTAAGTTTAGGTGGAATTATTGGGGCTATAATACCTGCTCTTCCTGGACCTGCCTTAAGTTTTTTATCTCTATTGATACTTAACTTAACTCACAGTTACAAGTTCTCAACTAAATTCCTTGTTATCTTTGGAATCATTGCTGCCCTTGTTACTGTAATTGATTACATTGTCCCTGCTATAGGAACTAAAAAGTTTGGCGGCACAAGCGCAGGATCTAAAGGCAGTACTGTAGGACTGATCCTTGCTGTATTCGTTTTCCCTATCTTTGGTTTGGCATTAGGACCCTTCGGATTAATATCTATAATCTTAGGGCCTTTCGTTGGGGCTTATGTTGGCGAAAACTTGGCAGGAAATAAAGAAATAGCCATGAAATCTGCTATAGGTTCTTTTATAGGCTTTCTTGCAGGCACATTCATGAAGCTTGTTTTCTCTATAATTGCCGTAGTTTACTTTATACTACAGTTCTTTTAACAAAAGTTAGTTCAAGATCTATCATACCCCTGATAGATCTTACTCCCTTCTTTTCTTTTAACTTCAGCTTCTAAAACTTATCACTTCTCTGTAATTATTATTAATTTAATAATGATTTACAGACATAGAGCCTATGTCAGTTATATTAAACACCAAATAATAAACCTATGAGAAAAAGTTATATCCTTTTATTTATCTCCTTTATATTCTTAAGCAATTGTCTTGCTGACAATGGAGATACAACAATTATACAAACAATAGATCATAATACACCTACATTGAAATGGTGGAATGCTCCTAGAGAAGGTAAATACGAATTCCCTTCTGCTGATAAATCATGGTCTAAGATATTAATGAGATACAACCTCAAATGTGACCCCACTCAAAACCCAAAATGTGGCGAATGGGATTATCTAACTCAAACTTATCTTAGAGAATTCACCGGTAAATTAGATTCTAACTTATATTATCAGCCTTCTTTTACCGTAAACAGAGCCGTTCAGGATACTTTAGATTTCAACAACGCGCCTGCTTATACCTATATCCCTTATATCGAGAAAGCAAACAGCACTGCACCTGAAACATCATTCATTATAGGAAACTCTGAAAGCTTGTCCTCGCACCCTTTCTCTTCTGCAAGTCCTAATAGAAAAGATGCTAAAAGCATTTTCCTTTATACTGCTGATGAATTAAAGGCTGCTGGACTCAGTGAAGGAAATATTTCAAGCATTCAATTGTATTCAAATCAAGGATCACCCAAAGCTAAGCACTTCAGAATAAGATTGGCGAACACTGATCTTAGTGAACTTAACTCTAACACCTTCCCCGATGAAGCTTACACCCTCGTATTTGACAGAGAAATAAGTATAAACGATACAGGATGGATAGATCTTAAGTTCCATAAAAACTTTAACCTTAACGAAGGTAAAAACCTTCTCGTTGAATTCACTTTGGACAATATTCATTCTGGAAATGCTAAAGTAAGAGGCGAAACCATAGAAAACAAAGCCCTGATTGCTGATAACGACAACAAATTCCTCGACTTTAATATCGATTATATCGAAGTCCCTGCCAAAGCTTTTTCTTCTATCGAAAAAGAAATTACTGTAAGCTTCTGGGCTTACGGAGATCCTGAGAAAACCCCAAAAAGTTCTACTGCCTTCAGAGCTTTCAATAGTGATAATAAAAGGGTTTTCAGTGCACATATCCCTTGGAGCAACAATATGATATATTGGGATGCTGGTTATGACAATGGTTATGATAGAATTGAAATGAATAGCTCTGCTGCTGTAGATAGAGGCAAATGGACACACTGGGCTTTCACCAAAAATGCCGAAACCGGCGAAATGCATATCTATATCAATGGCAAAGTTGCTACTTCTGGAACTGACAAAACGAAAACATTCAGCGACATATCAAGTTTCATGATAGGCTGCGAAGGAAAAGGAAAAAGTGAATTCTATGATGGCTATATGGATAATTTCCGTATCTGGAATAAATGCCTCGACGAAAATACAATTGCCGCACACATGGCCAACACAATTGAACCTTCTCACCCTTTCTATAACAATTTGATCCTTGAATTTAGATTCAACGAGGAAAACGGCCTTATTGCTGAAGATTCAAGCCCAAATATGAACAACGGTCAACTTGTCGGCTACCCTCAACGAATGAACCACAATGGAATCAATAGATATACTGCTTCTACCCACAATATCCGACCTCAGATAAAGATAGGTGTCGGAACTATTGATATCAACAACCAAACAACAACCGTAAAAGTTGATACCATCATTCAGGATGTAACAATGCTCGTAAGATATGACAACCCCACTGATGCCGAAATCCCTACTGACACATCTTATGTCTACAAATCATGGTACCATCAGTATCAATATGACAACAATGCTGTTGCCATCGATTCTGTCGTCTATCCTTACGACCAAAGACTTATAAAGGTTGATCTTCCTTACTACGGAAAGCCTTTTGAAATAGTTCATGAATACGAATTAGGAAGGTTTATCACTCCTTACGGTATTGGCCTCGACCTTGGTGAAGAAGGCCATACATGGTGGTTTGATGTTACTGACTTTGCTCCTCTCCTTCATGATTCTGTAGTAATCAGAAGTGGAAACTTCCAAGAGTTACTTGATCTTAAGTTCTTCATGATTGAAGGAACGCCTCCGCGTGAAGTAAAAAACATACAACGACTATGGAACGGCACTTATAACCTCAACGTATTCGAAGAAAAAGTGCAAAAACTTGATCTAACTCTACTCCCTGACGCTGAATCTCACAAAGTACGTATCATTACTACTGGCCACGGCTTCGACAAACCTAATTATTGCGCTGAGTTCTGCCAGAAAACTCATTACCTCAAAGTAAATGGTAAACAGGAATTCGATTGGCAGATACTTGATGAATGTGCAGATAACCATTTATACCCTCAAGGAGGTACTTGGGTATATGATCGTGCTGGATGGTGTCCCGGTAAGAAAGGAACGCTTCGCGAATTTGAAATCACTGACCTTATCAGCGACAAATCTATAAGTCTCGATTATGATTGTGACTTTGATGAAAAGGGTAATTACTTCGTCAGATCGTATCTTATCGAATACGGTGCTCCTAATTATACTTATAATGCTGAAATTACCGATATAGTCAGCCCTAGCGATGTTACAATGTATTCCCGATTCAATCCTATATGTGGTAGCCCTGAAATCATGATCAGGAACAAAGGTAAAGAAGAGCTAACTACTCTTACCATCAAGTATGGCGTTGAAGGCAAAGAACTGCATGAATTCCTATGGAAAGGAAACCTCAGATTCATGGAAGAAACTTCTGTTTTCCTCCCTCATCTCGAATACAGCGAATATCAAGAAGGTAAGAAATTCAATGTCCACATATCTAAACCTAATGGCAACGATGACGAAGAACAAATAAATGATCACTTTTCTTCTTCTTTCAGCCTTGTCAAAGACTTCCCTACTACTTTCAACATCAAGTTCAAAACAAACAACAAGCCTAAAGAGAATTACTACGAAATCTATGATGTAAATGGTGATCTGATCCTGAAGAAAGATAATTTCGAAGCCCGCAAAACCTATATCGAACCTATCACTCTTGAAAAAGGTTGCTACAAATTCATTATGTATGATAGCGGAAACGATGGTATCGATTTCTGGGCACATAAAAGTGCTGGTAAAGGATATTTATACTTCAAAGACAACGCCGATGCTACTCTACATAAATTCCAACCTGATTTTGGAAAATACATATCCCTCAACTTTACCGTTGGCCTAACTGATATCAACAACATAGCGACAAACCCAAATAACTTATCATTATATCCTAACCCTGCGCAAAACTCCATCTACATCAATGCCGGGAAAAACAAAAACGACCACTACAAAGCCACAATCTTTGATAGCAAAGGTCAATTAAAACAAACCCTTGACCTTGGTAAAGGAATTATTACAAACAAAGAGATCTCTATTCACAACCTACCTCTTGGTAGCTACATTATCGAAGTAAGATCTCAAAACAACGAAGTAAGTAGAGTTAAGTTCATCAAAAAATAATACCACACTCTATACAAAACAAAATGGCTGTCATACTCAAACATGACAGCCATTTATATTTTTCATTAAAAGGATTTCCTTCTCTTATATCTTAATAGTTCTCTGAGAATGGTTGGAAATAAGCTTGTGGATGCTCACATGCTGGACATGCTTTTGGAGGCTTAACCGCTTCATGTATATAACCACAGTTACGACAATACCACACTATTTTATCCCCTCTCTCAAATACTTCACCACTTTCCACTCTTTCCATAAGCTTCAAATATCTTCTTTCGTGCATAGCCTCTACTTTTGCTATCACCTTAAATGCTGAAGCCACTTTCTTGAATCCTTCCTCCTCTGCTACTCTTGCAAATTCTGGATACAAATCAACCCATTCTTCATTCTCTCCAGCTGCTGCTGCTTTCAAATTCTCTACTGTATTACCAACTATACCTGCTGGAAAAGTCGCCGTAATCTCAAGGTCGCCGCCCTCAAGAAAATTAAAAAAACGTTTCGCATGCTGTAACTCTTGCTCAGCCGTTTCAAGAAATATAGCTGCAATTTGTTCAAATCCTTCTTTCTTTGCCTGCTTCCCAAACATCGTATAACGTGATCTTGCTTGAGATTCTCCAGCAAATGCCTTTAATAAGTTCGCTTCAGTTTTAGAGCCTTTAATACTTTTTTCCATCTTTATTGTTCTTTTTAATTCGACAGCAAAATAAAGGAAAAATCAAACTAAAAACAATATCCATAGATTCAATAATTACTATGCGCCATCGATAATATCAATTCTGCAATAAATGTTCGCCTATACCATGACTTTAGTTGTGAAATCATCCAGAAAAAACAGGAAACAACTAAAGCTTTTCAAGTTTTGCAAAAAACAACCTTCTTTTAGGCTCATTATTTATAGTAATTTCCTGATCTCTTTTAGCTAAAATAATGTCATTTGTTCCATTAATAAAAAGCAAATAGTAATTTTTATCTAGTGGAATATCATTAGTCTGCTTCTTTCCATTTATATAGTATTCAATATATGGTTTTGCATACTTATTATATATATCCCAATGCCCTTGACCTGCTCGAATCTCTTCATCAAATACTTTTTCTGATACTCCTGACTTATACAATGAAATAATAGTATCCTTTGAAGTATAAAAATGTTTATAATAGGTTGATAATGCATGTCTTTTATCTGCTAATTCATAAGACTTATCTGTATAAGACTCTTCCTCTATAAACATTTGTTTTGTCGCATAATCAGGCTTCAATTGAATTATATTATACGATAAAAGATTATCCAAATTATAAGAAAACACCTTAAAATCTTGATCAAATAACACTTCTACACTCTTATTAGCCTTATTCAAACATACTTTTGGATCATGATATTCAAACCCCTTTCCCTCTATATTAATAATACTCTCCTTCTCAGGCTTCCCATATAATTTACTACATCTATTTATCGTATCAAAAACAAAAAAGTTATGATACTGATTAAGCTCAACATTAGTATACTCTCGATTTAAGCTTTCTTCCGTAGAACTATTACAACCTTGAAAAACATATTCTGAATCATTAAAGGGATTCTTCCCTAATATCATTCTAGTATTCGTATATAAATTACTATCAATCCTAACATTATTCTTAAAATTCCCTAACAAATCATAATACTTTAAATAATGATAAGAATTAATCATTAATGTACTATCATTATCAAACTTAACATTAGAATATTTAAATACAAATTGATTATTATACTCTTCATTTCCATTTCCATATCTACTCCATGAAAACATTAAACTATCTTTTGTAAATCCAACAACATCCGTATCAAACATTCCTACATAAGTCCGTGTCTTTGGATTATAATCTTTAATATAAATAGCTTTATGATCTGGCAAATCAATAGAATCATAGATAACTAAACTATAGGATGGATTCAAGTCTCTCTTACCTTCTCTTTCCCCACAAGAGAACAATATTAATGATAAGGATAAAATACTCAATAGTGGTATAAATATATTTTTCATATCTATTTTATTTTTTTCTGTATATATGCATATAAAAAAGCTGTCTAATTCAGACAGCTTTTTTATATTCTTTTTCCAACATTATTTCTCAAATATCGAAATATGCAAAAAACGGAAACAACTCCTAAACTGAATATTAACTTTTTTTTAGAAACTAATACTATACGTATTGTTATTTAGCTAATTTATTAGGTAAATATAAAAGATATATCAATTTAATTCTATTAAAAATAAAAAATAATGAAAAAAACACCTATAGTAACATTTACTATAAGCATTATTATCATATTATTTTATGTCAGTTATTAAAAATATCAAAGCTCAATCACTAAATACTCTTCTAGCAAAGTCTTTTTTAAAGAAAAAATATATGACTTTGGAGAAATTAAAAACTTTGAAGTCGTTAATCATCTATTTGAATATAAAAATATCGGAATCGAAGACTTAAAAATCTTGAAAATCAGACCATCATGTGGATGTATAAAGGTTAATCATAAAAACAAAATAATAAAGCCAAATGAAAGTGGAAATATCATAATTAATTTCACACCTGTCGACTATGGTTATTTCAATAAAGGGATAGAAATAAAAACAAATTCAAAACATACTCTTATTATATATATATCTATAAAAGGATTTGTAATAAAATAACAACTATAAATACAATGAAATAAAATATTTTCCATAAATTGCTTCAATTAACGAAAAGATCTGTGCTGATGGGATTTATTAATTTTAATTTTTATTTATGTCAGATACCGAAATTAAAAACAACCAAACTATTGACTTCAATGAAATTCTTCCGATTGCCCTAGCTATCTCCAAAGAAAAGGTGAAAACTCCAAACATGCCTGTCGATATAGCAATTCAGGAAGCCGAAAACCAATACCAAGTTGCAAAAGAATACGAACAAAATCTTACCGATGTTGGTTTACAAACCGAAACCATTGAATTACTCTCCAAATGTGCAAATGCACTACGTGAAGCCCAATCTAATTGGATGGCTAACTATCACGCTCAACAAGAAGCCATAAAAAATTGGGACAACAAAAAGCCCGAAGGCTTCACTCTTCAGAAAAGTCTATCTAAAACATTTAGATATGCTTATCGTAAAAATGAAAAACTACTATCAAACGTCCGAAACATTGCCAGAGGAAGTTCTGATAGTAATATGATTCAGGATATTAGCGATTATGCCAAGTTTGGTAAGAATAACCCTTCTTATCTCGAAGATATAAACTTCGATCTTACCAAAATGGACGATGCCGCTCTCCTCTCTGCTTCCTTTGCTGATCTTTATGCCAAGGCTGAAAAACAAAAAAAGCTTCAGTATAAGCACAAAGAAATCAGAGATCGCATTTTTACCATCCTCAAAAACACTTTAGATGAAATTCGTAACTGTGGGAAATTTGTCTTCGACGAGGATACCGTAGTACGTAAGCTTTTTACTAGCAATTACAGACGTAAGCATAATAAAAAGAAAAAAACATCTAATGAGGATGAAAATCAAAACAATGATAAGCCTATTAATGAGGATAATGGTAAGCCTGAAACAGGGGACAAGCCTACTGAAACACCGAATGATGGTGATAATGCTGAGAGGAACACATAATAAGTGTGAATGATTCATCTTTTCGTGTGAATGATGCCAATTTCAGTGTGAAAAACTCGCTTTTTGGTGTGAATGACGCTAAAATAAGTGTGAATGATTCATCTTTTCGTGTGAACGACGCCAATTTCAGTGTGAAAAACTCGCTTTTTGGTGTGAATGATGCTAAAATAGATGTGAATGATTCATCTTTTCGTATGAATGACGCCTAATTACACATGACACATTCAAAAAAGTATAGGTCAAACCTATAAATACAAAAAAAGAGGAATCAAACTTTTGATTCCTCTTTTCTCTTTCATAGAGTTATTACCCGATTTAACTCAGCTTCTCTATAAAACATCTAATAATTAATTGCAATTATCTTCCATGTTGGAATAGTATCTACCTCATTTACCCATATCTGACCATTACCAACCATTGTACCTTGATAATTCCTGAACAAACTATCCAAATTAGCCACCTGCAACGAATCTTTTACAGCAGTGTTAAAAATAGAATCATAATGCTTAAAGAAAAATTCCTTATTCGGAATAGTATGTATAGGATAATTGATAACTGAAGATATAACTTCCTTATCATTATTCTTTACAAAGTATTGCAAAGCCTTTAAAAACTGAATATCTGTCTTCGCATGATACAAAGAATCCTTTTCTTGATCATATACATTTACTTTTGCTACAACTTTTGTTGTATCTCCCTGATCAGCGTCTTCTTTATTCTGCTTAACTCCATTCTTACAGCTAACTACCGAAACAATTAGAAGTAAATAAAAAATATAATTCTTCATATCTCTTGATTATTTGAAAGAATATTAATAAAATGATTAACAATCTAGCTGATAACAAAAATACAGATAATCATAATATCAACATACTCCTCCTATAACGAAAAAAGGACGCCCCG
This sequence comes from Hyphomicrobiales bacterium, assembly GCA_041725915.1. Lineage (GTDB taxonomy): Bacteria > Bacteroidota > Bacteroidia > Bacteroidales > JBGRPZ01 > JBGRPZ01. Next base: position 13,307 of record JBGRPZ010000058.1, on the reverse strand, counting down.
AAGAGCAATCCTTATTGGTTAGATTTCAACAGTATGTCTTTACTCTGACTTAATCACATCCACTGGATTCAACTTAATTGCTCTTACAACATGATAACTCGTTGTTATCAACACCACAAACAGGATTATAAATAATGGAAGCACAAAAAAGTAAATCTCTATATCCACACGATAAGGATATTTCTCCAACAAATATGATAATGCATAATATGCCAATGGCCATGAAATAATATTACCCAACAGAACCTGTAGAATATAACTTTTCGTCACCAAATAAAAGATCGGAAACGGTGAACAACCTAATACCTTACGTATTCCCAATTCTTTATTCTTACTATTAAGCGATAATGCCACTGAACCAAAGATGCCTATTGCCGCAATTAACAATCCTATCACCGTAAAGAACAAAAACATCTTCTCCAATGATGCTAACTGCGTAAATTTCCCCTCATTTGACTTCTCTTGTGATACTTTCTCAAATGGACCTAATGCCGATGGAAAATTATTACGCAATAATACATCTAACTCTTCCTTGACTTCATCTATATTTGATCGATCACAATATATATTAATGCAATTATTTAATATGAAGTTCTTTGGCATATGATGTAATACTACTGGCGGAATTTCCTCCATTGAAGAATATAAATGATAGTCCTCAACTACTCCCCTTACTATTACTGGTAACCCCCCTAAATATACTTTCTGCCCCACAGGTGATTCTAATCCTAATTTTTTAACTACCGTCTCATTTATATAACATTCATCATATGCTTTTGCTGAATATTCCTGTGAAAATGGATTACCTTCTTTCAATTTCAAATCATAAACTTCCAAATAGTTGTTGTCAATCCAGTTTGTGTAACCCAAAAACGTATTTTCGCGCTTAGAATCCCTTTTTTTTGTAAGACCATTCGTATTTAAATCATCAAAAATTGCCTGACTACTTGTTGACACTCCTTTTACACCCTTAACTTGTAAACATTTATTCTTAAAGGATATCATTTTTTGCTGATCGCTTCTACTTGATGGATTTATTTCCGCAAATAAAACCTCCCCATCTCTAAATCCCAAATCTTTATCCTTTAAATAATGGAATTGCATATTAATTCCTATAATGCAAATCAATAATGATATTACAACAACATACTGTATGATTATCAATGATGGATGAGCACCCTTATAGCCTTTCCCTGATACTGTAATTCCCTTCAATGACTTGATCAGGTCTGAACTTAATACCTTTATCCCTGGGAAAATGCCTGAAACAATTCCTATCAATAAACTTATACCTAAAATACTCAATACAAACTCCGGTGCAAATAGAAAACTTCGTGGAACTTCTGAATTGATAACCAAATTAAATGTATCCAACATCCTCTCTGATATCAAAAATGCTATATCAAATGCTAAAAACGATATAATTATAGCCTCAATAATCATACTTATAACAATCTTACGCTTATTTGCACCATAAACCTGATGCAATGCCACTGCTCGCCTTCTCTTATAAGCCACTGACACATACAAATTGATGTAATTAAATGATGATACCAAAAGTATTATAAGCCCTACAAAAGAAAGCAACAACAACAACTGACCTAAATTCTGATTATCCTTACCTAAATGCCATTCATTGATATGCTTAATAACTCCTCTTACATTTAGTTCTTCATTATCAAACTTATCATTATAAAAACCCGTAACCTTTTCCTTCAACTTTGGCAGGTCTACACCTTCTTTTATTACAAAAAACATATTTAATACACCTGATGTATAATTATACATATGAGGATTAACCCTATACTTCTTATATAGAGAAATTGGTAATAATGCTTCATATTCAAAGATAGAATTACTTGGCTGATCCTCTATTACCCCTATTATTTTTAAAGATGACTTTGTCTTTGTCTTAATAAACTTCCCTACAACATCTGTCGTCCCAAAATATTTCTCTGCTATTTTCCTTGTAAGTATAATTGTATGAGGTTCATTAAAATCTTTTGCACTCCCCTTTATAAAATTAACTGTAAACACATCAAAAAAACCTGTATCCACATAACGAACTTTATCTTCTGCATAATCCTTCCCCTCTATCTCTACACCATAACTTCCTCCTGCAACCCTAGTCCCTGATTCTATCTCTGGATAATCACTCAAAAGATCTTCTAAAACAAGAAACCCTACAGATGGATACACTTCAGTGGTCTCATTTATATCCAGTTTCATACTCATATAATGAATACGATCATATTTCTTGTTGAAAGTATCATAACTCCTCTCATACCTTACATAACTGAATAATAATATCGTTACCGTAAGCCCCAAAGCCAAACCCAAAATACTTATTATTGAAGCTAACTTGTTTTTCAGAATATTCCGTAATGCCGTTTTAATATAAAGCCTAATCATATCAACATTTTTCTTCTATATAACCCCAATTCTATGCCCAAATCATAAACAAACTACTACACAATCATTTAGCATAATTAATCAATCTTAAAAGCGTAAAATTATTTTACAACATGTGTAAAAAAACTTTACACACTATTCTCTTTATTTTAAAAATAGTTTATTACAATAGTTATAAGAATTCAATATATATTGCGCGGCCAAATATACAGACAATGACAAAGAATAAACACATACTGATTGTTGACGATCAAACACAGATACTGACTACATTAGAACTATTACTCGAGTTAGAATACAAAGAAATCACATGTATCAACAACCCTAATCAAATTCCTTATATACTCAATCAAAAAAAGATTGATCTTATACTCTTAGACATGAATTTCTCTAATGGATCTGTATGTGGAAATGAAGGAATATTCTGGTTAAATGAAATAAAGAAGATCAACAAAGACATACCTGTAATATTTATCACTGCTTTCGGCGAAATCGAGCTTGCTGTCAAAGGAATTCAAAACGGTGCTTCTGATTTTATCCTTAAACCATTCAATAATGATAAATTACTATCTATCATTGATAGGGTTTTAAACATAAACAAGAAAAGTAAATCAACAAAAACACCAAACTCATACACTCAAAAGCAACTTGTATATGGTCTCTCTCCAAAAATGAAAGAAATCGAGGACACCATCAACAAAATTGCTCCCACAAATGCAAACATCCTTATCTATGGAGAGAATGGAACTGGTAAACAGCTCATCGCCGAAGAAATTCACCGAAAATCAATAAGAAACAACCAAACATTCATCAAAGTAGACCTTGGTGCTCTTACCGAAACCCTAATCGAAAGTGAATTATTTGGACATGAAAAAGGTGCTTTTACTAATGCTATCAATTCTTATACAGGTAAAATAGAATCTGCAAACAACGGCTCTCTTTTCCTCGATGAAATCAGCAATATAAGTTCCAACGGACAAACAAAACTACTAAGCGCACTTCAAGATAGAAAAATCACTCGACTTGGTTCTAACAAAAGTATCCCCGTTGATATAAGATTAATCTCCGCAACAAACCAAAACATTCAGGAACTTATTGCCAATAGCAAATTCAGACAAGATTTATACTATAGAATCAATACAATTACTATAAATATACCACCATTAAGAGAAAGACCTGAAGACATCCACATTCTTGCTTCACACTTCCTCAATATATTCAATGAAAAATACAACAAGAATCTAAGCATCAATCAAAATGCTTTAGCATCTCTTATAAATCACAACTGGCCGGGAAACATAAGGGAACTTGAACACTGTATCGAGAAAGCTGTAATCCTCAATGAAAACACAATTCAACATATAGACATTGAGAAACTTTCTTTCTCCACCCAAACAAAGTCTTTAAAGCTTGATGAAATAGAAAAACAAACTATTATCGAAGCTCTCAGATTAAATAATGGTATAATAAGCAACACCGCAAAAGCTTTAGGCATCTCAAGACCTACTCTTTACAATAAAATGAATAAGTATGACCTATAAACACTTCTACATACAAATTACTTTCCGCATATTATTGATTCTTGCTAACTCTATATTCTTAGCTTTTGAAATTATTAATACCGAATATATAGTAAGCACTATCAATCTTGCGCTTTTACTCATCTTACAGACAATATTACTAATTCGATATATCAGTAAAGTGAATAAAACTCTTGATAGCTTTCTTTCTATTCTACAATCACAGGAATACAATAATACAATCAATAAAACAATCGAAACCAAAAGCAATAAAGACATCTATAGAAAGATGTTGAAGATAAAATCTCAGTTCCAAACCTCAAATTTGGAGAAAATCATTGATGAACAGTTCTTCCTTCAAGCCATTGACCATATCGAATCACCTCTAATTATATACAATAACAAGGGAATCATAAAGAAGATAAACAAATCTACCATACATACATTCAAACTCAACCCAGACATCAAACCATTTCACTTATCTTCTATCCATAACACACTTGAACAAGACATCAATCATGCATTGACAAACAATAATACACTCATAGAGCTTACAATTAAACATTCCCCTTTACAATTCTCCTTCTCTCACAACTCTTTCAATATCGCAGAGAATAAATTCAACATAATATCCCTGCAAAAAGTAAATAACATACTGAGTAATAAAGAATCTGAATCATATTCAAAGATCATCAGGATACTAAACCATGAGATAATGAACTCTCTCACACCCATTGGATCCCTTGCATCAACCATAAAGAGACATTTAACATCAAACAATGCAAATCAAGACCTCAACTACACTATAAATAAAACAATCAAAGGCTTAGACATAATCGAAGAAAGAGTTTCTCACCTAAACAACTTTATAACCAGCTACAGAACCATCTCTTGCCTACCACAACCCAACCTAAACAAGATCAACTTAAATCAAATTATAAGTAACATTATCAAACTTGTTGACAAATATCCATCTAATAACAAAATTGAATTTAAAATCGAAATCCCCGAAGCCATTTACATACACGCTGATCAAACTCAAATAGAACAAGTAATAATAAACCTAATCAAAAACTCTATTGACGCAACAAACCAATCCGAAAACCCAATTATAACTATAAAAATTTGTAGAGAAGAAATGATAATCATCACTATCACTGATAATGGATGCGGTATAAAACCCGAACATCAAACAAATATCTATACTCCTTTCTTCTCTACAAAAAATAATGGCAATGGTATAGGTCTGAGTCTAGTCAAACAAATCATTCACAACCATAAAGGTCTTATTCAACTAAAACACTCTGATCCTAACGGAACTTGTTTTGAAATAAAACTCCCTACACCATGACTAATACTAGAATCCCATAATCTGCTTTACATAATCACAATTCTTTTCTGAAGTTAAAAGCTCTAACAACCGAAATGCAACTACCATAGCCGTAGCAGGACACGATGACGTTATGATATGTTCATCTTCAACTATATGTTCATCCAAAACTTCTGTATCATAAGCCTTCAATTCGTCAATTCTTTTGTCCCCTAACAGATTATAAGTCGTTGAACAATGATTCTTAAGCACTCCCGACTTACCAAGAGGTAGCGCAGCCACACAAATACTTGCTATCAGCTTCTTTTGCTTATCGAAATCTCTAAGCAGCTTCATTACTCTTTCATCATATGCGTCTCTATAAAAACCATAGTTCTCAAAACCTCCGGGAAAAGCCAATGCATCATAAGCAGAAACATCTATCTCATCAATAAGATAGTTCACACCCATAGTCTGACCAAAACTACTCTTTACTTCTCGTCTTAATCCTACAGTATGCAGCTCTGTCTTCTCATCACCATAACTATAATTCCATCCCATAACGTCTATAAACGAACTAGCTTCTAATATCTCGAAGCCATCGGATAAAAACAACAATACTTTTTTCATATTTATTTCTCTCAATTAGTCCTTTAAACCAAGATATCTATCTAATTACAAGAATTTATTACAAAACAATAGATACATGATTCCTTCTCATTTACTCTCAATATAGTTCTGGTCATCATAACTATATTCAATACGAATATTAGCTTTGAATTCCTGATCGAATATAACAAAAAGCTTCATACCTCAATCAATATTATATTCACAAAGCTATTTATTGCTGTAAACCAAACTTTAACACCAATGGAAAAGATAAAATATACATGTATTATTGATAAAAAAGTAGTTTCTATATCATTCCACAAAGAAAGAACAGTGCTATGAAAGGATTTTAAAAAGAATATCAACCTTGCACATACAACTAGCTCAGTTAAATACATCATTTCAACAACACTTTTAAGTTAAATCAATTCTAAAATAACTTTTTATAGCAATACTTTTTGTAATATATCAGTAATATATTTTCGTTATTAACATAATCAATTACTTTTGTGTATCTAATAAACATTTTGGGGAGACTTCTAAATATTTAATTAATTTAAAATTGCTATGAAAAGATTCTTTACCTTAATAACCTTAATCATTTTAAGTTTTCAATTAAGTGCTCAGGCTTGGTTGGAAGAATTACCAGAAAAAAACCGAACAACAAAACCTTTAACATTTTACGAACAACAAAAAGCCTTCTACAACTATTGTAAAAGATTAGGAGTTGTAGATGGTTATTATACCAACACCAGAGGAAATAAGAAAAAAGTTCCCGGATGGAAACAATTCAAACGTTATGAAAACCTTTGGGAGTCAAAAGTAAACCTCAACACTGGTGAAATTCCTGATATAATGAATATATACAAGGAATGGAAAGCCAATTCAAAACGAGATGGCGAAGATGAGGAAGAAGAAACAGTAAAAAAATGGACAAGCTTAGGGCCTACAAACACTACTGCCGGATATGCTGGAATTGGTAGAATCAATTGTATAAACTTCCACCCTAATGACGAAAATACATTATGGGTTGGTACTCCTGGAGGTGGACTTTGGGTAACCAAAGATGCTGCCACAACATGGACACCTCTAACTGATAATTTACCCTCTGTTGGAATCAGCGATATTGCCATCAGATCTGATTACGAAACCTCAAAAACTATATACATTGCTACAGGTGACCGCGATGGCAACGATACTCCTTCAGTAGGAGTCTATAAATCCACTGATGAAGGAGCTACTTGGTCTGAAACTCTATTGACTTTCAAAACCCGTGACTATACATATATACACAGATTACTGATTGACCCAACAGATGACGATATTCTATATGCGGCAACTTCTTTGGGGCTATACAAAACAATCAATGGTGGAGAAACATGGGAAAAAACATGTTCTCACTTCTTCAATGACTTGGAATTTAAAACCGATGACAACAACACTTTATTCGGAGTAACAAAATCATATACCAGCACAGTGAATGTATACACTTCCAATGATGCCGGAGAAAATTGGGATAAAGTACATTCTGTTGATGGACGACGTGGAACTCTTTCTGTAACTCCTGACAATTCTGATCTGGTACTAATTGCAATAACTAACCCACAGGGAGGCCTTAAAGGTATATACAAATCTTCTGATGCCGGACTTACTTATGATGAACTCTTCAATGGAGATACAGATGGCAACCATTTATTGAACTGGACTCCTGACGGAACAGAAGAAAACGACGGACAAGGCTTCTATGACTTATGTCTTGCCATAAATCCATTAGACGAAAATGAAGTTTTTATTGGAGGTATCAACACATGGAAATCTGTTGATGGTGGAACAAGTTGGGATATCTCTAATCATTGGACCGGAGCAGCAGGCGTACCTGCAATACATGCCGATAAACACGAACTAGTCTATAAACCCGGAACTTCTATACTATATGAAGCCAATGACGGTGGAATATATAAAACTTCAGATAATGGCGAAAGCTGGGATCATTTATCCAATGGCCTTGTGATAAGTCAGCTATACAGAATTAGTACCGGCCCTGATAACAACAAGCAAGTCATAAGTGGGCTTCAGGATAATGGTACAAAACTTTACAATGAAGACACTTGGACAGATGTACTTGGCGGTGACGGAATGGAATGCATTATTGATTATCAGGATTCTGATATACAATATGGCAGTATACAACAAGGTAAACTACATAGGACAACAAACAAGTGGAATAGTAAAATCGTAATTACTCCGGCAGATGCAGGAAAAGGAAATTGGATTACTCCTTATGTCATCCACCCCAAAAACCCTGAAATTCTCTACGCAGGTTATACTGAATTATTCAAAAGTACTGACAGAGGAGACACTTGGACTAAATTGAGCCTTTCATTTAAAGATGAAAATAGGATATCTGCTATAGCTATATGCCCCACAACTCCTGATAGCTTATTTGTCAGTAATGATAAAGAGCTATTCTTTAGCCCTGATGGAGGTACAACATGGGAAAAAAGGACTACCGGGCTTCCTGTACATAGTGCAAAGATTACATCTATAAGTATAAATGGCACTGACCCTAGCATCGCATATACTACCTTCAGCGGATATAATTATTATGGAGTCTACAGAACTGAAAACTGTGGTACCAATTGGAGTCAATGGTCAAGAAACCTACCGCAGATCCCTGTCAACACAGTTGTTCACTACAAAAGAAATCTGGGACAAGAAGAACTATTTGCAGGTACTGATTTTGGTGTGTTCAGAAAAGTTAATGATGACAAATGGATGCCTTATAACGAAGGTTTACCTAACATTTCTGTAAGAGAATTGGAGTTTTTCTATGATGATAATGATGGCAGTGACGATAAACTTATTGCAGCTACATTCGGTAGAGGGCTTTGGGGTATTGACTTTGGTGATAGAAAACCTATGGCTTTCAATAATGCAAATGCAAGACAGAAACACAAAAATGAAACAGCTCCGGGAAGATTTAATGCAGAAGTTATCTCTGTAAATATCGCTACCACCGGTACACTTAAACCCATAAAGTTGAATTCTATAAAGTTTAACCTTAACGGAACTACTGATCTTGATGATATCGACCAACTTAGATTGATGTATTCTGGCAGTTCTTATAATTTCAAAGGGAATAGTGAAGAGATTACAACAACTACACTTATCAATAATGAAATCGTATTCAATGAACCTGTAGCTCTAAAAACAGGAAACAACTACTTCTTTCTCACCTGTGATACTTACCTTCATGCCGAAGTTGGTAACATTATCGATGCAGAGTGTGTAAGTGTAACTGTTGATGGAGAAGAACAAACCATTGTTGATTCTGCTCCAAAAGGTCAGCTGGATATCATACTCAAATATTGTGATGCTAAAGCAGATAATCCTTATTACGAAAGCATTGGCAGAGTACAATTCAACACCATCGATAACAAAGGTCCTGAAAAGGGATATTCAGATTTTGTTTCTGGTGATAATTCTATTTATACAAATCTTGTCAAAGGGAAGACCTACCCCCTTACTGTAGAAATAGAAAATCCATATGACAAAGATCATCTAGTAGCATGGATTGACTGGGATCATAATGCAAACTTTGAAGATGATGAAATGGTTCTTGAGTCTGCCCCCGGAGATGCTATTGGAAGAGCTGATATCAAAGTTCCTAATGATGCTTTTGAAGGTGATGTAAGACTTCGTATCAGACTTAATGATACAAGATCAGGATACAAAGTAAATAAGACTTCTTGTGGAGATAATGACTTTGGTGAAGTCGAAGACTATCTTATAAAGATTAATCCTGCTGGATATTACCTGACTGTTTATCCTGAGCAATTAGATTTTGAAAATGGTGGAGGTAATCAATTCTTTGATGTTACATCTAATGTTGTTTTTACTGTCGAATCTAATAAAGACTGGGTAACTGTCGACAAAAAAGATTGTACAGGAAACAGTACTATAACTGTCACTTGTAATCCTAATGAAACTTTTATGGACAGAAACGCCACAATCTATCTTAGAGGTCAGTACGGCAATAATAAAACCGTAACCATCTCTCAGCAGAAAATGCCTGCCAGCATCTCTATAAATCCCGTAAAAGCAGAAGTAAATAATAAAGAAAATACTCTTAGCTTCAATATCACATCAAACTGTGAATGGACTGTTGAAGAGAATTACAACTGGATAGAAGTAGATAAAGAAAACGGTAGCTATAATGATGTCATCACATTAAATGTAGGTGCGTGTTATGAGTCTATAAAAAGAGTAGCAGAAATCAAGGTTAAAGGAGAACAAGCAAATGCAACCTTTACTCTTACTCAGTTACCGCAAGATCTTTACTTGAAAGCTGATCAGGACAACATATTATTTGATCAGAATGGTGGAGAGAAAACATTCTCTATTCAAGCAAATCAAGAATGGAGTATTGCTTGTGAAAGTGACTGGCTTACTGTCTCCCCTGCTTTAGGTGAAAATGATCAGACGATTTCAGTCAACTGCCAAACAACATCTTTCAGCGGTGAAAGAAAAGGACAACTTATTATTCAAGGTGAAGGCGAAGGCGTTAAAGTCATTGAAGTCACTCAACAAGGGCCAGAACCTCTAATAACTGTTAATCCAAACAGCACAAATGTTTTTCATCAAGCTGATATATTCGAATTAAGTGTATATCATACTTTTATTGATTCTCCTACCATAACTGATGATTGTGAATGGATAAAAGTAACTACTGAAAATGATAAAAACATTCTTGATATTGAATTTAATTACGAAGAGAACCCATCTATTGAAGACAGTAGAGCACATACCTTCACTATTACCGCTCCTTATCCTTATGAAGATACAAAAGCTACTTTTATCCTTATTCAGGAAAGGAATGTAACAGATATCAGTGAAATAGATAAAGGAGTTATTAGCATCTTTCCTAATCCTGCAAAGGATCATCTCAACATTAGCACTACCAGTATTTATGATAAAATCAGAATTTTAGATGTCAATAGTAAAGTAATGCATACAATAGACACACCTAAAAACAATGAAGTTATCAATATTGAAAATTGGAAAAGCGGCCTCTATTTCATAGAGATAAAGCATAAAGGGAAGATCTTCCAACAAAAGATTATAAAAGATTAACACACTATTCACAATTAATAAAAAAGCCAGAGCAAACACTCTGGCTTTTTTCGTACTATAAGTGATTCAAAACCTCATTCAAAAATCGACATCTCATTAAATTATCGATTCTTAATACATATTCAAAACTAATAAAAAAAATAATATCAACATCAAATTTTATTATATAACCAATTTAAAATCCTCATTTTCAAAAAAACAAATCCAAAACAGTAAATATATTATCCTGATACACACTAAAACATATTCAAAAACTGCTTTAAAAACACAAATTATACATTAACTTACATAATACATGTTGTCTATATATGGGTTAAAATAAAATTTATCATCAATAATAAAAACACCAATCTAACCCATGATATGAATTCAAGAGAAACATTTCTGAAAGCGCTCCACATGCCATTAAGGATAAATTACTGAGTAACATTTATCTTTAAAATGATAACCTTTAAATCAGTTTAAAATATAAAAATTTACAATGAATATAAATAAGTATAAAAATATATCGTTAAAGATGTAAATTGACGACGTATATTCCTCTGAAAGAAATAAAATATTCACTTATATTATATTTGTACTTTGTCTTATGATAATCAACCTTTGTTTGTTTTTTAAAGAAAATACTAATATGAACTCTATAAGCAACCCCTTTTCTGCGGGTATGAACAACCTGCCTGAAATGTTAAAACCGGGAGATAATTTAAGAAATACATTAAATATTACTGCTGACAAGTCTTTATTCTCTCTTTGGTCTTGTTTTATCCCTTCTCTTAGACAGGTAGATTTGAATCATTCTTTATGGCAAGAGATTGGTTATGCTTCTCCTTTATTACCCTATTCTTATATGTTTAATCTGACGCTTAGCTTAGGTGTATTCGGTTTTGCTGAACATTCCACACGACATATGAGCTGTGAAGATATTATGTATTGCAGGCCTGCTTATTCGGGAGATACTTTACATTGTGAGATTATTATATTGGGAATAAAAGAAATTGAAGGTTCTGATGAGATAGAAATAAGATCTCTTCATCTTCTTAAAAATCAAAATCAAAAGACTGTTTTTAAGCTAGTAAGAAATACAGCTTTCCCTAATACTATAAAGTATGAAACAGGAGATGTAGATTTAGAAAGTAGTACTATCGAGAACACTGCATTACTATGCAATATCATCTCTAATTGTAAACTACTTGAAAACAAACCTTATTCTACTAATAAAGTGGATGAACAAGAATTTTATGTTCATCGCATGGTTAGGGGCATGGCACATTGTGAAAATGCTTTCTTTAACACTCTTCTAAAGAATATGCACCCTCACAATATCAATCCTCTTAGTAGAAAAAGCGGTGTGCATCTACCTGAAGGTTATGTGTTAGCCATAGCTTTAGGAATTACCAATCCTGAATTCATGGAATTCTTATGCCCTGAGGTAGAAAAAGCATTACAAATCAGAGAAGTTCAGTGTGATAGCCCAATGGGTGGATTCTCTTTTATTATGGGAAAAGATCCTTTTGATGATGAAACTGAAGAGGTTTTTGTTAGAACATTCTGTACTGCTGATGTAAATCCTGAAGACCTTAAAAATATAGAATTCCCTTCAGAACTAAGTATAACAATAGACTCTAAAGAAGATTTTGAATCTATGGTTGATAAAATTATTCCTCAACTAAAAGATAAGATCGTTTTAGTTGTAGATTGGAAATTCTATAGATACATATAAAATAAAATGCTGTTTTCCACCTTTTAATTACAGCGTCTATTTTTTTTAAGTAATATAAAGTATACCTGATTAAGCAAATAATTCTGTTATTGCTGATCAGGTTTTTTTATTTAGATAAGTCTTAAACACCGTCTTATTTAAATACTTTTTAAGACATTTTTTTATAAAATTCAATACCTCAACAACCTAAAAAAATCCATATATCTTGTTTGTAATTAAACTAATACCTTATGAATTGTTGTAAAACAAACAGAATTCAGTAAAAAAGGAGTCTCCCTTCTTTTGGTTTTTATGTGTTTTGCAAATCAACTTAAGCGGAAAACTTTGTTTAAAGCCAAATCCAAAAGTCAGTAAGCTAAAATCATAAGTCAACTGACCAAATCCAAAAGCCTAGGAGGGTAAAGTTAAAGTCTAGGAGTTTTATTTTAAAGTCTAGGAGTTTTATTTTAAAAACTAGGAGTTTTATTTTAAAGTCTAGGAGTAAAATTTTTTTTGCTCCTAGTTTTTTTTCATTTTGCTTTAAGCAAAAAAAAAAAGATTCGCCTTTATTGGCCAATCCTATTCAGTCTTTTTTTGCTTGTATTCCCTGCTATAGAAGCAAAAG
>JBGRPZ010000057.1:0-28509 GCA_041725915.1 Hyphomicrobiales bacterium | reverse complement strand
TTTTTGTGTGGTAACTCAAACATAGAGTATTTCAGGCTTTTTTAGTATTAATTAGGGCGACTTTTTAAATCACTTCATAGAAATGGCCACCCTAAGGTAGCCATCTAAAAGCGAAGTTTCTAAATTGTTTCTATTTCTTTTCTTTTGGTGGGGCGGTTTCTTTTTTGGGATGTTTCTTGGGTCGGCGAGCACCATATGACCCGTTTACGATTTTACCTCTTTTGGTTTTTTTATCTCCTTTTCCCATAAGTTTTCAGATATTTAGGGGTTAGACAATATCTAAAGTTAACAAATAAATCATGAAAATTACTTAATTGTAGGAGTAGATTTTTTGTCATACTAGATAATAGAGGAAACTTCAAGCTATTATATTTTGATAATGCTTAAGATGCAGACTACGGCACTAGTAAGGAATATCCTTGTAAGGATTGCTAGTAATTGTAAATGTGAAGCAATGGTTTATGGATAAATTAAGAATCCCCCTTGATTTATTAGGGGGAATTGTCAAAAGCTAAGCTTTATGAAATTAGAAATTGTCCTGAATAAATTTTTCTTCGAACACTTCAATTCTTCTTATAGATCTTCTGGCCCATTCAATATTGATATCAATTTGTTCCTCTTCGCTGAGCTTCCAATCGATATCAGATTTTCGCAATCTTTCAGATAGATTGTAGATTGATAAGGCCGCACATACAGATATATTGAAGCTTTCAGTAAAGCCATACATTGGGATCTTTACAAACTCATCAGCATGCTCCATTGCAATATCAGATAGACCTTCAAGTTCAGTGCCAAATAACAGGCATAGTTTCCCTTCCTCCAGAGGTAAATCATCAATAAGACAATCATCAGTATGAGGAGTAGTAGCAACGATTCTATAACCTTTACTTTTAAGGGTGTTGATGGCTTCTAGAGTATTGTTTTCCTCTTCATTATATAAATGTATATCCAGCCATTTATTAGAGCCCATAGTTACATTTTCACTGAGTTCATACTTGTATTCATTTTCAATAATATGAACATCCTGAACACCAAAGCAATCACAAGATCTAAGGACAGCACTGGCATTGTGGGGTTGGTAAACATTTTCTATGCCAACAGTAACATATCTGTTTCTAAAAGGTAAAATGTCTTCAAACCTTTTCTTTCTTTCAGGTGTAATATATTCAAATAAGAAATCCTTATATTTCTTTCTAAGTTCTAAGTTCCAATCTTTATAATGCATAATCAAAAAAATAAGTTTGTCGAAAGTACGACAAACTTATTTAAATCAAAAATCAATTAATATTGAAAGGGTAGTTAATCTAGGCCTTATAGGCTTCTGTCTGGATATAGATCTTTCCACCAATCATTTTGTCCTTTCAGGTATTTATCGAACCAAGCAATAATAGTTTTCTGCCATAGGATTCGTTTTTTATAATCAATAATATGATGATCTTGCTTATCAATTTCTATAAGTTCAACAGTTTTGCCAAGAAGTTTCAGTGCGGTATAGAATTGTTGACTTTCTCCCGGAGGCACATTAGTATCAGAATTACCATGAAGAAGGAGTAGAGGGGTATTTACTTTATCAGCATTAAATAAAGGACTCTGTTCTACATAAAGTTTCTTATTGTTCCAAGGAAAACTATTTGCTGAGGCAGTAGAACTATACAGATATCCCCAATAGCCTTCGCCCCAGTAGCTTGATATAGAACTTATACCTGCATGAGAGATAGCAGCAGAGAAGATGTTTGTCTGAGTAGTAAGGAACATTGTCATATATCCACCATAAGAAGCACCTATACAACCTACTCTTTTAGAGTCAGCATAAGGGTGTGTCTTCAGAAACTCCTTAGTTCCTTTGATGATGTCTTGAGCATTTTCCTTACCCCAACCATTTACATGGATGGCAGAGTAATTTTGTCCATAACCAGTAGCACCACTAGGCTGAAGGTTATAAACGATATATCCGTTTGCAGCAAATAAGTTCTTTGGATATCTACCTCTAAAGTTTCTTGTGGTAGGGCTTGTTCCTCCATAATAATATACAATAACAGGATACTTCTTTTTAGGATCAAAGTTTGGAGGGAAATATATTCTACCTTCAATAGTAAGCCCCTGATCATTGATAAAGTTCCAATCTTCATTAGATCCGAACTCCATATTTTCAAATTCTGAAGCCTCAGGCTTAGTCAAAGTTCTGTAAGTATCAGTATCGAAATCAAGGGTATTGGCCATATCCGGGCTACTTATACTGTTTCCTGTGTAAGAAGCAATAGCAGCATCAGTAGCAAAAGAGACATTTGTTACTATGTCCATTCCTGCATTTACATATTCAAAAGACTTTGTAGTATTTAGATATCTATAGATACGTTGATAAGTTTTATCCTCAGTAAGGAAATATATGTTCCCATCAAGTTTACTCCAATGAGCAGATACTATTTTAGGGTTAAAGTTCTTTGTAATGGGTTCTATTCTTTTATCTCTAAGTTGATAGATATAAGCCTGAGAGTCGTATTCGTTAGGCGTTTTTTCATCAGTTACATTAATTCCAGTTTTTCCGAATAGACTAGGGCCTCCAATTACAAGTAGGCTTTCACCATCAGGAGAGAAAGAAGCTCTACCACCAAAGTTCTTTTTCCAGATAGTATCCAGTTTATAAGTTTCCATATCCATCATAAAAAGAACTTGATCAGAATAAGGTCTTGCAGTGTAATTAGGTGTGTTCTGAGAGAATATGATTGTCTTTCCATCAGGGCTGATATCTTGTAGAGAAGTAGATTTATATCCAGTGGTTAGAGGGACACTAATACCAGAGATGGCATCCATTTTATATAAAAAGCTTCTGCTTCTCCACCAAGGCCATCTGTCAGGCATGCCTTCATATAACTTTATACCGTCTTTTCTACTTTTATAATCTATACCTACATTATATATAATATAATTTCCTTTAGGCGACCATTTATAGTAGCTTGTGTTTTCAAGGTTCTTAGCAATTACATTATAGATATTGTTATCAGCATCAAAGCTTACAAAATCATTGCCTTTAATACCTTTTTGTAGGAAAGTAAGAGTATGAGATTCTGGTTTCCATCTAAAACTGAATTGGTCTTTATTGAATTTTTGTAGAAGATTGTTATTATCCACATCCCTAAGTTCACTCCATCTTATATTTTTACCATCAGGAGCGAAGGTCTCAGAATAGCTTAATAATACAAATTTACCATCAGGAGAGATAAGTGTTCTTTTTATTCTTTTTCCATTAAGAAGATGGTCTATATCCATGTGGATCTTAGGATTGGCAGTATTATAAAAAAACTGAGATGCATCTTTTTCTTTATAAGTTATGAATCCTTCAAGATTTACCTTTTTATCTTCTAATAACTTTATCAGAATTTGATGTCTTCCTGTTTCTAGTTTTAAATCTTTAGAGAACTTACTGTCTTTAGTTGAGGTTTTGTTCCCTTTATTTTCTCCATCAACATAGATTTCAAAGATGTTATCACTTTTAAGATTCAGAGTGACATTTACAAATCTGTCGACATTGATGTACGTAATGAATAACTTTAGATTTTTATCAGTACCAGATGTTTTGTAAGATTTAAAAGAATCTTCTTTCAGGCTAATGGTTTGCCCTAACCAAGAAAGCTGATCTCCATTCTTTGCGTATTTAAAGTTATCTGTATCAAAATAATGAAACTTTAAAAGATCTGAACTGGTGAATGTCTTATTCTTGAGGTTTTTCTCTCCGGCAAAAGCAGGAGTATTTATTTTTATAGAAGACGATACTAACCATTTGTTCAATTGAATCTCTGTACCATCCTTTTTTGCATATACAGCAATAGAGCTTAGATATGATATTGTAAAAAATAAAATACCTAATAGCTTGAAATTTAAAATTCTTGTTTTCATAGGGTATTTAATTTGAGTGAAAAGTCAAACTTAAAGCTTTTGTTTGATATGAATGATAATTATTGAGTGAATTCATGATTTTTTTAAAAGCTTTATTATTGATTTATCTTCTGTCATATAAACTCTTCGGTTTTTATGTTGTAAATAATTATTTAAATCACTTCATTCAAAAAATAGAATGTTAAATTTGTGTTTTCTAAAAATAAATATAGATAATTGACATTTTAATGTAGATTTGAGATTTAATTTAGACAACATTTTCGATTGTTATTAGATGTTAAATAAATGCAAAATGCTATTTTGATTTTAAGGAAAATCAATTACATTTGCACACAAAAATTAGGAATATGACAGAAAAGCCAGATAGCAAAGCAGAGGAAAGATTGGCCTCGGTTGAAGAAGCATTGAGCAAATCCGAGCAATTCGTAGAAAAGAATCAAAAGAGACTAATATTCGGTGTAGTCATTATAGTTATTATTGTGTTGGGATTTTTTGGATATAATAGATATATTTCTGCTCCAAAAGAAGCTCAAGCGGCTTCTTTAATGTTTGCAGCAGAGAGATATTTTGAACAAGACTCTCTAAATAAGGCTTTAAATGGTGATGGAACAAATTTAGGTTTCCTACAAATTATTGATGATTTTGGAGGAACTAAATCTAGTAATTTAGCCCAATATTACACAGGAATTTCTTATCTTAAATTAGGTGAATATCAAAAAGCTATTGATCACCTTAATGATTTTAGCGCTGACGATAAAGCTCTTAAGCCAATGGCTTATGGTGCTATAGGTGATGCTTATCTTGAGCTAAATCAACCAGAAAAAGCAGCAGCTAAATATGTAGAAGCAGCAAAAGCTAGTGACAATAGTTTTACAGCTCCTCAGTTCTTATTGAAAGCTGGTTTTACTTATGAGATCTTAAAGCAATATAGTAATGCTGTAAATGTATATACTACTATTGAACAAGATTATCCAAAGAGTAGTGAAGCTCGTAGTATAGAAAAATATATTGCTAGAGCAAAAGGTTTAGAGCAAAGTTAATCTACTATACGATGTTCATAAATACCTGATCAGTTGCTGGTCAGGTATTTTTTTTATCTTTATTTTAAATTGATGATGTTATGAAAGAAGAGCTTAGGATAGTATATATGGGCACTCCTGATTTTGCAGTTGCCCCACTAAAAGCTTTATTGGATTCAGGAAAGAATATTGTTGGAGTAATCACAGCTCCAGATAAGCCTGCAGGTAGAGGAAAGAAAATACAATCCTCAGCGGTGAAAGTTTTTGCTGAAGAGAAAGGTCTAAAGATACTACAACCTACCAACCTTAAAGATCCTATGTTTCATGAGGAATTAAAAGCGTTAAAAGCAAACCTTCAGGTGGTAGTAGCTTTTCGTATGCTTCCTGAAGTAGTTTGGAATATGCCAAAGTACGGGACATTCAATTTACATGCTTCTCTTTTACCTCAGTATCGTGGTGCCGCCCCTATAAACTGGGCTGTTATTAATGGTGAAAAAGAAACAGGAGTAACTACTTTCTTCTTGAGACATGAAATAGATACAGGAGATGTGATATTTCAAGAGAAAGTTGAGATAGCGGAAGAAGATAATGTAGGAGTTGTTCATGATAAATTGATGAATGTTGGAGCCTCATTAGTTGTAAAGACAGTAGATGTAATACAGAATGATGATTATACTTCTGTCCCTCAAGATCACTTTGATGAAATAACAGAGCTTAAAAGTGCACCAAAGATATTTAAGGATGATTGTATGATCAATTGGGACCAACCTGTAAGGATAATTTATGACTTTATTAGAGGTTTAAGTCCATATCCAACAGCTTTTTCTAAGGCTTTAGAGGCAAATAATAAAGAAATATCGATAAAAATATTTAATTCCAGAATATTAAATTCTGAGGTCGTTGAAGCCCCCGGAACGATTATAACAGATGATAAGTCATACTTACGTATTGCTTGCCAGAAGGGCGTTCTAGAAATACTAGAACTTCAGATGCCTGGTAAAAAAAGAATGAAGATAGAGGATTTCCTTAGAGGCTATTCAATGAAAAACCTTTGCAAGATGTACTAAAACCTTGATTTTCGTTGTTTTTGTAAAAAAAAGTATTATTTTTGAAGCATGAATGTAAGAAACATCTGACCCATAACTGTTTGGTATTTTCCTTTCTTTCAGATGTTTTTCCACCATCTTAAAAAATATTTCTTTCAAGGAATTATTTATTAATCTTAAATTTTAAGCAATGAACAAAGCAGAATTAATTGAAGCCATTGCCATGGAAGCTAAGTTAACTAAGGCAGACGCAAAAAGGGCTTTAGACGCATTCATTAAAACAACTTCTGAGAGTTTAGAAAAAGGTAATAGAGTAGCATTAGTAGGATTTGGATCTTTTTCCGTATCTGATCGCGCAGCTCGTACTGGTAGAAACCCTCAAACTGGTGCTGAAATTACTATTCCAGCTAAAAAGGTTGTTAAGTTTAAGCCTGGCAATGAGTTATCAAACAATATTAAGTAGATAACAAGAGAATTAGTTTTATAAGATCAGCCCCCTTATCTAATAAGGGGGCTTTTTTTATGGAAGTAAATATCTTTTACCTTGTGTATAAGAACCTGTAAGGAAGCTTAGCATCTTCTTCTGCGTAATCTATTCCTATTCGTGGGCCAATCTGAATATCTGAATCGGGAATAATTATACCATTGTCTTCTATCCATATCTCTTTGCCTTCAAGATTTATGTCTGAATGCTTCACCTTTATACCTAATGCTTTTGAAACCTTCCCGGGGCCATTAAAAGTTGAGCTATTAACTTTCACTTTGTTTGTCCTTGTTTTCATTATATCCAGACCTTCAGTTGGTGATATAGCTCTAATAAGAATGGCATGGGGTATGTCTTCAGCATTTGTAACGACATTGAAAAGAGAATGAATACCATAACATAGATAGACATATGAGATGCCGCCTTCTTTAAACATGGGGGAAGTTCTTTTTGTCTTCTTATTGTTATATGCATGAGAAGCTTTGTCTGTAATTCCGGCATAGGCTTCTGTCTCTGTTATCATAGCAGCCGTAATTCCCCCAAAGTTGGTATATAATATTTTTCCAATAAGGCTTTTAGCAACACCTACAACATCCTCATTAAGGTAGAACTCTTTTGTTAACTTCATTGCTTAATAATACTTAGATTAAGAGACTCGTCACAATCGATGATATTATCATCTATCATCTTTCTAATGTGTTGAATAACTAATTCCTCTTTATCATAAGGAAATAGATTGGTGATTTCATGAAGGCTTATAGATTTTAAAACAAGTGCATTACATACAGTGTTGATGACATCCTTTTCTTTGAGAATATACTTATTGTTGTTCCTTTTTCTACAGAAATCACAATTATTACAGAGAGCGGGTTCAGCTTCACCAAAGTAAGAAAGTAAGAGTTGACTGCGGCAATTAGAGTTATTGGAGACAAAGAAAATCATTTCATCAAGTTTTTCTTTTCTCATTTTCTTTATCATCTGATAGTGTTCTTTCCTGATGTCAACATCTGATGCTTTTATCCTGTCATGTTCAAATATAAGTATAGTGTTCTTTTTGCGTATGGTGTAATGGATTATCCCATAAGATTTGAGTAGATTCAGCTTCTGTATAGTTTGTTCAGGAGTGAGGTTTAATTTCTTTCCAATAGTATTTTCTTGAATATTAATAAAATCATTATGAATTCCGGGGTATGTTCTTTGAAGTGTTTTTATAATAGGGTCAAGCTTCTTATTTTCGATTTGAAATCTATAGAGATTCTCATGGTTAAGTATGATCTTGATTTTAGAAAAAGCTTCTTCAGGATTATACAGCTTTATCAATTCTTCTTTTTCCAGAAACTTTATGGCTTCATATGTTTCTCCTTTGGAGAAAGAATAATTATTACAAAAGTTATCTAAGTTAAATTCATAATCAGTACCAACACCATTGCCAATTGGAATTTGAAAGAAGTTACCCAAAGCATTATATATGTCTCTAATTCGAGAAAGAGATGGAAAAGCTTTTTCAAGTTGAGCTTTAGTTTCCGTGATATCATTATCCTGATAGAGTAGGATGCACCATGATTCCTTACCATCACGACCAGCTCTTCCGGCTTCCTGAAAATAAGATTCTGGAGAGTCTGGCAAATCGATATGGATAACAAATCTTACATCTGGTTTATCGATACCCATTCCAAAAGCATTAGTGGCAACCATAATATAATTATCACTATTTATCCAGATCTTTTGATTTTTATCCCTTTCTTCCTTTTGCATACCTGCATGATATGGAATAGAGTTTATGTTTCTATGGCTTAACCAAGAGTTTAGCTTTTCTGTTTTTCTTCTACTTCGGGTATATATAATACCACTACCTCCAACTTTATTTATAATATTGAGTAGCCTTTGACCTTTGTTCTCTTCATTTATTATTATATAGTTGAGATTTGTTCTCTCAAAACTACTTTTGTAGGTATTATAATTTTTGAATTCCAGATTAGATGCGATATCATCAATGACCTTATTTGTAGCAGTAGCAGTAAGAGCAATAACAGGAGCAGAATCAATGAAAGGGTAGATCTCTTTGATGTCGAGGTAAGAAGGCCTGAAGTCATGCCCCCATTGAGAGATACAATGCGCCTCATCAATAACAAGCAGACTTATTTTGAGTAGGTCAACATTCTGTCTAAAAGCTTTTGTTTTTAATCTTTCAGGAGATACATAAAGGAGCTTTAAATCTCCATAGAGTGCATTAGAATAAACAATATCTCTTTCTTTGTTTGACATACCTGAATATAATCCAGCAGCTTTAACACCTCTTTTCTTTAATTGTTCCACTTGATCTTTTATTAGAGCAATTAAAGGAGAAATAACGATGCATAAGCCGTCAAGCATTAATGCAGGGACTTGAAAGCAAATACTTTTACCACCTCCTGTAGGGAGTAATGCCAAAGTATTGTTCTTTTCTAATATAGAATTTATGATTTCTTCTTGCAGGGGTCTAAAAGAGTCATAACCCCAGAATTTTTTTAGTACTTCTTTTGAATTCAATTATTTAGGATTTATATGTTCTTGCTGTAAATTTAATAATAAGAACCAATTAAACCACTTTAAAGGTATAATAAAGGAAGAGAAAAGAAGGGTTTTGAATTTCTTTGGTAATCAGATGGTTAAAAACAAGCTCGACAAAAGTAATTTTAAGCCTGAAGGTATTTGTTTTAAGCCCGACAAAAGTAATTTTAAGCTCGAGAGAATTAAAAAGAAGCCCGAGAGAATTTATTAGAAAAAGCTTCAGATTATTTTTTTGTATTCTTTGTAAATTTTTAATCTTGATAAGATAAAAAAACACCAAGTCTAGAGGAATTAGACTTGGTGTAAATCTCATATTAGAGATGTTATGAGATGCCCAGAAGGTATTCTGGTAAGGGGTATTTGGTATAGATAATATAATATAAATGTAAAGTTTACAAACTTATTGTTTGATAAGCTTTTTTATAGTTGATTGATTATCATTATCTATTTTGATAAAGTATATTCCACTAGGTATTTTTTCAATATTGACAGATGCATTAGTAGCATTAATATCTTTTGATATTATTTTAGCTCCTTTAGAATCTGTAATAGTTACATTATCAATTTTACTTTTATTATTGCTGATTATTTTCACTTCATTGAAGCATGGATTAGGATAAACCAAGACATTAGCATCTTCAGCCTTTATAGATTCAACACCAGTGTTAATATCATCATCTTCAACGAAGATAGATTTTTCATAAGGACTTTTCTTGCCATTAAGAGTAACGTTTAATGCACCTCTTGAGAAATCTAATTTGATTGCCCCGGATATAGTAACTGATCCTCCGGCAGGGATTGATTGCCATGGTGTGCCTGTAATTCTATATCTTGTCCAGAAAGGATGACTTTGATCGATTACTTCAAGAGTTCCGGTTCCCCAAGTGCTTTCCCAACGAGCAGATTTTGGTAGATCAAATTCTACTTTCCATCCAGCAGGGACTTCCTGATTCGATTTGTTATTTATAACAAATTGAGGAGAGAAGTTAGGATGCTCATAAGTTCCGCTAAAGGTATAATCAAAATCAAAGGTCTCAGTAGGCATTTGACGTTGAACAGGTTCTTTAAGCTGAGCAGTTTTGAAATAATCATATATTTCGTTAGTCATTTCATTACCCGCAACATAATAACCTTTTGCAGCATCATATTGATAATCACCGCTAAGTTCCCAGAACATAACACCACCAACACCTCTGTCAGCAACATAAGCTAGCTTTTCTTTTAAAGATTCTTTATCTTCATAAGTGAAGAACGTCTTTGTTTTGCTGTTCCAAACATAAGGAGCTTTAGTTTCATTATCAAAGAATCGTTGATAACCATCGATACCAGAATGAGAACCTGCATAAGGAGTCCCTTGAAGATAGTCATAAGTAACAGTACCAGGGTTTTTAAGCAAGTTCATAATGTGCCAAAGTGGGTTAGCACCAGCATCAGGTTCTGGAGCAGGGTCATTCCAAATGCCATCAATTCCACCAGCACCTTGTCCAATTTTTCTTGGAGCAGTATATTCTTTTCCTTTATAATTGTATCTGAAAGTATGATTTATATAAGGAGCGTTACCCCAAAGGCCATTATTTCCACCACTAACCTGAGTCCAACCACGAGAGTAGAAAGGAATACCAATATTTATGTTTTTAGGGTTCATATATCCTGAGTAATATTTCACAGCCCAATCAACATTTAATGTAGGTTGATCCATCATTGATGTTTCAGGGTCACTTTTACTTGCATATAATGCAGCTTGAGGTCCAACATATCCGTTCCATGCGCCATGTAAGTCATATGTCATGATATTCAAGTAATCCAGATATTGGCAGTATTCAGAAAGTTTCATACCGCTAAGCGTCCATGAAGAACCAGAAGCAGCAATAGAAAGGATATAATTTTTACCATCTTGAGCCTTAGCTTGATTTATTTTCTCTCTAAGTAGCTTCATTAATTCAAGGTAATTATCATATATAACATTCTTTCTGCTTTGCCAGAAAAGCATATCATCAAGGGGATGGACTGCACCTTCCGCAGAAGTAGGATATTCAAAGTCTATGTCGATGCCATCAAAGTTATACTTCCTGATGAAGTCTATACAAGAATTAGCGAAGATTTCTCTTCTTTGTGCATTATCTGACATCTCATAGAATCCCATACTTGCAGCCCATCCGCCAATAGAGATGAGGGTTTTTACATGAGGATATTGTTTTTTATACTTTGTAAGTAAGTTGAATTGCCCTTTATAAGGAAGGGATTTATCTAAATTAGGGTATTCATTTTGGATGGAGACTTTTTCATCAAGTATCTTAATTTTATAGTCCTCCCCAACACCAGCAAAAGCATAGTTGATATGAGTAAGTTTAGCCCATGGGATTTTATCTACAGTATAATTGCCTTTATCGGGTCTTTCACTCCATGAAGCATAATAAGCGATAATTCTTTTAGGGTGGTCTGTGTCTGGCCCTTGAGCCTTGGTTATTTTGGAACTTGCAAAGAAGAGGATTGCCAAAAACAACCATTTATAATGATTGTTCTTCGTTATAATACAGATAGAGTCTTTCATAGTTATTTATTCGTTATGAATTAGTGATTATTGAATAATTGATTACGCAAAGCATGAAAAGGGTTAGAAAAACACTGAAATGTTTATCTTTAGTGTTTTAATTCTCTTAATAATTCTTAAATAATGATGACTTAATTTTGTGGGAATTAAATATGAGTTAGAAACTATTTATACGCTTACTCTTAATGCTTGATTTATAATTGTATACACTTCAGGAGTTGGTAATGAAGTGAGTTTTCTTGTAATTTGGATTATTTATAGTAAGATGTATTTTTTTATATACAGAGTTTAAGCGCATTATGCGTTTTAAACTGTAAAGGAATATTTATGAAGAATAAAAAGGTTGTTTTAGTTATTGATGATGATTTAATTTTAGTAAAGAAGATAGAAAGTTTATTATCTGTCCATAATATGGAGCCTGTAATTGCTACAAGTGGGAGCGAAGGAATTAGATTAGCATTTGAAAGAACTCCAGACCTGATTTTATGTGATCTTAGAATGCCTAATGTTGATGGATATAGTGTGTTTGATATCCTTAGAAAGGCTTGTGTAATTTATTCTACTCCTTTTGTTTTTATGTCTTCAAC
Organism: Hyphomicrobiales bacterium; assembly: GCA_041725915.1. GTDB lineage: Bacteria > Bacteroidota > Bacteroidia > Bacteroidales > JBGRPZ01 > JBGRPZ01. Next base: position 16,378 of record JBGRPZ010000057.1, on the reverse strand, counting down.
AAGTGAAATCTCTGAGATAAGAAAAGGAATGTTGATAGGTGCTGATGACTTTATTATTAAACCATTTACTGGAAATGATTTTATTAACACAATAAATGTTCGTATTGAAAAGAGTGAAATCATAAAAGGGAAGATTCTGGATGATATGAAACAAATTCTGAATTATTCTACTGATGGATTGTTTTTAATGAAGGGGGATAGAATAGTAAATGCTAATCAAGCTTTATTTAATTTATTAGGTTATAGTTTAAAAGCGCTAGAAGAGAAAAGTATATCAGAGTTTATGTCCGAAGAAGATTTTGTTGCTATTGGACAATGGATGGAAAAGATTGGCAGAGGTATTAATATTGATTTTAGAAGGAAGATAAGCTTAAAGACAAAGTTTGGGGTTAGATATGATTACATTACTTTAGTTCCTGTGAAGGGTTATCTTATTACAAAAGCTACAATTATGGGAGTGCTTCAGGGGGCAAGTAATACTCAAAAAAGCTTTTCTTTAGATGATGTATTTATGTCAAATCAGAATTCTGATTGTTTGAGATTGGATTTAGATTTAGAGTCCAGGTTTTCAGATCAAGATAGATCAAAATTGAAGTTGACAAAACGAGAAAAGGAAGTTCTGGAACTATCATGTATGGGTTATACAATAAAGGAGGTTGCTGACAAATTGTTTATCTCAGATAGAACAGTAGAGAAACACAGATCTCAATTGATGAAAAGATTCTCTGCAAATAATTTTATAGAAGTGATATTACTTTCAATAAAGTTAGGTTTTGTTATCGTATAGAGAAAAATATAGATCTGATAAGCTTTAATGTTACTATTATTAGATCTGTTATAACTTTATAAGGTAATGTTTGACTAAAGGCTATTATGCATATTGATATAATGCTCTTCTTATACTATATTTCACAGTTAATAAATGGATTTTTAATCGATTTTAGCATAAATAAATTAGCTTGTAAAAAATACGTGAAATCACAGATATAGTAAAATTATAGTATGGGGATAAAAAAACAGTTTATTCTCTTTTTGTCATAAAGAAAATAAACTGTTATTAGTAATTGGATTATAAATTCTTGAAGATTGAATTTTAGACTATAAAAAAGAATATAGAGCAAAAATAAGTGCAAAAGCAACTACAAGTATAAGTACGATGCTAATAATACCTTTGTTTGACTCATTCTCTTCAGCCTTTTTCTGTTGGTTTGCTTTAGTATTCATAATACTCAATAATTTATAAGTAAATTGATATACTAAGATAACGATTCAAGGGCTATTATATTAATATTCTATGCTTTATAGGGGATTTAGCGTATATCTTTAAAAGAGGATTTCTGTTATGCCTTTAGAGTATCTTTAAGCATTGTTATATTTATAAAATCATATTTTTTTTCTAGTTCCAGACATTTCTCATAATTCTTTTTTAAGAATTTTTGATGAGAAAGTGAAGTAGGGTTAAAAGGGCGGTGATTAGCAGCTCTATTTAATTTGTCAATTTCCTTCATTATAGGATGAGATTCCGGACTTATCTTTTTATCTGAAAAAGCATTCCATATATATTCTATTGCAATAGAATTTGGATGTAACATATCTTCAGCATAAAATCGATAATCTCTGAGATCATCCATCATGATTTCGTATGAGGGGAAATAAGATGTGTTAGTATTGTTATTAATGCAGGAGTGTATAGCTGTCAATAAAGAGGCCTTACTGAGATTGTTTTCTATAGCACCATCTTTCCAATGTCTTATTGGACTTAAAGTAAAACATATATCACAACCCTTATTGACAGATCTAATATTGTCAACTATTCTTTGGATAGACTCTACAATTTCTGGAATACTTAGCTTTATTCTTTCAAAATCCTTTGCAGGGTATTTATGGCAGTTAGCGACATAAGTATCCTTCTGTTTATGTTTATATACCCATGAAGTTCCTAAAGTGATAATTACTTGTCCACAGCTATTAAGAAATTCATAAGCCTGATCTATAGAATGGTTTAAGGAGTTTAGTGTTTCTGTAGCAGTTGGAGAGGAATGTATAGAATGTGCATCAAAGCTTAGATATCTTTCATTATAGAAATCTAAGTTCGATTCAGAAAAATATGCCTTTGATAAGATTCTATTTATACATCTTTCTATTGAAACGGGATTGTATAGGATTCCGAAAGGATTAATCACAGTAGGGAAGAAGAGATACTGTAGTTTGTCTCCAATATTTTCAACAAAACATGATCCTATCAGAAAAGTTCCTTTCTGATAGGATATTTTACTTTTATACTCAGGTATTTCTACAATTGTTCTAAAGTAATTATTATTTTGTTTCATTACTTTTTATCTGAATGTGTTTTCTTTTCATTGAATATAAAACGAATAAACTCTTTTCTCAATTCTTTTTCTCTTTCTTTAGAGATATTACTATTAAAAAGAAGTTTATTGTTATAAAGTTCAACGACAAGGCAAAGAATAGCTGAAGTAAGGTAAATATCTTTTATGTCAAAAATATATAAGGGATTGATAAAGATAAAATCTAAAGAACCTCCCCAATAACCATTGTCAATAGCAACACAAAGAACTCCGGAGATAAATAATGTGATGAATGATTTTAACCATATTGAATTTTGCTTCTTTTTTACATAAAAGCGATAAGCTTTGAAAAATAAGAAACTAATGATTATATATAGAATAAAGTATAAAAACTTTGGAACATCAAGATTTAGTAGAGAAGCAAAATATGAACCATGAGTGTTTTGTATAGGTCTTAAATAAAAAGACGGCTCAATCAAAGGGATGTTCATAGTCATATAGTCCATAGAAAATAACTTGATCTTACTTCCTTGATCAATTATTATCAATAATAATATAACAAGCCATCTGATGTTGTTAGATTTTACATTAACCTTCCTATAGAAAGAAGCTAATATTATTCCTAGGCAACCTAATATTACAGCTGGAATAATCCAATCTAAAATAAAGACAAAGACATCACCAAAAGACCCAAAAACAAGAAAGACTATCATTGCTAGAGTCCACCCTCCAAAGAAAATGGAAAAACTTTTCAAATATTCTTTTATCATATTTCAATATTTATAAATAAGCGACAAATATAAAAGCTTTGGTTGACATAATATAATTATCTTTGCCACCTTAGTGGATTAAGCAAATAGGAGTATCAAATTCGCTATAATCAATTAGTAAAGATTGTTATTTTAAGGCTGACTATCTCATAGTTCAATATAATATTATAGTTTTATGGAGTTCAATAATCCGGGTTTTTTGTGGGGGTTGTTTGCAATTGCAATTCCTGTTATATTTCATCTTTTTAATTTAAGGCCATATAAGAAAGTTTATTTTTCTAATACTCGTTTTCTTTTCGATTTAAAAAAGGAGCAAAAGAAGTATTCAAGAATCCGTAATCTATTGCTTTTAGTTGTGCGGATGTTGATTATATTTTCAATAATAATGGCTTTTGCTCAACCATACTTCCCTGAAAATGGTAAAAGAACTTATAAGACATCTTTAGTAAGTATATATATAGATAACTCATTTAGTATGGAGTCTTCTTATGGTGTAGGGACATGTTTTGAGAAAGCAAAACAATTAGCCTACGAAACAATGAAGACTTATTCTGATGCAGACAGATTTAACATCATCACTAATGACTTTCTATCTGAACACCAACGATGGTATAATAAAGAAGAGTTGTTAAAATATTTGGAAAATATATCATTGAGTCCATCATTCAAGAATTTAAAACAAGTTAGTTCCCGCCAAAGTGATCTGTTTCACATTGATAATGAAAGTAAACATATAGCCATTTGGATAAGTGATTTCCAGAATTCTGCTTTTGAAAGTAATGAACTGAGTTTTGATGATAATGTTGAACTGTTGCTTATGCCTGTACAGTCAGAGGAAGTAGATAATATTTCTGTAGATAGCATATGGTTGAATAGCCCTGTTATACATAAAAATTCGAATATACAAGCTAAAGTTAAGCTTACAAATCACTCAAATAAGGATCAGGTGAAGATACCTGTCAATCTAAAAGTAGATAATCTATTGAAATCAATCGTTACGGTTGATCTAAAGTCGAAGTCTAGTGAAATTGTAGATTTAAACTTTAATTTGAATAGAGATGGTAATATCTCAGGAGATGTCTTTATTGATGATTTCCCTGTGAACTTTGATGATCATCTGTATTTTACATTTAAAACTAAAGATTTATCAAAGGTTTTAGAATTGTATGAAGGAGCATCTTCTCCGTTTATTAAGGCAATATTTGAGAATGATTCCTCTATAGTCTTTAAGTCATTGCGATATGATAAAGTTAATTACTCTGATCTGAATAGGTATGACTTTATAATCCTGAATGGATTGAATTCTGTTTCTGATGGGATGATATCTGTAATTGATACATTATTGAATACTTCAAAGACAGTATGTTTGATACCTTCTGCCACGAAAGGTATTGAAGAGTTATCGCAAGTAAAAGGAGTTGTTGGGCTGAATAAAGTAGTAGAGAGTAAATTGAATGTAAATGGTGTCAATAGAAATAGTGTTCTTTTTGAAGATGTCTTTGAAAAGATGCCAAAAAATATAAATGTTCCTTTTGTATCTAAATATTATAATGTACAAAGTAATGAGCTGAAGTCTTCTGAAGTTATTCTTTCCTTTGAAAATGGAACTCCTTTTTTATGGTTAAATAAGAGTAGAAAGGGAAACTTATTTCAATTGTCTACACCTTTAAATGAAGAATGGACTTCGTTTGTAAAACATTCTTTATTTGTTCCTGTATTTTATCGTATGGCATTCTTGAATGAGGCTGATAATCCTTTATCCTTAGTTATTGGTGAGGATCATAGTTTTTATGTAGAAAGACAGAATTTAGGCAAAGATGGAATACTTGAAATGAAATTAGAAGAAGAAACCTTTATTCCTGCTCAAAAAAGAATAGGACAGAACATTAAGATTACTACTTCAAATAATCTTGACAAGGCTGGTATTTATTCAATAAGACAAAAGGGTGATGATATAGAAGTTGGAAAGCAGGCTTATATTTATTCTCGAAAGGAATCCAACCTGACAAAGAAGAATAAGAATGAAATAGAAAGCTACCTTAATAGTGAAGGTGTTAAGTATAGATTTATTGATGTATATGACAATTCAACTATCCATAAAGATATTGTCAAAGCTGAAGATCCAAATAGCCTTTGGATTATATTTGTTATATTGGCGATTCTGTTTTTGATTACAGAATCAACATTACTTTATTTCAAAAAGTAACTGTGATTCTTGCTTTATGAAACACTAAGATCACATTTAAATTTATCATAAGTTATGAGAGGCTTTTTATTGGCAGTTTTTGTTTTTATTACTTTTTTCTCCAATGACACATATTCACAAGGGGAATTTACAACTAACAAGTATAAAAAGAATGTTTTCTTTGTCCAGTTTCCCGGATCTAAGAAGCAGGCTACAGTAATTGAATATAAAGATTTTCTTACTGTATTGGAACTACCTGTTCCTTTCGAAGAAAGAGATGAAGATGTAAAGGAAGAATCTGAAAATGCTCAGAAATTTATTGCGTATGTTGATAGTGTATTCAATAAACCTGTAAAGTATATTGCTTCCAGTCATTGGCATTCTCATACTTTATCAGGCCTTATTCCTTTTCTGGATAATGGGGCTAAGTTGTTTATCACTAAATCAAATTGGGAAAAGGGTATTGAAAAAGGAATGCTTGGGAGAAATGATTCCTCAAAATATATTGATAAAGTTGTATTTATAAGTAAAGATACTGTCGTATTTCAGGATTCGAAGATGCCTTTAGAATTGGTTTATCTTGATGAAAGCTATGATGTGAAGCCAACAGATGAATATATAACTTACTATTTCCCTAAGCTGAAAACACTTCATGCTTCATGTTTATATGCTATTCGTGACTTTGATTATAGAAAGATTACTCTTTATGCACGAAACCCCCGCCTACAAGAAATTGCTGACTTTATAAAGGATAAGGATTTAAACATAAAACGTATTATCAGACTTAGATGTAATTCTGACAAAAAATTCGTGTTTACTTATCAGGATTTAGATGACTATATAAAGGGTGGGTTAAGTGATGATGAAATGGTAAGTCATTTTATGCAAATAGATTCTCAGGTGTTGACAACAAAGACAGATAGTATCATTAATGCCGCAGTAGCCCAGATATTACACCCTTGGTATATCTTTAAAGCCAGTACTAATTTAATTGAAGAAGGTCAATATAAAAGGGCATTAGCTTTAGCGAAACTTGTAAATCTATACTATCCAAAGAAACAAAAGTATATTAATACACTTGGTCTGTGCTATTATCTTATTGGAGATATTCCAACTGCAAAGCATTATAATAGATTCCTGACTGGAGATTATGGCTGGGAAAGTTGGATAAAAGAGTTTGGCCAGAAGAAAAAGATATAATACACTTTTCTGTTTAATTATAAATTCTTAATTTCAAGATACATATATTTTTTTGCCTTGTTGATTGATAAGTGAGTCTTAATTCATTTATTAATCCGAACTTTAATTATAGTTTCAAAAGTGTTGATGGAACAAGTTGTTCTTATATGGATGCTTGTTAATTCTTATTATAATAGTCTTTAAATTAGTTCTATATCAAAACATAAAGTCAGATATTTTAAGTTCTGGTTTTACTACTATTGCATTTAGTTTATGGAAGAAACAGAAGAAAAAGGTTTAAATACACCAGAAGAGAGTGCTCAAATTAACAATGAAGAAAATGAAAAGGAGTATCAACCTGTATATCTAAGTGGGTTATATAAAAATTGGTTCCTTGATTATGCTTCTTATGTTATCCTTGAAAGAGCTGTCCCTAATGTCTTAGACGGACTTAAGCCTGTTCAAAGACGTATACTTCATACAATGAAGGTGATGGATGATGGGAGATATAATAAAGTAGCAAATGTTATAGGGCATACTATGCAGTATCACCCCCATGGTGATGCTTCAATAGGTGATGCTTTGGTTCAATTGGGACAGAAAGATTTGCTTGTAGATACTCAAGGAAACTGGGGTAACATCCTTACTGGTGATAGTGCTGCTGCTCCCAGATATATTGAAGCAAGACTCTCAAAGTTTGCTTTGGATGTTGTCTTTAATCCAAAAACTACAGACTGGAAGCTGTCTTATGATGGAAGAAATAAAGAACCTGACACCTTGCCTGTAAAGTTTCCTTTGCTTCTTGTTCAGGGAGTTGAGGGTATTGCTGTTGGTCTGGCTTCAAAGATACTCCCTCACAATTTCAATGAGGTTATCGATGCTTCTGTTTCTTATCTGAAAGATGAAGACTTTGACTTATATCCAGACTTCCTTACTGGCGGTGCTGTTGATGTTGGTAGATATAATGATGGAATAAGAGGAGGGAAGGTTAAAATCCGTGCAAAGATTGATAAGCTGGATAAAAAGACACTTGTAGTTAACGAAATACCTTTTGGCACTACTACCACTTCTGTTATTGAATCCATACTGTCAGCCAATGAAAAGAGTAAGATTAAAATCAAGAAGATAGATGATAATACTGCTGAAAATGTAGAAATTGTTATTCATCTTGCTTCTGGCGTTTCTCCTGATCAGACTATTGATGCCTTGTTTGCTTTTACGCAATGTGAGATTTCTATTTCTCCTAACTCTTGTGTTATTGATGAAGATAGGCCTGCTTTCTTGGGGGTCAACGAAATCCTTAGACGCTCTGTAGATAGTGCTGTAAATTTACTTACAAAGGAACTGGAAATAAAGTTATCTGAGCTTCAGGAACAATGGCACTTTTCTTCTTTGGAGAAAATATTTATTGAAAAGAAGATCTATAGGAAGATTGAAGTTGCAGAGAGCTGGGAAGAGGTTATTTCTATCATCGACAAAGCTCTGACTACATATAGAAAGCTGTTTACAAGAGATATTACTCAGGATGATATTGTCAGACTTACAGAAATTAAGATCAAAAGAATTTCAAAGTATAACAACTTTAAGGCTGATGAATATATAAAGAGCATTGAGGATGAAATGGACAATGTGAAAGATAAATTATCTCATATCATTGAGTATACTATTGAGTATTTCCAAAGAATACAGAAGAAATACGGACATCTTTATCCTCGTAAGACTGAAATCAGAAACTTCGATAATATACAGGCTAATCTTGTTGCTGTTGCAAATCAAAAACTATATATCGACAAAGAAGAAGGCTTTGCAGGAACTGCCCTAAAGAAAGCTGAATTTGTTTGTGAGTGTAGTGATATTGATGATATCATTATATTCAAAGGAGATGGCTCTTATGTTATTACAAAGGTGACGCCTAAGTTCTTTGTGGGTAAGGACGTAATCTATATTGATGTCCATAAGAAGAATGATACCCGTACTATCTACAACATGATTTATCGTGATGGTAGGGGTGGAATATCTTATGCGAAGCGATTTAATATCTCTGCGATCAAAAAAGATGCTGAATATAATATTACCCGTGGAACGAACAACTCCAGAATATTATACTTCTCTGTAAACCCTAATGGTGAGGCTGAAATTGTAAAACTTTTCTTCCGTCCAAAACCATACCAGAGAAAGACTTCTGTAGAGTATGATTTCTCTAAGCTGGAAATACGTAACCGTTCTTCAAGAGGAAATAAGGTGACTTCTCATTCTGTACGCCTTGTGGTGAAGAAGGAAGATGGTGTTTCTACTCTTGGTGCTATCAAAATATGGTTTGATGACACTGTGAAGAGGATAAATACTGAAACAAGAGGCCGTTTTATTGGTGATTTTGTGGGTGGTGATAAGATTCTTGTTCTTACTGATGATGGCAAGTTTGAACTGTATAACTATGATGTAGCTAACCACTTCCCCGAGAATATGACGCATATAATGAAGTTTGATTCTTCGATGGTGTTTAATGTTGTGTTCTTTGAGGGTGCTTTGCAGAAACATTATATCAAAAGATTCTCTATACCTAATGACTTTGTACTGAATAAAAGGACTTCCTTCCTGACTGATGATAGTAAGTCTTATTTGGAGAAACTGTCGTTTAACCCTCAAGCTTCTGTTACTGTTGAGTTTGATGGTGCAGTAAATAGTAGACAGATTCCTACTGAGGATATAATATTCTCTGACTTTATTGCAGTGAAAAGCTATACCGCCAGAGGTAAGAGGATATCAAACTATGTTATAAAGCAATTTACTCTTCAAGAACCTGAGATCTTTATAGAAGAGGAAACTGTTGAGACTGAAACTGAAGTTAATCCACAAGATGTCACTGAAGAAGATCCAAAAAAGAAAGTCATAGAGCCTGAAGAGGATCATGATGGCCAACTTTTTATTGATGTTGAATAATCCTGATAACTTAGATATTAAAAGAAGCAGAGTGTTGAGCTCTGCTTTTTTTGTTGGAATTTATTCATGATTGAGTTAAAATATTATTGGAAATAAATTCAAATTTCATACGAATATTAACGATAACTTATTGATATTTAACAATAACACTAAGTTTAGATGTTGTTATTAAATTCAATTCCATACTTTTTTTCAATAAATAAATCTACTTCTGTTTTATTTTCTGTCTTAATTATAAAATCCTTTTCATCTTCTGAAAAATTGTAAACACCAAAATTTTTAATATAATTTTTACTAAGAGAATAATAACCTGATCCATAAGGTTTGCTAGAATATTTAATATATAGCCAGAACAGTTTTGATGCCATGAGTTTTTTTAGAAATTTAAGCTCCTTATTACTGTTTGTTATAACTGCTAAACCATTGTAGAAAAGTAAATCTTCATCATTATTAATTATAAAATTAGGAGAAGTTTGGGCAATGTGTGGGAAAAATAATTTATACTTTAATTTTTCAAGAGATTGATTTCTACCATATGCATACCAATTGAGATATTTTCCTTTTCCTTTGTCTCTAGTAAACAAGATATTTCGCTTGTCTAATAGATATTTATATGCTTTAGGATAATTTTCTTTAACATAGTTTTCATCAAGTAGACTGACCCTTTTCTCATGATATTCATAAGGAAAGATTATTTTTCTTTTTATCGAAGAGACGGTTTTTATTCGTGTGAATTTATTAGGATTAATTATATTTCTACAAATACCTTTTTCAATCTTATATGTTTGACCATTTTGTAAATAATAATAATCATTATCTTCATCTATAGGGTCAAATATGTAAATATTATTCTTTAGTGTTGCTATTCCATTTCGAGTTTTGTATAAATTCCCAAAAGGAATTCCTGTTTTCTCGATTTTATCTATTATTGTATTTTGGATTAAATTCCATCCTTTATATGCATTAATTGAAGCGTAATTAATTTTATGGTATTTAATATTTTTTAATAGATTATCACTTTGAGCGACTTGTATAAAGGATGAACTTGTTTTACTTATAAAACAAATGCAAGTATAAGTTGATTTGCTTTGGAAAATTTGATTGTTTCCAAAATCAATAATTTTAATAGCAAATTGATTCTTTTGAAAATAATCTCTTAAAGCACGACCATTGATACTTTTGAAAAAAGTATTCATTGTAATATAACCTAGTATCCCCTTATCTGATAAATTTTCAAGTCCAATTTGAAAGAAGGGAATGTATAAATCAGGATGACCAGAATTACATACAGACCAATTTCTAAGTAAATCTTTAGATTCAGTAGAAATATTGCGCGAACAAACATATGGAGGATTTCCTATAATAATATCAAATCCTTTAAATCCCTCTAATTTTTCAGCCCAATTAAACGATAATGTGTTTCCAACAAAAAGGTTAAATTCAAACTCTTTACAATCTTCATTTTCCAATAAAGCTAATAAAGTCAATAATAGTTTTGTTCTGGTAATGGAGTATTCTTGAATATCTAATCCGTGGATATGCTTTTTAAATATTTCAAAATAGGATATTTTATTGTCTTGCTTGATCCTTTTTGCGCTATCAATTAGAAAACTTCCACATCCACAAGCAATATCAGCTATTTTAAAATCTTTAGATATATTATTGTTTACAGCAAGTGAATTTTCAATTATATATTCACGTATATTTTTAGGTGTATATATCGCTCCAGTCACTACTTTGTCTTCTGGAGATATAACAAATTCAAATAATTGTGTTAGTTCCTCAAGTCCAAATTCATTGTTTGATTTTATAAGTTTAATAACTTCTTGAAGTTGTTTATACTCTAATTCATTTTTAGTAGATATTATGTAATTTTTAAGAAGTTTATTTTTTGTGAATTGAATATTGTTAAGAATTAAAAATGCAGACACGAGTAATCTATTAACAGAGTAAGGTTCTATTAATGAGATTGATTTCAGATATTTAAATAGCTCTTTCTTCATAATAAATAAGGACAAATTACATTTTGATCCCATTCCATAGCCATACCATTACCACCCCAATGATTTGCCATTACAGTATAGTAAGGTTTCCATATGCTATTTTGATATTCTTTTATAATTTTTTTTACTTCTCTATCTTCAATTAGTTTTTGATAATTCTCAGGTTGAAAATTCCCAATAAGAAATGTTAACCCTAATATTAAGTCCACTGGATAATGTAAAAATCTGGGAGAATCCATATTTAAAGTTCCTCCATAATCAAAGTTCTCATCTTTCCTTGGGTTAAGATTATATTGTAGATGGTAAACTGGATGTATTTCCTCAGATGCTTGTGATTCATGATGACGATCGATATGAAAACCAAAATAATGCGCACCATCATTCGACTTAGGATTAATCCCCTTTATTGTTACATTGAATGACAATTCGTAAAAAGGGTCTTTAATTTTCTCCCAATCCGTATAATTAGATACAATCGAAATACTTAAAGATGCTTTAGCACTTATTAATTCTCTGGGTTTCAAATGCCTATCTGCAGTTATTCCAAGTTCTATATTTTCTATAGAGTATCCCCAGAAATTACTATCAATCTTTTCATATCCCTTCTCATCCCTATATGGAGGAATATAATTTTCATCGTTGAGTTGATTTACAGCTTTATATAAAGAGACACTAATACCATTACCAATATATGATTCAAGTTTATCTGCAAACCTTCTGATTTCTTGAGCTCTTTGTTTTCTAAAGTGCATTACATTTTTAGGTATACTCATTCGGATAACAATTCTTTTAAATCGTCAATTCTTTGTTTTTCTGATGGGTGAGGTCGTAACCCCTTATCAATCCCTTTTCTTTCTAATGCTGCTGTAAATGACAAATATTTAAATTCCTGCCAAGGTTTTATATCTACCGATTCATAAATCTTGAATCCTTCAAGAGGATCTAAAGGTGTTTTATAATACTCACAAACTGTCCAAAATTCATCACTTTTACAATAAGTTTCAATTGGCTTAGCTGCTACAAGAGCAAATCCAAGGCAATTCAAAAGGTCAACTCTTTGAGTGGCATTTAAATCTTGAAGTTTCTTTCCTTCAAATTTATCTTGAAAAAGAGTAGCAACTTTATCAAACCACCATCTTTCCCATCCATCTCCGAAAAATCCAGTAAACTTACAATCTACTAATATCTCTTTTTTCAATCTTTCCCATTCCTCACTTGAAGCGTTAGTATCTACACCTAAACGAGCTGCAAGTGTTTTTTCTTTTATCAGAATACCTGGATGATGAAAAAGTTCTTTAATAACAAATTGAGCGATATCATTAGTACTTTGTTTTTGTTCTGTATCTGTAAACTTTTCGAAGATTCTACTATCAAAATGCTGCCAATCTGTTCTTCCAATAACTTTTTCTAAGTCTTTATTTTCCTCAAGTGCCTTATATGCAATAGCAATGCTTTTTAACTTATTTGAAAATTTAGTCCAATTTGGAGAATCCGATTTTTCAAATTTATAATCAAATAAATCATGGCTTGCTTTATCAACATCATAAGTCTTTCGCATTTTAGAACTAGTTGAACAAAGTATCATAGGAAATGAAGAAAGTTCATCTGATGCTGCAAGTGTTCTCAAATCTTGAGCTAATGTTGTTGCCGTAAAATCTAATCTATTAGGACCTTCTCCATCAAGTCTCAAATCAATTATTAAGCCATCAGGCTTTTGATCTTTAATATATGTTTTTAATAGTTCGAAACTATTATAATTAGCCAAATCAACTAATTCAACATCTATTTCTTCAGTATCATTAAGTCCATTTACTATGGATTCTAAAGATTCCGGATTTTCATCATCTATGTATAAATATTTTGGTTTCATTTTCTAATCAATTTTAGATTGTGGCACTTCAACTCGAATTGTTGTCGTATATCCTTCCTCAGGAGTGGTTACATAAACACTTCCGTTGTAACTTTCAATAATATCATTAACGATTTTCAAACCTAATCCCGTACCAGTTAATGCATCAATTTCTGATGCTGTACGACCAGCAGCAGATGATGTTGTATAAAAGGCATTAAATATATCTTCTTCTCGTTCTTTAGGAATACCATCTCCATTATCTGAAAACTCAAGAAAAACATTCTGCTCTTCTCTTCCACAACGAATAAATACTTTTCCTTGAACTTTTGCTCTTCGAATAGCTTTTTTTGAGTTTGTGAAGAAATTAAAAAGAATAGATGCCCATTCTGATGGATGCATTGGCACTGTATACAAATCGAAACCTTTAAATACAGGCTTTTCAAAATTAATCTTTGCTCTTTCTATATTGTATTGAATTACATCCTCAAATCTGTTCACAACATCTCTTAGCTCTATTGGCTCCAGTTCTCTTAATACATTACGAGAAATGGCTTCATCAAAATATGATGAATATGTCGACAAGGATTTCACATTATTTTCTAAATTATCTACTCTCTTAATTCCTTCTTTATAGTCTTTAAGAGCTTTTCTTAAAAAATTAGTTTCAGCATTTATACCGGGAAAATAATTTTTTATTTCATGAACAAATTCTCCAATCACCAAGCCCAAACCTGCGAGAATTCGCATCATATTCAATTCGTCTATTAAATCTTTTTTCTCTTGCTTTTCCTCTTCTCTACCTTCAACTAACTCTTTATAAACATTTTGAAATTTCTCTCTTCTTTCATATGATTTTTCTTGACTCTTATCTTCTCCATCTTCAGAAGTATTCTCTTCAAATACTTCTTTCATTCTATCTATCGCACTATCAACTTTCTCAGTTGGAGTTTTATCTTTCTTACTCCAATCCTTTTGTGCTGTTTTTCCTTTTTTACCCCTTAGTTCTGTTATTTTAAAAAGTGCTGTTATTATAGAATCTCTCACAAAATCAACCATTTCTCTGAATGCTGGATTATCAAACAAGCCTTCTCTACTTGAAGTTTCTTCAAATAATTCTCCTTGAGAATCAGTCAATTCAACAAAGCCAAAGAAATTAATATTTCTATGAGGAAATAGAAACACTCTTTGGGCAGAAGATTCATCTAAACCTAACCAGTCATTTAATTTTTCCCCATAGGGTAATACCCTAAAACCATTTCTATAAATTCTAATCCCTCCTTTTTCATTCCCAACGTCCTTAATTAAGCTTAGTGTTCTTGGAGGTACTAAAGATGAGTCATAAATAAAATAATAACACTTAAAATGTATGTTTCGAAGATAATTATATTTTGAATCTAAGATATCTTTATCTTTTCCTATTGAAAAAACTTCTTCTGGGAAATCAAGTTTTTCACTTTTCAGAGACCAACACCCTTGTCCGTCATCCATAACATAGCCTTCTATTTCGGCCAATGCATGCTGGAAAAAAGCTTCTTCTTCATCAATAATCTTAATAGTTTCATTCTTTTCCTTACGATAATATGAGCTATTAAAACCAGGGTCTATTTTATCATTTTCATAATCTTTTGTTTTCTTTGATAATGGAAACGGTTGAAGTAAATCAGAAGTATATCTGTATACTCTTTTAATCATTGCATCAGACCATCCTTCACGTAATTTTTCGATTATAAGAAAAGTTCCAGCATCTTTCTGTTTTGAAACCAGTTCAATATTATTTGCAACTGACACTAGATCCTTATCTGTTTCAAAAGCATTCCAATCAATAACCACTTTAATTGCATTCTCAGAATTCTCAGTTTGAGTTATAATTGTTAATTTCTCACCAAGTCTTTGAGTTGCAAATCTTCCAATCCCTTTCTTTCCTGCTCTTACCCTTTGATATTTCGGAGAAATTGGATTATGAATCTTATCGGAAGAGGACAATCTCATAAACCCATTAATAAGTTGTTCGCGAGTCATTCCATTTCCATTATCCTCTATAATTAATGTGCCTCCTTTTTGCCAAGCATTTTCAAAAAACAATTGAACTTCAGTTGCATCAGCATCGTAAGAATTTTTGACAAGTTCAGAAACAGCAGTCTCATGTCGTCCGACCAATTCTTTTCCTAACCTATTAATTATTCCTGCATCTACAGAAAAACGTACTTGTTCGTTATCGTTTAGCGCAATTTCTCTAGATAAGGATAAAATAATATTGTTATCAGAATCTTCTTTTTGAGCTTCTGCAGCAAGTTGTTCCTTTAGTTTTATTAACTTTTTATTATCCATATTTTAATTTAAATTTTACTTGCACAATATTTTGAAATGAAATGTTTTATAACAGTTGTTTTTAAAATTATTAATTCAATTTACATGTGTTGTTTTTTATCAATTGATAGCCAGTTGCCTTATATGTTGATGTGATTGAATCAAAAAAACAAATAATAATGTTTAAAATAACTAAAGAAAAGAATTTAAAATTATTCTAAAATATAAAAACATAATAAGTGAATTTTAATTCACCCTATTTTGAATTGATAATTATTGATTACAATCTCAACCTTGGTAAGATTCTAAATATAATCAAAAAACAAATGAATAAATTAGGATTTTGACTAAAATTATGAACTTACTTCTAAATACACTGCTAAATATGGTTTTCAGTAAAAAATGTATAATGTAGTATGAAATCACATTACATTTCATGTTCAAATACAAACGTCTTTATTATGTAGTGTTATAGAACAAACAAAATTCACAGGAAAAGGGAGAGGGGATTTTTGGGTTTTTATGTGTTTTGCAAATCAACTTAAGCGGAAAACTTTGTTTAAAGCCAAATCCAAAAGTCAATAAGCTAAAATCATAAGTCAACTGACCAAATCCAAAAGTCAATAAGCTAAAATCATAAGTCAACTGACCAAATCCAAAAGTCTAGGAGTTTTATTTCAAAGTCTAGGAGTTTTATTTCAAAAACTAGGAGTAAAATTTTTTTTGCTCCTAGTTTTTTTTCATTTTGCTTCAAGCAAAAAAAAAGATTCGCCTTTATTGGCCAATCCTATTCAGTCTTTTTTTGCTTGTATTCCCTGCTATAGAAGCAAAAG
>JBGRPZ010000056.1:0-28678 GCA_041725915.1 Hyphomicrobiales bacterium | reverse complement strand
ACAAAATCAAACCCTACTAATGTAAGAATACAAGGAATGGGAAAAAAAGCCATTATAGTCTGTAAATGCTTATTAATTATTAATATTTTATTTTTCATTTAGTTAATTTGGTTTTGATTTGTACAAGTCGCTCCAACTATCATCTGGGGTTTCCTTAAACCAACTTCCTCCAAAGATGTTTATCAAACAAAAAGTCCTCTCTTGGAAGATCATATATAACATTCCCATCAGGTTGGAACACCATCTTTTTATTCCTACAACATACCATTACTAGATCAGAATTAGTCAATTAAAGTCAGCATCATTATTAAAAAGTAAGTTGTAAATATAGCCCGCGTTATAAAATAAACTAATTATCTGAAAAAACAACTTTCTTGTTCTCTATACCCTCAAGAAAATCAAGAATTTTAAAAGTTTGAAACTGATAAACTGAATTATAAAATACATAATAAAAAACGAATCGTCTACTTCTGCTTGTGATATGAATCTCCATTCACTTGCGGCCGAAAAATCTTTCGGCCCTACAGCAATCATCCAGTAATACCGGCGACAATATTTTTTGTCGTACAAAATTCAATCATTAGAAATGCACGAAGGGCTAAATAGGATAAGAGACTGTCCAAAAAGAGCAGCCTCATATGATGACACAATACCAATTCATCCTTGAAAAGTTTTTTCCAAAAAGACTTTTCTCCAACTTAAAAAATATCAGGAAAACACATTAAGAGCCCCTCCACTAAAGTATAATGAGATACCGCTCCTGTCAAAAACAATAAAAACTTATTTTGGCTGAAAATTTTTTTTTGTTTAGTGAAAAAAACTAATAATACACAGATGGTCCAAGTATAATATATAAAGTATGAAAGTAAAACATTAATAACAACGTATTTCAAATGTTTATCCCAAGATAATATTAAAACAAGAAATATTAAAATGCAAAGCACAGGCATAAAGACCATTACACTCTGCAAATGCTTGTAAATTATTCCTAGTTTATTTATCAGTAAGCTCCTCATCCTACACTTCTTCCTTTCTTTTTTTTTGATTTCCATAATGGATTAAATATTATATTAAAATATTTAAAAAGATGTGAATTAAAACTCCAGCTAAAAACAACATAAACTGATTTAAATCAAGCACAAATATTGTTTTAAAAAACCTTGCGATTAAAACCCAAACAGTCCAAACATGATAAAGGACAAATACACTAACACCAAAATAATGTAGGACTATTTTGATAAAATGATTATCAACAAAATCAAACCCTACTAATGTAAGAATACAAGGAATGGGAAAAAAAGCCATTATAGTCTGTAAATGCTTATTAATATTTTATTTTTCATCATCTAGATTATTAGGATCTGAGTTAAACAAATCGTCCCAACTTTCATCTGGGGCTATATCTAATTCACCTGCACGAATACCAGAATCAACAATTTTTTCATAAATCCAACTACTAAATTCAAGACCACCACCAGGTCTAATTTCAATATCAACGTCCCAATGATCCATAGCAGGAAACTTAATTACTTCACCTTCTCCCGTTTTGATTCCATCAACTGGATAATTCCATGACTCCCCAGGTTTGATTGGGTAAGCTTGATTGTAATGATATTCCTTACCACTAATAGGGTCTCTAAAACTTTTTTCAGGTTTAAAGTAAATAGTCTTTTTACTATTGTTCGTAACCCTTTTTTTTCCATTAGGATCACGATCCTCTTCATATTGATTAGATTCAACTTCATTATCATCTTCATTGTAATAATCTAAGTACACGACAAAAGATAAATTAAGTATGGAAAAAATACAAAAAAGCACTTTGAAAAACCTTTATTTTGTGTTTGCTAGAACATAAAAACAGGGGAAAGACAAAGTGCACAGCAAATATACAGAGTTAAAAGATAAAAT
The DNA here is from genome assembly GCA_041725915.1 of Hyphomicrobiales bacterium. Taxonomy (GTDB): domain Bacteria; phylum Bacteroidota; class Bacteroidia; order Bacteroidales; family JBGRPZ01; genus JBGRPZ01. Next base: position 26,770 of record JBGRPZ010000056.1, on the reverse strand, counting down.
CAAGGAAGCTATAGAATGGAATTTATCCAGAGTTAAATTAGTCAGATATTTTATTTTTTTAATGCTAAAAACCCAGAGCGTTTCCTTTGTGAAATTAAATCAGGGAATGGACACAAGAGCTTCAGTAGAATCGAATTACCGTAGAATTCAAAGATTTTTTCAGAATTTGATATTGGCTTTAAGCTTATTTCTTTACTGTTATACAGGCTTTTACCCAATAAAAAGCCACTGCATTTGAGCATTAATAGAAGTAATTAGAAATTCGGTAAACTAAACATTAACATATTGATGCTTAGTCTCTGTTATAAAGGGGTTGCTCTCCCTCTTTTGTGGGATATGCTTCCTAAAAGGGGAAACTCCAATTATCAGGAAAGAAAAGATCTGATCAACCGATACCTTGAATTGTTTGGGTCTGACAGTATTGATTGTCTTTTAACAGATAGAGAGTTTATTGGCAAGTCTTGGTTCAATTATCTTACGGGGAAGCAGATTACTTTTTATATCAGAATCCGAAACAATATGGACGTATATTTACATGGCAACAAGAAGGTTAAAGCTGGTAAATTGTTTTATCATAAAAAGTATAATGTTGCATATAGTCTTGTAGAGCAAGTATTGATAACTTCTTGTAGGCTATCAGTTTGGGGAATTAAACATAAGAATATGAATACAGTAAAGACTGATCATATTATCATTGTATCAAACTGTTCTGAGGGAAATGGCATTGAAATATATAAAGACAGATGGCAAGTAGAAACTTTGTTTAAAGCACTAAAAACAAGTGGATTTAATCTGGAAGATACACATCTTACTAAGACAGAAAGAATCAATAAGTTAATAGCTGTCACTGCTATAGCTTTTATTTGGGCTTATATCACTGGTGTTTTCATCCATGAGAATATCAAACAGATCAAGGTCAAAAGATTCAAGAAATTGAAGATTAGAAAGCAATATAGCTTCTTTAAATATGGATTAATTCACCTTGCAAATTGTTTGCTAAGTGATTTTAAATCAAAAGAGTTGAAACAATATTATAAATTATTGTCGTGTACTTAGAAATTTTTTAATTACAAAATGATCAAAAAAATCATAAATTATTGTAATCGTATATTATATAATACTTATAAAATCAAATCTTACACATTTGTGGAAATATTAATTTCCATTGCTTTATTATGTATTATCTTTTCTATCACAATGGCTTTTTTATTACAAATAAATAAGGAATACTTAACCGAAAAACAAAAACTTCCTGCAACTACTGATATAGTACTATTCAATGTCTGTTTTAAAAAAGATATTATTTCAAGCCCGAAAATTAAAGCTGTTAACAAAACATTATTCTTAGATAATGGGAAAAGTACTGTAAAATGGACTTTTTATCCTTCTGAGATAATTAGAATATCAAAACAAGATACTAGTAAATTTCTTCTCTGTACAGATTCAAAACCTTTAATTGCAAACAATCATATTAACATATCCCTGAATATAAAAGGATATACTGTCAGTAAATCATACAAAATAAAAGCAAACACTGCTATAAACGCACTCTCTAATTCAACTGATTAATCTGAATTAAAGTCTATAACTAAAAACACTCGTTTTTTCTCTAATTCTTAATTTAGCCCCCTAATTTAGCCCCCTAAAAGACTGGAGTGTGATTTTAGGAGGCTAAATTATAAACACAGAAACACGAATTTAGAATTTAATGAAATAAAATGAAAAAGTACATATTAACTTTAATCCTAATACCTTTATTCTTTGGTTGTTCTAATACAAATATTATTGAAAATGGAGTCTTTAAAAAATGGGAAAAGTGTAAAGTTGGTAGTGGATGCATAATAGATATTGCAGAAATAACCAATTTTCAATGGGATACAATGTGTTTCTATTCTGGATCATATTCTTTAGATGAGATAAATAGAGATTTAGGATTTAAACTAAAAGAATATACAGATATTGGAGATAGACTTATTTTCTTAAATAAAGGAAAGTTAGTTTATCAGGAAGAATGGTTTACTAATCCGAGTGAACATTCTAAAGAAGTTGTTTTTAACGACAAAAGAAGAAAATTTAGATTGAGTAAGTGTCATGTGAAATTTCGAATAAAAAGAAGACATAGAATCTATACTCTTATAGGCATATAAAGAAGATTAATTTTTTCCACTCCCTAGAAGGGAGTGGAATTTTTTTATGATAGCATTCCTTGAAGTTTAGACTTTATAATGAAGCAATTTAAAAAGTCCTTTGAATATTGAAAATCTTTTGAAGAAGTCTATTTTTTACTAGATTAATTGGTTTGAATTTTTAAATCATTTCCAATGGTAGCCTTTGATACTACACTAAACCCTTTTGTTTTATTGAATTTCATATTGTGTACAAAATTCATCATACTATCAGATGGATCAATTAAGTTCAAGTTTAATTTACAAATTGTTTCTTTTGGTATAATAACTGAAAGTATTGCTTGTTCTTCAACAAAACCAGTTGCCCCATTCAATATATTAGAAACAGCATTTATTCTTACTAAATCGATAGGTAAATGAGCAAAAGCTTCTCTAGCTATTCTTATCAAAGAACTGCAAACATGATCTTGATAAATTTCATAGAATTTACCTTTTGCCATTTTTTTCTTTGATAACTTTCCTGCAGATGTCTGTTTTAATTCGTAATCAGGTATAATTTTAGTTTCATTAACTTTAAAACTAATATCAATAGGATTAGATTCAAAATCGAAACTTATACTTGTTCCTAATTCACTGATATCAGAAAATGGGTCAAAGTAATCTAAGATATCATTATAAACTGCGGGATTTTTTTCGTTTACTCCTACTGCTAATCTATTTAATATTTCCCAATCATTAAGTTCTTCTGAATAATGCCTTTGTTCTGATTGAAAGATCTTATCATCTTTAATTTTTGCTTCCTCTATTTCCCTTTTTAACTTGGCAATCTTCTTGTCTGTATTGTTAAATAACTTATTGAGAAATGAAGGTTTAAAGGACTTTAGTTTTGTTGTAGCTATATCTTGATTTATTGCTTTTCTATCCGGACTTGTTGGCTTGGGATATTTAATTATTGCTTTCCAATTTATATCTTCTGAACAGTTTTTATGAATAGATTGAATAGAATTAATATAATTCATCCAATCATAAACTGCTTGTTTTGCATTTTCTATTTCTCTTAACTTTTCTAATTCTTTATAACGTCTTACAGCTTCTTTAGCTCTTCTTTTACTTTCCCTCTCTGCTCTTTTGACAGCAGCATCATAAGAACGCATCGCTCCCTTAAGTGTAGTCATTTCTTATACTCCTTGATTTGATCTGTAATATTTATTTGATCGCAAAAGTAATAATATTGATAAAAAAGCTTAAGTGTTTTTTAAATACCATTATTGAATTAGATTAATTACTCTCCTTATATGGACAACAAAAGCCAAGAAGTGCCCTTGGCTTTTTATATATAACAGAAATATAAATTTCCTACTTCCTAATACAGAATATAAAAGTCTTTAATAGCAATACTTTGTGCTTTTAAGGTATAAAAGAGATACAGTTCCTTATTGTTTTTTTAATTTATTTGAAGCTAGGTTTTTTACCTAATTGAGGCTTTTTATTTTCAGGTTCTTGATATATATCTCTTAATAATATCTTAAAGTTACATTCAAATTCAGCATCGTCTCTGAAATCTACATATTTTCGTCCCCCTAGTGCCGCAGGTATGGCATCGTTTTCTTTTCCATCTCGAAATAATGGGATAAACTTGGTGTTTTGTAAGTCTTGAAAAATATAGTTTGAAATAATAGAGTATTCGTATCCTACACCCCCATGGAGGTTATCAGTTTTCTTTTTATAATTAGGTGTCATAATGCAAATTACTCTACCCGATTTTTTTATAGAATCTTCCATAAAATGGGGTATCAATGTTCCTAATCTATTTAATTCCCATTTATCTAAGATAACATCTACCCCATTTTCTATAAGTTTCTGTGCTAGCATTAATACCCATTCTCTATGATCTTGATTATCCCAAGAATATGATATAAATACAACAGGTGCCTTGTCGGTTTCTTCTTCATCTGAGATAACTTCGGTCGTGCTTTTCTTATGATCTTGATTGATAGAGTTATTATCAGAACTTATGCTGTCAAAATAAAAATCATAATCGTCTTGATTATTTGAAATAGGTTCAAGATCTTCTTCAAAGAAAAGTTGCATTTTTACATAAAATTTAAATCTTTCTTCTTCTTCTAAATTATCAATCAAGTCCCGATAATAATGCCCTCTTATTATTGTATCCTTTTCTTGTTAAGCGAATAACCTTTCCTATATTTATTTCTTCATATGTGAAATATTCTGTAGATATTAACCCGTCAAATATTGTATCAAATACATCTTCTTCTTTTGGCTCTAGGTTCGGGATTAGATCAATATTGATCTGATTCATTTGTACTATATCCCCATCTTTACAATTTGTTTCCCTAAAGTATTCAAAAATTTGTTCAGCAATTTTTCTTTCAAGAATCATCTTATTATATTTTTCGCAGTTATGAATTGTTATTACAATGTTTTCCATGAAGTAATTCAAAAAATCCTTTTAAAAAAATAAAATAAAAAAGCCAAGTAATGGAACTACTACCAACTCTTGGCTTTTCTTTAATATCCTATAAATAAAGTCCTGAAATTATCTATCCAAGCATTAGTTCTTTCCACAACAAACCTTTTTTAACACATGTCATTATCAAAGGCATACGATCTCACTACACCCCAAAGGATATGTTTTCTGTCTAACAACTCAAACATAGAGTATTTCAGGCACTTTTCATTTTATCAGACTTTGTAAACCACTCCAACATTTAAAATATCACATAAACAAAAAGAGCCACAACTGCTTGCGGCTCTTCTTTTACACTTTACAACTCATCATTGCAAAGTCTTACTCTATCATTTTACTATTTCACCAATATCTTACCTACACTTATTGAATCTCCTGAAATAAGCTTTACAAAATAAATACCTGATGTAAGATCTCCTACTTCAATTCTGTTGCTATTTCTATTTACTTCATAAGTGTTTATCAAAGCGCCTTGATTTGTATAGACCTCCACTGATCCTGCTTCTGGACTATTCACTATAAAGTAATTAGTCACAGGGTTTGGATAAACTTTCAACGTCGATACTTCTACATTACCAACTCCTGAAGCTGGTTCTATCGTCAATACAAAAGTTGATGATACCTTATCTTCTCCTATTTTAGCCTCTACTGTAATGTTTGCAGTACCTGTCATATCTGCTTTAGCTGCAATTGTCAATGTATTTCCTTCTATTGAAGTTGTCGCTATTAATGCGCCTGCAATATTTACACTATAAACAATTGTATGACCTTCTGCACATGTAAAATACTCTGATAAATCTACTGTCAAAGCTGTTCCATTCTCTTGCATGCTCTGCGCTGGTATATCATTTACCTTTACTAGATTTACTTCATCTACAACTTCTGTTATCGTCAACGCAAAAGTCGATTCTACCTTATCTTCTCCTACTTTAGCCTCTACTGTAATATTTGCTGTTCCTGACTGATCTGCTATAGCTGCAATTGTCAATGTATGACCTTCTACTGTAGCTGTTGCTATTGTTGCATCTGAAATACTTGCACTATAAATAATCGTGTATTCTTCTGAACATGTAAAATATTGTGATAAATCTACTGTCAAAGCTGCTCCATTCTCTTGCATACTCTGCGCTGGAACATCACTCACTTTTACAAGATTTACTTCTGCTACAGCTTCTGTTATCGTCAATGTAAAAGTTGACTCTAATCTGTGCGCTCCAACTCTAGCTTCTACTGTAATGTCTGTCGAACCTGACTGATCTGCTTCTGCTGTAAGTGTCAATGTACTTCCGTCTAATGACAATGCCGCTATTGATGGATTAGTAGCTCTTGCTCCATAAATGATTGTATGACCTTCTGCACATGTAAAATACTCCGATAGATTTATTGTCAAAGCCGCCCCGTTCTCTTGCATGCTCTGTGCTGGTATATCATTTACCTTTACTAAATTCACATCTGAATTTGATACTGTCAGTAGAAAACTAGTCTTTAATTCATCTCCTCCTGCAAGTGCCTTTATCTCTATTCTTGATGTCCCTGATTGGTTAACATAAAGATTTAACTTTATTTTATTTCCTTCCAAACTCACATATGCAAGACTTGTATTCCATGAATAACCTACATACGATAAATTATATGCTGCATTACATGTAAAATACTCTGTCATATCAAACTCATATGCTGCATCTGTATTCTGCATTGATATATCTTCAAAATCTTTGATCTTAACTATCTCTGTTGCTACATTCTTTACATCTACATAAAATTCTTCCGTCAAACTCTCGTCTCCTGATGTCGCTGTCAAACTAACAGTCGCTCTTCCTACATTTCCTGATGTTGATATAATATCTAACATGTTTTCTGCAAAACTAGCCTCTATCAAATTATCTCCTGCTACTGATACCGTATAATTGATATCAAATGTAGGATTACTTGTAAAGTATTGCAACATATTCAATTGTATACGATTACCATTCATTCGCAACTCTCTATCTGCTATCGACTCTAACAAACGTAAGTTTGCCTTTGCTTTCTTTACTGTTATCGTAAAGCTCGCCCTTGCTGCTTCTTCCTCGTTTTGATAGGCTATTACTGTTATATTTGCAACTCCTGCCTCTGAAACCCTTGGTGTCATAACCAAATGATCTCCATAAAATGAAACATTAACTATTGATGGATTATCATTTTCTATCTCATATTGAATGCTCTCTCCTTCTCCTTTTGAAAAATATTCATTCAAATTAATAGATGGACGATCTACTCCTATCTCTACTTCCTGATTCGGGATATCTTTAATCTTTGTTACCCCTCTTGTTGTTTGTGTATTTGCAAATAAGGTTTGATTTGCTATTATAACTACAATTAACAACATGTAGCTATACATCTTCTTTGTAAATAATCTTTTATTCATAATAATTTAGGTTTTGTTATTACAGATATAATCTGATTCTTTTACTCGTAATGATTGTCTCCAATCATTCTCCTATTGTGTTATAAAAACCGAGAGTTTGTAAGTCCTTTAGTACTTATTGAGTTTTTTTAGCTTAACTTAAATTATAGTCAGTCACCTACAAACTCATCAGCTCCATTAATTATCGCAATTCTTAAATCTTATTAATAATCAAATTATTAACCTCCACTTATCATTTGGTCAGAATAATAAGTCTTCTAATAAAAAATTCTAATCATTCTTATTCAATATATCTCAAACTCAATATCTCTTCTTCTTTATCCCTTTGAGATATACTCAATAACCTTATCAGAACCTCCACTATTGCCGCTAAATCCTACTTTAGGGGAAAAAGTGTAGACTTTACTCCTTATACCTTAGGGCATTTCACCTAATACAGTTTTATCATCTATATACAATCCTATTCATCATATATTGAACTGATTCAAAATCATAACTCCTACATCAAATAAACTTTAAGAAATATTTCATTTCCCAAAGTAAAAGAGCCGCAAAATAACGCGACTCTTTTTCGCTATCCTCTATAATTTGCTTAACACAAATCTTTATATGATGACACTTTACTATTTCACTAGCATCTTACCTACACTTATTGAATCCCCCGAAATAAGCTTCACAAAATAAATCCCTGATACAAGATCTCCTACTTCTATTCTGTTCCTATTTCTATTCACTTCATAAGTGCTAACCAAAGCCCCTTGATTTGTATAAATTTCTACTGATCCTACCCCCGGACTATCTACTACAAAATAATTACTTACCGGATTTGGATATACATCTAACTGCGCTACTTCTACATCACTAACCCCCTCAACTTTTCCTATCATCAACTCAAAAATAGATGTCTCTTTATATATACCTATCCTCGCATCAACCGTAATATCTACTGTTCCTATTGTATCTGCTTTACAAGCTATTGTCAATATATTTTCATCCACTGACACTGTCGCTATTGCTGTATCTGATACACTTTCCTCATAAATAATTGTATATCCTTCGGAACATGTGAAATATTCTGATAAATCTATCGTCAAATCTTTCTCATTCTCATGCATACTCTGCGCTGGAATATCTTTTACTTTCACAAGATTTATTTCTGTCTTTGATACCGTCAGCTGAAATTCTGTCTTCAAAACATCCCCTCCTGCAAATGCATCTACTGTGATTCTTGATTCTCCTTCTTGGTTGACTGCTACATTCAACTTTATCTTTCCTTCTTCCATGCTTACATATGCCAAACTCGTATTCCATGAATATCCTACATATGATAACTCATATGCTGCATTACATGTGAAATATTCTGACATATCTAGCTCATATGCCGCATCTGTACTCTGCATCTCCACATCATCAAACTCTTTGATCTGCTCTATCTCTGTCACTACATCCTTCACCTCTACAGTAAACTCTTCTGTCAAACTCTCGTCTCCTGCCGTTGCCGTCAAACGAACTGCTGCTAATCCTGTATTCCCCTTTGTTGAAACAATATCCATCATACCATTGGAAAAACTAATTTCTATCAAATTCTCTCCCACTACTAATGTTTCATAACTAATATCAAATGTAGGATGGCTAGTGAAATATTGCAACATATTCAATTTTAGAACATTCCCATTCATACGCAATATCTGATCTGATACTGATTCTAATAAACGTAGGTCTGGCTTTGGTTGCTTCACCGATGCAACAAAAGTCGAACTTAATTCCTCTTCTCCTAAACTTGCTGTAATTGTTATCGTAGCACTCTTCTCTTCTGTACCTAATGGAGAAAGTCTCAATTGATCATCATCATACAATGTAGATTCAACTACTGAAACATCACCATTCTCTATCTCATACTCTATCGTTTCCCCTTCTCCACTCGAAAAATACTCATCCAAATTTATACGCAGAAATTCTATACCTATCTCAACATCTTGTGCCGGAATCTCCTTTATCTTCTCCAAACCTCTCGTAGCACTTACCCCCGCAAATACTGACTGATTCATCATTATAATCATCGCCAACAACATGCAACCACACACTTGCTTTATTAATATCTCTTTATTCATGATAATTTAGGTTTCATTATTATCGAAGCAGTCAAGAAACCACTCCTCTACAATTAATAACAATATTTAAAACAATCAGATCTCCCCAAAAGTCCTATGATTAGACAGACACGCATTATTCGCAATAGGTTGTAAGACTTTAAAAAAAAACCACAACCACCCTCATTATGAACAACATCTATTACATGTTTTTTATATCCATACCCATTTTACACCTACCAGAACGCTCCACCAAACAACCAGAACGCTCCACCAAACAACCAGAACGCTCCACCAAACTACCAGAACGCTCCACCAAACTACCAGAACGCTCCACCAAACTACCAGAACGCTCCACCAAACTACTTTCCCCTCAATTCCAAACACCATTCCCGAATACAAAAAAAGGCCCCCCACATAGTGGACGACCTAAATTGTTTTGAATTGAATCGTAATTAATTATCTTACTAATACTTTTGATTGATATATCTTCTTGTTGTTAATAACAAATAAAAGGGCCATTAATTCTTACATTATCTAACCCCGAAAAAACATCTTTAGTCTTTAATAACTTACATTCTACCGAAATTATTTTAAATCCGCTTAATCAAAAATAAATCAATCCCTTAATAGTAAAGCTATACCTTATATTATTCTCATTGCTTTCTCCCTTTCAGCTACTACTTTACCTATAATCGCAGCCTTCGAATGCACTCCACTACTCAATAGGTCATCAAGCAATGACTCTGCATCTCCTGCTGCTACTGAAATCAACAATCCACCTGAAGTCTGAGCATCACATACAAGCATTTTGTGCTCATACGTTACTGTTTCTGCAAATTCTACACTCTTTTCTACATACTGTAAATTCCTGAATGATGCTCCTGGTATACATCCTTCTTCAAGCAAATCCAATGATTGATCAATAATTGGCAACTTCTTACTATCTATACAAAAACTTACTCCACTCGCCTTTGCCATCTGCATACCATGCCCCAAAAGTCCGAATCCTGTTACATCTGTCGCACTATGTGTATCATATTGTTGCATCAATTCTGCTCCTACCTTGTTCAAAAGTTTCATCTGACTTAACGCCTCATTTATACTCGACTCTTCTGCCATCTCACAACGTTGCCCAGCAAGCACTACTCCTGTACCAATAGGTTTTGTCAGAATCAACACATCTCCAGCCTGACACCCCGCATTTGTGATCAACTCTTCCGGATGCACTGTACCAACTACAGCCAACCCATACTTCGGCGGATGGTCATCTATCGTATGTCCACCCATTGTCAAGGCTCCTGCCTCATTTATCTTGTCTTGTCCACCCTGAAGGATATCTACATATGCATCCATTGGAAGCTTTGATGCTGAAAACATCATAAGATTCAAACTAAGTATTGGTTTTCCTCCCATTGCATAGACATCACTCAAAGCATTAGCCGCTGCAATCTGCCCAAATTCATACGGATCACTACAAACAGGTGGAAAAAAATCAGTCGTATAGATCAAGGCTGTATTCTCATCCATTCTATAAACTCCAGCATCATCCGAAGTCTGTATATCTACCATTACATTCGGATGGCTGACCTTTGGCAACTTATCAAGAATCTTCGCCAGCTCCTCTGGTGCCAACTTTGCTGAACATCCTCCATATTCCACAGTAGATAATAGGTCGAATTTCTCTTTTTTATCCTTCATAATTCCTTTCCTCCACCCTATAACTGATTTTGTTTAGTTGCAAAAACACTTGTATCGAATCTAATGCCTCTGCATCTACCAATAAACACATTCCGCACTCTGAAGAAATATCTCGTGGCACTGGCATAACCTTATGATATAGTTGCTCTGTCCTTGCATACTTCTCCGTTTTGATTACTTGTCTGATATTCTCAAACAATACTATATATCCAAACTTATTCAACTTCTTCCAACTTACTCAATAAATACTCTATATCATCCCGACTATGATATGGTGATAATGAAACCCGTAAACTCCCTTTCGGGAAAGTTCCAATATGCTTATGTGCTAATGGAGCACAATGTAAGCCTGTTCTCACCTCTATATTGCCAAACTCATATAAATTATAAGCCAGAGTCCCACAATCAATCTCCTTATGATTCAATGAAAAAACTTCCCCCTGACAACTTATATTTTCTGATTTATACAAATCATACATCCCCAATGATTCTATTGACCTCAACAAATACAAAAAATCTTCATATGTATGCTTTGGTTCTGGCTTATGCTCTATTGCGGCTTTCAAACCACATATCCCTACAATATTTGGCGTTCCTGCCTCAAAAATATCTGGCATAAACTCTGGCATATCCAAACTTTCCGATTTGCTACCTGTCCCTCCATAAATCAAAGGACTTACTGCCTTAGGATCCTTCACATAAAATGCACCTACACCCGTCGGCCCCAACAAGCCCTTATGTCCTGTAAATGCAACCATATCAATATGTCTATCATCCACATCTATTGCCAAACTACCTACAGACTGTGTAGCATCAACCAACAACTTTATGTCTTCTATAGACTGTTTTATCTCACCTATAGACTGAATGACTCCATTGACATTACTCAAATGATTGATAACTACCAATTGTGTATTAACTCTTACCTGTTCTTTTATCTTATCTACAGAAACTAAGCCCGAACCATCGGCTTCAAGTATATCATATGTAATCTTACCTTCTTTTCGAAGAACCTCTAACGGACGTGCAACAGAATTATGCTCCATTGGAGAGATCAAAACATGTCCCCCCTCTTTCAAGCTTCCTCTAATCAGCAAGTTTAAAGCATAAGTAGCATTCATACTAAAGCCTATATGCTCTATATCTTCAGTCCCAATCACACAACCTATAAGATCACGACATTCTTCTACAATAGAACTTGATTGTAATACTCTCCCATATGCCGCCCTTCCATATGTACCACCTATATTCAAAAGATAATCAGATATAGCTGAACTTACTTCTACAGGCTTGGGAAAGCTAGTGCTACTATTATCAAAATAGGTATTCATATCAAGGTTTTATAATATGTGACGCTTTTGTCATTATATCCGTAATCTCAAACATATTCGAAATTATGCCTACCTCAACCTTATCTTTGATATTAAAGAAATCCACGCATGTCCCACAAACGATTACTTTTATACCCAAATCACTCAATGATTGTAAAGACTCCAATACTGTACTTCCTTCGACTGTCAATCGCACACCCGAATTATAAAAGATGATATGAGAAGGCTTTTCATCCTGTTCCACAAGTGCATTTACAAATCCCTTCATCAAGATATCACCCAAATCTTCATCACCTTCACCCATCTTATCACTACTGATAACAACAATATACTTATTCCCACTTGTATTTGCATCATCAATATTACAATAAGCTTCAGCAACAACACTCGAATCTAAAGATTGTGACATCTGAAGAACAATTGTATAAATTCCATTATCTTCCGTACACTCACAAGGTATATTCTGATCACCCAAAAATCTCATTACATTGTTCTTGGCAATTTCATTATCTGAAATCACTTTAAAAGCTTCATTCTCTTTCGCATTCTTCAATGCTTTTCTGGTCTCGATCAGAGGAAGAGGGCAAAGTTTACCCCTTGTATCAATAATATTCATCTCTACTTAATTTTTACTCACAGCAAAACAGTGCGTGTTCGCTATACGTAACGCAAATAATATTGAATAGTATAATTTGAAACAAATTAAACGCCATAAAGAAATACACAAGCAAACACTATGTATACTTTGATACAATTTGTATTATAGGTATAATGATTATTGTCTGTAAAGCTAACAAGGTAATACCTTACTCTTTTCAACTCATTACCTGTACATATAAACGGTACTGCCTCACCGACCTTGAAAGTATACCCCGCCGACTTACATTTTATTCCTCGGCGATCTAGATCTTATACCTCGGTGGGGTACATCTTATTCCCCGCCGACTTACACTTTGTAAGTCGACGGGGTACAAAGTGTAAGTCGGCGGGGTCGAAGCCTAATACAGTAAATAGGTTAACATATTCCTTTAGCTACATCAATGTAACTTATATAACAGCTTATACTAAATATAATAAGAGGACAAATAAAAAGGGAGCACCCCGAAAGGTACTCCCCCAAACATGAAATCTTATAATATTACATTTACAACTTTGTAGGATTTACTTTTTCGAATGTAAATTTCTTTACATCATCTCCAAATTGAGGATATTTATCTGTTTCTACAAGCCACAGATTATTGTCATTGAAATACTGTCGAATTGCAAGTGATCCATCTGGATTTTTTATAGTATAACTACCATCACCATTCAAACACAATTTCACATTGTTTCCTAGGCCTGTAGGATATGTGCCTAGATTTACACCAGATCCTTTCAAAATATACATTACTTTATTAGGATCTGCTGCTGTAAAAATATTAACCCATCCAGCATCTTTATAACCATGTTTAATCAAGAAACACTGTGATATATTATTTTTACCTTCACGCAGTGGCTCTAAAACAAGATTATTATTCCCATTATTAGTAGTATACGTCAAATACTTATCTTTTATCTTAATTCTATACATTGCAAACTCAGCTTCCTGAGAAAACAAATCATTACATAGGAACATCAACAGTCCCAACACGCATATATATATATACCTAACTTTCATAATTCTATTTTTTTAAAATGAAATAACTTTAACTTAATATTTGTGATTGATTCCAAAACATTAGTTAGCTTCTATCTCACTAATCATATTTTCAAACTCTTCCTCTAGCTTTTCAAGCTTTTTATTCTGATTGATCGTATGAAGCATAAGCTCTTCTACTTTTTCCATCATAATAATATTCATCTTGACAGCATTCATTCCTTTACTCTCAATTTCAGAAGCAGAAGGAACATTAGGAAGGTGTTTATGAGTATCTATAAACTTTTCAATTTCCAATAATGATAATAGTTTATAATCCTCTTCAAAAACATAATCTGGGAATGTACCAGTAGAAAGCACTGCTTTATCAGCATATAAGGTACCTTCAATTAAAGCATTTCCGTTAACATCGAGATTTTCTGTAGGATCTATTGTATTAATCCCAACTAAACCATTCTTAAAAATAGATTTATCATTAATTTTAGCTATAGCTGGATAAAATCCCCTATCAACAGTTACATCACCATCAAGTATTACAGAGCCTTTTACACCAAAATTATAAACAGTAGTGGTAAAATCTCCTATACTTACTCCATAGCTACCATTAACACGAAGGATTGAGTTGTTATCTGGAGCTTTTATAATAAATTTATCATTAACCTCATTACTATTTATTCTTATATTAAACTCATTCATTGAATTTCCGTGCTTAAGAATAATAGTTTTATTAGGTGTAAAAAAGACATCCTTAGAAAAAAGTGATTCACAGTTTACATGGAATTTCTCATTTGGATGATATATTCTAATACCCACTCTACCATCGTTAACTACTGAAAGTAAACCTTGTCTTTCAGGGACACTATACACTGCAAAAACTTGGCTTCCGTTAGAATTAGAGTACTGAAAGTTAAAATCAGCATTGGGTATATAAGGAAAATTATTCATCCATATTCTAGTATCAGAATCCCAATTAGAGTTATATCTTAATTGCTGAGAAATTGCTGTTCCAAAGCTACTCAACAAAAAAACCAAAAATATTATTCTTTTTATCATGTTTTATTCCTCCATCTTTTTTCTTAATTCTTTCCATTCTTTTAATGCCTGATAATAGTCTTTTTGAACAGATTGCAGTTCCTTCTCATGATCAATTGCATGTAAAGTAAGCTCTTCAATCTTTTCCATTAAAAGAACATTCATTTGAGCAATATCAATTCCTTGCTCAACAATTTCAGAAGCAGATGGTATTTTTGGTAAATGTCCATTCTCTTCAATATAGTTTTCCACTTTTTCTAGTGGCATTAGCTTATAATTATCCTCAAAAACATAATCAGGAAAAGAACTAACTCTCATTACGATATCTCCCGCTATTATATCTCCTCTAACTTTAGCATTACCAACAACATGTAAAGTCTGTTTCGGATCTATAGTACCAATTCCAAGTTTACCGTTATTTGTAAGAATTGAATTATTACCAAATCTTAATGAATCAATAGATACTGTTCCAGTAATAAGTAGTCCACCCTGAAACCTCGATGTTCCTTTTACATGTAAAGTTGCTTGAGGGTCTGCAGTATTAATACCTACTTTATTCTCACTAGCAATGTACATTAAACTTTTGTTATCAGGATCTTGAATCGAGATTGCATCTTTATTGTTTCTTCCAAATTCAAAGTAAAAATTGTTAGAAGTATTTTCATCGCAATCCAGTATAATATCATTACCAAAATCTATTTTCACATCACCACTAAATAGAGTTTCAGTATCAACATGAAAATGCTTTTCTGGATCTTTTGTCATAATGCCCACACGACCATTATTTCTAACATTTAATATATACTTAGTTTGAGGACTAAACTGGCAAACACTCCACAAAGCTTTACCATTATTATTTTTAAAATCAAATGTATAATCATTGTTTTGTGTATTACTATATCCTAAATATACATTATCTTTATTTTGATGTCTTGACCAATAGAATGAAGTTGACCAATCCTGAGAGAATACTACATTTGACAAAGCTATAAAGCAACATATTATTAATAACTTCTTCATAACCTATTCCTCCATTTTTTTAAGTTTTTCTATTTCCTTTAGAACTGTATTATATGATGTTTTTAGCTTCTCTAATCTTTTATTACGATCAATAGCATGTAATGTTAACTCTTCTATCTTTTCCATTAACACAACATTCATTTGAGCTAAATCCATTCCCTCTTCAGTTACTTGTTCAGCTGAAGGCACATTAGGTAAATGCTTATTCTCCAGAATAAAGCTTTCAACTTCTTCTAAAGGCATCAATTTGTATTTATCAAGAAAAACATAATCAGGATATGTAGTAGTTCCTATAACAACCTTATCAAGTATAAGATCTTCTCTTACTTTCATATTGCCTGTTATATCCAATTGATTTGCTCCATCGAAATCAGTAATACTAGATCTATTAAGAACCAATTTATCATCATTTAATAAATAATTAGTTCTACTAAACTGTTTTTCTCCTACATGAGATATGGCTCCATTTATTCTAAGATCTCCTACTATCGCTGAATAGATATTAACATCTAGTTTATATTGTGGGAAATTAGTATTAATTCCTACATTTCCATTACCACTAACAACCAGAGATCTTTTAGTCTTCGTGTTTATTGTAAAGCTATCACCTTTATTAGTAAGCTTAAAGTTAAGTACAGCCTTATCATCTCCACTGGAATTCAATCTCATTTTTGCATTTGTTTTCAGATGAATGTCTCCAGAAAACAAAGAAGTAGTATTAACATGAAACCCTTTTTCCGGATCATGTGTGTTTATTCCTACTCTATTTTGATTATTGACTGATAATATTGGGTTTGAGTTTCTCCATGAAAGAGTATACGTTCCCCATCTTCCTAATTGCAAATAATACTTACCCTCACTATTACCATTATCCATATTTACATTTGCACCAGGATACCAATAATGAATACCACTCCAACTGGTCTGTGAGAAACTATATAGTGTCATAACAAGTAAAAAGCCTGTTATTAATATCTTTTTTATCATAATCTTTTCTTTTTTTTATTTCCTTAAAAACTAACTATGATTAGAAATCAAAGGAGAGAGAGTATCTCCCCTTTGATTAAGATTTATGATTATTCAATAATCATTTTCTTAGTTAGCTTACCCTTCTCTGTTATAAGTGTGTAGAAATAGATACCCGCTTCAATATTATAACGGTTTCTGTTGAATTCTAAAGAATAGCAACCAGCTTCCTGGAAGCTATTTACCAATGAGGCAACCTTTTGACCCATTGAATTTGTGATCACCAACTGTACATGACTATCTTTAGAAATACAATAGTCTATAACAGTCACATCTTTATATGGGTTAGGAGTATTTTGACTCAATTGATCTTTTGAATTAGCATCAAATATTTCCTTACCAATCTTAAATTCAAATGGGAAAATAGGATTTCCAACACTTAATACATCTGTAAAATCAAGTTTACTTTCAACTTCAAACTTTCGCTTTGTCGTTGGATTAACAACTACAAATTCCAGTTCTCTATCGAATTCATTAGAGAAAGTAGACAAGAAATACAACAACTTACCATCAACCATTTGAGGGACAGAAACCCCTACTAGCCTACCATTATCATAAGCATTAATTATCATTGGTTCATTGTTGATTATATTATTATCAACTAACACACCTGTAATATGCATAGAATGCCTATAAGCATGTGAATTTACATTATAACCAAGCTCACTTGCTTTGTCACGTAATTCAGTCATTAGCTTACCAACTCTAGATATTGATTCAGTTCTATTGCTCAATGTTACAGGAGCAGAAGATTCTAAACCATTTCTCATTGCCTGAGATACACCTATATAATTCAGTATACCTTCTTTAGCTATTGATATTTGATAACCTTGACCAGGGATACAAAACTCTAAGTTCCCAACCCATTCACCATCTTGATAATAAGCAGTTGCAGATTTTGCATAGCACATATCACCATTAGATAAGCTATCAACTAAAGATCTGGTAGCTTCTTCTATGCGCAACATATAATTAGGAGTATAACCCACCCAATTGCGTCCACTAGTACTTAATGAAATATCATGGTCAACCTCAATAGGGTTACCAATCATTTCTATCAATCTTTGAGCTTTAAGTTCTACATTGTATGAAGAATAAGGGGAAACAGAAGTCAAAGGGCCTGTCCATGCAGTACCATTCCATGTTGCTTTATTTCCATCTTTATCAGTAATGTTATCACCATTACCAAAGCCTTTAAGATCCGCTATTGGTAAAGAATTAGTTGAGCCACTAACAACATTAAAACTTAACCAATGATAACCTTGAACAGCAGAGAATCTTCTGGAAATAATACCATTTACATTCCATATTTCCGGATCAGAGATTGAACCTTCAGTAGTATTCTCAACAAAACTTAATGTTTTATCTATTCCTACATACTCTGTACATTCGCTATCATCCCATACTCTTATAGTAATATTCTCAGATGAAGCGCTATTACTATAGACAGTTAGGTTAACAATGTATGAGTTTCCTGATCTTAATGGTGATGCAACTCCTCTTATTTCATTTCCTACATAAGCAACTACTTTATCAGCAGGATCCACTATGGCACTACCATCGATCAATACTTTAGCAATAAAGTTCATTTGCTTATTATAAGCATGAGAATTCACATTATAAACAGGCTTATAACAATTAACATCTACCTCTAAATAGAATGTTTCAACACCAGTTTGGAAGTATGTGTCAGTAACAGGGTCATAAGATTGAGTTTTTGCCTTAACAGGGATTCTGTATACACCATCATTCAACCATGAAGCAACACGATATGTTATTTCTTTTGAATGACCTGCAAGTAAGTTATATCTGATATTTTCACTATGAGATTCTTCTAATGATAACCATGCAGGAAGACCAATTAACTCAAATGTTGATTTAACACCTCCATTATTCGTAATTGTCATAGTAAACTCTGTAGATTGTCCTTGATCTTGAGAAACCACCTTATTAGCTCTATTCCATGAAACAAAGTTTCTATTATAGCCAAAGCTCCATGAAATACCAGATAAAGGATTATCATAAAGATCTTTCACTTTCTTATCTTTAATTTTAGCAACAAGCAAACTTCCTTCAAGCTTATCCTGACCAAAAGTAGGAGTAATAATAATCTCATTACCATCAACCAGACTAATATTAGCAGGAACTGTTTGGAATGAATTCTCCTTATCAATAGGAGCAATATCATCTTCCTCACTTGTCATTGTTAATCCATTTGTTTGAACATTTGTAGCTAAACCTACAAGTTCTTGCAATTCTGTTATCTCTATATAAGATAGATCATCAAGAGGCATATAGAACACAAGTCCTGGTTCATCACCTTTAAGAGTTGTTTTCTTATCAATTTTTATAGAAGCAAGAGGTCTTGCTCTACTCCATACCCTTAGATCATCTAATTTCCCTCTGAAACTATTATTATTTACAGGGGCGCAAATAGCAAGTTGATCTGCATTATTTGTAAAGTTAGGAGTGATAGAGTTAAATTTAACAACATCATTATCAAAGAAAGTTCTAATATCATCTACACCATTATATACAACAACAACATGTGTCCAACGATGAAGAACTATCTTATTCTCTGATAAGCCAAAACCATTATTAATTTTTCCATCAGAAGTTAGAGTGATATTAATTAAGTCTCCTTTTTTTACAATTGGAACTTCTACACTTGGATAAGATTCAGGATACATCCAGAATTCAACAGTATAAGCTGACGCTAAATCAATAGTAGCATCCATATCTGCTGTTATCTTATCATCTGCTTCATTGAATATAGCTGAAGAAGGTCTGTACTCACTAGCAGGTAATATACCACGTAAAATAATGTTTAAGTCATTTACAGTTGCTTCCTTCAGGTCTTTGTCAGAAACAGCACGAATAATACTATTCGCTTCAACTACACCACTATTCTGAGGTTCAGTTCTAGCTATTACAGGAGGAGTAGTTTGTATATTTCCTGTTACCCATTCCGTTGGCGTTTGAGTTTTCCAAACTTCGCTTCCTTCACCACAAGCAGGAACCAGTCTCAATCTATATGTTCCATTAGGTCTACTAATCTCTACTCTGGTAGAAACATATCCTTCAGCATCTACTAAGGAATTGCCAGGATTAGCAGGGTCAGCTGGTGCTGTCAACTCTTCCATGGTAAATGCTTTTATTATAGAAACATTATTCACATTAGATTCTGGCACCATTTCAAGATTCACCTTAGTTAAGCTATTTAAAGGATTGTCTAACTTAAATTTCACGTCTATCCTGTTATTATCTAAGCTATTTATCTTCCAACCTTCTTGAGGAGCAAGCATCTGAATGTTCTCAACACAATTATTTTGGAAATAAGCAGTCAGGTACAATGTATCAGCAGGTCTTTGATTTGTAGTTTCCCACTCATCCCAAGTATACACATAAGTATCATTAGACTTTTCACAAGCAGAAATCGCAATAATTGGAATATCTGCAAATATCTCTTGTCCCGGAGCACTAGCACCTTGTTTAACAACAATCTCTATTTCTTCAGATAATTGGTAAGGATCTAATCTATATGTTTTAGGGCCATTAAAAGCACCTCCATTTATTTTTAGATTTACTCCAGCAGGGATATTAGCTAAATCAGGCAATAGTAAATATTCTTTAGTTGTAGCATCATCTACATCCTGATTATTCTTCATTCTCAATCTAAAGACAGCATCTTTTCCAGGTTCTGCCCATGCAACCTCATCACCTTTAAGTTCTACACCCTCTCTAGGACGAGTATTCTTTTCATAAGGGCACATACTCCTTCCTGCATAAGTCAAGAAAATAGGAGAACCATATATAGGATCTTGACGTACATAGAAATAGAATTGATCACCATCATCATCATCATCTAAGTTGATAGTAAAACTTTCTGTATGGTTATTACCTCCTGAGAAGGATGTAGAATTATTCCAGTTGACGGCAACTTTTGTTTTCAACTCAACTCCAACTCCAAAGACTTTAAATTTAGATTTAAAATCTTTGCCTAAGCTTCCGTTGCTATAAAAATGACCACCATGAGTTATAGAGCCTTGCTTACCTAAAGCGAAAGAGATGTTTGAATTTGCAGAGAAGTTATATGCTCCATCAAGAGTTTGTTCTGCCTGACCTGAAGGGCCACCAACCATTCTTAAGTTATTATAAGTTTCAGTACTTTCAATTCTGCTCTTATTTTGTGTAATATATTCATTCCACCTATCAATCTTATTTTGATATGATGTTACCTGATCTTCATTATTATTAGATTGTGCATCTACCTTTAGTTCTTCTAAATTTGGTATTAACACATCTTTAATATGTTGAACAGTATGGAAGAACATCGACTCTGGCTGCTTTGTTACTGTAAGTTTTGTTTCTACAGAGAAGTTACATCCATTTCTCACCAATTCTTTACCTTGTCCATATGTAAGAACCTCTCCTAAGCCAATAAATATATCTGCATCTGCACCTACAGTTGTACCACCTCCTTCAGTAGAGATACTTTGATTCAATGTTGCAGAATATGATTTATTTCCGCTATAACCACCACCTACAACTACATTTAAGCTGAATTTATCATCAATACTTACTCCAGATGAAGGGAATGTCATGATGGTTCCTCCACCAATTCCAACCCAAACACCATTTTGTAATTCAGTCTCAGTAATAACTCCTACATCAAATGTTGTAGCTATATCTCCTGAAATATTCCAACTTGTATTGAAATCAATAGTATGTCCTCTTGACCATGTAGTATTACTATTATCACCAGGAGGGTCATGTAATACCATAACCAGTTCTTCTGGAGGATTTACAGTAAAGTCTTGTCGACTTTGTTGAGCACCAAGGATAACAGCAGGAATTTTGCTATAATACTTATACGTTGGTATATCAATAGACATTTCACGTAGATAATTCTCACTTGCTTCAAAGTTAGGTTCTAGCGCAAGGAATCTTACAGTATCAATACCTGCGGCAGGCATAACGAATTCACCAGCTTTTTTATCTGGATTTCTTTTCTCAATTGCCGCAAGGTCACCTTTTTTTACAGTATAATCATATTCTCCTATATAACATTTACCTCCAGTATACTGCTGGAATGTAGCCACCTTCATATCATAATATGATCCTTTTTGAAGGATAGGATGATCATTACACACCTCAACATTTTCAAAGCTCCAGCTAGCAGGGCTAACCAAAGTTGCTTCCTGAAGAGTTGCTTTTCTGAAAATATCTGTTTCTACTTGTAAAGGATTTTCAAAATCAAAACTATAGATATTCCATCCTTTTGTAATATCAACTTCTAAAGGCAAGCTTTGATCTGAAGTTTTATCCTTTCTGTGAATCTTAACCAAATATTTTCCTGGCATTAATCCATCAATAGTAAAGCAAGTATAATTTTCATTAAAGTTGTCTGATGATAACTCATAAGTTTTACCTGCATCTTCACCAAGATCAACTCTTACTACATTACCTACCCATTCACCAACGCCATATCCACAAGGTATACGTATATTACCTACAATACCAAAACGAGTTTTGTTTTCAAAGTTAACATCACTTAATGGCCTTATAATATTAGGTTTATAAGCAATATTATTATCTTCTCTTGCATACTCATCATTCACAGCTAAGTATTCATATTTATATTCATATGAATATGGATGGAAGTTTTTATCGTCAAACACTAAGCCATTCTTCAGGTTAAGAGCTTTTTCATGTCCTCCTTTTGTCCAACTAATTGTACGAATACCGCCAGCCTCTTCAAATAAATACTTCGCAAATGGAACTATAGTTTCATCTTCTATAATCTTTCCACCTTTTACTTTATTTAAGACGTCTTCTTCCAGATATTTGTCATAAACAATTATATCGTCCAAATTCGCTTTCAGAACATTTGTAGGATTACCATTATTATCTAAAGTTGCTCCAAGAGTTAATTTACCATTAAGACTTAAAGTAATATCTCTGATACTCTTCTTATGTTCATCTAATTGCAGATATAATTTATTTGTTGCATTGTCATAAGATACAGCAAAGAAGCTATAAGTATTCGGGCTGAAAGACAGATCTGTCTTAAGAAGCTCTTGATCACCTTTAACAACTTTTAATTTTGCATTATCTTCAACAATTAACTTTAGTTCACCTTGTTTTAAAAGGACTTGCTCAGTTTCTTCGCTATTTGATAAGCTTAAGAAACCAGATATTGATACAGCAGATAAGCTAAAAGTACTCTCTGATTCTGCATAACTATCATCACCATTAAACTTTAAAGAGTTTGCACCAATAGTATTTACTTTAACTGGATTCTGAACTTCTATTCTATTCTTTCCCAATGGGGACTTTATTACATAAGAGCCAGTCAAAGAAGTTGATGGTGTATCACCATTTCCTGATGTCAATGGATTACCATTAATCAAGAATCCTTGTCCTGCAGGTACAGGATATATAACATCTTCACCTGATCCATCTACATCATCTTCATCATGATAATAAACACGACCAGCAACCTCCATATATGAGTTATCACCAAAATCAAGATTTCTTTTCTCTATTTTCGATGCATCTAATGTCACTGGTTTAAAGTCATCAGAAAACTCATGATACAATTTATATGGAACAGCTCTAAAGTTTGTACCATCAGAACCGTAATTGATTCCTGTGATTTCGTAATCTCCATTTATATTAGTATAAGCACCATAAGCAACATCCTGATTGCAGCTATCTTTTGGTAACCATTTTGGAGTTACTGTTGCATCTTCATACCAAGTACCTACAAACAATCCTTTAGTTCTGGTTGCCTGATTATAAATATGATTATAGTCACCCATATTCATACGATAATAAAGAGCTAGTCCAGTTTCTCTACCACTAAGGAAGTGATCATACTTTTTGATGATTTGATTTGGAGTTCTTACAACATTCCATAATCTAACTTCATCTAAATGGTAAGCAGAACTACATGAATTATTAATTCTGATATCTCTTATTGAAGAAGATATACCTGTAAATCTTGTAGTATTAGTAGCTATTTCAGCAGTATCCTGATAAACAGTATATCCTTCAGGTGATGCGATAACAGAGAAATGCGTCCAATCTGTAATTGTTGTAATTGATTTATCAACAACAACATTATCATAATTCTTCACTTGAATCTTGTTATTTGAGACTAATACCTGAAGGTTTCCGCCTTTAACAACACTATTCAAAGATGAAGATGTTCCTGTTGGTTTATACCAGAATTCTAGTGTCAACTTATTTTGTCTCGGAAATCCTAGAATATCTTCTATAATGATTGGAGCTGAGCTTTCTTTAAATTCAATACAAGCTCCGGGTAACGAACCGCTAGCAGCCTCTACACGAACCTCTACGCTATCGATATTTATGTTAGGTTCTTGCCCACTTGTTTGAATATGTCCAGAAACAATACCATTGTAAAATATAAAACCATAGTCTTCACCAATGCTTGTTGATTCATCTTCAAAAACAGCTTCTACTGTATACTTATATATTGTACCTGGGTCAATATTATCCTTATGATCCAATACAACATCATCAGAAATCTCTAAAGCATTAAGTTCATTAGCATATTTGATACCCACCAAATTATTGTTAGGTTCTATTTCTCTAACAACATAACGAACTGCATTCTTTACATGATTCCATTTTATTCTAATCCTATCATCCAACTCTCCTTTAGAAGCATGAACAAAAAGAACTCTAGAACTAATAACAGGGTGATCAGTATTCTCAAGCATAGTATTAATAGCATTATTATCTAAACCTGAAGAATATTCTGCACCTGTTATAAATGTGTCATTTATTATGTTTTCCCATTTCTTTTTATCTATACGAGGGAAAGCTACAGGACTTCCTAAATCATCGATATCAGCACTAGCATAATAGCCTACCAACCCATTATCCTTATATGCCTCAAGTCTTCCTGCTGAATAGCGCACAAAACTCTTTCTGAAAAAGTTATCTACATCAACAGCACTTCTGTTCATTGTCCAGAAGCGTAATTCAGCTAAACTCAGTTGAGTACTTGGATCCTTTACAAAGTATAGGTTCCTTTTTATATCTAAATCAACATTAAAGCCATTAAATTCTGCTCTTAGTTTTCCATTTAGATAAACTCTCAAGATACTCTCTGATCCTGTTTTTTGTAAAGTTAAAGAATAGTGATTCCATTCATTATTCTCTACAATACTACTTAAGTTAATAGAATTTGAAAAAACACTACCTATTTTTATATTCAATACACCAGCATTTGTCATGCTGAATGACATAGACTTATCATCAGACACTACGTCTGTAAGATACCATTTACGATTGCTTGATTTTAACCAGAACTCAATAGTTGCTTCGTCTTCGGTTCCTTGTTTATTTAGTTCAGAGTAGTCAACTCCTGTACTAAGATAACCTTCATAAGCACTATTTGCAAAGGAAAGCACACCATAGTCTTTTTGCTGTTGTGCTACCAACGTGGATGCCCCTATAAGAAATGCATAAACCCAGAATGCACTCATTAGAAGCACTGTAAATTTTCTCATGAGTATAAATGTTTAGTTAAACAATTAAATAATCAGAGAAGACTAAGCACAAAAAAAACATATAATTATAATGAAAAGAAAAAAAACTCTTCTAAAATCCATATCTCAATAGAAGATTTTTCTCTTATAAAAAACAAAATAATACAAATTATTACAAAAGATATACAACCCTTTGTTAGTTTTTTTTACAATCTATACTTAGATCTATCCCAGCTTTAGTTTAGAATTTATCAAATATTTAAACTTAGGTGATTTAAATATTTTCAGACTGCGAATAAACATAAAAAGTCAGATATTTCAAAACCATTTCTATAAAAACCTTTTAGCAAGAAGACTTACTAGTTATAGTACAAATACTTACGTATAAAAATATTTTGCATTTTTTTTATTAAAACACAATGATAAACTAATAAAAAACATAATTTATTCACTAAATAATAAATCAATATTTAAATAAATACAGAGTATTTTTACTTTTTTATGTCACTTTTTTACCAACTAAGGATATTTTATTTATAATAAAACTTCATTTTTAATGATAACAACTAAGCACATTACACATAACAAAAACACATATAAATCATTTTAAGATTCATCAAATACCATATCAATAGCTTTATAATTAAAACTATTTAACACAATACATAAAATAATGACGATAATATCACTATGACATATACATTAGTTAATAAAATATTAGATGTATTTATCATTAATCCTTTTATCCACAAGAAGTAAGATTGAATAACATGGAAACAATTAAGTAAACAGAATTAAGTATTGGTAGATTCAATACTTAATTGGAGAGAATAATATTAGATCAAAAGAGGCTATCAACAAAAGCCAAGACATGCAAATTCATTTAAGAAATGATCATAAAAACAACTTACTAAAAACACTTTTCTTCTTTTTTAAAATACCAATCACATCTACACACAACTTATTGAACTGACATAAAAACTATACCTATAATAAGTGGCAAAGATCAAGATAAGAAGAGCGTCCTCCTAAAAACACTAAAATACTTTTCAAATCCTCCTAAAACTCAAAGTAAATCTTAGCAAATAGACCATAAATCTTTCAACTTTTTTATATACCAACTTTTAATCTACTTCAAGTAAATCATTATTTAGCCTATTATAAATTACTAATTGAAAATTCTTTGTTTTTCCAATATTTCATACCTTACTTAGTATAAATCTGATTTTAGGTCATACTAATACATGTAAGTGATTTAAAAACTACTTCATTTACTATGAAATATTAATAGGACAAATAAGGTTTTGACAGAAAGCGACAGATTCTTCAAATCAACTCATTCAGATATAATATACTTTTACGATTAATTCATCTTAATAATCTAGCTA
>JBGRPZ010000055.1:0-28829 GCA_041725915.1 Hyphomicrobiales bacterium | reverse complement strand
TTTTGTATGCTAACTCAAGCATCGAGTACTTCAGGCATCTTTTGTTTGATTTTATCCGACTTTTTAAATCACTTCATAATAAAATTACCATTGAGCCTACTCAAGAAACTAAAATAGCTCATACAAGTTTTTATAATTGTATAGACGCCCTTCTTTCTATAATCAACACAAGTATTCAAAAAAAGAAGAATGCAACTACAAAATGGGGTAACTATATAAATATTACAGAAGGAATCATAAAAAATAAAACAACCATTTACAACTTTAAAGTTCAGCCAAAACAAAAGATCCTTGAAGATCTTATTTATCATAAAGAAATTATTGCCTATACAATTGGAAATACAGATAAAAAGAGGTTGAGCAGATTAGCCAATATAGGCTGGTCTTTTTTTTGCCTTAAGCAAATTGCAAAAAAGTCAAGAGACCTACTGAATTTACCTTGAAGCCTACCGAATTTAAGCTATTGGCTTTAGGGAAAAATGGACTTAGATGTAAGTATTTTGGGGAATTAATTTTTATTCTATATCAAGAAACATCTTAGTAATAATTACTATTAGCATTCCTATACTTATGGAAAAAACACAGTATGATTTCTCCTAGATGAGATAATTTCAACTAGAAAACCATTCATTAATAAAAATAACATTAAAACTTCAAGTGTCTCTTAGAGTAATCATTAGAGAAGAATGAAGATAAGAAACTTAATAAGGCTGGAATACTAATAAAATATGCAACAGTTACAATCGAAGGATTATTCGTTAATACCAAAGTAATGATCAAAGGGAAGATCCCTTCAAAAATCGCATAACCTAAATTATAACAAATTGACAAGCCAGACAGCCTGTATAGTGTAGGAAATTTTTCAAGAATATAACAAGCATAGACACCATTTGGAATAGATAATGTAAAGGCTAAAATACCAGTCATAAGATATACCATTCCTATGGAACTTCCTTTATCAAGGAAGGAAAGGACAAAGAAACTCACAAGTATTACTAACAGACTACCAACAAGCATAAGGATCTTCCGGCTAATATAATCAGAGATAAAGCCAAAAAAGACAACTCCAAAACCGAGTACAACAAAAGTAAATAAAGAAAATACTTGAATATTTTCAAATTGAACACCTATAAAATCCTGTAAATATTCAGGTAGCCTTACTAAAATAAATAAACTTGTAGCCGTAGTACCTACAGAGAAAAAGCCACTAATTACATCTTTCCATGATTTATTAAATAATACTTGAGCAGGAATTTTAAGTTTATTAGCTTTAAATTCTCTAAAAACAGGAGTTTCAGAGAATCTCATACGTAGCTGGAATGCCAAGAAACCAACAAGTCCACCAACAAGGAAGCAAATTCTCCAGCCATAAGCTAAAAACTCAGAGGAAGTCATAAAAAGTCTTATAAAACCAATAAGTCCAATAGCTAGAATATTTCCCCAAGTAATACCAAGGAAAATTAATCCTATTACAAGTCCTCTTCTTTCAGAGAAGAACTCAGAAGCATAAACACTAGCTCCTGGAATTTCACCACCAACAGAGAATCCTTGCAACATTCTTACCATGAATAAAAATATAGGGGCAATACCACCAGCAACAGTAGCAGAGGGTAGAAAAGCAATAATAATACTAGCAATAGCCATCAAAGTAACAGATAACTGGAAAGCCCTTTTCCTTCCAAACTTATCTCCAAAGTGTCCAAAGAAAAAACCGCCACTAGGCCTCATTAAATATCCGGAAGAGAAAATAACAAGTATCAAGAAAAATCCCAGATCATTTTCTTTTTCAGGAAAGAAAACAATACGTAGAGGATCTAAAAGAAAAATGAAAAGGGCAAAATCAAAATATTCAAGACATGCTCCCAAAGAACATATAAAAGGGATTTTATAATTTCTTGATTTATTTTCCATAGCTATTTCAATTCTATTTTAGGAATCAGGCAAATGAATATTAAAAATTGAGAGTTGTTAAAATAATTTAACCAGAAAAAGGTATAATAGTAGTAAAATATTGGGGCTTTATAATTGTTGTAGCAATCTTATTCAGCAAATAATAAGTTAGAATAGAAATTACTACACTTTATTATTAAGAATAAATAAAAATACAAAGAAAAAGAGAATAATCTTAAATAATTATAATTTTTTCAGAAAAAAAGTATTCTAACACAATAAATACAGTATACACAAAGCGAAAAAGATTAAATAATCAAAAAACACAAAATACCTAAAAATAGGTATTGTATTCAATTACATATTACACGTTATTTGAAGGATAGTATATATATATAAATTATGACACTTAGGGAACTTAAGCAGGGTGAAACAGCCTATATCTCAAAAGTTAAGGGCAGAGGAGCATTTAGGAAAAGGATCATTGAGATGGGCTTTATTGTAGGCAAAGAGGTTACTGTAATAAAGAAAGCTCCATTAAAAGATCCTATAGAATATAAAATCATGGGATACAATGTATCTCTAAGGGCGGCAGAAGCTGGTCTAATTGAAATATCAAATCAAACATGCAAAAACAATTCCCATTATAATGGTGTCATTGAAGTTCCTGTAAGTAATCATGAATTAAAATACAATCAGAAAGTTATAAATATAGCTTTGGTTGGAAATCCTAATTGTGGAAAAACAACCATATTTAATTATGCATCAAACTCAAAAGAACGAGTAGGTAATTATAGTGGTGTTACTGTATCTGCAAAAAATGCTAGATTTGAGTATAATGGATACAGCATAAATATCATTGACTTACCAGGAACATACTCTATCACAAGCTATACACCTGAAGAATTATATGTCAGAGACCATATCTTCAATGAAATTCCAGATATTGTACTAAATGTAATTGATTCAACAAACTTAGAAAGAAACTTATATCTTACTACCCAATTGATAGACATGGATATTAAGATGGTTGTAGCTCTTAATATGTTTGATGAATTAGAACAAAATGGAAATGCATTTAAATATGATGTTTTAGGAAAAATGCTTGGTATACCTATGATGCCAACTGTTGGATCAAAAGGCCAAGGATTACACGAGCTGTTTGATAAGATTATAGAAGTATATGAAGATAAAGAGCCACACATAAGACATATACATATAAACTATGGACAATCCATAGAAGAATCAATAAAAAAGATTCAGGATTGCATCAAAAAGCCTGATAATATTAATATTACCAGCATTGTTTGCCCTAGATTTATTGCCATAAAAGCATTAGAAGGTGATAAAGAAGAAATAAAACGGATAAAAGATTGTGCAAACCATGCAGAGATCTATCAAACAATAGATGAAGAAACAAAAAAGTTAGAAACTCTATTTAATGATAATATAGAGACAATTATCACAGATGCTAAATATGGTTTTATAAATGGGGCTTTAAAAGAAACATACACAAGTTCAAAAAAAGAGACTCATACTAAATCAAAGAAGATTGATAACCTACTGACTCATCCATTTTTAAGCTACCCTATATTTCTGTTCTTTATGTTTCTTACTTTCGAGGCAACATTTATTTTAGGAGCAAAGCCCCAAGAATGGATCGAAAGCTTTACTGCATGGGTTGGACAATTAATTTCATTAAATATACCAGATGGTATTGTAAAAGATGCGCTAATTGATGGTGTTATAGGAGGTGTTGGAGGTGTATTAGTTTTTCTTCCGAATATTCTCATATTGTTTTTCTTTCTTTCATTAATGGAAGATTCTGGATATATGGCTAGAGTTGCCTTTATTGTTGATAAATTCATGCATAAAATAGGATTGCATGGTCGATCATTTATTCCTTTACTAATGGGATTTGGTTGTAATGTTCCTGCAATAATGGCAACAAGAACAATTGAAAGCCCCAGAGATAGGTTGATCACAATGTTGATAACACCATTTATGTCATGTAGTGCGCGTTATACTGTATATATATTATTAATTAGTGCTTTCTTCCATAGCTATCAGGGATTGATACTATTTGGGATTTATGTAGCTGGAATTATTATCGCAGGAATTATAGCCCTCGTATTTAAGAAAACATTATCAAAAAAAGAAGATATTCCTTTTGTGATGGAGTTGCCTCCATATAGAATGCCCACTACAAAAGCAATATTGAAACACACATGGTTTAAGGGTAGTCAATATTTAAAAAAGATTGGAGGAACTATCTTATTAGCTTCTTTAATCATATGGGCATTAGGATATTTCCCTAGAAGTAATGATTACACAAAAGATATAGATCATAAAATAGAAATCATTACAAGTAACTACCAGAAAACAAACAATAACACGATCAGTGTTGATAGTAAAACAATTGATCAATCAAAAGAAAAGTACGAAAAGGAAATATCGAATTTAGAAATAAAGAAAGAGTTCATTAGACAAGAACATTCTTATATTGGACAATTGGGAAAAGCTATTGAACCAGTTATAAGTCCATTAGGGTTTGATTGGAAAATGGGTGTGAGCTTGATAGCTGGAGGTGCAGCAAAGGAAATCGTTGTAAGTACTTTAGGAGTATTATATCAGGTTAATACTAACGACAATAGTAATGACCAATTAATTGAACGTATAAAACAACAAAAATACGAAACCGGAAAAGATGCAGGAAAAAAAGTATTCACTCCTTTAGTTGCTATATCATTCATAACATTCATATTAATATATTTTCCTTGTATTGCTGTTATCGCAACAATTAAAAAAGAAGCTGGAAAATGGAAATATGCTCTGTTTTTAGCTACTTACACAACTATACTTGCTTGGATTGCATCATTTATTGTATATCAATTAGGAACTCTTCTAGGGTTTTAGAATCTAAAATAAATTAATTATAATAATAAAAACAGCTTACTTACCTAGGCCGTATAGTTAATTCATTATATTTGTGTTCTTCTTATTTACAAGGATATACGAACAAAAAAAATATGAAGATTTTAAATAAGAGTCAATTTGACAAAAACTTTTCCTTTTTTGATACGAAAACAAAAAAAGAAATTATAGAACTATTTAAAGTAGAATACCAATCAAAAATTGAAGTAATTGATACTAGTTTAATTCAAAAAGATTTTGATGACTTAATTTTTAGTTTCCACAGTTTAAAAGGAGTTATAGGAAACTTTGAACTTGGAGCTCCTTACAAAAAAGCTAAAGAATTAGAATTGTTATCAAAAGAAAATAATTATACTTCAATAGTAGAAAAATTACCTTTATTTAAAGAAGACATAAAGCTTTTAATTGAAGATTTGGAAGAAATAAAAAAAACGCTGTAACTAACAGCGTTTTTTATTTAAATCTATCTTATCAGCCTATTCATACCATCTATAGCTAATTGATAGTTTGGATTAAGCTTAAGAACTGACCTGAAATCTTTTTCTGCATTCTTAAGATCACCAAGTAATTCATATGCATGTCCTCTATTATAAAGAGCTTCACTATAATTTTTATCCTGCTTCAATACATCAGAAAACAAATAAACAGCACTTTGAAAATCTTCTTTGTATACAAGATTAATATAAGCCTTGTTATACATTGCTTCAACATACTTAGGATCTAATTGCATTGCTTTATCATAATCTTGAATAGCTTTGTCATATTCTCCTATCTTTTGATTATAACAACCTCTTAAATAAAATGACAAAGATCTTTCAGGATCTATATTTATAGCTCTATCCAAATAGCTTTTCCCAAAGATATTCTTTGATTCAGTATATAAGATCCCTAATTGAAGGTTAGGCTCAATATAATCATGCTTAAGTTCTGCAGCCTTCTGAAAAGCTTTAATTGCTCGTGTTGTATCTCCTACCAGCTTAAAGTTAAATCCCATCAAATAAAAGGCTCTGCAATTATCTTCATCTTGAGTAAGACATTTTTCTATTTCTTCAAGAGATGATGAGTATTTTCCTGATAAAAGATAAACTTCTGCTAACCTTAATTGTGCAAGCATATTATCCGAATCAATACTTATACTCTTATTTAAAGCTTCTATACATCTATCCAATTTACCTTGAGAATAATAAACATCAGATAAAAGCATAAATGCCTTAGAACTCTTCGGTTCAACACTAAAAGTTTTATTTAAATCATGTAAAGCATTGTCAAATTCTTCTTTTTTAAGATAAAGAAGAGCTCTGTTTAGAAGTAAATCAACATTCGTAGGATTTGATTTTAACTGCTCAGTATACACTGCAATAGAATCTACTTTTACACCTTTCTCCGCTGTGTCAACATCTGTAGTATTAGAATTATTAACATTTGTTCCACACCCAGCTAGAAAACAAATAAATATTACAGAAAATATTGCTTTAAAAAATTTGAGTTTAACCATTCTACAAATACAAATTAATTCTTATTCGACAATTCAATTCTTACTTTCTCTTCTATTTCATTTGCAAGTTCTGGATTGTCAGTTAAGATTTTCTTAACAGCATCTCTACCCTGACCTAATTTTGTCTCTCCATAACTAAACCATGATCCTGATTTCTTCACTATATTAGTTTCTACTCCAAGATCTATAATTTCTCCTATTTTTGAAATACCTTCTCCATATACAATATCAAATTCTGCTTTACGGAAAGGTGGGGCAACTTTATTCTTTACAACTTTTACCCTTACTCTATTTCCTGTTATGTTTTCGCCATCTTTAATCTGGCTGATACGCCTTATATCCATTCTCACAGAAGAGTAAAATTTAAGTGCGTTTCCTCCTGTTGTTGTTTCAGGATTACCAAACATTACTCCTATCTTTTCTCTCAACTGATTAATGAAAACACAAATAGATCCAGTCTTTGAAATTGATGCGGTAAGCTTTCTTAATGCCTGTGACATTAATCTAGCCTGAACACCAACTCTGGAATCACCCATATCACCTTCTATCTCTGCTTTTGGTGTCAAAGCTGCTACTGAATCAATAACTATAATATCAATAGCTCCAGAACGAATCAAGTTGTCTGCAATTTCTAATGCTTGCTCACCATTATCTGGCTGAGAAACATAAAGGTTATCAATATCCACACCTAATTTCTTTGCATAGAAACGATCGAATGCATGTTCTGCATCAATAAAAGCAGCTAGACCGCCTTTCTTCTGCGCTTCTGCAATTGCATGAATAGCCAAAGTTGTTTTACCTGATGATTCTGGACCATAAATTTCAATAACTCTACCTTTAGGAACTCCTCCTATACCCAAAGCACTATCTAAACCTATTGATCCTGTAGATACAAAACCTATATCTTCTGCAGGCTCATCACCTAACTTCATAATAGAACCCTTACCAAAAGACTTTTCTATATTACCAATAGCAGCCTCTAAAGTTTTTCTCTTTTCCATTAATTCTTTTTCAGGATCTTTCTCTTTTGACATAATAAAGCAATATTTATATGATAAAAATTTATTTATATAATTCTAAGATTTGGCTCGCATGGTCTTTTGTCTTTACCTTATCTATAATATGACTAATTACACCTTGCTCATTAATCAAAAAAGTTTTACGAATAACACCATAATACTCCTTACCCATAAATTTCTTTAATCCCCAGGCATTATATAATTCTATAATTTTCCTGTCTGGATCAGAAATTAAAGCAAACCTAAGATTGTGCTTATCAATAAATCTTTCATGTGATTTTGGATTGTCTGGACTTACTCCTATTATTTTAAACCCTCTTTCTATTAAGTCATCATTATTGTCTCTTAAATTACAAGCTTCGGCAGTGCAACCTGGAGTATTATCTTTAGGATAAAAATATAATATTACCTTTTTACCAAGGTAGTCTTTTAATGAAATTTTACTTCCTTTAAAATCTAAACCGACAAACTCAGGAGCTTTATCTCCAACTTTCAATAATTGACTCATATTTATTTGATTTAAAAGCATTAATAAATGAATTAATCTAACAATCCCCATCAATTAATGTTCCACCAAATATACGAGATAAAGCTCATTTTTCCTTTAAATTAAAGGAAAAAAACACCCTTATTTTGATGATTCTTTACGACTAAAAAACTTACAAAAATCTATCAATCCACATTCTTCACACTTTGGCTTTCTCGCCATGCAAACATACCTGCCATGAAGAATTAACCAATGATGTGCTAAAGGTATTAGATCATCTGGAATATATTTTACCAGCTGTTTTTCGGTATCTAATGGCGTTTTAGAGTTCGTTGATAAACCTATTCTTGCTGCAACTCTGAAAACATGTGTATCAACAGCCATTGCAGGCTTATCAAAAATCACTGAAGAAATAACATTTGCCGTTTTCCTTCCTACTCCTGGTAGCTTCATCAGATCCTTCTGCTCTGAAGGAACAACATTACCAAAGCCATTCACTAACATTCTTGCCATGTTCACCAAATGCTTTGACTTATTATTCGGATATGTACAAGATCTTATGTAAGTAAATATATCTTCTGGTTCTGCTGTAGCTAAAGCATGTGCATCTGGATAATCATGAAACAGCTTCGGAGTAATTAAATTTACTCGCTTATCTGTACACTGTGCCGATAATATAACAGCCACTAATAACTCATAAGGATTACTATAATTGAGCTCTGTCTCTGCATTAGGTCTATGCTCTTTAAAGTATTCTATAAATCTTTGAAACCTTTCCTTTTTTCTCACAATAAAAAGTATAAATAAAAAAAACGGAAACCTATAAGATTCCCGTTAAATCTAAAAATATTATTATCTAGTTCAATATAAGATCAAAATTACCTGCATCCTCACTCTTTAAAATAGATAAAGACTTTGAGTAATTCATTATGTTGTTGATTACTTCCTGACTAGGACCATTATTCTCTGCAAATGCTAAAATGGATTCAGGAATATTATCTATGGAATGAGAATCATCATCGTTTACGAACGAGCGAAAGGCATGATCGGATAGTGTAGAGGACTTTTTCATTTACTCTGATTTGTTTTAGAAGTAAGTTAAAAGAAAAAGAATTGCCTACATAACGATCATTCCCTTCACTTTATTGTAAAGAACAAGTTCTTCTTTTTATCAAAGAAATTAAACTGTCAGTATTACATCCTTTTCAGCAATAAGCTTTCTAAGATTTATCAAAGCATAACGCATTCTACCAAGAGCTGTATTTATACTTACATTAGTTTGTTCAGCGATATCCTTAAAACTCATCTCAGAATAGTGTCTCATATATAAGACTTCTTTTTGCTCTTTTGGTAAATACTCTATTAATTTACGAACATCTTCATGTATTTGTTCGGTAATCATCTTCTCTTCTATAGAAGCATCAGTAAGTTTAATCGTATCAAAGATATCAAAATCATCAGACTTGTTATCTATAACAGGAATCCTTTTGCTCTTCCTGAAATAATCAATAATCAAGTTGTGAGCGATCCTCATAACCCATTGGATAAACTTTCCTTCTTCCTTATAAGCACCAGCTCTGATGGTATTAATAACCTTTATAAATGTATCTTGAAAGATATCATCTGCAAGCTGCTTATCCTTTACAATCATCAAGATGTAAGCATACACCCTGCTTTTATGGCGATAGATTAGCTTTTCAAGACAAGCATGATTTCCGTCCAAATATTTACTAATCAGTTCCTTATCACTAAGCGCCTGGGCTTTCATATAGCCTCCCTTTTTTAAGTTAATGTAAAGTGTAAAAAAGAGTAAATATTTATTCGATAATCAGCCTCCTATTATTAAACGAATTAATACTAAAATCAGATTCAAACGTTAAATTCTTATCTTTATTTTTAATTGTTTGCAAATATAATACTTAAAATTCTAAAAGCAAGTTTACAATACCTTTTTACTTGTTAATAAATGTTAAAAACTTTTGTAAAGCGTGAAAAATAAGCAATCAGAACAAAATATTGACTACATAGAAATTAGAGGTGCGAAGGTCAATAACTTAAAAAATATCTATACCAAGATGCCTCGCAAAAAGATAATAGTTATAACTGGGTTATCTGGAAGTGGTAAATCCTCATTAGCATTTGATACTTTATATGCTGAAGGTCAAAGAAGATATGTTGAAAGTTTAAGCTCATATGCTCGCCAATTTCTGGGAAGAATGAGTAAACCTGAAGTTGAATCAATAAAAGGTATATCTCCCGCCATTGCAATAGAACAAAAAGTAAATACAAGAAACCCTCATTCTACTGTTGGTACCTCAACGGAAATTTATGAATACCTTAAGTTATTATTTGCAAGAATAGGCAAGACTTATTCCCCTATCTCTGGTGATTTAGTTAAACGTCATACTATAAAAGATGTTTCCGAATTTATTTTAGGTTTAAATAATGGTGTTAAGCTATATGTATTAGCTCCTTTCATTCTAAATAGTGATCGTACAATAAATGAACAACTAGAAATCCTACTTAAACAAGGCTTTGCACGTATAATTATCAACAAGAAAGATATTATCAGAATTGACGAGTTATTGAAGGATGAAAAATATGCAGCCATTGATAATGAAAACTTATCTATACTTATTGATCGATTGAAAGTAAAACATGACGACTCTTTCCAATCCCGACTTTCTGATTCTCTTCAAACGGCATTCTATGAAGGTCATGGCAAATGTATAATAGGACAAATTAATGACAATACTCAAGATATAATATATCATCATTTCTCTAATAAATTTGAATTAGATGGAATGACTTTTGAAGAACCTTCTTTAAACATGTTCACTTTTAACAATCCTGTTGGAGCTTGTAAAAAATGTGAAGGCTTTGGAAGCATTATCGGTATTGATGAAGACCTAGTTATACCAAATAAAAACTTATCAATATATGATGGTGCTATTGCCTGCTGGAAAGGTGAAAAAATGGGCGAATGGAAAAATCAACTTGTCAATAATGCTTATAAATTTGACTTCCCCATCCATAAACCCTTTTATGAGTTAGACAACAAGCTCAAAAAGTTAATTTGGAAAGGAAATGAATACTTCAGGGGACTTGATGAATTCTTCGACATGCTAGAAGAAAATACTTACAAGATTCAATATAGAGTTATGCTTTCTAGATACAGAGGTAAAACCCTATGTCCTGAATGTAATGGAACAAGACTACGTAAAGATGCTTCGTATGTAAAGATCACAGGACATTCGATCAAAGATCTTCTGGTAATGCCTGTTGATGAACTCTTAGGTTTCTTCTCTAATATAAAGCTAAATGAACACGATTTCCAAGTAAGTAAAAGGCTACTTATAGAGATAAAAAACAGATTACAATTCCTTAATGATGTTGGATTAGGTTATCTTAATCTAAACCGCCTATCCTCTTCTTTATCTGGTGGCGAATCTCAACGTATCAATCTTGCAACTTCTTTAGGCTCTAGTTTGGTTGGTTCTATGTACATTCTTGATGAACCTAGTATTGGTCTACACCCTAGAGACACTCATCTTCTGATAAAAGTATTGAAACAATTACGTGACATTGGTAATACTGTCATTATTGTTGAACATGAAGAGGAAATCATTAAAGCTGCCGATTATATTATTGATATAGGCCCTAAAGCAGGTGCTCATGGTGGTGAAGTTGTTTTTCAAGGTGAATTTAAGGATCTTCTTTCTAGTGATAAAAGCTTAACTGCAGCAT
The DNA here is from genome assembly GCA_041725915.1 of Hyphomicrobiales bacterium. Taxonomy (GTDB): domain Bacteria; phylum Bacteroidota; class Bacteroidia; order Bacteroidales; family JBGRPZ01; genus JBGRPZ01. The sequence continues at coordinate 17,257 of JBGRPZ010000055.1, read as the reverse complement.
TCTTTCTTGATAAGCTTAATATTCCTATTCCAGAAAAAAGAAGAAAATGGAATGATTTTATTGAGATTAAAGGCGCTCGGGAAAACAATCTCAAAAACATTAATGTCAGATTTCCTTTGAGAACATTAAATGTAATAACTGGTGTCAGTGGTAGCGGTAAATCCTCTCTTGTCAAGAATGTGCTTTATCCTGCTATAAAGAAAATTCATGGTGGAAGTAAAGAAAGATCTGGAAAACTAGATTTAATTCAAGGTTCAATAAATAGTATCCAAGCTGTTGAATACATAAATCAAAATCCTATAGGAAGATCCTCAAGATCTAACCCTGCTACTTATGTTAAAGCATGGGATGACATTAGAACCATCTATGCAGGACAAGCTTTAAGTAAGAAAAGAGCATATAAAACCGGATTCTTTTCATTTAATATCCCTGGAGGAAGATGTGAGGCTTGTGAGGGTGAAGGTACTGTCAAAATTGAAATGCTATTTATGGCTGATATCGAACTTAAATGTGAAGAATGCAATGGAAAGCGATTTAAAGACGAAGTTCTTGATATTAAATATAAAGACAAAACAATTACTGATATTCTAGATATGACCATCAACCAAGCTATAGCTTTTTTCTCTGATCCTAATGACAGAAATGAAAAGAAAGTTATCGCTAAATTAAAACCTTTGCAGGATGTTGGTCTGGGTTATCTGAAATTGGGTCAAGCATCTTCTACTTTATCTGGTGGTGAAGCTCAACGTATCAAACTAGCTTACTTCCTTGGCAAAGGTGATAAAGAAGCTCCTACGCTTTTCATCTTTGATGAACCTACAACAGGATTACATTTCTATGATATCAATCAATTATTAGTTGCATTTAATGCTCTTATCGACAAAGGTCACTCATTGATTGTAATTGAACATAATATTGAAGTCATAAAGTCTGCTGACTGGATCATTGATCTTGGTCCTGAAGGAGGAAACAATGGTGGATATGTTATTTTTGAAGGAACTCCCGAAAATCTTATTAATGTAGAACAATCTTATACTGCAAAATACTTGAAAAGCAAATTCGAATAAAATTTAACTCAATTCATAAATACAATAAAGGCCTCCCTTAATCAAACAGGAGACCTTTATTAATATTATGGATTACACAAATAGATCTTTACTCAATTTCTACATCAAATTTAACAGGGTCTAAAACCTTTTCTCCCCCATCATTTAAATTAAGGTTCATTGTAAACGTACCTTTCTTGACAAAATTTAAAGTCTGTGGATATGCATAAAATCCAGACTGTGCATAAGGCAATGTGAATGAAAATTCTTTTCCATTTTCTACCAATGTCATTAATGCACTTAAATTTTCATAATGTTCCCAACTTCCATCTTCTTTTTCTTTTGAAATATAATAAACAAGGTTGAATGGAACATTCAATTCTATATCTATTGGCCTAACTAATGATACGATGACATTTGCTTGCGCATAAGTTGAAAAAACTTTAACTACTCTTGAATGTTTTTTGTCAACAGGTACAGGATGTATCAATGCATCATCTTCAACACCATTAGCCTTAAATTTAAGATTGAGGTCATATGTATTTTCGGCATCTCCTTTTACTAAAAACACAGCTCCACCAATAAAATATCCATTTGTCCCTAATTTATTGACTGGATTATTTACAGGTAACTTCGATGTCTTATCTTGATTCTTCAGTGATAGATCCATTGAAATATCAACAGATGATAATTTATTACCTTCACCATCCTTTACAAGGAAATATAATGAATTGTATCCAGAGAAATATTTTTCTACACCATATATTTCTACATCAAACTTTCCATTTGAAGTTTTAAACTCATCAATCTTCACATATTCCATTGCAGGAGGAGTCACAGGATTAACTTCAGGGCTTTTATCTTTCTTACATGAACTAACAGCGATGCTCAGGAAAGCTATTATCACAAAAATCAAATTTCTCTTTTTCATTTATGTAAAGTTTTAGGTATTCTAGCTATATAGCAACGATAATTCTCAACTATTTTTCACAAGGAGTAATAAAAGTAGAAAAAACTATTGAAAGTATTGATCTACATACAAACAAAATATATATTTCCTTGTTGAAATTAATATACTCTTCTTCAATTTTATTAAATACGTTTTTATCGCCATGAAACTTCAAATCTCTACTCTCATTCAAGGTAATTATATGGATATATACAAAGCCTTCGACAAAAACCTTTTTAATTTTCTAAATCCTATCAAAAGTCTAGTGACTGTAAAAAAATTTGAAGGAACCTCAACCGGAAATCGTTTTCATTTGAAATTTCCTCTTTCACAAGATTGGAAAGGCATTATTACGGAAACAAAAGAAACTGATAATTATTGTTATTTCACTGATGAGGGTCTTAACCTTCCGTTTGGTCTTATTCAGTGGAGGCATAGACATTGGATTATTCGTCTTGATGACAATGAGTCTAGCATTACCGAGGATATCAGCTTCAAGTGCAGCAGTATTTTTCTAAACGCAATAATGTATCCTTTCTTTTGGGCAGTTATGTACTTCAGAAGGTTTTATTATAAGCGTTATTTCAAATAACACTATACATATATAATATATATGAGTTTATTCACAATTTACCTATATGGTCTTATTGGGACTGTAGGTTTTATGACCATTTTATGGTTTATGAGCATTCCGTTAAAGAATGTAAGCATTGTAGATCCTTTTTGGGGAGTTACTTTTGTTATCGTATATATTATATATGGTATACTTTCTCCGGAAACAGTAAGAGAACAATTTGTTTTTATGCTGTTACTAGTATGGGCATTCCGTTTATGTCTCCATTTGCTGTGGCGAGGTAAAGGAAAGGGCGAAGATTACAGATATCAGAATTTCAGGAAGAAATATGGAAAGAAAAACTACTGGTGGATCAGTTACTTTCAGGTATTTTTGCTTCAAGGTATCTTAGCATGGATAATCTCTATTCCTTTACTTCAATTACAATTAAGCACAAAGCCTGTAAACATTATTGACTTTATTGCATTTATCATATGGATAGTTGGTTTTATTTTCGAGGCCGTTGGCGACTATCAATTGAACGATTTCAAAGCAAATAAGGCGAATGGAGGTAAAGTTCTTGACACTGGTTTATGGAGATATACCAGGCATCCCAATTATTTTGGTGATGCATTGATATGGTGGTCATTTGGAATCTTTGCTATTAATACTGGAGGATGGTGGACTTTATATTCTCCCATCATTATGACGTTTTTACTTATCAAAGTTTCAGGTGTAAGGCTTCTTGAGAAGGATCTGAAGGTTTCTAAGCCTGAATATGCCGATTATATACGAAGAACCAGTGCTTTTTTTCCTTTACCTCGGAAAAAGATAAAAGCTAAATAAGTATGGATAACGAGGTTTCAAATATCTTTTGGTTTAGGCGAGACTTAAGATGGGATGATAATCATGCACTCTATAAATCATTATGTGAAAAAGGTAATACCATTCCTATATTCATATTCGATCCTGATATTTTAGAGCATTTTGATAATAATGATCATAGAGTATTTTTTCTTTACAATAAAGTTTTGCAATTGAAAAAAGAGGCTGAAGAATTAGGTAGTTCTTTATGGATTTTCTATGATAAGCCAGAGCTTGTTTTCAATCATCTATTTTCTGATCTGAAGATAAAGAATGTCTTTTGCAACGAAGATTATGAGCCTGAAGCACGAAAACGTGATGATAAAATCAGTGATATATGTAAAAACTTCGGTATTAAATTTCATGCAGAGACCGATCAAGTGATTTTTCACCCCAATAAAGTTCTGAAACAAGATAATTCTCCATTTGTTGTATTCACTCCCTTTTCAAAAGCATGGCTTAAAGAGTTTGACAGTTATCCATGTCCTTCTTATCCCTCTCATGAGAACTTAGATCGTCTGGCAAAAGTCGAATCTAAGGACATTCCTGAATTAGACATTCTGGATTTAAGTCAATCGTATATCAAAGGGCCTAAATACAATCTATCTTCCGATTTAATCACCAAATATGATGATAATAGGGATATTCCTTCAAGTGATGGAGTTTCAAGAATTGGTTTTGCATTGCGATTTGGCACAATCAGTATTCGATATGTAGTGCGAAAAGCAAAACAACACAATTCGGCATTTCTAAGGCAGTTAATCTGGCGAGAATTCTATACATCCATATTATATCATTTTCCCCATGTAGAAAAATCCTGTTTCAGGTCAAAATATGATCATATTGAATGGGAAAATAATGAAGAATATTTCGATAAATGGAAAAATGGCCTTACAGGTTTCCCTTTTGTTGATGCCGGAATGCGTGAGTTGAACAAAACAGGATATATGCACAATCGTGTGCGTATGTTGACAGCAAGTTTTCTTGTGAAGAACCTATTGATTGATTGGAAGTGGGGAGAAACTTATTTCGCCAAAAAACTTTTCGATTTCGACCTTGCTTGTAACAATGGCAATTGGCAATGGGTGGCTGGTTGTGGTGTAGATGCGGCTCCATACTTCAGAATATTTAATCCAACATTGCAAACAAAAAGATTTGATCCACATTTATTATATATAAAGAAGTGGGTACCTGAATTTGCTTCAGATAAATACCCTAAACCAATGATTAATATTAAAGAATCCAGAGATAAATGCTTGAATCTATATAAGTCTTTATTATAACTAACTTATTATGAAAAAAATTAAAGTAGGATCAAAGATCCCACAATTTGAACTAATTGATCAACACGGAAAAAAGTTTGATAGCCACAGTCTGATTGGTGAAAAGAACATTGTTCTTTATTTTTATCCAAAAGACTTTACTCCAGGATGTACAATTGAGGCTAAAGGATTCAGAGATTCGTATGAAGTATTTAAAGAAGCGGGTGCAGAGGTCATAGGAATAAGTGCAGATAGCATTGAATCTCATGAAAACTTCTGTCAAAAGAATCAACTACCTTATATACTGCTTAGCGACCCCGGAAACAAGGTGCGAAATAGTTTTGGTATCCCTAAGGGTTTGTTAGGACTCATTCCGGGTCGTGTAACTTATGTTATCGATAAAGAAGGTATAGTAAAATTTATATTTAAAAGCCAGTTTGAGGCAGCAAGGCACATTAGTGAGTCACTTGAAGTGATTAAAAAGATGTAAAGAGGGTTTCACCCCTCTTTTTTTATTCCAATACATCGACAGTATACTCTGTGGGGTCATTTACATCCTTATCATCAGACTGTAAATACAAGTAATAGTTCACTTTTCCAGCAGTTGGATAAGTTATAGCTTGTGAATACGAGTAGAACTTATCTTTCACAAAAGATAAGTCAAACTTTGAGCTTTCATTCTTATCTATCAACGCATAAGCTATGAGCCCGGAATAAGGTTCCCAAACATTATCACTTATTTCTCTTGCAACATAAAACTTAAGGTGGTGCGCCTCCCCTTTACCCACTGTTATTGGGGCAACAATCGATGTAATTATATTTTTTCCATCAATCTTGGATGCAAATTTGTCTGCTCGGTTATAAAAAGTCGATACAGGCTTTGGAGTAAAGGTTGCAATGTCATCAATTCCGTTAGCTTTGACCTCTACAGTCATTGAATAAGAGACATCATTGCCATTAGGATAAAGAAAAACGACTCCACCGCCAAAATGATCGTTTTCATCAGCTGCTTGAGCAGGATCATCAACAGGTAAATTGTGTGTTCCCTCGACATCTGTTATTATTAGTGACAAATTTATCTCTGCCGACTTAACAATCTTATCATCTTTGTCCTTTATAGCGAAGAACAAGAGGTTATAACCCTGAAAATAGTTCATATATCCGTATACATCGACAACAAAGTTTCCATCATTGGTTGTAGCTTCATCTATTTTCTGCAAAGGTTCGTCTGGAGTTGGTGTTGGAGGGCTTGGAGGGTTGTTAGAATCGCTACTTTTCGAGCAAGAAACGACTGAAACAGTTAGAATAAGAAAAAAAATCTGCAAGAACTTTTTCATAGCCAAAATTTTTTTGTGATTAGACTTTAAGAAGGGGTTAAACGCATACCAAAACATAAATATACACAATATACTTTATATCAAGCAGTAACAAAATGAATTCATGATAGAAAAAGATGTATAAATCCATCAAAATTTCGATTTACACATAAAAATACAGGAATGTGTTGCATGAATAATTGAGTGTGTAACACAAGAAATCGAATGTGTCACGTCCAAAATTGAGTGTTTCACATAAAAAAACGGATGCATCATATAAATAATCGAGTGCATCATTCCAATAATTGAGTGTTTTCGATCAAGATTTATATGTTTTTTATTCAAAAAAAAATAAAAAAAGCCACCAAGTTGGTGGCTCAAAGAGTAAAGTTTCAGTAACAATTAAATATCGAATAGTTTCCTATAAGAATCAATCATATATTGATCAATCCATTGATAAAACTCTTTCATCTCTTTAACATCTACTTTATTTTTCGATCTCCAAGTATCAATCATGGAGTTAGACTTCGTCAGAACTTTCTTCTCTACAGGTAAAAGCTTTTGCACTATACCATTATTCTCCTTATTTGCGAGTTTACTGAAGTTCACGTAAGCTTTACCAGAGCCGCGTTTGATCGGATAGAAGATCTCATCACATAATTGGAGGCTCTTATCGCTTGAAGGGGAATTAAAATCTTCCTCAGCAGTCATAAATACAGGTAACTCAACCTTGTCAGTGACCCAAGTAGGAATGGCAACAGCACTTAAAGGATTCCCAAGTATTGTCCATAAGGTTGTCAAAGCTGGATCTTCATTCTTTTTAACTCCTTGAATAACCATCGAGTTTGTAGTCCCATATCTTACAATACAATCCTGATTATTTCTATAATAATTCTCATTATATGTCTGTGGAAGCTCATCATACAAATCAATTTGTGTAAGTGCGTTGTATTGACTACGGCTCACATCACGTAAAATAAAGTTCAGGTCTATTTTATTCTCACCCGCAGCAGTATAAAACAAATCCTGAGTTGTTTGGAATCGAATAAACCCATAACCAACGTTAGGTTTGCCAGTAAAAGAGTAATTTGTACGTATAATATATCCATTAGGCGCGACGATAGGGTCGTTCGCATCGAATTTAGTGTATGAATTATCAGAAGTTTCGAAATACGCGGCGTTACCTTTAGCATCAATCACACCAAAATTAGCTTCAACGCCCATTGGTTTTGGGTAATTCTTAAGAAAAGCTTCAAATTCGTCTACAGTAGCGCATTGCATCAACGCTTCTTTTATAACAATCCCTTCTCTATCACGATAAGATGTCGTATCATCTTTTGCACGAAGATTAAAAGATGCTGAATTCATGATAGCAAAGCCTGCATTGTTGCTACCAGACCATACTTGTTTACCTTCAGCGTCATCAGAGTTTATCAGACCTATATAAGAGTACTTTCCATCGTCAAAATACTTCAATTTATTCTCGAAAGTTTCCGTATCACGAAGTTTCCACAACAAAGGACGGCCATCAGGCGTGGCTTTTCCAGATATAACAGCCGTAGTACAAGCAAAACCTATATTTACAGCCAATAATAAAGCTAATAGTATACTTATCTTTTTCATAAATGTAATTTTTCCTATCAAAATCATTGTTTTATTCAGAGTTCTATTAACGCACAATTATTTAATACTCAAAAAACTGGTCGAATTTAGATTTTAAATAAAGAAGTCACAAATAAAAGGCTCAAATTTTACTACAAAAAATATGAAAGGCTTGTTTCACGGCATTTTTTTATTGAAATCAATGCAAATTTATTTCTGCTGCATAAATAATTCAGTATGTGCCTATACATTTGCCCAAATCTATTTTTAATTAGACAAATTCAGTTAGATGAAAAAGAAATTAAATTTCAAGAAAGAGACTATTTCAAATTTAGAGAACCATCAGATGAAGTATGTTAATGGTGGAGAAACTGGTATTGAGTGTTATTTCACACATGATATTAATTGTCCTTTTTCTAAGGCATGTATGACAGAAGATTGTGGATGTACTTTAGGAGAGCCTTGTATTGTTGGTACTGCGATTAGTTATAGTTGTATTACTGCTAAGACAGCTATTATGTGTGTTGATTAGCAATAATTTAACTTTAGCTTAAATTATTTTTTCAAAATACCGACTTTTATTTAGTCGATCAATAATTATAAACACTTAAACTCTATCAAAATGAAAAAGAAGTTACAATTAAGAAAAGAGACTATTGCAAATCTTGAGAATCACGAGATGAAAGCTCTTAATGGTGGTAAAAAAGAAACATATATTTGTTTAGGTACTTCTGACTGTAATACTACTGATTGTGGTTGTTCAGAGGGTGATCCTTGTATAGCATTAACATTTATTACTTATAGTTGTCCTGAATCAGTTCTTTTCTGTGAAATGTAAAAAAATAGAGCATCCATTATATTAACAAATAAAATGAAAATAAAATGAAAAAGAAGTTACAATTAAGAAAAGAGACTATTGCAAATCTTGAGAATCACGAGATGAAGGCTGTTAATGGTGGTATTGACACTTTGCTTTGTAATGAAAAGACAATAAGATGTGTAGAAACTCTTATCTGCAAGACTGATAATTGTGGTTGTACAAAAAGTATTTGTATTACACTTGAAACACATAGTTGTCCTGAGTCTGTTTTCGTTTGTGAAATGTAAAAAATAGAGCATCCATTATATTAACTAATAAAATAAAAATAAAATGAAAAAGAAGTTAAATCTAAAGAAGGAAACAGTTGCCATTTTAGAAAACAATCAAATGGATAACGTTCAAGGTGGAAAAACAATACTGTCCTATGATTGCTATACAGCGAAAGTGAACTGTCCTGGTTGTACAAAAGGTGATCCTTGTGTCGTATTAACAGTTGTTACTTATAGTTGTCCTGAATCAGTTTTTTTCTGCAAAATGTAAGATTTATATTGAATTTTTTTCAAGCAGTGAATAAAGATATTCACTGCTTTTTTATTCACAAAGCATTTGCCATAATCATTGTAATTCGGATTATGAAAATAATATATATGGATGGAATAATTAAATATTCCCCCCTATTTCTCTTTTACATCTCTTTAAATTTAGTGTATCTTATCTTTTCTCTTGATTTTATATATTCCTTTAGAAGTATATTAGCAGTAAATTATATTCTATCCCTTTCTGTATTCTTTTTATTTCCCCTAAAATGTACTACACCTTATGATTTTATTCATTTCACATATTTATTTTCATCATAAACCATCCTTTTTATTTAATAAAAACAGGCCTTTATAATAAAAAAGTAACTAGATATAGCCTACATATATTATTTATTAAATCAACACCTTACATAAAACAATCCAAGATTAAACAACCACTTTTAAAGTACATGTTTTATTTTTCGGTGAAAGTTTTTTTCAGTACATCATTTTACTTTTGATGCATTCATTAATTACTACAACACATAAAAATGAAAAGCAAATTAAAACTTAAGAAAGAAGTTATTGCAAATCTTGAAAACTTCGAAATGAAAGCACTTAATGGTGGATTTCTAAAAACAGTTGATTGCCTAAAGACTACAGCTTGTAGAACTGCTGATTGTGGTTGTTCAAAAAGCATATGTCCTGATGTTATCACATATAGCTGTGTTGAGTCTATGTATCCTGAGTGCATTATCAGATAATACAGTTTAAAAAAAATAATTCAATAATTTATTTATCATTAAATCTATATAAAGATGAAAAAGAAGCTTAACCTTAAGAAAGAAACTATTGCAAATCTTGAGAATTTTGAAATGAAAGCTATCAATGGAGCAGAAAAAGAAACTTTCATTTGTCTAAAGACTATCATATGTAAAACTGCTGATTGTGGTTGTTCAAAAGACATGTGTCCTACAGTTATAACACATAGCTGTGTTGAGTCTATACAATTTCCATGTATCTAATAATCGTAATTAAATTCGATAGGTACTAACAAAAAAGCAGGCTAAGCCTGCTTTTTTGTTATCAATATTTATATTCTTTTGTTGTTAATTGTCAACATATAAATATGCTTTAAAATATCTTGTTCTTTTTTATCAAAATCCTTACCTCTTCTTTCATAAACAGCTTTTGCTACTTTAAAAGCTTTGTTCATATTATAGCTAGGCATTCCTGGCCAAGAAAAAGAAGGAATAAAGTTACGTTGATAACCAGCACCAAAGACATTTGCATTTACACCAACAACGGTTCCTGTATTGAACATTGTATTAATTCCAGATTTACTATGATCACCCATAATAAGTCCACAAAATTGAGTGTGAGTATTAACAAATGTTTGATCAGGGTAGCTCCACAATCTTACATCTTCATAAGTATTCTTCAAATTAGATGTATTTGTATCAGCACCAAGGTTACACCATTCACCAATAACTGAATTACCCATATATCCATCATGGGCTTTATTAGAATAGCCAAGTATAACAGAATTCCCTATTTCACCACCTACTTTAGAATGAGGGCCAATTGTAGTTGCTCCATAGATTTTAGAATCCATTTTCAACACAGAACCTTCACAAAGAGCAAAAGATCCTCTTATTTTGGAACCTTCCATAACTTCAGTATTCTTACCAATGTATATTGGTCCCTTTGATGCATTTAGAATTGAACATTCAACAATAGCACCTTCTTCAATAAATACATTCTCAGGATTAAACACTGTATTTGTAGAACTCAGTGGAGCAGATTTTCTCCCCTCAGTCAATAATTTAAAATCTTCCTCAATTGCAAGGTGGTTTAATTCGAAAATATCCCAAGTATTATTCAATTTCAGATATTTTGATTTAGTTGGAATCTCACATTCACCACAAGGCTCACCATCAATATTATTTAACTCTTCGGCTGTCAATCTCAAAGCAATTACTATACTATCGTCAACTAATGCTTCATTAGGTTTAAGACCAGCGATCTCCTTTATTAGATCCTTATTTGGACAAATAGAACCATTAATTAGGACATTGTCTTCTTGTTTTATAGTAGGATACTTTTCTGACAGGTATGATTCTGTTAAATATGAGATTTGAGATTTAAGATACTTCTCCCATTTCTCTCTTATTGTCAAAATTCCAAAACGAATTTCAGCAATTGGCCTAGTAAATGTGAGAGGGAGAAGGTAGTTTCTTCTAAAATTATCAAATAATATATAGTTCATAATAAATCGAGTATTTCAGTGTAAAGTTAGACCTCAAGCTTAAAGATGTACAAGATTACTAAATTTCAGTATAAAAAAAAAGCCCATTCAATTAGATATTGAAGGGCTATTAAATTCTTTACAGAGAATCTTATTGTTTACCGAGATGTTTTGAATATCTATTCTTAAATTTATCAACACGTCCGGCTGTATCAACAAGCTTCATTTTACCTGTATAAAAAGGATGTGAAGTATGCGAAATTTCCAACTTCACCAATGGATATTCTTTTCCGTCTTCTAAAGTAATTGAATCTTTTGTATTTACAGTAGATTTAGTCAAGAACTGGTATCCATTGGACATATCCTTGAAAACAACGACTCTGTAATCCGTTGGATGAATGTCTTTTTTCATTTTATTCTTGCTTTTATATATGCCTTTAATTTTGGTGTGCAAAAGTATTTAATTCTATTTTAATATCCTAACAATTCATTTCATTTTTATTGAAAATCAGTAATGATATTTAACAAAAACTACAATTAAACTGATTTAGATCCTAAATAGAAAGTCCATTGTATCTATTCCGTCGGCATAATCCCAGAGTTTAGGATTTTGCGCATCACCAAAATTAATTTTATTATTTATATTCTCGGAAGAAGAGACAATGCATTGTAATTTATCATTAATTGATTCCAGAAATCCATTAAGGGTACTAATATCATCATAAAATTCATAATGGATAACAGAAACAGGGGAAATAAGATTTGTATCTTCTTTCATTATACAAAACCCATTATCTAGGTGATCTATTTTATTCACCAAATAAACGGATTTATTGTAATCATAATTATTAATATATCTGGAATTATCTTTCAAGAAGGAATATTTTTCAAAAGTCTTATATAAATCAGCAATAGGATAAGCTTTAGGTAAATATAGCTTAGAGATATTTCTGCATCCAAGGCCAAAGTAGTCAAAAATATCAGATGCCAAGAATTCCAATTGCTCATTAGTTTCCTCTCCTGTTAGCACAGCGATACTATTTCTGTTTTTACGAATTATATTCGGATACTTTCCAAAATAATAATCAAAATATCTTGATGTGTTATTGCTTCCTGTCGCTATTATCGCATCAAAATCAGATAAGTGACCTTGTGTGAATTTTATTCTCCCTTCAAAGCTTTTGTCTATTGTCATTAAAACATTAGCAATTGCAGGCATTATTCTATTATCATCAGCAGAGAGCTTTGCGATAATGTTATTACCAGACACAAGGACACACAAAAGATCGTGAAACCCTACCGCAGGAATATTACCAGCCATAACCACTCCTATATTTTTTGCTTTTTTGGGCTGATTTATTTCAGGATATTTATTCAACCATAATTTTAAATCATTCTCATTAAGTAATTCACCAAGAGAGGCTATTGCTTTATGTGAAAAATCGGGAATAAACCATTTGTTATATATATATGAATCTTTAATTTCATCTTTTAATCTCTCTACTGCATCAAGTTCTACTTCTGTAAGATTGAGCTTTTTATAGTCTTCATCACATTTACCAATTGAAGCAAGAACCTTACCCAATTTTATGAATGCTATTGTCGTTTTATTTGTGTCCATCATTATCTAAAAAAATTCCACTCAAAAGTAAATAATATTTTACTGTCACTATTGTATTTTATAACAATGAAATTATTATATATTTGCTTACTAATTTAATAGGTAATATCAACCTCTAAATAACTTAATATTTAAACTGTTAGCATTATGAAGAAACATAATTTTTATGCAGGTCCTTCTATTTTACCTCAATATACAATTGAGAATACTGCAAATGCTATCAAAGAATTCGCTGATATGGAACTATCTTTAATGGAGATTAGTCATAGAAGCAAACAATTTGTAGCTGTAGTCGATGAAGCTACACAACTATTTAAAGAACTTTTAAATATCCCTGAAGGATATTCTGTTCTTTTCTTGCAGGGTGGAGCAAGTACACAATTTTGTATGGTTCCATTCAACCTTTTAAATAAGAAGGCTGCATATCTAAACACTGGTGCGTGGGCAAAGAAAGCAATGAAAGAAGCAAAACTTTTCGGCGAGGTTGTTGAAGTTGCTTCTTCTGAGGAGAGTGTTTATAATTATATTCCAAAGGGATATGACATACCTAAAGATGCTGACTATTTCCATATCACTACCAATAATACTATCTATGGAACAGAAATAAAAGAAGATTTTGACTGTCCTGTTAACTTGGTTGCAGATATGTCTTCTGATATTTTTAGTCGTCCTATTGATGTATCTAAATATGCAATCATCTATGGTGGTGCTCAAAAGAATTTAGCTCCTTCAGGTGTTACTTTCGCTATTGTAAGAAATGATGTTTTAGGAAAAGTTGAGAGAGCTATTCCTACAATGTTGAATTACAAAACTCACATTGATAAAGAATCAATGTTTAATACACCTCCTGTAGTTCCTATTTATGCTGCTCTTCAAACACTAAAATGGTTAAAAGAGAATGGTGGAATTGATGCAATGCATAAAAAGAATGTAGAAAAAGCAGCTATTCTTTATAATGAGATAGATCGCAATCCATTATTCAAGGGGACTGTTATTAATGAAGAAGATCGTTCTTTAATGAACATTTGCTTTGTTATGACTGATGAGTACAAAGAACTAGAAAAAGAATTCTTTGCCTTTGCTACTGAAAGAGGAATGATGGGAATTAAAGGACATCGTTCTGTAGGTGGTTTCAGAGCTTCAACTTATAATGCACTTCCTAAAGAAAGTGTTATTGCTCTTGTTGAAACTATGCAAGAATTCGAAAAACTAAAAACAAAATAAAATCTTCTCTTAATCTGACATAAATTTAAGTTTATGTCAGATTTTTTTTAATTCCTAAAAATCGTAATCATGAAAAAAGTATTGATTGCAACAGAAAAGCCTTTTGCTCCTGCAGCAGTAAATCAAATCAAAGAAGTCTTCGATAATGCAGGATACGAAACTATATTATTAGAAAAATATCCTGACCATTCAGATTTTGTAAAAGCAGCAGAAGAAGTTGATGCAATTATTATCAGAAGTGATAAAGCTAATAATGACGTTATTAGTAATGCTAAAAATTTAAAAATTGTTGTTAGAGCGGGTGCTGGTTACGATAATGTAGATCTTAATGCTGCTACTGAAAACAATGTTGTAGTAATGAATACTCCAGGACAAAACTCTAATGCTGTTGCTGAACTAGCATTAGGAATGATGGTATTCAATGCAAGAAGCAACTTCAATGGTAAAGCTGGAAAAGAATTAAGAGGAAAAACCATAGGTATTCACGCTTATGGAAACATTGGCAGATATGTAGCAAAGATTGCTAAGGGTTTTGGAATGGAAGTTTTTGCTTTTGATCCATTTATATCAAAAGAAGATATCGAGAAAGATGGTGTAATTGCACTTGATTCTGTTGAAGAACTTTATTCAAAGAGCCAATACGTATCTTTACATATTCCTGCTAATGAAAAAACAAAAAACTCAATCGGAAGTAAGCTTTTATCGCTTATGCCTGAGGGAGCAACATTAGTTAATACTGCAAGAAAAGAAGTAATTAACGAGAAAGAGCTAATTGAAATCTTTGAAGAAAGAAAAGATTTTAACTACCTATCTGATATTGCTCCTAATTGTAAAGATGATATTGCAGAAAAATTCGAAGGGAGATTCTTCTTCACTCCAAAGAAAATGGGTGCTCAAACCGGAGAAGCTAATGTAAATGCAGGAATTGCTGCAGCAAATCAAATTGTTAATTACCTAGAGAATGGTAATACCACTTTTAAAGTAAATTAATTTATCTCATATAATGCCGGTGTATGCCGGCATATTTTCATTTAGGCTTCTTAAAATCAATCCTAATTAACATACCTTATAAATTGAACTAATATGGAAAACGAACCAGAAAAGAACATTTCATTTTTCAGATTTGAAGATCTTAGAGTATACCACAAAGCTTTAGATTACATATGTTACATAAATGATGTAACACTTTTTCTTCCAAATAAAGAAAAAGAAAACCTAGTGACAAAATTTAATCAATCAACAAGAGCCATTGCAATGAACATTGCAGAAGGATCTTCAAGAAATAAAAATCAATTTATCTATTACCTTAAACTAGCCAAAAGTGCCATTAGGGAATGTATCGTTTATACTACAATCTGCTATGGATTGGAGTATTTTTCTGATGATGTAGAAGAAAAATCAAGAAACGAACTAATGGAGATGACTAAAATGATAGGTGCTTTGATTACTTCATTGCAAAAGACTATGAGCCCTGCACCTCCAAATCAGCAAGAGAATTTTATTGTTTATGAAAAACCAATGGAACCAAGAGCCTATTAAAATAATTACTCTTTAAAATTTAAGCATTAATTTAAATTGGTTTTTTCCAATTAAAAAGGTTATTCTGAGAAGTTTTTATTTACTTTGCACGAAATTTAGCCATGCTATGGCTATCTACTTTTTGGAAGTACAACTTAATAAACTAAAACAATAATAAAATGGCAATTTTAAAAGCTTTCAAAGGCTTTAGGCCTCCAAAGGAAATTGTTAAGCAGCTAGCTTCTCGTCCTTATGACGTACTTAATTCTGCTGAAGCACGTGTAGAAGTTCAAGGTAATGAGTATTCTCTATTGCATGTTATCAAACCTGAAGTAGATTTACCTGAAGATGTAAACCTATACAGCCAAGAAGTATATAATAAGGCAAAAGAAAATTTTGAAGCTTTTAAAGAAAAGAATTGGCTAGCACAAGACGATACTGAATGTCTATACATTTATGCTCAAACAATGAATGCCAAGACTCAGTATGGTATTGTAGGATGTGCTGGTGTTGAAGATTATATGAATAATGTAATCAAGAAACATGAGCTTACCAGACCAGACAAAGAGGAAGATAGAATGAAACATGTTAGAATCACTGATGCTAACATGGAGCCTGTTTTCTTTACTTATCCTGCTCAAGAAGAAATCGATCAGATCATTAAAAACCATGTTGAAAGCAACGATCCTATTTATGATTTCGTTGCTGAAGGTGATGGTTTTGGTCATCATTTCTGGGTAATTAGCGAGAAAGCTATTGTTGATAGAATTGTTGAGCTTTTTGGTAAAGTTCCTGCTACTTATGTTGCTGATGGTCATCACAGAACTGCTGCTGCTGCTTTAGTTGGTAAAGAAAAGAAAGAGAACAATCCTAATCACACTGGTGATGAGGAATACAATTTCTTCCTTGCTGTTCATTTCCCAGACAATCAACTTACTATTATTGATTACAATCGTGTTTGTAAAGATCTTAATGGTATGTCTGAGGATGAGTTCATGGCTAAACTTCAGGAAAAATTTGAAGTAGAGTGCATGGGAGAAGAGATCTTCAAACCTGCTGAACTTCATGTCTTCAGTATGTATATAGCTGGTAAGTGGTATAAACTTACTGCTAAGGCTGGTACTTATGATGACAATGACCCAATTGGAGTACTTGATGTTACTATTCTTTCTAACTCTGTCCTTACTCCTCTTCTAGACATTCAAAACTTAAGAACATCTAAAAGAATTGACTTTGTAGGTGGTATCCGCGGTCTTGAAGAACTTAAGAGAAGAGTTGATAATGGAGAGATGAAAGTTGCTTTTGCTCTTTATCCTGTTACAATGAAACAACTTATGGATATTGCAGATACTGATAATATCATGCCTCCAAAGACTACTTGGTTTGAGCCAAAATTACGTTCAGGACTTGTTGTTCATGGATTAAAGTAATTATAAAAAGATATATAATCTTTAGAGATCATTCACAGCTCTGTGAATGATCTTTTTTTATGAAGTGATTTAAAAAAGTCTGATAAAATAAAACAAAAGATGCCTGAAATACTCTATGTTTGATTTATGACAAAAAAACATAAAGAATGAGTAAACAGGCAGTATCATAAATAAGTTCTTTGACTAATCATACTTCCCCTTTTCATATCAAACTACTTTAAAATAAAAACACTCGTTTTTTCTTCATTTCATGCAATCATTAACCTAAAGATCAAAAGCCTAAAAT
>JBGRPZ010000054.1:0-29108 GCA_041725915.1 Hyphomicrobiales bacterium | reverse complement strand
CTTCAATAATAAGTAGATTATTAAGATGAATTAATTGTAAAAGTATACTATATCTGAATGAGTTGATTTAAAGAATCTGTTGCTTCCTGTCAAAATCTATTTATTACTTATTAGGCTTATTCATATTTCGCAGTGAATGGAGTGTTGCATAAGAGAAAAAAGGAAATCAAATTTATTCTTTTTTACCCATATCACAGAATTAGATACCATATACTTAGGTTAAGATAAGTGAAGTAGTTTTTAAATCACTTCGAAATAAAAAAGAGCTTAAAAAAGCTCTTTTTTATTTATCTATATTTATATATGTCTTCTCTTCTTATACTTTCATCCAAATTGTGTTCTTACCAAAACCTTTGGTGTATTAGCCTTTAACATAAATAAAGCTACTACCATAGTAATGGCTTCAGCCACAGGGATAGATAAGAATATGGCTTCTCCTCCTAAGGTTCTTTCAAAGAAAAACAGAAAGAAAACTGGTAACACTAATGATCTTAGTATTGCTATTCCTGCTGATAAATTAGGGCAATGCATTGATGTGAAATAACCTGATAATGCAATAGAAATACCACTAAACATAAAGCCAGGCCACAAATACCTGATGTATTCCATTGCAATCGGTGCTACATCAACACTCTCTTCATTCAGGAATAAGCCTACTATAAAGTTAGGGAACACCAATAATAGGAACATGATCAGAAGAGAAACTATAAAGTTAAAGCTTAATGCACGTTTCAATAAAGATCCTATCCTACTTGACTTTCTTGCTCCATAATTCATACTTACTGGTACATGCAATGACTCTCCTACTCCATAGCTGACCATAATTGCTATATACATCAAGTAGTTGATTATCGAAAAGGCAGCTACTCCATCTATCCCAATAGTACGCATAATAACCATATTGAATAATAAAGTTACAATACCTGTAGATGTCTCATTCAGAAACTCTGAAAAGCCATTATGTGCAGCTTTCCATGTGTCTTTCCAATTGTTATTAGGAAGAATAAACCTTACTACACTCTTCTTTCTCAGGAAGGAAAACAACAATATAAATAATGGGACACTCTGTGCTATTCCTGTTGCTAATGCAGCTCCTTTTATACCCATACCATAATATGCTATGAATATAGCATCTAAGATAAAGTTAAGTACTGCTGCTATAACTAATGCTATTGATGATAATACAGGCTGCTGATTGACTCTCACAAAATAGACCCACCCAAAACCTACCAATATCAATGGGAAAAAGAATATGATATAATACAAATAATTTTTCACCAATGGCAATACTGCTCCTTTTGCACTTAAAAACCTTGCAAATCCATCCAGATTGAAAATACTCAATAAAATAAAGAGTACTGAGATAATTAATATTACAATACTTGATTTTACAAAAATATCAGAAGCCTTGCCCTTCTTGCCCTCTCCAATATATTTACCACAAATAACACTCCCTCCTGCTGCAAATACTACTGCTATACCATAAGCAAATACTAATACAGGAACACTAATACTGATTGCTGCCAAAGCATCAGAACCTACATAGTTACCTACAAAGAAACCATCAATAATACTTGCTGATGCCATTGAAAGCAATGCAAAGATACTAGGTACTGCATAGGCAAAGAAAACATTTGATATTTTACCGGAAACCGGATTTAACTCTTGTCGCATTCTATTTTTTATTTTCATAAGTGGCATAGTATCCACTTTAATTAAAGGGCAAAATTAGATGGACATAAACAACTTTCCTTTTACAAATGTTAAAAAATCACTCCATCTCACTCCTTATACGACTTAATGTTACTTGTGTGACTCCTAAATATGACGCTACATCCCCCAATTTACATCGCTTTATTACCTCTGGTTGATTCTTCAATAATCGAGCATATCTCTCCTGTGCTGTATGAAACTTGAGATCAAATAACAATTCTTCAGTATATACCAAGCCTAACTCTGCCAACATGCGCCCAAGGTTAGCCATTTCTATATTCTTATTATAGGCCGAACTCAACTGACTGACATCTATTGCTAACAACTCACTATCTTCTATCGCTTCCAAGGCTTCGAAGTTAGGAACTCTGGTCATATAAGAAGATATAAACACAAAATGATGCTCAAAAGCAAACCAACTGGTAATATCATTCCCATCAGAAAAATAATGCGCCCTGACTGCTCCTTTATGTATGATATATAAATATCTACCTACAGTATCTGATGCCTGTATTTCATCTCCTTTACAGACTGATATTTCATGAGAGAAGGAAAGTAAGGTAGATAAACAATCATCAGGTAGTTGATCCATATCGTTTATACTTGAATTTACAGGATCACTAAAAACTTCTTTCAACCAATTAATATCTGCTTTCCAACTCATATAAAATCAATATCTGTATTTATAAACTTCAAAAGTACGTAATTGATTATAATTCAAGATATAATCTCCTGTACAAAAACATAAATTCCTTGTGAAAATAAATTTATAGTACTATGACAGTCTCTGCATTAGGGTGATGTAGTCAATACATTAGGCTAGTGCAATCACTGTTTTAGTACTGTTATCATAATAAATCTATCTATCACAAGCTCAGAACAACAAAGCAATACATTGAAAACAAGAAAGATATATACACAAAAAGAGTCGATCTTAAAGACCGACTCTTTGAATATTTTGACTTGTCTTTTTGCAAAGAACTATTTATTCATTACTTGTTTCTTCTTGAGCTTAATCACTTTCCCGAATTTGCTAAGCTCATCCATATTAATTTTTTTCTTGTTTCCAACAATAGTGATTACTCTTGGACGACCTTTAACTTTCTCCTTATAGAAATCTGTAATGTCTTCAAATTTCAAGTCTTTACCTTGATTATAGATATCAATAGAAGGATCTTTCTTGAAACCTCTTTCTTTCCATTTCAAGATACTATTACCTATTTGTCTGAATGAAGGCTTTGCTGTAATAGCAGACTGAACAACAAAAGGCTTGATAAAATCTATACGCTCTGTTTTTTCTGGCATATTGTCCAAAAGATCATTGAATACAGTTATCGCCTCAATCGTCTTATCTGCTTGAGTACCTACGAACCCATAAAGGTAATCGTTTCTATCTGGCAGATAAGCTTGGTTAAATCCAGCAGCAGCAATATAAGCCAATGATCTATATTCACGTACTTCCTGAAGGACTAAACCAGAAAATCCACCTCCAAAGTAAGTGTTGAAAGCTTTTATTCTTGTCATATCATCAGCATTACGTTCAGTAGAAGGAACATAAAAGTAAATATTAGATTGGATAGCCTTTTTATCATGTAGGAAATAGATAATATTCTCATCATAATCTTTTAGCTTCAGTCTGTGAAGCTCAGGACTATTTATAAGCTTCTTCTTAAACCTAAACTCTTTTAAAATAACATCCTTGACTTCATCAACTGGAGTATTACCAGTGTAAAGGAAATCAAAATTGTAAGACCTGATCTTATTCAAATCTTTCTTGAAGTCTTCGACTTTATATCTCTTCAGTTCCTTCTTACTTGGTCTGGTCAAATAATTTGAGCTATCGCCATAAACCGCATAAGTATATAATATTTCTGCTTTTGTTGCAGGTTCCTTTGAATCAAGCTTCCTCTGCGCCTTTATTTCTGATACAACCAGATCTATATTATCTTCATTAATATCAGGCTGATTCAATAAATCACTTATAATACCTATAGCCTCAGGTAATGCAGCTTCCAAACCTTCAATATCAATAACAAAATTGTCTCTTGTAGAATAAATACTATACTTACAGCCAAGCTTACTGAAGACCTGCTTTAATTGTACACTTGAATATTTATTTGTTCCAGCTTTATTTAATACCTCTGCAAGAAAAGAAGCTTTATTCATTTCAGTAGAACCAATACCAATCTTGATTTTCAGATTAAATATATCGTTATGTTTATTATGTACCTTGAAAAGACGTACAGCATCTCTTACTTGAAGCTCCTCTATATCATTATCAAAGTCAACAAACTGAGGTTGTACATTTAATTCATCAATAGCTTTGAAATGCTTTGCATATTTAGACTCAGCACCGGTATTACTGGATACTGGCTTATAATCAGGTTTCTCAATCTTCTCTCTTGAAGGAAAGCCCATCTTTGAATAGTATGCAAGGTAATTATCACCATAATACTTCTTACCAACTCTAATGACCTCTTCTTTTGTTATGTTGTTAATCTTCTCTAAATAACTATTTATTTCACTCAAATCTCTATTTTGATTGAACATAGCTGTG
Organism: Hyphomicrobiales bacterium; assembly: GCA_041725915.1. Lineage (GTDB taxonomy): Bacteria > Bacteroidota > Bacteroidia > Bacteroidales > JBGRPZ01 > JBGRPZ01. Next base: position 24,838 of record JBGRPZ010000054.1, on the reverse strand, counting down.
AAATACAAAGCTTTATACTCACTTGATTCTAATCCTAACTGAAAGTTAATATACTCTTGCTTTCTTATAGCATCAAGATCACTCTCATCAAACTCTCCATTGCATATTGATTGGATAGCATCAATAGCATAATTTTCAGCTTTCTCCATCTTCTGCCCTATAAGCTTAGGAACAACTATAACTAACTCCGCTCCATAGTCTGCTTTTCTGTCATTAGTAACCATAGTCTGTAGCACTTTACCCTGAATATTGAGTTTATCCAATGCTCCAGTTTGGTTAGCATTAGATAGAAGACTATTGAATACATCAAGATATATTTCATCAGGATGTCCTTTTGGTACAGATTTAAAAGCAAGTATTTCAAGCCTTACTGGTGATTTTCTTACCTCTACATATTCTCTACCATTAAATGGCTCTTCTTTAGGAGCGACAAATTCTGGCACTTCACCAGAAGGAAGCTTTCCAAACTTCTCCTTTATTGCAGGAAGTATCTCTTCAGAGTTAAAATCTCCAATAATAACCAACGCCATGTTATTTGCAACATAATAATCATCAAAAAACTTCTTCATCTTTGTCAATGAAGGATTCTTCAAATCTTCAATAGTACCAATCAACGTTTGTTGCCCATAAGGATGCTTTTTGTATATATGTGAATTTACATCTTCAAGAATACATGAAAAGAAATCATCAGCATACATATTCTTTTCTTCATATACTGTCTCCAATTCTGATTGAAAAGCTCTGAATACAGGGTTAATGAAACGATGACTATAAAGATCAATCCAACGATAAATCTGATTAGGAGGGAATACATTAAAATATGCAGTCCTATCCCAGCTTGTTCCAGCATTTAAATTAGTACCTCCCATCTGCTTAATCAACTTGGAAGTCTCATTAAGGATCATATATTTTCCAGCCTCCACAGATTCTTCATTGATCTGCTTCTGTATCTCTGCTCTCTTTACTTCATCCTTAGTTGCTCCTAATTTGTCATAAAGTTCAAAGATCTTATCAATATGAACTTTCTCTTTTTCCCAGTCTGTAGTACCTAATTCAGTAGTACCTTTAAATAGCATGTGCTCCTGATAATGTGCCATCCCTGTTGCATCAGCAGGGTCGTTTTTGCCACCTGCGTTTACAGAAACAACTCCAAAAACCTCAGGTTTTGAATGGTCTTCACTCAAAATGACAGTAAGACCATTATCCAATTTATGTTTAGTGTAGTTTATTTGTTGCCCAAAAGAACAAACAGGCAATAACAAAATAAAGGCAAGTAATGCCTTCTGATGGTAATTTATTTTATTCATCTAATTATAAATATTGGTTTTAATAATTTACATGTACTTATTATACCGTGCCCATAGTCTATTTCGCACTAAATTTAGAAAAATATACGACTTGGATATTCTATTACTCCTAACAGACAAGAAAAGTTACTACAGCTAAAACATAAAAGTATTAACAGAATTCAGTATATACAAAAATAGAGGCCGCCATTACAGCAGCCTCTTCTCTATAATAGATTCAATTTGAATCAACGCAGAAAATTTAACATCGCAGAGCTTACGTATTCATCAAATACTATAAGCCTACTTAGAAAAACAACGCCTCCTTTTGCCTTTTTATTCAAAAACAAGATAACTATAAATCTACATCTTCCACAATATCAACACACACAAGTATTTTGTAACTTTATTAAAAGTTGTTAAAATCTAAAATGCCTTATGGATGAATTAAAAAACTTCTGGGACTTTATCGATCCTGAGCTTATTGCTTATTATGGAATAAGAATAATTGTTGTTATTGTTATTTTAGTAATTGCAAGATTTATATCTTACTCTTATTCGAGGTTCTTAAGGAATGTATCTAAAAATAGAAACAAGCTGATCAATCCTTCACAGTTAAATTTATTTAAAATTGTAGGAAAAGGATTGATTTACTTCCTTGCTGCCACCTCAATACTATTTACCTTCCCCCAACTTCGCGGTCTGGGTGCTGCATTATTTGCCGGAGCTGGTATTACTGCTGGTGTTATTGCCTATTCCACAAAAGAAACAATGGACAATATAGCCTCTGGAATTCTTATATTTATTACGAAACCCTTTGTCATTGGTGATAGAATTGAAATCAAAGGAAAAGCTTATGGTATTGTAGAAGAGATTACAATCAGACATACTATCGTCAGAGACTTTAGCAACCAAAGAGTACTGATTCCAAACAAATTGCTATCAAACGAAACCATGGTCAATTACAACCTTACTGACCTCAAAACAAAAGTAGATATAACATTCGGTATCGGTTATGAATCTGACCACATGAAAGCTATGGAAATCATAGCTGAAGAAATACGTAACCATCCCAGTTTTATTGATATAAGAACCCCTGAAGAAATCAATAATAATGTAAATGATATTACTATAAAGATGGTGAATTGGGGAGAATCCAGTATAGACCTAAAAGCTTACACTTGGGTGGCAAACCCCGGAAATGCCTTCGGTCTTAAGTGTGATGTGCTTAAATCTGTAAAGGAAAGATTTGACAAGGAACAGATTGATATACCTTATCCCCATAGAGTTATATTGAATAAATAAAAAGAGGCTGCTGACGCAGCCTCCAATCCCTAAGAAATATAACCAAATAATAACTTTTAAAGGATAATCCCTTTAAAGACTATAAATGTAATATAAATATTTATCACAAGCAATGATATAATTTAAGCAAAAAGGGGTAATTTGCTTAACATTAAACATACATAATAAACCCAAAAATTCAACATGTAAAGAATCAAATTCAGCTAAAGTTCAGGTTCATAATCACACCCACTTAAGGCACTAAATCAACAACTTACACAAACCAAGTTAAAGTTATAGTTCATATAATTATTTAATGCTTTTACTTACTGACTTATCATTAAATAAACTCTTTATATAATCTATAATTAATTGTAATCATAAATTAGATTCAATTTGAATTTCTCAGTATACTTGATTTTACCGAAACGAGATTATAAATTTGTTGAAAACTGAAAAGAATTACTTACCCTAGATAATTAAAAGAAACTATGGAAGACAAAACCATTATCCACGCTAAATGTCCTGCATGCAACCAGTCCCTAATGAGCCAGTCAGAACTAATCAACAATGTAGATAGCATTATGTTAACAATTGAAACTACAGATGCTAATGTGGGACGAGTGTTCTTAAGCAGTATATACGGAAACTATAACTATGTAAGTAAAGTAAGAGTACCAGACAATGAGATAGTGAAATTCCACTGTCCTTCATGTGATTCTAACTTACATTCTGGTGAGAAATGTAGTGCTTGCGAAGCACCAATGGTATCATTAGAAGTCGTTGGAGAAAAGAAAGTATCTTTCTGCTCAAGAAATGGGTGTCCAAATCACGAAATATTACAATAAAAAAAGGGGGCTTTGCCCCTTTTTTTATAGATCACTAAACAGATCTTTTATCTTATCTTTCTCTTGTAGATCTTTTATCCACTGTTCATCCATCCATCCAATACCGTGTTTCAGACCCATAATGAATGAATACAAAATAGATCTAGCTGCAGAATCTCCACCAGCTTTCAGGTTTTCTATCAATCCTGCTTTGGGATCATCTTCATAAGAAACAAGTAAATGTATCAAGGAAGGGAATGCATTTCGTACTGAACACATCTGACCAAATCTTTTTATCTCTGTGCGCGTCCTTTTCCCTTTACTCTTCACAGCCTTATCTACTAGCTCAAGAATATCTTTATACTCTTTCTTCTTCTTTACAGTTTCTATTCCTTCTAATATTGAACTGCCAGAAATTACAGCAAAACATAGTTCTACAATGAAACTACAAACTTTCAATAGTACAGGAGAGTTATGTGTAAACTGAGTCTGCTCTAGAGCCATCTCTAAGATCTTATCATTATCAATAGCTAAGAGAAATAAAGGAGGGATACGGCAAACTCCACCTAGTTCATTGGATTGAGAACCTACATAAGGAAACTTAATGCCTTGATTGATGTTTCGGAGAGTGATCTTCGTTGCATGATCTCTATATCCTGAATATTCATTCAGTTTAGCAGTCCAATCCTCTATAAACTTGTCAATATAAAAAGTCTTATGACAGGATAAACTCTCTAGTAAAGCTAATTCTTGATCACCATAATGAGTAAGTTGTCCCGTGGATTTGGTAGGATGATAGGAGTTAGGCAAAGGGCTTGTATATCCAGTTATATCGCCAAACTCCTTTTCTATAATTCTAGTATCATATATCCAATGAACACCAAGTGATAAAGCATCTCCAATAAAGGAAGCCAAAACAGCTTCTTGTATTTTTTCCATAAGATTCGTTTTGCAAATAAAACAACAATAAACTCATATATGTTTATCCATGAGTATTCACAAAATGAAAAGTTTACGCTAAAAACTTAGAGACTTTTCTATCAAACAAACTCCTTTGCTTGATATCATGGTATTACATAAAGGATGGTTTGCATTACATTTATTCCAATTACTACAATCCTTTACATGCTTCTGATGGTCAAATAAATCAAAACAAGTAAAATCTTTACTTCCAACAGCTTTTTCACTGACCATATCAAAACAAGAATATTTGGGGTTAAATGAAAGAAGAAGTGATTTATAATCCTTTGGAATCTCAAAGGTTTCTGATAAAAGAGAAGAATAATCTTTCACTTGGTTAGAAATGCTTGGCAATTGATGTTCTTCGTTATTAACAGCATTACTTATACCTGAATCAATGCAACGATTATTGTTCTTTGTAACAATCAGTAATGCATTATACTTATCACAAAGTTTCTTGAAGACTTCCTCTCCAAGAACTAAAGTATATTCTTCTGGTATAACAATAATAGAGTCTGAATATATAGTCAGGTACTTTTCAATCAAGGATGGGAGGTAAATAAAGTAACCATACACTCTAAAGTTATCATGGCCTGCCATTAATGCCCTCAATATAGCTATAGACACCGTTGCTGCGGCATTCTCAAATCCTATACCAAAGAAGACCACATTCTTATTTGGATACTTCTTGCAATCAGCAACTACATCAAATAAATTATTAGAGAGAACTACTCTTTCTCTTTCTTTCTCTATCTTTTGACCTGAAAGATCAATCAATCTGAGAAGATCAGGAAACATATACACTCTATTATCTTCATTCGAGATAAGGTTGAAGAAGTTCTTGAAGAAGCATGAAGGAGTTAAAGATTCAGCATCACCACCAATACAATAGAAGTTAAGATCAGGATACTTATTATTTATTTCATTACTTAAGAAGGTATAATACAACCCACCATCAAAGAATAACACATTCTTTCTCATCCTTCTGTATTTATTTTTATATCAGGACGTAGAGGGATAGTAAAGATAAAAGTTGTTCCTACATTTACTTCACTCTCTACCCATATCTTACCACCATTAGTTTCAACAAAGCCTTTACATAGAATAAGTCCCAAACCAGTACCTGATTCATTATCGGTTCCATAGGTTGAAATACTCTCATCAATTCTAAAAAGCTTACTTATATTTTCCTCAGAAATACCAACTCCATTATCTTTAACGTAAATCTTCAGAAAGTTGTGCTTTATTTCTGAGCCGACAACAACCTCTCCTTTTTTATCTGTAAACTTAAGAGCATTTGACAACAAGTTTCTAATTACAGTTGTAAGCATATTCTTATCACCATAAGCATGCGTACCATTAGGAACATCAATAATAAGATTTATGTCCTTTTTGACAGCCATATGCTTCAATAGAGTTGTTGTCTCATCAATCATCATTCTTATATTCAGATGCTCAGGAATAAATCTACTTTCACCTTTCTGTATTCTTGCCCACTCCAATAAGTTCTGTAGTAATTTATACCCATCAGTAGCAACTTGATGAAGATCTTTAAGGAACTGCAATTCTTCTTTTCTATCAATATTCACCTCACCCGAAGAAAGTATACTAGTTATTCCAATCATAATATTGAAAGGATTCTTTAGGTCATGAGCAATTATCGAAAAGAACCTATCCTTTTCATTATTTATGGTTGCGAGCTCCTCCTTAGCTTTAATAACCTCTCTATTGATATTTTCAAGGTGATGCTTTTGTTGTATAATCTTATCTGTTTTTGCTTTTAAGCTCTTATTTGTTTTTCTGATGGCTTGGTTAAATCTAAAATAGAGTAAGATAATAAGGAAGGAAGCAATCAATAAGATAAGTAATAATCTTCTGACAAATTTAACTCTTTCCAGGTCTCCAATAATCACTTGCCTCTCTGCATTCAATTGGTACTCTCTGGCTTTTTGTTGTTTCTCAAATTCAAATTCAAGAGAAAGTTGAACAAATCTTTTAGCCTTACTCTCATCGTATATTGAATCTGAGACAGCTTGATATAATTTCTGATAAGTAAATGCATTCTCATAGTCTTTCAGCTCCTCATACAATAGAATCAATTGATGTAGCACATTCTCTTTTAGAGATATAGACTTAATCTCGTTAGCTCTATTCAAAGCATCCAACAAACTTTCTTCAGCCTTCTCATATTCATCTTTAGCCAGATATATTGAACCTAAATTGATCAGGGAGTTAGTGATACCCGAAGGATCATTATTTTGAATTCGTAGCCTATATCCTTTTAGGTAATAATGTAAAGCTTCATTATATTTCTTTCTCTCTTGGGCTATTGTGCCTAAGTTACTATATCCTAAAGCTTCGCCCACCTTATCATTAATTCTTTGATAAATTTCAAGTGCTTTTATATAATATTCTTCCGCCAGATCAATATCCTTTTTATAAAAGTAATTTACACCAATATTATTATATGCTGTAGCTATGTATACGGTAAAGTCTTGTTCAAGAAAGATGTTTAATCCTTTCTTATAATACAAAAGAGCCTTATTATAATCTCTTGTTTCAGAATATATATGTCCAATATTATGATAATCGATAGCCAAGCCAAGAGAGTCTGACAGTCTCTCTTTAATTTTAAGGGACTTAAAATAGAATTCTAATGCTTTCGAATAATCATCAACAGCAGAAAAGATGTTGCCTAAATGGGAATAGTTTATTGCAAGGTCTCTTTTATCGCCTCTGATAGAATCTATTTCTATGGCTTTTTGTGCATAGTAAAAAGAAGAGTCATATCTATCAAGACTCTTATACACTACACTTAGGTTGTAATATGCTATACTTTTAAGTTTAAGATCTTTAATCCTCTCCGTATAAGAATTACTTTTCTGCGCAATCTTTAATCCTTCAGAAAGCCCCTTTCTGTATTCAGTCCAAAAGCGTTTATTTAGAACCTTTACTGTATCCTCTAATGCTTTATTGTTAGTGGGGATAGTATCACTAAAAGCTATCAAAGGAAATACAGAACAAGTAATAAAAAACACTATTAGATATATCTTTCCAAAGCATTTCATTATAAAGTCTTCAAGTCAAAATGTTATTTAAAATAGAGTTGTAATAATGTATAAAGTTAATGATTTTTTAATACCAGAAAATCACTTCTTCTTATTCTTAAAGTGAATAGAATCACCCCATTCATTATACCCAATTTTATCACCAGCTAAATGTATCCGAGCCTCAAGACAGTTTTTACATTCATCAGCTTCTTCATCAATGCAAGGTTTATCTTCATATAACAGATAATCTTTACGATAATCAGTAGCAGTTACATTAGGCATAATAATATTAGCACCCACTTTTAACGCCTTTTCCCTTCCAATAGGATCGATAGCCTGAAGTGCAGTAGCGGCAGCAATATTGATATCTTTCATCAATATTCTAAGTACAGCAATCATTCTAAGTGCCAATCTAAATCTTTCAATTTTAGGCATTAATAGATTAGAGAACTTATACATTGGAGTATCTTCATGCTCAATATAGGGACCCATTCCACACATATCTATATCAAGCTTCTTAAAGAAAAGCAGATCATCAGCCAAGTCATCGTAAGTCTGAAAAGGCAGACCTATCATAACACCAGTGCCAGTTTGGTAGCCTACTTTCTTTAGAGCATAAAGAGCATCTAATCGTTTACCAAAGTTATGTTTATCATCATTAGGGTGAATCTTATAATAAAGTTTCTCAACAGAACTTTCTATTCTCAGTAAGTATCTATGTGCTCCACTTTCGAACCATCTCTTATAAGTTTCCTCAGTTTGCTCACCACAGCTAAGAGTTATTCCTAATTCACCATTAGATAATGATTTAATTTTGCGAAGTAGTTTATCTATTCTATCAACAAAGATCCTATTGGAGAGCTCTCCTGATTGAAGCACTAACGAGCCAAAACCATTCTCATAAGCATACTTAGCAGCCTTGAGGATTTCATCATCAGACACATTATATCTTTGAGGTTTAGAGTTACTTCTTCTAATTCCGCAATAATAACAATCTTTTTCACAGATGTTAGAGAATTCGACAAGCCCTCGATAATATACCTTCTTGCCTACATACTTTTCTTTAACTTCCATTGCTCTGGCGGCTAATAGAGCCAGATCATCTTTATCAGAGAGAGAAAGAAAGTATGCCAGCTCCTCTTTCGTATAATCATCTTTATATAACAGTTCTTTCAACTCCATAATACAATTATAAATTTTCGAATGGTTTTACGGCTCTCTTAAACATACCATTCAAGTAAGCTATAACCATACCATAATTAGTAACTGGTACATCAGCCTTTATTGCAGGTTTCAATCTACTTGTTAATTGTTTACCTGTAATAACACATCCCCCACATTGTATTACCATTGCATATTCATTTATTGCCTTAGGAATGTTTGCCAATCCAGGAACAACCTCAAAATTCAGGTTTTTGCCTGTATATTTTTTTATCCAATTAGGGATTTTATGTCGGCCTATATCATCACAAGAAACATGATGAGTACAAGATTCCAAGAGTAGAATAGTATCTCCGTCCTTAAGATTTTCAATATGTTTAGTTCCTTGAATATATTCATCAAAGCAACCTTTCATTCTTGCTAAGACAACGCTAAATCCTGTCAATGGGATATCTTCAGGAATCAATTTGTCCATCATGCCAAAAACCTGACTATCAGTAACAGCAAGTTTAGGCTTAACAGGAAAAGTCTTAAGGAAATGTTCTACTTCTGTTTCTTTCAGTACAATACAGATTCCGTCATTATCAAGTACATCTCTTATCGCTTGCACTTGTGGCAATATCATTCTGCCTTCAGGGGCTTCAGAATCAATAGGAGTAATCAACATAATAAGATCATTCTTACCGACTAGGCCACCAAATAAAGAAGGCTTAACATATGCACTTTCCGGAATAGATTCTTTGATAAGATTATAAATAAAATGAGGATCATCATTATTATAGCTGGAAAACTCATACACCTGCGTTTGGTATTTCTCTTCCAGATCAGATTTTAGGTCAGCAGAAAGCCTTTCCAGATCTGATTTATTGGAAACAATAAAGAAGGGAACATCATAATCTGCAAACTGTTTTATTAGATTCTCTTCATAAACAGAAAATTCATTGGAAGTAATAATAAGAATAGCAAGATCTATAGTTTGAATAATACTCAAACTTCTTTTGTTTCGTTTTTCACCAAGTTCTCCAAAATCATCAATACCCGCCGTATCTATTAAAACTGCAGGACCAACACCTTCTATCTCTATAGATTTCTTAACAGGATCAGTAGTAGTTCCAGCAACATCAGAAACTATAGATAGTTCTTGTTGAGCAAGACTATTTATAAGAGAACTCTTGCCGTTATTTCTTCTCCCAAATACAGCAATATGAGGTTTAATCTCTCTTCCTTTTGTTTTCATCCCCATGATTTTTAAATCACTTGCAAATGTAATGCATTTTGATATAAAAACACTTAATATATTAACATTCTTAATGCTATTATTTCAGATATATTATATTCATTAGTCACCTTTATATCTGACATCTTATTTATTCAAAAAAATGATTATCAATATTATAGAACACAAAAAGCAGATAGAGGATATTCTATCTGCTTTAACCTTTTAGGTCAAACGTATTTAAGATTTAATCACAAATAAGCTTTGTTATGAGTAATTCATAACATTTAGTATCTATTTTTAACATAGGTTACTGAGAAGTCTTAAATACACTTGCATATTAATTTATTTATTTATATACCAAGTACTTAATTCTATGTCATTAGCTAGCAAATCACCTGCCTTTTCAACAAAGTCTTTTAAATGCTGATTATTCATATGTTTTTGCCATAATTCCTGACTAGCCCAGTTTTCATAAAACAAGAACACACCTTCTTCATCAGCAGAATCATGTAGATTATAATTCAGGCAACCTTCTTCTTCTAGAGTTACAGGAATAAGGTCAACAAGAGCTTTTCTAGTTTCTTCAGCTTTTCCTTCTTTAGCAGTGATTTTAGCTACTACAGTTAGTTGTTTCATAATATGAATAGGTTTAAATTTAATTCAAAAATCATTTGATACAAAGGTAGTCGGTAGTGTTTATAGGCATGTGGTATAAATATTGGTTTTTATAGTAAGAATATTGGTTTTTATAAGTTCTTAATAAAGATAACAGGAGAAATTAACAATAGTTGTATATAAACAATGCAAACTAAATACGCTATAAAAGCATTTGAAGTACACATCGAAGAGCTTTCATATTGGAAGCAGAGGCCATATAAAAATAATTTCTTTGAGTTGGTATATATCGATGAAGGCAATGGATATCAATGTATAAACACAAATAATAGTAAATATTATAAAGGAAACATATTCTTACTGCCGCCTATGGATTGTCATTCTTATGAGATAAGATCCAATACAAAGTTTTATTTCATCAGGTTTACTGACTATTTATTTATCAACAAAGATGAAGCTTCAGAACATAAAAACTGGTTCAACAAAATTGCATATATCCTTGCCAATTATAATAAAGCCCCAGGAGACATTATAGAATCTGAAGAAGAAAGACAGTACATTATCTTCACTATAAAGATGATTGCGGCAGAATATCAAAAGAAAGATTCTTATTCCAATTCATTAATAATATCAGGAATGAAATCGATATTGAATATTCTGGCTCGCAATATTGAACGTCTTTATGTAATAGAAGCAAACAAAAAGGACAGCAAATTCGGTAGTATACTCAGGTATATACATACCAATCTCAACAATTCAGAAAAATTACGTCTTACACATTTAGCAGAAGAGTTTGCTATCTCTCCTACTTATTTCTCTGAATATTTCAAAAAACATTCCGGACTGCCATTAGTGGAGTATATACTTAAGGCTAAATTCAAGTTGATAGAGTCAAAGATATTACATACAGATTCCTCTCTAAAAGAGATTGCTATTGAAATGAATTTCTCTGATAGTAGCCACCTCACAAAAGCATTTAAAAAGATGTATGGAATGACTATCAAAGAGTTTAAAGAGAAAGGAAGTTCTTGCGCTATATGATATAATAAACATCATCTAAAGGCTAGTAACTGACTGCAATAGAATCCAGTGTTAATTAATTAACAAATTACTTGTTTTTTTAAGTCTACAAGCCTAATTTTGCCCTGTTAAAATATTAACAAAAAGCGCGAACACTTAATGAAACACCTTCCCCATAAAACAATTGAACGGTTAAGCCAGTATAGAAGGGCATTACTGTTATGTTTGGCTAATGGTAAGACTCATATCTTTTCGCATGAGTTAGCTAAGATGCAGCATATTACTGCTGTACAAGTAAGAAGAGATCTAATGCTCATTGGCTATACAGGAACATTAAGAAAGGGTTATAATGTCAAGGAACTAATAGATCTTATTGGGAATATTATTGATTGTGAAGAAGGATTAAATGTAGCTGTTATAGGGATGGGTAATCTGGGGCATGCCTTAATGAATTACTTTAAAGGCAAGAGAACAAAACTATCCATGAAGGCTTCTTTTGATACTAATCCGGAAAAAGCAGGCAAATCATATTCTGGTATCCCTTGTTACTCTTTTGACAAGTTGGAAAGTAAGATTAAAGAAGAAAATATTCATATTGGCATAATGACAGTTCCGGCTGACTCTGCAACTGATGTTGCTGAAAGGCTTGTAAATGCAGGAATAAAAGGCATATTAAACTACACACCCAAATCAGTCAATGTGCCCAAGCACGTATATCTCGAAGAGTATGATATGATCACCTCCCTCGAGAAGGTTGCTTTCTTTGTCAAAACAAACGGTGAAGAATAAAGATATAAGCCTCAAACAAAATGAGGCTTTTTTTATACTTATTTACCTCTTCAAAAGCAAAACACTTACCCCCTTATATATCAGCAAGTTCACTCCTTAATTTTGAATTTATAGTACTGTTACAAAGGCTGCATAGCCTTGATGCAATGATTGCATAGCCCCAAGACAAGGATTGTATAAGTAAGAGTTTCGAAAAGTTAGCCCCAAGACAAAGCCTGCATAGCCCTAATACAAAGGCTGCATAGCCTTGATGCAACCCTTGCATCAGTAAGCAAAAAAACGAGACTCCCAGCAAAGTCAGGTATATCAAGGAAAACAGCACAAAAAAAAACCACCTGAACAACAGGTGGCCTTATATCATTTTATGTCTGTAATTATCCTTTGATAATTCTTGTGCCTTCACCTTCAACACCTAATGCAGTAGTAGCAGTAATAATAGCATCTCTACCAGTTCTTTCAACAAAACCAACAGCAGCTCTTACTTTAGGAGCCATACTACCTTCACCAAACTGACCTTCATTAAGTAGTTCATGAGCTTCAGCAATAGTCATAGTGTCAAGTTTCTTTTCTTCAGGAGTATTAAAGTTAAGACAAACTTTAGATACATCAGTAAGAATAAAGAACTCATCAGCACCAATCTCAACTGCCAATAAAGAAGAAGCTAAATCTTTATCAATAACAGAATCTATTCCCTGAAGTAAACCATCTTCTGTATGGAATACAGGAACCCCACCTCCACCAGCAGTGATAACGATATTACCTTCTCTAGCTAGAGTTTCAACAGTTTTCTTGTTTTTGATCTCAAGAGGTTTAGGAGAAGCAACAACTTTTCTCCAGCCTCTACCAGCTGCATCTTCTTTGAATATAGAACCTGTTTCAGCAGCAGCCTTATCAGCATCTTCTTTTGTGTAGAATGGGCCAATTGGCTTAGTAGGATTTTCAAAAGCAGGATCATTTTTATCAACAACAACCTGAGTAACAAGAGTAATAATATCTTTTTCGATATTTCTCTTTTTGAACTCATTTCCTAATTGCTGTTCAATAACATAACCAATAAACCCCTGAGAATAAGCAACGGCGATATCAAGAGGCATATCAGGAACTCCATACACCTGATTACCTGCTGAATTAGCAAGAAGGATATTACCTACCTGAGGGCCATTACCATGAGTAACAACTAAATTATAGTCTTGATCTAATAAACCAAATAACTGCTTAGAAGCATCATTAGCATTTTTCGCTTGCTCTTCAATTGTGCCTTTCTGATTTCCTCTAAGTAAAGCGTTGCCTCCAAAGGCAACTACTGCTAATTTTTTCATTTTATTAACTCCTGTTTATATCGTATAATTCCTCTAAAAAAAAGAAGCACAAAGATAATATTTAATAGTATCACGTCAAGTAAAGACAAAAAAAAATGCCCTACGCAAAAAGCGCAGGGCATCAGCACCTTATAATATACAGTTATTAAAACAATCCATCATTCTGATAAATCTCCATTTGAACAGAAGAAAACGGTTCAGCATTCACCTCAACACTCTTGGTTTCATTGATAATCATACCTGTCTCCATGTTGACATTTATTATATCGCCAGATTCCAAGCTTAATTCATTGATATGCTCACAACTTATTATTGGGAAAGCAGCATTAATCGCATTACGTTCATATATTGCTCCAAAAGATTCCGCTATAATAGCCTGAACACCCAAAGCAGCAAAACAATCAACGGCTTGCTGTCTTGAACTGCCGCTACCAAAGTTTTTACCAGTAACAACAATATCACCCTTTTGACACTTACTGGCAAAATCAGTATAGCCATCAAGGTTATCAAATGTATATTGTCCCATTTCATCAATATTGGTAATCGCCAAATAACGATTATGGAAAATCATATCTGTATCAATATTATCCTGATTGATATACCATACTCTTCCCTTAATCTCGGTTGTCTTTTTAGCCTTTACCTTCTCTGTCTTTGTTGCACCATTTGATTTCACAGCTTTTACTTCAGCTATTAGTTCATCAACATTTGGTGCTTTTATAGAATCTATATCAGATATATAACCAGAGACAGCAGAAGCTGCTACTGTAGCAGGCGATGCCAAATACACCTCACCTTTCCCTTGCTTACCGGGGAAATTTCTGTTACCAGTAGAAATAGTAACCTCACCAGGGCCATTCTGTCCTACTTGTCCGGCAGCACAACCAGCACAACCGGCATTAGACACCATTGCACCAGCATCTTTGAATATTTGAATCAGACCTTCTGCAAGACATTGGTTCCAGATATCATCAGTAGAAGGAACCACTTTCATCACCACCCAAGGAGCGACTTTCTTACCTTTCAGTATTTTAGCAGCAATACGCATATCTTCAATACGACCATTAGTACAGCTACCTAAGAAAGCGGAATCTATTCTTCTACCCATAACTTCAGGAATAGGAACAGTATCATGAGGCTCTCCCGGTCTACTTACCATAGGCACATAAGATTCAATATCTATAGTGAACTCTCTGGCATAGCTTGCATCCTTATCAGCAACAGGAACATCAATATGGTGATCAACCTTAGACTGACAGTAATCAATAACTTCTTTATTCGGAGGGAATAATATAATAATAGCACCCATTTCTGTTCCCATTGATGCTATGGTAATTCTTTCATCAAGTGTTAAAGCATCAATAGCATTACCATAAAGTTCAACAGAATATCCCAGAAGTTGGTTAGCACCAAACTGATGTAATAAGTTAAGTACAATATCCTTGGCACTAATGTTATCCGCTTTCTTTCCTGTAAATGTAATCTTTACAGATTCCGGAACTTTAAACCATACTTTGCCCCTTACAAAAGCAGCTGCAATATCCTTATCACCCATACCCTGCCCGAAAGCACCAACAGCACCAAGTATATTCGCATGAGAATCGGTAGTTACAGCAGTAGAACCCGGATAAGATAAGCCTTCTGAGATCATTGTATGAGTACCAATACCTTTATTAATATCAAAGACCTTTACGCCATTATCTCTTGCAAAGGTTCTTACTATTTGTTGATTGACGGCATATTTCTGATCAGAACCAGTAGGGTTAGTATCGAAAGTAAAGTATGATCTTTCAGGATCTTCAACAGTTAGTTTATTTTCATTAATGATCTTAACTACGTTTGGCCCTCCAAAGTCTCTTGCAGCTCTGGCATCAATAAAGATATCCACAATATCACCAGGTTTTACACTATCTTGGTCACTATGATTTGCAAGTATTTTTTCAATAAGATTCATAAGTCAAATATTAGCTTTAATGAATATTTTAGTATTACACACAGTCAAATTTATGAATTAAGTTAGTGAATCCCTCACCTTAATTATATTTGAATTAATTCTAAACAGAATAGTGTGTAGCAAAAAAAAAGACTGTAGTACTACAGTCTTTCATCAATATCTTACAAATCAGATCTTTTCTTCTTTACCTGAAGAAGAAAAGTACTAAATCACATTAAACATTAGAATAGTGTAAATGAAGCACCAACTCTAAAGAAAGTATTACTTGCATAAGGATTCCAAACATATTGAGCTGTTATTGGAATAATATATTTCTTACCAATGGTAAGGCTAGATAATAATGTACTTCCAACATTTACAATTGCTGCCTTATCAGAATATAAACCTTTATAAGGAGCTCCTCCAATATAAAAATCTATTGCTAAGTTCTCAATAATCTTTTGAGTATAACCGGCTTCAAGATAAAGAGAATAGTAGTTATCACCCTTTTCATCTCTATCATTACCATAAAATATCAGACCCGCTTTAAACCTTAAAGGAATCTTATTATTAGTATAATCTACAACTCCCTCAAACAAATGCTCGGAAGTTTTCTTTCCAAAATCAAAAGCTTTCTCATCGAAAGGCATTGTATTAGGGTCATAATAGTCAAATAAGGTAAAGGAAAAGTTATTATTAGGAGTATAGCTAACCCACATATCAACCTCTTGGTACTTTTCATCCAAAGAATAAGCTCCCCAGATAGAGAAGTTCCATTTCTCATTAAAAGTAAATCCCAATACAGGTTCGACAGAAGGAGCATCACCACTTTTAAATCCTCTCCACAGATGCAAAGAATAAACATCTATACTAGCATCCACTTTCAAGCCACTATCTTTGTCTTTAGTCTGTGCATTTACTGATAACACTGTCAGTAAAGCAAGTAACAGCAGGCTAATATTCCTTTTCATTTTCTTAGAATAAATTAGTTTATCAAGCAAGCGGCAAAAGTAGCATAAAACTATTTTCGTTATATGAAAACTTTAAAAAGCTACTTTTTTATCTTTAGTCTAAAGAAGGTTAGAGGTTTAAACAAAATATTCTTCAATAGAATCCTCACTTGATAACCCACCTACAGATACATTTAAACCCGTTAGACCCAACAATGACACCAACTCATTTTTCAATATTGTTGCATTTGCTGTAGTTATCAGTGCCTCATCTATTGCATCTTCAGTAAGGTCTTTCCCCTTTGAAATCTCTACAACAGCCATAGTTGAATAAACTTTCAACATATATTGGGCATGCTTTTGGCTAATATCATCACTCATTTTTCTCTATTTATAAATTGCGCAAAAATACTATTATTTTGGTAATTAGTATTCAATCTCATATAATAATGTCAACTTATATTCTTTGTTGAGGAAATAAATTCTATTACAGAGCCAATATGAGTTCTTTAAAGCAATAGAGTATTACTAAAATCACTATGAATAGTATATTATATATGTACCATTTTCTCAAATTAAAGTATGTTTACAATAATTTATAAGTAGTAACCATAAATAAATCTTAAATACATGAGACTATTAATTACAATTGCACTTAGTCTATTTATGAGTTGTCTATCTTTTGGGCAATCTTTATTTATACCAAAAGAGACAAAAAAAGGAGAAAGAATAGATCATAAATACTATTCAATTAAGTATTCAAAAAAGCATCATCAATCTTTCTGGGTTGCATATAAATTAGTACATAATAAGGACGGAAAGCATGTAAAAAGAAAAGATCAGTTCAAAGCAGACCCACTTATAAAGGGTACATCTGCTCAACCATCTGATTATGCAAGATCAGGATACGATAGAGGTCATTTAGCCCCTGCTGCAGACATGAATTTCAATAGTGTTGCAATGGCAGAAAGTTTCTATATGTCAAATATGAGTCCTCAAGCTCCGACATTCAATAGGGGTATATGGAAAAAGCTAGAGGAGCAAGTAAGAGACTGGTCTGAAGGTTTAGGTACAATATATATTGTTACAGGTCCTATATTACCAGACACATTAAGCAAGAAGATTGGAGCCCATAAAGTCAGTGTACCATGGCAATACTACAAGACAATCTTGTATAAAAGCCCAAAGAAAACAAGTATCATTTCACTTATTCTACCTAATAAAGGCAGTAAAAGACCCTTACAAGACTATGTTGTAACTACTGATTACTTAGAGCAACTTACAGGTATTGATTTCTTCTCAGAGCTTAGTGATCCTGTAGAAAGAAAGCTAGAGAAGACTACCAATGTAGAAGATTGGTTTGGTTCATCATCAATGTCAAATAAGTCTTCTGTATATTATACTACCTCAACAGTAAAAGCCAAAAAGGAAAGTGGTGATAGCAAGTTCAATATCAATACAGCATCACATAAGCAGCTAACAAGTATTGATGGTATAGGAACAGCCACAGCAAATAAGATCATCTCCAAACGACCATTCAGAAGTATCAATGATCTTTTAAAGGTTAAAGGCATTGGCCCTGCGACATTAAGCAAGATAAAGCGAAAAGCATTCGTAAAATAAGCATGATATTCTATTAAAGAGAGACAGGTCATTTGAGTTAAAAAAACATGGCCTGTCTTTTTATTATCTTTGTATTTCCATAAAATAATATATTCCCTCCTACAATATTGCAGCATAATATTACTTTTCATTGAAAGAACAGAAGATATAATATACAATGAATAATACAGATTTTGATCCTAATGGTATAGGCATAAAAAACGGAAACTACTTTGGGTATCCTTATAATATTCAAGAGTCTGATTTGGTGCTTATCTCCATCCCATGGGATGTTACTACTTCATACTCTGCGGGAACCTCAAATGCTCCTGAAGCAATTATTGAAGCATCTACACAACTTGACTTCTTCGACTTCGACATTGAAGAAGCATGGAAACTAAAAGTGGGCACTTTGCCTATTGATGAAGAGTTAAAAACCAGAAACATTGCTCTCAGAGAAAAAGCATCCTCTATTATAAAAGCATTAGAACAGGGAATAGATATCAATACTCCGGATCTCATTCAAAGAACAAATGAGATCAATCAATCATCCGAAGAGCTGAATAATTATATCCACAGAGAGTGCAATAAGATACTTGATAAAGGCAAATCTGTTGGTCTTGTTGGTGGTGATCATAGTGTTCCTTTGGGGCTAATAAGAGCATTATCAGAAAGACATGAGTCATTTGGCATATTGCATATAGATGCACATGCTGATCTCAGAGATGCATATGAAGGGTTTCAGTATTCCCATGCTTCCATCATGAGAAATGCATTGAATTGTAAAAGTGTGGATAAACTCGTTCAGGTAGGAATCAGAGATGTATGTCAAGAAGAAATAAGCTTTGCTGAAGAAAACAGTAAGATAACTATGTTTGATGACTATAGCATCAACAATAAGTTATATGAAGGAATAAACTGGAGTATTCAGTGTCAGCAAATCATAGATCAACTTCCTGATAAAGTATATATAAGCTTTGATATTGATGGATTAAGTCCTGACAATTGTCCAAATACTGGCACACCTGTACCCGGAGGGCTTACATTCAACCAAGCAATCTATTTATTGAGAACATTATACTTCTCGGGGAAAACAATAATAGGGTTTGATTTATGTGAGGTTTGCCCTTCATCAAACAGTAATGATGAATGGGATGCTAATGTAGGTGCTAGAATCTTATTCAAGTTATGTAATATACTACTACAAAATAAATAAAGGATGCCTAATGGCATCCTTTTGTTCAGATCTTATATTGTTTACTCGTCATACCCTCCTTCAGAGTTTTCAGAGCCATTAAATGTTCTTGTTTTCTTATAGTTATTGAACCTGTATGACAATGTCAGAGTAAATATAGGGGACTCTCTTTTATAGGTAAATACAGACTTAAGGCCATCTACAATTGTCGTTCTTTCTCTTTTCGAAGTGTTGAATACATCTCTAACAGCCAATACAGCAGTCAACTTTCTATTCATGAGAAACTGTTTTACAGATAAGTCAATTGAATAAGAAGGAGATCTTTCACTCATCAATCCGGATTTCTTACCTCTATATCTTCCACTCAACTCTGTATAAGTATTCTCCAAGACTTTAAATGAAGATGACACTCTAGTGTACCATGAATTATTTTCCTGACTGGATTTCTTACCATCATAATTACCTGTAATCTTATATTTGTATGCAGAAGCAGAGCCATTAATACTCCACCATGAGAAAGGTTCAACATTGAGGGTCATCTCTACTCCATAAGTAGTACGAGTATCAAGATTGATTACTGTTGATACCTGAACACTATCCACATTATTGAAGATTCTACTAAAAGCATTCTCTGTTGACCTATAAAAGGCTTCAAATGAGGCAAAATTTCTTTTCATTCTCTTTTGCACACCCAATTCAAATGAGTTTATAAACTCAGGCTTTAGACCCGGGTTTCCTTGCCATAAAGTAGATTCATCAGAGAATATCGGATAAGGATTTAATCTCATGGGGCGAGGTCTATGAACTCTTCTGCTGTAGCTAGCCTGCAATTGATAATCCTTTGGAAGTTGCTTAGACAAGTGAATACTTGGATAAACATCAATATTATTATAAACATAAGAAGTGTCCATACTCTTCAGATCCATAATTCTATCTGTATATTCAGCCCTTAAACCTAATTTAATGTCTACAATACTATTTGAGTTAGAGAAAGAAGCATATATTCCATGGATATTTTTGTCAAAGTCATATATATAATCAGACAACATATCCCCTTTCGTAGCATTATAATTATGATTCCCAAGAGATACTTTAGATTGAATACCTGCTTCAAGCTTTGAATTCTCACTTATTGGCCTCTCGTAGTCTACTTTAAGTTCATAGTAATCACCTCTGTCAGTCTCATCAATAAACATATCTTCAAAGCCCAGATCATTATCATAATCATTATATTCAGTATTGTTCTTTATGTCATTATCGAACTTTCTATAAAAGAATACAGATTGTATATTATGGTCATCATTATTATTGAACTTGTGAAACCAACTTAAACTAGTCGAATAAGAGTTTATAAAGAAGTCTCTATTTTTATAACTGGAATAAGGGGTAACAGTATCTTTGAATATGCGTTTCTTATCAATCGTTCCTTTTCTATCAGGTGAATAAATTCTATTCTTGAATGATAGTGTCAGTGAATTGTTAGGGTTCAGATTATACTCTACTCCTGCTTCAATATTAGATCTCATTCTATCATCCTTAGTTTCTCCATCAGATAAAGTTGTCAATATTGCATCCTTATACCTTCTATTCAAATAACCATCTTCATATGCGTTTGCTCTTTGTTGAAATATACCCCCAGAAGTAAAGAAGTTAAACTTCTTGGTTCTATAACTTAAGTTCATATTTCCAGCATACCCACCTGTAGACCTTCCATTTGCAGTAACCTGACCACTAAAACCCTGAAGTAAATTCTTCTTGGTGATGATATTGATTATACCAGAAGTTCCATCAGGAGCATATTTTACAGAAGGATTTGTGATAATCTCAATATTCTTCACTGCATTTGAAGGGATTTGTTGTAGAGCCTCACTTCCTGTCAACACTGTAGGTCTACCATTGATCAGAACATGGAAGTCACTAGATCCTCTGAGAGAGACATTCCCTTCAATATCAACCTCAACAGAAGGAGAACTTTTCAAGATGTCACTAGCAGTACCACCAATAGCAGCAAGAGTATTCTCAGGCCTGATGATCTTCTTATCGAGTTTATATTCAACTACAGCAGAAGAAGCTCTTATCTCTACTGCATCAAGCTGTATATTTGAAGGTTTCATCAAGATCTTATTCAGGTATACATCTCTTTTATCTCTATTCAATATGATGTCTTCAATAGTTTTAAGATGATAACCTATCATAGAAACAGAGAGCTTATACTTTCCCGGTTTCAACCCAGAAAGCATAAACTCTCCATTCAATCCACTCACTCCACCTTTAGAAAAAGAGGAATCAGCAGTATAAACAATAATATTTGCAAACTCTACAGCTTCTTTTGTCTTCTCATTTATCAGTTTACCACTGACAGAAAGTCCTTTACTTTTATTAGGGCTTCCATTTATCTTTCTTGCCTTTCCTTTACCATTAGGCCTGTCTTGTCCAATGAGAACAATGCTAAATAACAATAATAAACTTAGGGTAAGTAATTTCTTCATTTTAGTAGTTTCTATGTATAACTTAAATTAGACGCTAGAAACCCTGAAAATATTCCTAAATTTATTGTTAAATTATTATTTATATTCTATCAAAACAGTAACGACTTAAATACTTCTTTTACTGTTTCTATTTTACTGGCTTTATACACATTCGCACCAGCAAAAGCATAACCCTTACTAAAGTTCCCTTTCAGTGCATTAGTAAGAGAAGCAATGATACAATAAGGAGCCTTATCAATATCACATGTTTTTATACAATTTACAGGACAACCTTTAGGTTTTCTCTTGCCTTCTTCTATTTCGTCAATAAATGGACTGCTTATAGCTCTTCCAGGCATTCCTACAGGACTTTGAATAATTTTCACATCCTCTTCCTTTGCATCTATATAAGCTTGCTTAAACTTATCTGATGCATCACATTCATCAGTTGTAACAAATCGGGTTCCCATTTGTACAGCATCAGCGCCAGAGCTAAGGATACTATCAATATCATCTTTATTATAAATACCTCCTGCTGCAATGATCGGAATCTTACAATTATTTTCTTCTTCAAAGCTATTTACAAAAACCCTCAATTCAATAATAAGGCTTTCTAATGTACACTTCTCATCAGCAAGTTGATTAAGTTTAAAGCCTAAGTGTCCTCCGGCTTTAGGTCCTTCCAATACAATAGCATCAGGAATATAATTATAGTTATTCAACCATTTATTACATATAATCTTTGCTGCTCTTGCAGAAGAGACAATAGGAACTAATTTTGTTGCACTATTTTCAGGTTTGAATTCAGGTAAATTTAAAGGCATACCTGCACCAGAAAATATGATATCAGCTTTCTCCTTGAAGGAAGTCTTTACTAAGTCAACATAATTTGATAAAGCTACCATTACATTGACACCAATAACACCTTTTGTTTTCTCTCTGGCTTTTCTTATTTCTTCCTTAAGCCCATATATACAATTATTCAAATAATCAGCGGAATACTTTTTATATAGCAAGCCTATTCCTGCTGGTGAAATAACTCCAACACCACCTTCATTAGCCACAGCTGAAGCTAGCCCTGATAATGAGACTCCAACACCCATACCCCCTTGGATAATTGGATTTTTTATGATTAAACCACCAATACTTATTGCTTTCATGATAAGAGTTATTTAGTTTGAGAATGCAAGATTAGCAGACATACACATACCAAACAATGAATTTGTGTTCACTCGCCCTACATGGGCTTAATCACACATATTTGGGACGAACAGCTTAATATCACGGGATGAATAACAACAGTAATTTATCCTAAAGTTTATGGGATACAATGGGACTATAAATTAAGTTATGATAGGATAATGTTTATACAGGAAATAAAAGAAGAATTATATTATTCATAGAAAAACATTGATCTAAATAAAGGAGTGTAAGTTCTGGATACAGGCACAAAAAAATCCAGCTTTTCGAGTATAAGAATAAAATTATGATTCTGCCTTTTCATCTCTTTCACAAAACTAACATTAACCAGCCATGATCTATGGCACTGTTTTATATTATCAAAAGATGATATACTTTTCATTACAGATGATAAGGTTGTTCTCACTAGCTCTTTATTTATTTGTTTGCCATCAAACCAATAAACTTCTACATAATTACTTGCCGATCCAATAGCAGCTAGTGATGATATATCACATTCAAATTTATCTTTCTTATTTTCAGCCCATATACAAATCAGATCCTTGGCATTGATTTTACTCTCTTTCTTCTTTTTGTCTTCATGAATCCAGTGAAGACCTTCTTCAACAGCCTTGGAGAATTTTTTCTTAATAGCTATATTATAGTTGATTATATTTAGAAACACGATAGGAACAATACTTAATAATGCTGTCCTAAAAACGGGTAAGTACGGAAAGTCAAAGTAATTGGTAATTTGAGCAAATACTCCAAATAGCACTAATAACACAATAGTAATCCACAAATTATATATCAATTGCTTCTTTAAAGTCCAAAAGTTTTTATCAAACAGCTTTGGTAATATTTCTGGAAGAACAACATTATGTAAAAACAACACTATCGAGCTGATAAAACCTGCTGCTAATACAAAATAACCATAAAACGAAGCTCTGAAAAAGTTGATACCAAATGGCTGAAGGTATAATACTATCAGTATAAAGCAAACTACTACAATTGCTATTGTTTTTATGTTATGCTTGAAATTATTATTAAATGGATAATGCTCATTTAAGTTTTCCCACATAATTCTCTCACCTCTTCTATCCTGTTTTTATAATGTGGTAAAACGATAAATAATCAATAAAATTGGATTACCTATCCTTATATTCTTGCTATTAATTATAGTGTATAAATAGCCTTTTCATGAAAACACACTATTGAAGTAAAGCAAAATTACTTACAATAACGACATATCATAATTAACCCATAAAGAAAATACAATTATTTCCAGATATCATTCATGCTATGAACATTTTTTGCAGGAGAAGTAAATATATTTGGTCATTATTAATCATAAAAAACAACATTATTATGAAAAAGAAATTAATTTTCAACAAGGAGATCATAGCATCTTTATCTAATAATGAACTTCAAAATGTACAAGGTGGAGCTTCTGTTTACCCATTACTATGCTCAAATGTATCTCTATGCTATTGCCCTAAAACTATAGAGGTATGTATTGATCCTGATCCAATAACAGAAGTCAAACGTATTAATATTATAAAAAGTTAGTGCTTCTTAACTAACAAATAATAAAGGAGGATGCCTTAAGGGCATCCTTTTTTATGAGGTGATCTAAAAACTACTTCACTTATATTAATCTAAGTATCTGGTATCAAATTCTGTGGTATGGATAAAAAAGAATAATTGGTCTTCTTTTTTTCTTTCATGCAACACTTTATTCAATACGAAATATCAATAAGCCTAATAAGCAATAAATAGATCTTGTAAAAAAGCGACAGATTCTTCAAATCAACTCATTAAGATATAATATACTTTTACAATTAATTCATCTTAATAATCTACTTATTATTGAAGATTTAAACCGGGAATGAATTTGCTATAGCTCTCTATATTTACCCATTTATAAGCTTTATCACTTATTTTTAATTGCTGTATAGTGCGATAATTCGGCTTTCAATTT
>JBGRPZ010000053.1:0-29288 GCA_041725915.1 Hyphomicrobiales bacterium | reverse complement strand
GATCTTTAAGTTAATGATTGTATGAAATGAAGAAAAAACGAGTGTTTTTATTTTAAAGTAGTTTGATATGAAAAGGTGAAGTATAACTAGTCAAAAAACTTATTTATGATACTATCTATTTATTCATCTTTATGTTTTTTGCGTGGTAACTTAAGCATCGAATATTTCAGGCATTTTTTGTTTAATTTTATCAGACTTTTTAAATCACTTCTATACAAAAAAGATAGCTAAAGAGCTTCTTTTGAGAAGACAACAAAAAAGAGTTGCCCTAACTAAAAGGCAACTCTCCAATATTTTATGCATTCTATGTATAATGCTTTATTTCTTCATATCAATAAACTCCATACTATACATTACAGCTTCCAGCTGCTTTAAGTAATCACGTTTGTTTTTATTAGGAGCATATACAAACCCATCAATGGTAACAACTCTGTTATGCTTTTCATCAATTACAGTATAGTTAAGGAAAGGACCGCCCATAAAATCATTAAAGACTTTCCACAGACCTCTGGTCTCTACAGCATAATGATTATTAAAATCTTTCACATTCTTTGATACAGGAGGGATTAAATTCTTACGTCTTTCAGTCATCATAAAAGATCCTTCCATTTCCCCGGGAATATATTTCTTTGTTATACTATCACGCTCTTGAATAATATAATTTGGAGAAAGTTGCTTTTCGCTATAATAAGGTTGAGTATATATAATGATTTCTTGATTAAATGCTGTAGCAACCCTTCTCAACCATATAAAATTAGTATCTTCTTTAGCAACATAAAAACCTTGAGGAATAAGCATTTTTATACCCATATGTTTTTCTACAGCCTTAACAACATCAGGTTCTTGTAGCCTTTTATATGTAAGTAGAATTCTGGTTCGTTCATTTTTAGAGAAAAGAAGTTGAATTCCTTCCTGATTTTCATCAAAAGCACGAATAAGATCAGTTTGAGTAGGAGCTTGAATTTCTACAACAATTTGTGGCGTATTCCAAACATCTCTTCTTGATTCAACAACAGGTTCAGAGATATCTCTATTGATTCTTAATATCAGAATATTTCTATTCTTTAGATATACATCTTTAAACCTACTCATTCCGATATGCAATAGATTATATTTTGGTTCAGCTTGGGGTAAAGTTTGAATATCAGCACCAAAAGTTTCTTTCACAGCATTTCCAATAGCACCATCCCACTGATCAGCATTATTCGTAACAACTAATATTTCATTAGTCTTTCCTATAGAACTTTCTTTTCCAAATTTCTTTGTCCGTTCGCAAGAAACACCAATAAAGACAAAGAGTATAATTGCAAATAAATTTAGTTGTTTTAATCTTCTCATAAATAACATATAATATAATTTCTATAGAGTACTTTCCTATTTTCCTGAGAATAAAGTTAGAAAATATATAGTACATTCAATAAGTATTAACTAAAAAAATAGTTTTCAAGTATAAAACAAAGCCATGCTTCTAACATGGCTTTATCCTTATTGAATGTTAAGTCTTTAATAATCAGATAACATCAATTACTATTTTCATTCCTGGTTTTAACGCTTTTACGTCAGTAATTTCATTGAGATATTTGATTTTATCAACACTTGTCTTTTCATATTTTTGAGAGATCTGCCATAGGTTTTCACCTTTTTTAATTACATGATAGACCTTCTTTCCATTCTTAGGAATATTAAAGCTCTTTTTTGTAGGTGCTGAAGCAGTCGAGTTATTCTTTACTCTTAATTTCTGTCCAATGTTGATAATATTTCCATTTATATTGTTCCAAGCTCTAAGCTGAGAGACAGAGATCTTATATTTGCTAGCAATACCACCTAATGTTTCATTTTTACTAACAGTATGGTAAGAAGCTCTTGAAGAAGAAGACTTAGTATTTTTCTTCGAAGAAGAACTAATAGAAGGAGCATATCTACCAAATACAACAAGTTTCTGTCCTGGTCTGATCATATTGCTTCTAAGTCTATTCCACTTCTTAAGACTTGAAACAGAACATCTATACTTATTGGCAATATGCCCAAGAGTTTCACCACGTCTTACAATATGTACATTACGATTATGAACCTTCTTTATCTCTTTTGCCAATTGTTCTCTGGCTATACCATTTCTAGTCTTATAATTATACAAACTATCCTCGTTATTCATAAAATCAGATACATATTCACGAGGTATTCTGATAGTATAAGGTTTGCTTTTTGATGCAGGGATAATATTTCTCTTGAACTGAGGATTCAAAAACTTAAGATCCTCCTTAGGAATACCCAAGAATTCGTTTAATTGATCAAAAGCAAGAAGATCTTTTACAGTAACAGTATCATAAGAATCGTAATTAATTCCGGGTGATACAGGTTTTATATTATGCTCTTCAGCATATTCCATCACATAAGTAACAGCAATAAAAGCAGGCACATAACCTCTGGTTTCTCTTGGCAGATATGGCCATATAGCCCAATAATTCTTCTTACCACCAGATCTACGGATTGCTTTATTTACATTACCAGGACCTGAATTATAAGCAGCCAAAGCTAAAGACCAGTTATTATAGATTTTATATAAGTCCCTAAGATGACGACAAGCAGCATCAGTAGCTTTTTCAGGATCGAATCTTTCATCCACCATAGAGTTCACATTCAAACCATACATCTTACCAGTGCCATACATAAACTGCCATAATCCCTTAGCTCCGGCATGTGAGCCAGCAACAGGGTTTAATGCAGATTCAACAATAGCAAGGTATTTCAATTCTAAAGGAATATCATATTGATCTAATTTCTGTTCAAATGCAGGGAAATACACTTCTCCCAAGCCTAGCATTCTAGCCGTAAGAGAAGGGCTCTTACGAGCATAAACATCAATATATTTACGAACTTCCTTATTATACCCCAATTCAATAGGAGTTTGTTTATTCAGCTCGTTGATACGAGTTTCTAATTCTTTATCAGTATAAGTAGGTCTTTCGCCTTCTTTATACTTCCCATAACGACTATCATCTACCTGAGAATAATCGTTATCATAGAATTTATCGTTCACAAGTTTATCTAATGTTTCCATCATAGGAGGATCATTAAATAAGCCTTTATTTCTTACTATAGGTTCACCTTTCTTACGTTTAATATCCGGGAAGTTAAGACTATCCTCAGAGATCACAAGACTATCAGAAGGATAATCCAGAGTGTCCATATCTGAAACGAATGTAGTATCTACAGATAAACTATCAATAGATGAAATATCTTTCTTTTCAGTACTCTTACTGATATAATCAGGTGATTGATCTAATTTCTTTGTCGAGGAACAACTGAGTAGCCCAAACAGCGTACTCGTTCCTACTAATGTTAATAACTTTAATTTACTCATGTTTAATGGATGTCTGATTATCTGTTATAATGATATATTATCACATATCATCTGTGCAATGTTTAGTATTTGATTATCATTCGCCCAATATCCAGTCAGTTGAATGCTTAATGGAAGTCCATTTTTTGCATAACCAACAGGAATAGATACAGAAGGAGTTCCGCTCATATTAGCTATTACTGTGTAAAAATCAAGAGAATATTGTTCGAAGAATTCTTCAGTTTCCCCTTTCTTTGCTCCAATTATTGGGCTTGTTGGTGTCAACAGGATGTGATTATTCTGTAAATGTTTTTCTATAAAATCTTTTATTAGCTCTCTATACTGCAATGCTTTCTTATAATAATTATCATAATTATCAGAATGTAAAGCATAAGAACCAAATATTATTTTCCTTTTTGGTTCTTTTCCAAGCAAGGCAGAACGATTGTTAGTAATAATTTCTATAGGTTTTTGCCCTTTATTAATTGATGCTCCATATCTAATTCCATCATATTTGGCGAGATTAGAAGAAGCTTCCCCACTAGATAATAACTGAAAAGCTTTTACAATATGTTGTATATCAGGAAAAGAAATAAGATCTATAGAATATCCTTTACTTTTTAAGATAACCTCTATATCATTGATCGCTTTTTTCTGATATGGGTTTAAGTTAGGATCTTCATCAAATTCCTTAATTTTAATAAACTTCACATCAGTATATTCTTCCTTTATATACTTAAACCCTTCATTTTTTATAGACATCGAATGATCATGCCTATCCTTTCTTATAATAGTTTCCAGTACCACCGCTAAATCATCAACAGTTCTGGCAATAGGTCCAATTTGATCCATTGAATTAGCATAAGCGATCAACCCATATCTGGAAACTCTTCCATATGTCGGTTTCATACCTATAACTCCACACCATGATGCAGGTAAACGTATCGATCCCCCTGTATCACTACCTAAAGCAACAGTACATAAGCCTGCGGCCACAGCAGCAGCAGAACCAGAAGAAGACCCTCCAGCAAGAAACTCAGGATTTAAAGGATTCAGAACCGCACCATAACAAGAATGCTCCCCTGTACTTCCCATAGCAAACTCATCACAATTTGTACGTCCAATAATGATTACTCCAGCTTCCAATAAATATTCAACAATTGATGCATTGTAAGGAGCGATAAATCCCTTAAGAATATCTGAAGCAGCCGTACACTCAAAACCTTTGTACAAGATATTATCCTTCAAAGCAACAATCAATCCCTCTAATGGTCGAGGATTCTTGTTTACAAACCTTAAATCAGATTCTAAGGCTTGTTCCCTTGCTTTATCCACAAATACCTCTACAAAAGCATTTAAATGAGTTTTCTCTTTTATTCTACGAATAAATAATTCAAGCATATCAATCACTTTCAATGCTCTAGAATTAAAAAGATCCCGTAAATGATTATAATCAGAAAAGGCTAAATTACTATCCAATCGCATATCCCTGTTTGTATATCAATTTAATATTGATACAATCGCTTTATCTTAAAAACAACTCACATTTCCTGTTAAACACTGCAAATATATATAATCTTTAAGGGAATTACTCCATTACATTAAAGTCTATCTTCTTGTCTATAGTTTTCAGAAAATCTTTTATTGATTTTGGAAAAGCATATTTATCGAGATTATTAATTTCACATTCTATGTATTCTGTATGCTCGCTGGAGATCTCATCCATATAAACTATTGTAAAAGAAGTGTGAATAATGCGATGAGTAAGTTTTTGGCTTTTTTCATTCTCTTGATATAATATCTTTCCTTGATCAATAAAATTCTTGAAGTCCTCAATATTACTTAGATTAAAGTCACCACCTAGGTGCTTTACTGACTCATGCAGAGGCAGTTCATATAGATTTTTCCAAATATCCTCATCATTACGCCGTTTTATAAAAGTGTAAAAAGTGTTCGTTCTTTTAAATATGATGAATAAATAGTTAAAGTGTCGGTGTGCTATTTTTACTTTTTTCGATTTTACAGGAAAAGAAGATATCTTATTATTTCTAAAAGCTATACATATATCCTTAAAAATGCATTGCTTACAATTAGGTGATTTAGGAGTACATTGTAATGCTCCAAACTCAATTACTGCTTGATTAAAGTCACCTGGTTTGTCGTGATCAATAAGGCTTTCGGCTAGTTGTCTAAACTCATTTCTTCCCTTCTGTACATCTATGGGCGTTTGAATTCCATAAATTCGTGACAGTACTCTGTATACATTCCCATCAATAGCAACAACAGCTTCATTATAGCAAATTGAAGCTATAGCAGCGGCTGTATATTCCCCTACTCCTTTTATCTTTATCCATTTTTTATAACTCTCTGGAAAGTTAATATCCCCATCATTATAAATGACTTTTGCTGAATGATGAAGGTTTCTCGCTCTGGAATAATAGCCTAATCCCTCCCATAATTTGAGGACTTTATCTAGGTTTGAATTAGCTAATTCGGGTACATCAGGAAACGTTTCAAGGAACTTATTATAATAATGAATGCCTTGATCAACACGAGTTTGCTGAAGAATGATCTCCGATATCCATATTGAATAAGGAGATGTAGTAGCCCTCCAAGGGAGCTCTCTTTTATTTTGATGGTACCATTCTAAAATGGCTTCTGAAAATTTCATATCTTAGGTAGAACAAATTTATATAGAGTATCTTATGTCGAAAAAAATACGAATTATTTAGTCTTGAATTAAAAATCTTTTATCTTTGCAGCCCAAAATAAAAAACTAATTTTCAAATTTTTAAAATAGCAGAAGATATGACAAAAGCAGAAATAGTAGCAGAAATAGCCAATAAGACAGGAATTGAGAAAGTTTCAGTTCAAGCTACAGTTGAAGCTTTCATGGATACCGTTAAGGCTTCAATGGTTAAGGGTGAGAATGTTTACCTAAGAGGATTCGGTAGTTTTACTATTAAGAAAAGAGCTGAAAAGACTGGTCGTAATATCAGTAAGAATACTACTATTATTATTCCTGCACATAACATTCCTGCTTTTAAGCCTGCTAAATCTTTTGTTAGCGAAGTAAAAGAGAACGTAAAATTATAATATTGTTCAATTTTTAAACTGACTTACTATGCCAAGCGGAAAAAAAAGAAAAAGACACAAAATGGCGACTCACAAACGCAAGAAGCGTTTGAGAAAGAACAGACATAAGAAGAAATAATTTTTTTGTCTAAAATTTAATAACACAACATCTTTTGGTGTTGTGTTATTAAATTTTTATTAAGTTAGTAAATAGAAATTCGGTTCCTATTCTTATTGACTTTTATCTGTAATTCAATTGATTAACAATAATAACACTCAATCGATGTGAATAAAGAATTAATAATTGATTCCAACGGATCAGAGGTTGAGATTGCTTTACTTGAGGAAAAATTCCTAGTTGAATTACACAAAGAAAGTAACAACAGCAACTATTCAGTTGGTGATGTTTATTTAGGAAGGGTAAAAAAGATTATGCCCGGACTAAATGCTGCTTTTGTTGATGTTGGTTATGAAAAGGATGCATTCCTTCACTATCTCGACCTTGGACCGCAAGTGCGTTCTTTGAATAAATTCTCCAAAATGGCTATGTCTGGAAAGGCTTCTGCTCCTTCCATGGCAAGTTTTAGGCTAGAACCAGATATTGAGAAAACCGGTAAAATAACCCAAGTTCTTAATACTGGCCAACAAGTACTTGTACAAATAGCTAAAGAACCTATTTCAACTAAAGGCCCTAGAATATCTTCAGAAATATCTTTTGCTGGAAGATTCTTGGTTTTAGTTCCATTTTCTAATAGAATAAGTATTTCACAGAAAATACGTAATCCTGAAGAAAGAAACAGGTTAAAGCGTTTGATGCAAAGTATCAAGCCTAATAATTATGGAGTAATCATTAGAACTGTTGCGGAAGAAAAAAAAGTGGCCGAATTAGATACAGATCTAAAAGATTTAATTCAGAAGTGGGAAAACTGCACTAAAAAGCTGGCTAATGTTAAGCCTCCCCATAAGGTTATCAGTGAATTAGATCGTACTTCGGCTATATTAAGAGATTTGTTAAACGAATCTTTTAATAGCATACATGTAAATGATTCGGGAGTATATGAAATAATTAAATCTTATATTAAGACAATTGCTCCCTCCAAAGTGGATATTGTTAAGCATTACAAAGGGAAATCCAGTATATTCAACCACTTTGGAATAGATAAACAAATTAAAAGTTCTTTTGGAAAAACTGTAACCATCAAGAGTGGTGTTTACCTGATTATTGAACACACAGAGGCTTTGCATGTCATAGATATTAATAGTGGACACAGAGTCAATAAAGAAAATAGTCAGGAAGAAAATGCTCTTCAGGTGAACATTGAAGCTGCAGCAGAAGTTGCTCGACAGCTAAGACTCAGGGATATGGGTGGAATCATTGTTGTTGATTTCATTGATATGCATGACGCAAAAAATCGAAGGATATTATATCAGAAACTTCGAGAAGAAATGAGTAAAGATCATGCAAAACATACTATTCTCCCTCCTTCAAAGTTTGGCCTTGTTCAGATTACTCGTCAAAGAGTAAGACCTGAAATGAATGTAAAAATTCTTGAGAAATGCCCTGTTTGTAGTGGTTCAGGACAAATTAAACCAAGTGTTCTTTTAATAGATGAAATTGAAAACAACTTACGATTCCTATTAAGGGATCAGAATGAATCTAAGATAAAAATAACTGTTCATCCTTTTGTAGCATCTTTTTTAACTAAAGGATGGTTTAAATCAGTTAGATTTAAATGGTTCAGGATATTTAAGAAATGGGTTAAAGTGGAGGCTAATAATAGCCATCACCTGCTTGAATACCATTTTTTCAACAAAAATAATGATGAAATCAAGCTGTAATTCAAATAGAATTTAACCAACATCGTATTTATTTCATTAATATATTTTCCGGTGCCTTAAGCACCGGTTTTTTTATATCATCTTGGCTTTAGTTATTAGGCTCAAAACTTTCATTCATTATAATCCCAATAGTTATCAAACGTTTGTCTTCAATGTCCTTTAACTTATACAATAATTTATTTACTGATAATTTTTTACTTTTGCAGATATGGAAAAAGTTGTAAGTGGTATTCGCCCAACAGGTAATTTGCACCTTGGTAACTACTTTGGTGCAGTAAAGAATTTTGTAAAAATGCAGAATGAACATGACTGCTACTTTTTTATTGCAGATTTTCATTCACTAACTACTCACCCTACACCAGACGATTTACATGGAAATGTAAAGCAAGTACTAGCAGAGTATTTAGCTGCTGGATTGGATCCTGAGAAAGCTACCATATATGTTCAAAGTGATGTTCCTGAAGTTTCAGAGCTATATTTATATCTAAATATGAATGCATATTTAGGAGAATTAGAAAGATGTACTTCATTTAAAGATAAAGCAAGAAAACAGCCAGAAAATGTAAATGCAGGTCTATTGACATATCCTACATTAATGGCTGCTGATGTAATCATTCATAGAGCTACGAAAGTTCCTGTAGGAAAAGATCAAGAACAGAATCTTGAAATGATGAGAACTTTTGCCAGAAGGTTTAACAGAATGTACAAAGAGGATTACTTCCCTATTCCTCAGGCTTTCAATTTTGGGGAAGCTTTGGTAAAAGTTCCAGGACTTGATGGATCAGGTAAAATGGGGAAATCTGAGGGAGATGCTAATTGTATTTATCTAAAAGACGACCCTAAGGCTTTAAAGAAAAAAATCATGAAGGCTAAAACAGATAATGGCCCAACAGAAATGAATCAGGAGAAGCCTCAAGAAATTGAAAATTTATTCACCTTAATGAAGATTGTATCTGAGGCAGATGTTGTAACTCATTTCAATGATTTATATAATAAATGTGAAATCAGATATGGTGATATGAAAAAACAACTTCTTGAAGATGTTGTTAAATTTAATGCCCCTTTCCATGAAAAGATAGAAGAATATATGAAGAATGAAGACTATCTTGGAAAAATAGCAAAAATGGGAGCTGAAAAAGCAAGAGAGTCTGCTTCAAAAACTATCAAAGAAATTAGAGAGATTATAGGCTTTAGAAAGTTTTAAATATTTAAAAGAAACTTATTATCGCTTTAAGATAACTTATAAAAGGCGGCAGGCAATATTTATTAACTTGCTGCCTTTTAGCACATAATAGAATCTTTTAAAAAACAATTATTATTTAATGGGTAAGTTAATAGATACAAAGAAAATAACAGAGAAAGCTGTTCTTGTAGGTTTGATCACAAGAGAACAAACTAAAGAACGTGTTGAAGAGTATCTTGATGAATTGGCCTTTCTTGTAGAAACCGCAGGAGGTAAAGCAATAAAAAGATTCGTACAAGCATTAGAAAGGCCAAATACAAAGACTTATGTCGGATCAGGTAAGTTAGAAGAGATTTTGGAATATGTCAATGCTGCTGAAGCAGATATGATAGTTTTTGATGACGAGCTATCACCTTCACAGATTCGTAATCTGGAATCTATGGTTGAAGGAATAAAGATTATTGACAGGAACAATCTTATTCTGGACATCTTTGCTAGTCGTGCTAGAACAGCACATGCCAAGACTCAGGTAGAATTAGCTCAATATCAATATATCCTACCTAGATTGACAAGAATGTGGACTCACCTTTCTAAGCAAAAGGGAGGCATTGGAATGAAAGGTCCTGGTG
This sequence comes from Hyphomicrobiales bacterium, assembly GCA_041725915.1. Taxonomy (GTDB): domain Bacteria; phylum Bacteroidota; class Bacteroidia; order Bacteroidales; family JBGRPZ01; genus JBGRPZ01. The sequence goes on along the minus strand of JBGRPZ010000053.1, from coordinate 19,222 downwards.
AGAAGGAAATAGAAACAGATAGAAGGATAATAAGAGATAAGATATCTTTACTTAAAGAAAAGCTTAAACAGATTGACAAGCAAAAGATAACCCAAAGAGGTAACAGAGGAAAAATGATCCGTGTTGCTCTCGTAGGATATACAAATGTTGGGAAGTCTACAATAATGAATTTGTTGAGTAAGTCAGATGTGTTTGCTGAGAATAAGCTTTTCGCAACATTAGATACAACAGTAAGAAAAGTTGTTGTGGATAATTTGCCATTTCTACTTAGTGATACTGTTGGATTCATAAGAAAGCTTCCTCATGGATTGATTGAGTCATTTAAGAGTACTCTTGATGAAGTTAGAGAAGCTGATCTTTTAGTTCATGTAGTAGATATCTCTCATCCCTACTTTGAAGATCACATTAAAACTGTAGAAGAAACATTAAATGAGATTAAAGCAAGTGGGAAACCTAGTTTAATGGTGTTTAATAAAGTCGATGCATATACTTATGTAGAAAAAGAAGAAGACGATCTGACACCAATAACAAAGGAAAATTTATCTTTAGAAGACTTAAAGAATACATGGATGGCAAAAGACAATATGCCTTGTATATTTATTTCTGCTTTAAATAAAGACAACTATCAAGAATTTAGAACACTATTATATGACAAAGTCAGAGAATTACACATCCAAAGATTTCCTTACAACGATTTTCTCTATTAAGAGAATCAGAAAAATACATCTAGTAGCATTATCTGTTTTATCAGGATTACTATTAAGTTTTGCATGGCCTGTTGGAGGTTTTGCTCCTCTATTATTTATAGGGTTTATTCCTTTGTTTTTTGTAGAGGACTATATATGTAAGAATCCGATAAGATTTGCAAAATTTGCGTCTTTCAGATATGCTTATTTGGCTTTTGTTGTATGGAATGTATTAGATACATATTGGATATATAATTCTACTGTTGTTGGAGCCATATTAGCATTTCTATTGAATTCTGCATTTATGGCTATAACATTTCAAGTCTTTCATTTCGTAAAAAAAAGATTATACTCTAATAAAGGAGGATGGACTAGCCTTGTTGCAGTTTGGATAGCATTTGAGTATCTACATTTTGATTGGGATCTATCATGGCCTTGGTTAGATCTGGGGAATGGATTTGCATCCTATCATAAATGGATACAATGGTATGAGTATACTGGAGTTTTGGGAGGTTCTACTTGGATTTTATTATCAAATATTTTGATCTTTAAATTGATCACTTCATTTTATGATAAAGAATTAAATGTAAAATCAAAAGCTTTAAACAGAATTCTAACTCCTGTAGTAATTATCATTCCTATAGTTATATCATTCATTATCTATTCAAATACGGAAGACCAAGGAGACAAAGCTTCGATAATAGTAACACAGCCAAATGTAGATCCATACACTGAGGAATTTGTAATCTCATACAATGAATCTATCAATAGAAACTTAATTGCTGCAAAAGAATATCTCAACGATTCTACAGTACTAATAGCATGTCCAGAATCAGCAATTCAGGATTATATCTGGGAAAACTATTTAACAGATTTCAATAGTGTTGATACACTTCAACAGTTTGTAAACAAATACCCTGAATTATCACTAATAATTGGGGCGTCAACATTCTATGAATATTCGAGTAAAGTAAGACCAACAAATAGTGCAAGACTAATGAAAGAAACAGGCAGGTATTATGAAGCATATAATACGGCTTTGTTTCTAAGAAAAGGTGTTGCTCCAATGACATATCATAAATCAAAGTTAGTTCCAGGAGTTGAAAAGATGCCTTTCCCTCATCTTACAAAACCTCTTCAAGATTTAGCATTTGATTTGGGAGGAACTGTGAGCACTTATGGGCCTAATAAATACCGTACAGTTTTCCATTCCAATGATCCTCGTTTCAAATTTGCTCCAATTATATGTTATGAATCAATATATGGAGAATTTGTGTCAAGATATGTAAGGAATGGAGCAAACATACTCGTTATTATCACAAATGATGGATGGTGGGGTAATACAGCAGGTCATCGCCAACACTTCGAATATGCACGCTTAAGAGCTATAGAAACCAGAAGAGGTGTTGCCAGAAGTGCAAATACTGGTACTAGTGGGTTCTTTAATCAAAGAGGTGATATTATAAAGGAGCTAGGATATGAAAAGTATGGTGCATTACAGCATGATTTGAGAGCAAATAATGAACTTACCTTTTATGTAAAGCATGGTGATTACTTGGGTAAGATGTTTACTTTTATTTCATTCTTTATAATACTTACTTCTATTGTAAGGTGGATAATAAACAGAAAAAAGAAAACAGCGAACTAGATTAATAATGTCGCTATTGAGATAATAGGAGAGGTATTTTGAATAATATAAAAATATATCTGGGTCCTTTTCAAGGTATTACTGATGCTACATACAGATCTACAATAGTAGAATGTTTTGGAGGAATTGATATTGCAATGACACCTTTTGTCACCAATGTTAATGAGAAGAAACCAAAGTCTGTCCAAACATGGGATTTATGGACAGAAAATAATACCAAAGTTCATACGATCCCTCAGATGTTGAGTAAAGATGCTAATGAGATGATCGCTGTCGCTAATGTATGTGAACAGTTTGGTTATGATGAAATCAATTGGAACTTAGGTTGTCCCTTTCCTCGTGTAGCTAATAAAAAAAGAGGTTCTGGTATCTTAATTGATCCAGAACTTGTTAGCTCTCTTTTAAAAGAAGTCATTTCTAATATCAATATTGATCTTTCAATTAAATGTCGTCTTGGTTATAAAGATCCTAAAGAGCTGGAAAAATTAATCCCAATATTCAATAGTAATAAGATAAAAGAGCTTACTATTCATCCAAGAATAGGAAAACAATTATATAAAGGAACAGCAGATCCTATAGCATTCAAAAATTATATGAAAGATATTGAATTGCCTATTGTATATAATGGTGATATCTTTTCTGTTGAATATTTCCAAGAGTTAAATGAATTGTTTGAAGGAAAAATCAATAAATGGATGTTAGGTCGAGGGATTCTAAGTGATCCTTTTCTTGCTGAAAAGATAAAAAACGATAGCAACTTATCTACTGATGAAAAGCTAGAAAGATTAAGAACCTTTCTGCAATTATTATTTGAACGCCATTATTCAAGATTTAAAAATGTAAATAATGCGTTAAATAGAATGAAGGAACTTTGGTCATATCTTGCAAATTCTTTTGATGATCCTCAAAAGGTGTTTAAAGAAGTCAGAAAGTGTAAGACTGAAGAGGAATATCAAAAAGGATTACATAATATCTTTACAAACTATCACTGGGTAAAATAACTCAGGTGCTTTTATATTTACTAATACTTCAAAAATTATATTATGAGTAAACTGTATCTGGTTCCTACACCTATAGGAAACCTTGAAGACATGACTTTCAGAGCGGTTCGAATATTAAAAGAAGTTCAATTAATACTTGCTGAGGATACCAGAAAAACGGGAACATTATTAAATCACTTCAATATTAGTAACAAAATGATGTCCCATCACTTGCACAATGAACATAAAATGTCTGAACGTATAGCTGATAGAATTATAGAAGGTGAAGTGATGGCCTTAGTAACTGATGCTGGCACTCCAGGAATCTCTGACCCTGGGTACTTATTGACAAGAGAATGTATAAGTCGTGGTATTGATGTTGAATGTCTTCCTGGTGCTACTGCTTTTGTCCCTGCTATGGTAAATTCAGGCCTTCCATGTGATAGGTTTTTCTTTGAGGGTTTCCTTCCTCAAAAAAAAGGAAGACAAACAAAGCTAAATGAACTTAAAAGTAATGAAGCTACTTTCATTTTATATGAATCTCCTCATCGATTAGTAAAAACATTGGAACAACTAGGTGAAGCTTTAGGTAATGATCGCTTAGCTTGTGTATGCCGTGAACTGACAAAAGTTTATGAAGAAAACAAAAGAGGAACTTTATTGGAACTTACAGAATACTTTAAACAAGGTCAGGTAAAAGGAGAAATCGTAATTGTTGTCGAAGGTTTATCTCATTATGAGAAAAGAATGAAACAAAAAGAATCTAAATAGTTTATATGACTTTTGTTCTGTATTCAGCTTAATATAATTTTAGGTTCACTTTCTGGTTTTATTATTTTTGCATTTATCATTATCTTTCTTGAGCATATAATAAAATATAATTCATAATGAAATTAGCAATAGTAGGTGCTTCTGGCCTTGTAGGTCAGGAGATCTTAAAAGTTTTAGAAGAGTTTAATTTTCCTTTTGATGAGTTAATTCTCACTGCTTCGAAACGATCAATAGGTAAGCAGATCGTTTTTAGAGGGAATACTTATACAATGTGTTCTGTAGAAGACGCTATCAATTCAAAACCTGATATTGCTATTTTCTCTGCTGGAGGTTCTGCATCAAAGGAATTAGCACCAAGGTTTGCTCAGGTTGGTTGTAAAGTTATTGACAATAGCTCTGCATGGAGAATGAACAGCGATATTCCTTTAGTTGTACCTGAGGTAAATGGTCATACAATTCAAGCAAATAACCATATTATTGCCAATCCAAATTGCAGCACTATCCAATTAGTTGCAGCTCTTTGTCCTTTACATAAGATCTATGGAATCAAAAGAGTTGTTGTCTCTACATACCAATCAGTGACAGGATCAGGAGTAAAAGGCGTTAATCAATTGAATAATGAAAGAGAAGGAATAAATGGTGAAAAGGCATATCCTCACTCTATAGATAATAACGCTTTACCTCATGGTGGTGATTTCCTTGAAAATGGATATACTACTGAAGAAGTAAAACTAATCAATGAAACCAGAAAGATTCTGGAAGCTCCCGATATGTCTATTACTTCTACTGTTGTGAGAGTTCCTGTAAAGGGAGGACATAGCGAGAGTGTGAATATCGAATTTGAAAACGAATTTGATTTAAAAGAGGTAAAAAGTAATTTAGCAGCCTTTGAAGGCATAGTTATTCAAGATGATCCTGCTAATAATGTTTATCCTATGCCTATTACAGCCCAAGGAAGAAATGAAATATTTATTGGTAGAATTAGACGTGACAACAGTGTCAAGTATGGTTTAAACTTATGGATTGTTGCTGATAACCTCAGAAAAGGTGCTGCAACTAATACTGTTCAAATAGCAAAATATTTAATCAATAATCAACTTATATAATAAAGTAGTATTACAGTGAAAATATATCAAGACATAACTGAATTTGAGCCAGTAGAAAATGCTGTTGCTACTATAGGTACTTTTGATGGTGTGCATATTGGTCATCGATACATACTTGAAAAGATTGTAGAAAAAGCAAAAAAGATTAATGGAGAATCTATTGTTATTACATTTTATCCTCATCCCAGATCTGTTGTTCATGCAGATAGTAAAGATTTAAAATTCATTACCAGCCAAGAAAGAAAAAAAGAAATTATTGAATCTATTGGTATTGATCATCTAATTATAGTACCATTCACAAAAGAGTTCTCAAAGATTAGCTCTGAAAAGTTTATTCGTGATTTTCTAATTAAATACATAAGACCAAAGAAATTGGTGATTGGTTATGATCATCACTTTGGGAAAAACAGACTTGGTGACTTCAAGATGCTTTATGATCTTGGCAGTAAATATCATTTTCAGGTCGAAAAAATACCGCCCCAAGATGTTGATAACATTGCTATAAGCTCTACAAAGATTCGTAAAGCTCTTACAAGTGGGAAAATTGATAAAGCTAATAAATGGTTAGGTCATAAGTATTGTATTAAAGCTAAAGTCATTCATGGAGATGAATTAGGTCGAAAAATAGGTTTCCCTACTGCTAATTTAAATGTAAAAGAACATTACAGATTACTTGGCTTTGAAGGTGTTTATGCTTGCCATGTTGAATGGAAAGGCAAAATGTACAAAGGAATGTGTAATATTGGCGTACGCCCTACATTGAACAAATCTGAACTTAAGTATGAAGTATATATTCTGGACTTTAATTCTGATATTTATGGACAGATAATTACTGTGTACTTTGAAAAAAGAATTAGAGATGAAATCAAATTCAATAGTCTTGAGGAACTAAAAGCTCAATTGGAAAGAGATAAAGAAACTGTAAGAGAATTATTGAAATAAGATAAAACCTGATCTTACCCAAAGCTGTTTAAAGAATAAGAAATACTATTCTTTAAACAGCTTTTGTTTTGATATTCTCGTTGATCATCCTTCACTGAAAGTTATATAGTAACCCTTTCAATTTTAATCTCTATCACTTCCTCACACTAAATTTATTAACTTCATAAAAAATCAACTCAATATAAAAACCTGTTAAACAAGTTATACACAATTTTATCATCAACTGTTAACATTTCATATAATAAAGTCATATAATAGTAATAATATAAATATAAATTTCTATGTCAGTAAATAAAGTAATTCTTATCGGCAGACTTGGTGTCGATCCGGAAATAAAAAGCTTTGAAAGTGGTGCAAAAGTAGCCACCTTTAGAATGGCAACTACAGAGTTTTATAAAAACAAAGAAGGTCAAAGAGTCGAACATACAGAATGGCACAGTATTGTTATGTGGAGAAATCTGGCAGATATCTGTGAAAAGTATGTAAGAAAAGGAGATCAGCTATATGTAGAAGGTAGAATTCGCACACGTCAGTGGGAAGATAAAGATGGAAATAAAAGATACACTACCGAAATAGAAGGCCTTAACATGAATATGCTAGGTGGCAAAAAAGATAGTAATGAAAATCCGTCTCAAGCTCCTGCAGCTCCAATAAATGATAAGCCTGAAAAAACAAATGATTCTCCAAACAATTCTTCAGCTGAAGATGATGATTTGCCATTCTAGAGCAAGGTAAAAGAATTAAAAAAGCAGAGAAGCTTTAATGTTTCTCTGCTTTTTTTATCTTGGTTGTTCGATTAATTACTCTCCAAACTTGTTTTCTATCAATTCAACAAGCTTTACAACAGCTTCAGACTCTGTATGCCATTGATATCTAATTTTCATCTCTGAGAAATAAGTCATAGCTCCATTATAGCTCATAAACTCATCTAACTCACTAATAAACTTTTCATATTCATTAGGCTTACCATTGAAGAGCTCTCTGATAAACAAGAATTTCTCATTAAGGCCTATTGCCGTTTTCAAGCTTTTAACAGATTCATTTTGAAACTTCGCGGCAATACTATTATCTTTTTGTTGAAAGAAACGATCAGCTATTGAAGCAATAGACTCTTTACTCTCTAATTCAAAATGAGTGTTTTGTTCTTCCTCATTTTTCTCTTCAACTTGCTTGTTAGCCTCTGGCTGTCTAAATTGTTTGTAAGTATTATTTTCTGGGTACTTTGGAGTAAAATTCCTTTGAATCACTTTACTTTCATTGTCTTCTGTGTTAGACTGCTTTACTTCAGATTGCCTATCAAACAATGAATGATTAGCCTGCTTATCTGGTTGGCCTTGCACCCTTCTTTGCTCTTCTACATTCCTTGTTGTATTTGTGTTTCTCTCAGAACTATAGTCCCTATTGCTATATTGAGGTCTTACTTCTTGAGAAGGCTTTTGTACAGTTGGTCGCTCTTGAGTTGTTTTATGAGGAATGTTAGAAGATGGAGTTGGCTTAACTTCATTATAAGAAGTCTCACGTCTGGGAATTGGTTGACTCTTTGGAGGAGCAGGATTTACTACTTCTTGTTTTTCTTTATTCTCAGGAATCTTAACCTCTTCTATAGGAGTTCTAGTCATCCATTTATGACTATCTTCCTCCTGTACATTAGTTCTATTTTGTGGATAGTCACTTTTAGTAGTATTGCTCTTAGCTTGTGGTTTAGGTGTGGTTGATTTATGTTGTTCTATAATATCCTGATCAATGATATCTGTTTTAAGCTGAACGAGTAATTCATATAAATCTCTCGCTTTTTCCATTAGAAGATCTATCTCTATATGAGAAGATTTTCTGCCTGCTTTATTCATTATATCATTAATAGCACTAATACTTTGGATATTATGAGTTATCTTACTTTTTATTCTGAATTGATCCATGAGTTATTTTTTTGTGGTTAAGGTTCCGGTAAGCATGAAATCTTTTAACTTTGCAACCAGAATAAATTTAACGTAAATTTATAAAAACAATTCTACCTGAGGTAGATAAACCAGTTGTATTGCTGGTTTTTTTTTGTATTTTATTGATAGCAATCTTAATAAATACTTTAAGCTAAGTCAATATATTTACTCATAAAAAAATAACCTATACGAATGTTCCTCGAAAAAGACATTAGAAGCAAAAAAAAGAGTGGATGGATTGAAGTCATTTGTGGCTCTATGTTTTCTGGAAAAACAGAAGAGTTGATAAGAAGACTTAAAAGAGCACGCATATCGAAACAGAAAGTGGAGATATTCAAACCTAAAATCGATACTAGATACCATGAAGATGATGTAGTATCTCATGATTCAAATATTATAAAAAGTACTCCTGTAGAAAGTGCAGAACAGATTCTTTTATATGTTGAAGATGTTGATGTAATAGGAATAGACGAAGCTCAATTCTTTGATGAAGGACTGCTGGATGTTGTCAATAAGCTAGCTGACCGTGGAATCAGAGTTGTTGTTGCTGGTTTAGATATGGACTTCCAAAGAAATCCCTTTGGAGTTATGCCTGCTTTAATGTCTGCTGCCGAGTATGTGACTAAAGTTCATGCTATATGTATTGAATGTGGTGCTCTTGCCCAGTATTCAAACAGAACAGTAACAAATGAAAAACAAGTGATGCTGGGCGAAACAGAATCATATGAACCTTTGTGTAGGTCATGTTATCTAGAAAAAAATAACTTATAATTATATTAACTAAGAATGAGATAATAATAAAATACCATATTTTATAATTTGGTCGTTCTACCATGATCTAAGCATAATATGATAGCCCTTAGTTTTAAAGAAATTCAATTTTCACTATCATTGCAATAAAAAACATTATGAAGAAGATCTTAGCAATTTTATTATTATCTATTTTAACTGTTGGTTCAATGGATGCAAATAACAAGCATAATAAAGAAAAATCAGAACCAGTAATTGTTATCCACACTAATTATGGTGACATTACTTTAAAACTGTATAATGACACTCCTAAACATAGAGACAATTTCCTTAAGCTTGTAAAAGAAGGTTGGTTTAATGGTTCTCCTTTCCATAGAGTAATCAATAACTTTATGATCCAGGGTGGACAAAACAAAGACGGTAGATTAGATCCAGGATATAAAATTGATGCTGAGATTCTTCCTAATCACATTCATAAGAAAGGTGCTTTAGCTGCTGCTCGTCAAGCTGATTATGTAAACCCTGAAAAGAAGTCTTCTGGATCACAGTTCTATATCGTTCAAGGCCAAAAGTTCAACAGCACTATGCTTGATCAAATGGCTGCTGCAAGAGGTGTTACCTTCAACGATGAACAAAAGAAAATATATAGCACTATGGGTGGTACTCCTCATCTTGATGGTGACTATACTGTTTTTGGTGAAGTTATTATGGGACTTGATGTTGTTGATAAAATTGCTGCCGTAAAAACTGCCAGAGGAGATCGTCCTGTAGAGGAAATAACTATGACTATTGAAGTATTAGAGTAATATATATAGATTAAGATGAAAGAGAAAGTCAGCGAACTTTTAAGAGAGATAGAAGCCTTTAAACCTGAAAACAAAGATCAACTTGAGGATTTCAGATTAAAGTTTTTAAGTAAAAAAGGAATTATTCAAGACTTGTTTACCCAGTTTAAAAACGTAGCTCCTGAGGATCGTAAGGAGATGGGACAAGCTTTAAATCAACTTAAAAACAAGGCTCAGGATAAGTTTAACGAGTTAAAAGAATCATTTGAGGATCAGAATCTCAATGCGAAGTCTGGCATTGATCTGACACTCCCTGCTGACTTTATGCATTATGGCTCTCGTCATCCATTGTCAGTAGTAAAGAATCAAATTGTTGATACTTTCAAACGCATTGGTTTCAATGTGTCTGAAGGACCAGAAATTGAAGACGATTTCCATAACTTCACTGCTCTTAACTTCCCGGAAGAACACCCTGCTCGTGATATGCAGGATACATTCTTTATCGAAAAAGACCCTGATATAGCTTTGCGTACTCACACTTCTAGTGTTCAGGTTAGAGTGATGGAGAATTCACAACCTCCAATCCGTACAATATCTCCTGGTAGAGTATTCCGTAATGAGGCTATTTCTGCAAGAGCTCATTGTATATTCCATCAAATTGAAGGTTTATATATTGATACTAATGTTTCTTTTGCTGACCTAAAGCAAACTCTTTACTACTTTGCTACAGAGACATTCGGCAAAGACACAGAAGTAAGATTCCGCCCTTCATATTTCCCTTTTACTGAACCTAGTGCTGAAATGGATATTAGCTGTAATATCTGTGGTGGTAAAGGTTGTAACATCTGTAAAGGTTCTGGCTGGGTTGAGATCTTAGGTTGTGGTATGGTTGATCCAAATGTATTGGAGAACTGTGGCATTGACAGCAAGAAATATACAGGCTTTGCATTTGGTATGGGTGTTGAGAGAATCACTATGCTTAAATATCAAGTGAAAGATCTACGTCTTTTCTTTGAAAATGATATGAGATTTATCGGGCAATTTGGGAATATCATCTAATCCCTTATCTGCTTACACAAAATATAGAGGTTGCATTTTCTTGCAGCCTCTTTTTTTATATCCTTAATTATCTCTCCCATAAACACATTATAATCTACTTACATTTGACTTCTTCCCCAAAATATCGGACTTCTTCCTCAAAATATCGGACTTCTTCCCCCTAAATGTCGGACTTCTTCCCCAAAATGTCGGACTTCTTCCCCAAAATGTCGGACTTCTTCCCCAAAATGTCGGACTTCTTCCCCAAAATGTCGGACTTCTTCCCCATAAATGTCGGACTTCTTCCCCATAAATGTCGGACTTTTTTGATCTCCTTACAAGACATCTCTTTTGTTATTACCTTAGATATATCAAAACATACAATTATAATTGCCATAATTATAAAGAAACAAGAGTATTCAATACTGTTTTTCCTCTATAATATATTATATCTATATTCTGTTTTCCAAAGAGACACTTTGTCTAAAAATTATACTAAGGTTGATATTATTAACTTATAATACCAACAGCTATGAGTAAAATATTGCTTCTCTTTTTGGTAGTTTCTTTATCCCCTTTAACCATGGAGGCTCAGTCTTCAGATAAGATAAAAGTTCTGAAATTTGATGATCTTAACACCTTATTGCATAAAGACAATGACACTACCTACATTATAAATTTCTGGGCTACATGGTGTAAACCATGTATTGAAGAGCTCCCTGCATTCGAAAGAATAAATAAGGAATACGCAAACGAGAAAGTAAAAGTCTTATTAGTCAGTCTTGACTTCAAGAGTGCAATAGAGAAAAGAGTCGTTCCTTTTGTGGAGAAAAATAATATCCAATCTGAAGTGATTGCTCTTAACGAATCTAACCCTAATACATATATAAGTAAAGTAAGTGAAAGCTGGACAGGTGCTATACCTGCAACTTTGATCTATAATAAAAACAATAGAGCATTCTATGAAAAAAGCTTCACTTATGAAGAATTAAAAAATACTATAAACTCAAAACTCAAAACCCAATGAAAAAGATATTGTTCCTGATTGCTTTTATGGTTACTGGTATTATTGCCACACAAGCCAAAGGCTATAACGTAGGTGATAAAGTGAAAGATTTTCACCTGAAGAATGTTGATGGTAACTATATATCAATGAAAGATTATCCTGATGCAAAAGGCTTTATCATCATTTTCACATGTAATCATTGCCCTTATGTAAAGCTTTATGAAGATAGAATTATAAAGCTCAATGATGAATTTGTGGATAAAGGATACCCTGTAATTACTATAAGTCCGATGAGTCCTGTGGAATATCCTGAAGATTCATTTGACAATATGGTCAAGCTTGCTGAAGAAAAAGGCTATACCTTCCCTTATCTGTATGATGATGGACAGAAAGTATATCCTGACTTTGGAGCAACAAAAACTCCTGAAGTCTATGTTGTCCAAAAAGAAGGTGATGACTATATATTGAAGTATACAGGTGCTATTGATGATAATGTTGAGCATCCCGAAAAAGTCGAAGTGCGTTATACTGCAAATGCAGTAAATGCATTACTCAACAATCAGGCTTTTAGACCTATGGAGACAAAAGCAATTGGTTGTACTATTAAATAAAACTTAAGTAGTTTTTGATCCTAATAATATGAAAAGGCTGTCTATTTGGTGTAGATGGCCTTTTCTCTTCAATGATTTTATTACCTTCATAAGTCTCAAAACTTTACTTATTAACCTATATAATATGAAAAAGGCAATACTTAGTTTAGTTGGTAATTTATTAACAGCAGGTGCTTTATGGCTATTAAATATTCTAAACCTGAGTTATGATAATTGGTATGTAAATGCTTTGTCATATATGATGCTAACCATAGTAACATTCAATATTCTCCGTTCTGTATACAAGTTAGGCGTTGCTTACAGAAAGCAAAACAATTAAGTTTTAAGACATTCCGAACAAAATCAAAATAAGACAATATAAAAAGGCTATCTACAACAAGTAGATGGCCTTTCTTATTGCCAATAAGTATCATAATGCTGATTTATTTCCCCTTACTGGATTGTGTGTATATCCCCTGAAACCACATCAACAAATGTTAAAGAATGTGTAATAAAGCCACCTTTATCAGTCTCTTTTCAATAGCTTTATTACCTTTATGAGTCGATTTTTTTACTTATTAACCCTATATAATATGAAATTAAGATTTTTTATACCCACACTAATGGCAGTTATCCTTTTCTCACTCCCTGCCATTGCAAAAAAGAAGAGTGTAAAACACGACACTATAAACCCTTCTTTACTCAAATCTGTCAAATGGAGAGGTATTGGCCCTGCAATGACCTCAGGACGAATAGCAGACTTTGCTGTCAACCCTAATAATCCTGCTGAATATTATGTTGCTGTTGCATCAGGAAACATATGGAAAACAGTAAATAATGGAACAACATACGAGCCTATATTTGATCATTATGGTGCATATTCTATTGGTTGTTTGACGATGGATCCAAAGAATACCAATGTTGTTTGGGCTGGTACAGGTGAAAGAAACCACCAAAGAGCTTTAGGATATGGTAATGGTGTTTATAAGACTGAAGACGGTGGTAAGACATGGAAGAATATGGGACTTAAAGAGTCTCGTCAGATCGGAATGATTGCTATTCATCCATGTAATACAGATGTTGTCTTTGTTGCTGCAGAAGGTTCTGTATGGGGACCCGGTGGTGATAGAGGTCTATATAAAACCGAAGATGGTGGTAAAACATGGAAAAGAGTATTAAAGATAAGTGAGAATACAGGTATCAACAATGTAGTTATGATGCCTGGCAATCCAAAGGTAATGTTTGCCACTGCAGAACAAAGAAGAAGAAGAAGCTTCGGCAAGATTGGTGGTGGTCCTGAATCAGCAGTTTATCGTTCTACAGATGGAGGAGAAAACTGGGATAAAGTGACTAACGGCATTCCTTCTGGTTGGCTTGGTGGTATGGGAATAGCAATATCTCCTGTAAACCCTGAGTATGTGTATATCATTATTGAAGCTGAAGAAGGTAAAGGTGGCTTTTTCAGATCTACAGACCGAGGTGCTTCATTCAAGAAGATGAGTGATCATTATGCATCAGGCCAATACTATAATGTGATTTATTGTGACCCTATTGATGTAAATAAAGTATATTCAATGGAGACAGTTTCCATGTATACTGAAGATGGTGGTAAGACATGGAAAAGTCTTTCTCTTACAAAAAGACATGTTGATGATCATGCAATGTGGGTTGACCCAAAGAATACAGAACATTTTATGATTGGTGGTGATGGTGGTATATATGAAACTTACGACTTTGGTAAGACTTATATCTATAAATCTACATTACCTGTAACACAATTCTACCGTGTCGCTGTTGATAACACCAAGCCTTTCTATTATGTATATGGAGGAACTCAGGATAATAATAGCTTTGGTGGACCTAATGCAGTTATAAGTAAAGATGGTGCTACACTTTCTGATTATAATGTTACTCTTGGTGGTGATGGTTTCTGGCAAGCTATCGATCCTAAGAACCCTGATATTGTATATTCAGAATATCAATATGGTAATGTTTACAGATATGACCGTAAGTCTAAAGAAAACTTGTTTATAAAACCTCAACCTGAAGAAAACGAACTTACTCATCGCTGGAATTGGGATGCTCCTATGTTCTTAAGTTCTCATAATAATGAAAGACTTTATATTGCTGCAAACAAAGTTTTCCGTAGTGATGACAGAGGAAACAGCTGGACAAGAATCAGTGAAGATCTTACTCGTAATGAAGATAGAAACAAGTTCAAGATGATGGGTAAATACTGGCCTTCAAATGCAGTTTCAAAAGATGTATCTACTTCTCAGTGGGGAACTATTGTTGCTATGGATGAGTCTCCTGTAAAAGAAGATCTCTTATATGTTGGTACTGATGATGGACTAGTACAAATCACTGAAGATGGTGGTAAGACATGGCGCAAAGCTGATAACTTCCCATTAGTTCCTAAATATACTTATGTAAGTTGTGTTCGTGCTGACAGATTTGATGAGAATATAGTATATGTAACATTTAACAACCTTAAGTCTGATGACTTTAAGCCTTATGTGCTGAAAAGTACTGATAAAGGTCGTTCATGGACTTCTATTTCCTCTAACTTACCAAAAAATGGTTCTGTACATACAATCATTCAGGATTTCAAAATGCCTAAGCTTTTATTTGTAGGTACTGAATTCAACGCTTTCTATAGTAATGATGGCGGAAACCATTGGGTTAAGCTTAGAAATGGTATTCCTGATGTTGCTGTTCGTGACTTTGCTATTCATGAAGAAGAATGTGATCTTGTTGCTGCTACCTTTGGTAGAGGTTTCTATATCATAGATAACTATGCTGCTTTGAGAGATATAACTCCAAAGATGGTAAAAGAAAAGAAAGCTAAGCTTTATGAAATTCCTGATGCATTGATGTATATACAATCATCTGCACGCTATGGAGAAGGTAGTACTGTATGGCATGCTCCTAATCCTGACTTTGGTGCTGTATTCACTTATTATATTCCTGAAGTTCCAAAGACTAAAAAGCAGATCAGACTCAAGAAAGAAAAGAAGTTATTCAAGGAAAGTAAGCCTATACCTCAACCAACTACTGAAATGTTGATGGAAGAGAAACAAGAAGTAGCTCCATACTTGATCTTTGAGATTAAGAATAAAGATGGTAAAGTTGTTCGTCGCATGTACAAGAAGCCTTCTAAAGGACTTAACAAAATGGTATGGGACTTAACCTATGCAAGACCTTCTAATACAAAAGTCAAAACATATAACCCTATATCTAAAGACAGAAAAGGCTTCCTTGCTTTACCTGGTGAATATACTGTTGATATGTATATGGATCATAATGGAGAGATTAAACATCTTGCAGGCCCTCAGTCATTCCGTGCTCAGGTATTGAGGAACACTACTCTACCTATAGAAGACAGAACAAAGCTAGTTGCATTCCAAGATCAAGTTACAGATATATACAAAGATTTTATGTCACTTGATAGTTATTTGGATAAGATGGAAAAGGATATTATAAATCTACGTCAGGCAATACAAAATTCCACAAATACACCTCTTGAGTATGGAAATAAAGCCAAAGCTTTGAATGTAGAATTAGACGCTATTCTATTCAAGCTTAATGGTACTCCTGCAAGAGCTAGTTGGGAAGAAGTTCCTCCGGAAAAAATGCCACTAAGTAGCAGATTCCAATATGTTATAAGAACTCATTGGATGAGTACTGCTGCTATCACACAAACCGAAAAAGAAGGGGTAAGAGTCCTAAAGGCTGGATTTAATGAGGTCATAAAGGAAACAAAAGCACTTAAAGAAAAGATGGATCAACTAGAAAAAGATCTAAAGAGCTATAACTTATCTTATCCAGTTCAATTACCTACAATAAAATAATATCTTATTCTAAAGTATGGTTGCATAAATAAAATTGCTTCCATAAGATAAAGGCTGATAAGTGAAATTATACTTATCAGCCTTTATTATCAATATATGGTTAACTACTACTTCTTTGATAGTAGCTTCTTTATCTCATTCAATTTCATTAATGCCTCAACGGGAGTCAATGTATTTACATCTGTATTTAGTATATCCTCTTTTATCTGTTGCAATAAAGGATCATCCAACTGAATAAAACTAAGCTGATAATTATCATCAGTACTTGTTTTTGTAGGAGTATTGGACTTATTGATATTCTCATTCCCATGAGTATCCTCAAGATATGCAAGGATCTCATTTGCTCTGCTTAACACTTGTGGAGGCATCCCTGCCATCTTTGCGACATGTATTCCAAAACTATGTTCACTACCCCCCTCTTTTATCTTCCTTAGAAATATCACTTTATTACCTGTATCCTTTACAGCAATATGATAATTCTTAATGTTCTTGAAAGTATTACTCATATCATTCAATTCATGATAGTGAGTAGCAAAAAGCACCTTTGCCTTATGTTGAGGATGTTCGTGCAAGTATTCTGTAATTGCCCATGCTATAGAAATACCATCATATGTACTAGTTCCACGCCCTATTTCATCAAGGAGAATAAGACTTCTTTCACTTACATTATTGAGGATACTTGCTGTTTCGTTCATCTCAACCATAAAAGTTGATTCCCCTGAAGATATATTGTCAGAAGCTCCAACTCTGGTAAACACCTTATCTACAAGACCAATTTCAGCACTATCAGCAGGAACAAAGCAACCCATCTGAGCCATAAGAACAATCAAAGCTGTTTGCCTCAATAAAGCAGACTTTCCAGACATATTAGGACCTGTAAGAATAATGATCTGTTGGTTCTCAGGATCAAGAGCAACATCATTTGCAATATATTCCTCTTCATGAGACAATTGTTGTTCAATAACTGGATGTCGTCCATTCTTTATATCAATCCTATAGCTGTCACTAAGCTGAGGCCTGTTATAATTATGTGTAGAAGAGATTTTAGCAAAGGAATGTAATACATCAAGGCGACCAATAAGCTGACCATTCAATAGAACCTGACTTACATATTCAGATAAAGCCACAACAAGTCCAGTGAATATCTTTTGCTCCAGCACTTGTATCTTTTCTTCTGCTCCTAATATCTTCTGTTCATACTCCTTAAGTTCTTCTGTAATATATCTTTCAGAGTTTGTAAGAGTTTGTTTTCTATGCCATGTATCAGGCACTTTATCCTTATGAGTATTGGTAACCTCAAGATAATAACCGAATACATTATTATATGAAATCTTCAAACTTGGGATACCTGTATTCTTTATCTCTCTATCTCTGATCTGTACAAGATAGTCTTTGCCTGAGAAGGCCAAAGATCTAAGTTCATCAAGTTCTCTACTAACACCATCAGCAATAACATTACCTTTATTCAATAGCATTGGAGGGTCATCCTGAATTTCTTTCTTCAAGCGGTCTCTTATAATTGGACAGAAATTCAATTGCTCTGCAACTCTTCGTAGAGATTGATTCTGGCTATTTTCCAATAAACCTTTAATCTCTTCAATTACATCAAGCCCTTTTCGCACCTGAACTATTTCTCTTGGATTAATTCGCCCAACAGCAGCCTTTGATATAAGTCTTTCAATATCTCCTATATTCTTCAGACAAATGCTTAAGTTATCTGATAATCCATCATTAGAGGTTAAATACTCTACAATATCTAATCGCTCATCTATTCTGTGTTTCTCTTTTAAAGGCATCGTTATCCAACGCTTCAACATCCTACCACCCATAGGAGAATTGGTTTTATCAATCACCTTCAATAAAGAAACACCACCCTCAGCAGTCGAATTAATCAATTCCAAATTTCTGATTGTAAAACGATCCAGCCATACATATTTATCCTCTTCAATTCGGCTTATCTTTGAAATATGAGAAGTCTGGTGGTGATGTGTTTCTGACAGATAATGCATTGCTGCACCAGCTGCAATAATAGCATTCTTCAGGTTCTCAATTCCAAAACCTTTAAAGGAGTTAACAGCAAAATGCTTCAATAATATATCATCAGCAAAGTCAGTAGTAAAAACCCAATCCTCAAACGTGGCTATATAATACTTATCACCAAAAGATTCTACAAACCGCTTTTTCTCATTTCTCTGAATAATAACTTCACTTGGGCTAAGACTCTGTAAAAGCTTATCAAGATACTCTGTTGATCCCTCTGCAACAAAAAACTCTCCAGTAGAAATATCAAGAAAGGAAACTCCGGAAGCAGATCCATTCAAATGAACACTAGCAAGAAAGTTGTTTTCTTTTTGTTCTAATACTTTATCATTATATGAAACTCCCGGTGTCACTAGCTCAGTAACTCCGCGCTTTACAATCTTCTTGGTTAACTTTGGATCTTCAAGTTGATCACAGATGGCTACACGTTGACCAGCACGTACTAATTTAGGTAGATAAGTATCTAGTGAATGATGAGGAAAGCCAGCAAGATCTATGTATGCAGCTGCTCCATTTGCTCTCTTTGTAAGAACAATCCCCAATATATTACTAGCTGTAATAGCATCTTGTCCAAATGTTTCATAAAAATCACCAACTCTAAATAACAATAATGCATCTGGATATCTTGCCTTTATTGTATTATACTGCTTCATCAAGGGCGTTTCGGCCACCTTCTTATCTTTTGCCAATGTTTATATTCTTTTGATTTTGTTATATCTAAACTGGATTAGACTCTAAGTTTTATATGTCGCAAAAATATAAAAATGAATCCTTTTATTTTCAACTGACACTAAAACTTAATCACTTTGATAAGAATGCTATCTATATTCAGATATACTGAACTGCAAATAGTCGAATATTATGAAGTGATTTAAAAAATCGGATAAAATAAAACAAAAAATACCTGAAGTACTCTATATCTGATTTACGACAAGAAAACATACAAAATAAGTAAATAGGCATTAGGGAAAAGTATCATAAATAAGTTCTTTGACTAATCATACTTCACCTTTTCATATCAAACTACTTTAAAATAAAAACACTCGTTTTTTCTTCATTTCATACAATCATTAACTTAAAGATCAAAAGCCT